>NZ_BCWY01000110.1 GCF_001894825.1 Rhodococcus jostii NBRC 16295 | reverse complement strand
CGAGAGGCGAGTTCACCGAGACTCGGCGCGCATCGTCAATCCGCGGTGTACGCGCCGAGTTCAGGACGACGAGCGCGAATGCTCACGCGGATTCGAAGACGGCGGCGATGCCCTGCCCGCCGCCGATGCACATCGTTTCCAGTCCGTAGCGTCCACCGCGACGCTTCAGTTCGTGGAGCAGTGTCGCCATGATCCGGGAACCGGTGGCGCCGACGGGGTGGCCGAGGGAGATTCCGGAGCCGTTGACGTTGACCTTCGACTGGTCTTCGTACCCGAAGCCCTGCAACACGGCCAGGACCTGAACTGCGAACGCCTCGTTGACTTCGATGAGGTCCATGTCGTCGAATCCCAGTCCGAGTGTGCGGAACAGCTTCCGCACCGCCGGGACCGGGCCGATCCCCATTTCGGCGGGTTCGCATCCGACGGCTGCCCACCCGTGCAGGAAGCCGAGAGGTTCGAGACCGAGCCGGCCCAGCTGATCCTCCGCGACCACGAGACACGCCGCGGCGGCATCGTTCTGCTGGCAGGCGTTGCCTGCCGTGACGGTGCCGTTCGGCACGACGGTGCGCAGCGCCGCGAGTTTCTCGACGTTCGAGTCGGCCCGGATTCCCTCGTCGCGGTCGAAGATCACGGGCTCGGCTCTGCGCTGCGGAACCTTGATCGGCACGACCTCGTCCGCGAAGCGCCCCTCGTTCCACGCCGCGGCGGCACGGTGATGACTCTGGGCGGCGAAGGCGTCGGCGCACTCGCGGGAGATGCCGTATCCGGTCGCGAGGTTCTCCGCCGTCTCGATCATCCCGGAGATGTAGCCGAATCGTTCGACGGGCTGAGACCGTTCCCGGCCGCGGTCGAGGCGGTCGTGCAGTGTCACCGTTCCCTGACGGGAACCCCAGCGCATGCCTGTGGTGTAGAACTCGACGTTGCTCATGCTTTCGACGCCGCCGGCCATCACCACGTCTGCGGCGCCGCTCTGCACCATCATGGCCGCGGTGGCGATCGACTGCAGGCCGCCGCCACACCGGCGGTCCAGCTGCATTCCGGCGACGTCGACGGGGAAGCCTGCCTGTAGCGCGATCCAGCGTCCGACGCAAGGTGTCTCGCTGTTCGCATACGACTGCGCGAACACCATGTCCTCGATCAGTGCGGGGTCGATGCCGCTGCGCTCGACCACGGCTGTGGCGACGGCGGCGCCGAGATCCTCCACGGCGACGTTCTTCAGGGCGCCGCCGAAGGCGCCGATGGCGGTGCGGGACGGGGCGACGATTGCGGCTCTTCTCATGAGTGCTCCTGAATTCGAAAATCGGGGGTCGTCTTGGCGAAGAAGGCGCGCACCCCTTCGCGGCATTCGGGGGAACTGAACGCACGGTCGCTTGCGGTCAGGGACTTCTGCACGAGCTGATCCTCGTCCAGGTCGTCGCCCGCGTTGATCACCGATTTGCACAGCTCCAGGGCGAAAGCGGGTCGACGGGTGAGGATCCCGGACCAGCGCCGTGCCTCGGCCAGTGCGGTGCCCCGGGGAACCACGGCGTCGACCAGACCCCAGTCGAGTGCGGTCGGGGCATCGATCGGGTCACCGAAGAACATCATCCGCTTGGCACGGCCGATCCCGATCCGCCGTGTGGTGCGGAACGTTCCGCCGCTGCTGGGGAAGACCCCGAGTTTGATCTCCGGTAGCGCCAGCGAGATGTGTTCCTCGGCGATCAACAGGTCGCAGCAGCAGGCGATTTCGAGTCCACCGCCGAGGGTGAGACCGCCCAGCGCGGCCACCGTCGGCTTCGGGAAGTGCGCGAGGAACTGGAAGATCTCGTTCTGCCGTCGCAGCTTCTTCTCCACCACCTGGCCCGGTTCCATCATGTCGTGGAACTCGGAGATGTCGGATCCGGCGCAGAACGCCCGACTTCCGGCGCCGGTCACGACGACAGCACGCACCGTGTCGTCGATCGCGAGGGCGTCGAGGCGGTCGCCGAGCTGCCGTGTCAATTCCAGGGTCACGACGTTGAGTGGCGGATTGTCGAGTGTCAGTATCGCGACACCGTTCTCGATCGTGAGATGCACGTGCACGTCAGGCATGGCGGACTCCGTTCCGATCCGGAGTCAACTCGACCCGGGTGATCTTGCCCATGATGAACAGGAAGCTGCAGACCGCCAGTGCCGCACTGACACCGACGAAGATCAGCGCTCCGTCGTACGATCCGGTGGCGTCGACGATGTAGCCGATGGCGATCGGGGTGGTGATACCCGCGGCATTCGCGAACGTGTTGAACAGGCCGCCCGACAGTCCGGCCGCCTCCCTGGGGGAGGTGTCCGAGACGATGGTCCAGCCGAGGCTGCCGAGTCCCTTGCCGAAGAACGCCAGCACCATAAAGAGGATGACGACGGTCTGCGAGGTGGTGAAGTTGCAGAGGACGATGACGGTCGACAGCGTGAGCCCGGTGATGATCGGAATCTTGCGGGCCCAGGTGAGGGACACACCCCGGGTGAGCAGGCGGTCCGACAGGACTCCGCCGAGGATCCCGCCCAGGAAGCCGAAGATCGCGGGAATGGACGCGGCGAGGCCGGCGTCGAGCAGGGGCATGCCGAGTTCCTCGATGAGGTAGATCGGGAACCAGGTGAGAAAGAAGTACACGATGGTGGTGATGAAGAACTGGCCGGCATAGAGCCCGAGCATCATCCGGCTGCGGAGGAGCTGACGAATCGCTTTCCAGGTGTTGATCTTCGGGGCGTCCGGTGCCGAACTCGCCTCCTCGATGTCGACCAGCGCACCACCGTCGGCGATGTACTCGATTTCGGCGTCGTTGGCCATTTTGTGCTTGCGCGGCTGGTCGTAGAACTTCAGCCACAGCGCGCTCAGCGCCATGCCGATGACGCCCATGACGAGATACGCGGAGTGCCATCCGTGCGCGTGGGTGAGCCACGCCATGAACGGGGTGAACACCACCGCCGCCGCGTACTGGGACGAATTGAAGATTGCGGAGGCGGTGGCCCGTTCGGACGACGGGAACCAGGTGGCCACCACCCGGCCGTTCGACGGGTAGGCGGGGCCCTCCGCGATCCCGACACCGATGCGCAGGGCGAACAGTGCGGCGACGGCGGCACCGAGCCCCATGAGCGGGACGAAGCCCTGCAGCAGGGTGAAGAGTGACCAGACGAAGATGCTGATGGCATACATCCGCTTGGCGCCGAAGCGGTCGACGAGCCGTCCGCCGGGGATCTGCGCCAGCATGTACGCCCACGCGAACGCGGAGAACAGATAGCCGAGGGTGATGGCGCTGATACCGAGATCGGCCTTGATCTCGGTGCCGGTGATGGACAGGATCGCACGGTCGGCGTTGTTGAGCGTCGACACGATGAACAGCAGTGCGACGATCAGGAAGCGGATCCTGGTGCGGCGGGGTGCGGGTGCGTCGGTGTGGCGCGTACGGCTCGACGAGCTGGGGTGGGTCTCCGAGAGGGGCATGGTGCTCTCCTGCCTTCGTTGTCGGGGGTGATGCCTGTGATCACGGGGCGGTCCGCACCGTGATCACTGCGTCGAGGGCGAGCACGCCGCGGCCCTCCTCGAGAACCAGCACCGGGTTGAGGTCGAGGGAGTCGAGTTGGTCGCCGTGGGTGACGGCGAACCTCGACACGGCGACCAGGAGGTCCGCGAGCGCGTCGACATCCGCGGGGGCAGCACCGCGAAACCCCGTGAGAAGGGGATAACCCTTGATCTCCCGGATCAGATTCACCGCTTCGGCGTGGTCGAGTTCACCGACGCGGAACGCGACGTCGCGGAACAATTCGGCGTGCACGCCACCCAGCCCGAACATGACGGTGGGGCCGAAGGCGGGATCGTTGGTCACGCCCACGATGGTTTCGACACCCTTCGGGCACATCACGCCGAGCAGCACACCCTCGATGCGGGCACCGGGCACCGCTGCGGTCGCGCGTTGGAGGAGCGTCCGATACGCCGCGCTCGCCCGGGCCTCGTCCTCGACGTCGAGAATGACACCGCCGATCTCCGTCTTGTGCGCGATGTCGGGCGAGACGATCTTCATGACCAGGGGGAAACCGAGATCGGCGGCCGCCTTCGCGACGTCGTCGGGGTGGGTGACCACGGTCGAGGCGGGGAAGGGGATGCCGGCGTCGGCGAGGATCTTCTGGGCGGCGTGTTCCGACAACGGCTCGCTGCCGAGATCGACTCGCGCGGTGCGCTGTCGGTGGCCGGCGATCGGGGAGTCGAAGTGCTCGGCGATCGGGGAGTCGAAGTGCTCGGCGAAGTACGCGAGGGCGCCGAGCGCGGTGACGGCACGCTCGGAGTCGTCGAAGACGAGGAAGCCGTCGCTCTCGTATGCCCGGACCACCTCGGGGCGCGCCTCCATGCACAGCGCCGTCGGACGGTCGAGGTATTCCCTCGTCCCGGCGGCGATGGCCAGGCGGATCTCCTCGCCGTAGGTGGGGGAGTCGGGCAGCATGGTGAACGATCCGATGATGCTGTCGTAGCCGCCGTCGGAGTACATGACGTCGAACGTCTTGGTGATCAGGCTCATGTCGTTGAGCCAGCCGGCGGTGGTGTCGCAGGGATTGTCGTCGCTGCCCATCGGATTGAGCGCGCGGAGTTTCGCCCGCCCGGATTCGGCGAGGGGCGTGACGTCGAGGCCGCCGCGTTCGGCAGCGTCGCACAGCTGCACACCGAAACCGCCCGAGACGGTGATGATTCCGAGGCTGCGGCCGGACGGGAAGCGTCCGCGGACGGCGGCGTAGGCGACATCCACCTGTTCCTGCGTGGTCTGCGCGCGGTAGACACCGTATTGCGCGCAGAGCCCGTCGAACACCGCGTCGGCGCCGGCGAGACTCGCCGTGTGGGACTGCGCGGCGGACGCGCCCGCCGCGGACTGCCCGACCTTCATGAACACGACAGGCTTGCGGTGATCGTGCGCGGCGCGCAGTGCGGCCCGGAACGACTCGCCGTCGCGGATTCCTTCGGCGTAGGCCAGGATCACGCTCACGTCATCCTGGAGGGCGAGCCAGTGGATGCAGTCCGCGACGTCGGTGCCCGCCTCGTTGCCGGTGGACACCCAGTAGCCGACACCGATTCCCCGCTTCTCGCACAGATACGCGAGATGCCCACCGTAGGCACCGCTTTGGCTGACGATGGCTGCGCCACCCGGAGTCGGCAGGGCTTCGTCGAACGCGCTGCTGAACGTGCCCGTGAATCCGCTGTCGGTGTGGAGCAACCCGAGGCAGTTGGGGCCGAACAGCCGGATGTTGCCCGCCGCTGCGATGGCGGCCAGCCGGTCCTGCAGCGCACTGCCGCCCGACCCGGTCTCGGCGAAGCCCGCCGCGTAGACGACCGCCGCGCCGACGCCGTGCTCGACGCAGTCGGTGAGGGCGTCCTCGAGCAGTCGCGACGGAAGGGCGATCAACGCGATGTCGGGAGTCCGCGGGACGTCGGCGAGGGTGGGGAAGGCGCGGAGCCCCTGCACCGTGTCGCGGCGGTGGTTGACCGGGTAGATCTCCCCGCGATAGCCGGCGCGGATCAGGTAGTGCAGGGCACGCCCGGAGATGCGCGTCGCGTCGTCGGACGCGCCGATGACCGCGACGGATCGGGGGCGGAACGCCTTCTCGAAATTGGCGAGTGCGGGAACGGGGTTCGCAGGTGTCATAGAGGGGCCTCCGCGGTGATGTGGGGGACGAATGCTCGAAGACTGTTGTCCGAGTCACAGTGCCGACGGGGGCGTGTTCAATACAAGGGAAGCGCATTGATCGGCATCACTTGATTCGGACGGGATATCACCATGGACCTACGGCAACTGCAGCAATTCGTCGCCGTCGCCGACACCCTGAATTTCCGCGCGGCAGCAGAACGCCTGCATATGACGCAGCCGCCGCTGTCCGTGTCGATCCGCAAACTCGAAGAGGAGATCGGCGCGGAACTGTTCGTCCGGTCCACCCACCGGGTGCGGTTGACCACGGCGGGCGAGGCGGCGCTCACCGATGCCCGGGCCGCGCTCTTCCACGCCGAGGAAGTGGCCAGGGTGGCGCGATCCACCGCGCACGGATTCAGTGGCGGACTACGCGTGGGTTTCGTCGGATCCGCCAAGAACATCCTGCTCCCGCGGTTGCTGCCGGCATTCCAGAAGCAGTACCCCGACATCGTGCTGAAGTTCTCGGAGCTCACCAACGCCGAACTGATCGACTCCCTCGAGCAGAATCACCTCGACGTGGGGATCGTGCGGGTGCCGCTGTCCCGGCGCAGCGACATCCGCTACATCACCGTGGAGCGTGATCACTTCGTCGTCGCGCTTCCCGTGCGGCACCGGTTGGCGGCGAAGGAGGGTGTCTCGCTCGACGACCTGCGCGACGAGCCGTTCATCGACTACACGACGTCGGGACTGCCCGGGCTGCATGCGCTGACCTCGATCCTGTTCGAGGAGGCGAAGTTCTCGCCGCGAGTCACCCAGGAGGCGGTGCAGGTGCAGACGGTGCTGTTTCTGGTGGAGAGTGGCTTCGGCTGGGCGCTCGTTCCGTCGAGTTCGTCGAAGCGGGCCGGCGCCGGTGTGCGGTTCCGGCCGCTCGTTCCCGCAGCGCTGCGCCCGGCGATCGGGTTGGCGGTGGCGTACAACCCGACGTTCGCCGGGGTCACGGTGCAACGCTTCTGCGAACTGGCGGAATCGCTCGCGCAGTGATCCGCGCCGACCTTCGGTGAATCGGCACCCCGCGCCCGCCCGAGGGCCGACAATATGGTGACTCGACCAGTGGGGCAGGGCAATGGGATTCGTCATCGGATTTGCACCGTGGATCGTCTATTGGATCCTGGTGGGCAACACCGGATTCGTCGCTGCCGTCGCGATCGCGTTCGGCATCGCGCTGGCCGGTCAGGTGCTGCAGCGGGTGCGACACCAGCCGTGGCGCACCCTCGAGGTCGGCACCGTCGCCGTCTTCGGGCTGCTGCTGATCGCGGCACTCACCCTGGACGACGCCGTCCTCGAGCGGTGGCTGCAGCCGCTCAGCAACTTCGGGTTGTTCGCGATCGCGACCGTCGGCGTCCTGGTCGGGCGGCCGTTCGTGCGCGAGTACGCGGAGGCCGGTGTGGACGCGCAGACCGCGGCGAGCGGCGGATTCCGGTACGTCACCACGGCGATGACGTGGATGTGGGTGGCCGCGTTCGGACTGATGACCGTGTTCTCGCTGATCCCGCCGATCGTCGACGGTGACGCCACCATGCGCGACGCCGGCGACACCCTGTCGGTCGCCTGCTACTGGGTGCTGCCGTTCACCCTGATGGGTGTCGCGGGCCTGGTGTCGGCGGTGTTCCCCGGCTGGTTCGAGAAGCGGTCGCAGTTGCTCGAGTCGCAGTCTTCGACGGAGTCCGAGGTGACGCCGCAACCGGCGCCGGCCGCGGATGTGTCGACCGGTTCCCTCGCCCTCGACGTTCCGGCGGATTCACGGCACGACGAGGCGTTCTCGCTCGTCGTGCGCGGCGCGAAGCCCGGCGCGTCGGTGACCGTCCGCACCACCGGCACCGACTTGTTCGGTGCGCAGTGGCGGTCGGAGGCCAGTTTCACCGTCCCGGCCGAGGGGATCGTCGATGTCCCCGCGCAGGTTCCGGGCAGCGGCGACTGGGCGGTGGCGGACGCCGACGCGCCGCTGTGGGCCATGCGTTTCGTGTCGGAGGGCCGGGTGCCCGAACTGTTCGTGCCCCCGCCCGACGCCTGGCTGGTGACGGTCGAGGCGACGTCTCCGGACGGAATCGCACGGCGGACGGTGACGCGTCGCGTGAGCGCCCCCGGGGTGTCCGTTCGTCCGCTCGAGGTGGGCGGGCGGCCGGCGCTGCTGGCGTTGCCCGCCGGCGAGGAACCCACCGGCGGTTGGCCGGCCGTCGCCTGCTTCGGCGGCTCGGAGGGTGGCGTCGACTCGCAACGTTCCACGATCGGGATGTTGGCGTCCAACGGTTATGCCGCACTGGCCTATTCATGGGTGGACGAGTCGAGCACCGAGGCGACGCTGGTGAACATTCCGCTCGAGCGGTTCGCTTCGGCAGTCGGGGCGTTGGGTGCGCAGCAGTCGGTGAACGCGAACCGGCTCACCGCGATGGCGATCTCGCGCGGCGCGGAGGGTGTGCTCGCTGCGGCCTGCGCCGGAAACCTTCCCGTCGCCGGCCTGATCCTGGTCAGCCCGAGTTCGGTGTCGTGGCAGGCGATCGGACCCGACGGGGAGATCGCCGGCACCCCGTCGTGGACGTGGAACGGCCGGCCCGTGCTGTGGGCGCCGTTGCCGGGAGGTGAGCTGATGGCCCAATTGATCCGCAACGCGTGGCGGACGCACCACGACATCGCCGCCCACCGGCCGAGCCTGCTGCGACTGTGTGCCGCCTACCGGGCCGGTCTCGCCGCCGCACCCCCTGAGGCCGCGCTGCGGTCCGAGGAGGCGCCGCCGCCGCTGCTGTGCCTGACCGGCGCGGACGACCAGTTGTGGCCGTCGACCGACATGGCCACGGCATTGCTCGATCGTCGATCCGCCTCCCACGACGCACACCGGACCTTCGACGGCGCCGGCCACCTCATCCGTCTCGGAATGTTCCCCGCCGACGCGCAGTGGACCGGGGGTATCGCGTTCGGTGGTGGAGGGGTCGGGCAGGGCCGGGCGCAACGGGAAGCCGTGCGAAGCGTGCTCGGCTTCCTCGCGCGGATCACGGCGGGAACGAGGGCCTGATGTACGGGCGGGCAGACCGTATCGTCGGCTCGATCGTCGACATGGCCGGGGTCGCCCGGGCGAAGGTCCTTCCGATGTCGAGGCTGACGTCGTTCGTCGAGTCCGGTGCGGGCGCCTCGCCGAGTTGGAGTGTGTTCTGCGTCGACGACCACCTCGCGTTCACACCGTCGTATTCCGTCGTCGGCGACCTTCGTCTGCGCATCGACAGCGACGACGTGAGGAATCTGGGCAACGGCACGTACTGGGCTCCGGCGTGCCTCTCCGAGCAGGACGGGACGCCGTCGCCCGCGTGCACCCGGGGCGCTGTGCGGCGAGTGGCGGAGCGGTTGGCCTCGTCCGGCCTGACCGCGCGGACCGGGCACGAGATCGAGTTCACGCTCTTCGACGCGGCGACCGTCGAGGAATGGGCGGCTTACGGGCTCAATGCCGTTCTCGCGCAGGAGGAATTCCTCGACGTCCTGCTGTCGGCGGCAGCGACGGCCGAGCTGCCGGTCGAGCAGGTCCACGCCGAGGCGGGACTCAACCAGTTCGAGGTGTCCCTCGCCCCCGCAGACCCCGTCCGGGCGGCCGACGACGCGGTGCTGGCCCGCGCTCTGATCAGCCGCGTCGCGCGAGCGCAGGGGTTCCGGGCGTCGTTCTCGCCCATGCCCGTCGCGGGCGGTGCGGGAAACGGTGCCCATCAGCACGTGTCGTTCTCCGACGGCGGAGTGCCGCTGCTGTCGGGAGGTCCGGGTCCGCACGGGCTGACGGAGTCGGGTGGTGCGGCTGTCGCGGGGATTCTGCGGGCGCTACCCGAGTTCACGGCCGTCCTCGCCGGGTCCGCGCTGTCGCACCTGCGGCTGCGCCCCGGAATGTGGTCCGGTGTGTACCGCTGCTGGGGTCTGGAGAACCGGGAGGCCGCCGTCCGGCTCTGCGCGGACACCGCCGGGAACCCGCACGGCGCGAACCTCGAGATCAAACCCGTCGACCCCTCCGCGAACCCGTATCTGAGCACCGCCGCCATCCTCGGCGCCGCCCACGACGGAATCGTCGGTGCGCTTCCCCTCCCAGACGAGGTGTCGGTCAACCCGGCCGAACTGACCGGCGCGGACGCCGTCGACCTGCTCCCGACGCTGCCGTCGGACGTGCTCGGAGCACTCAGGGTATCTTCGCTCGCGCAGGACCTGTTCGGCCCGGCGATTCTGGAGGCGCTGCTCGCGGTCAAGGAATACGAGAACTCGCGGTACCGGGACGAGCCAGTGGACGAGGTGGCGCAGCGCTTCCGGTACGCGTGGACGTCGTAGTCAGTTCCGGATCATCGCCAGCGCCGTGCGCAGTCCGCGCCGCCTACCGGTGGCCGGGTCGACCCCGAACACCTCCTTCATCCCACCCCGAATGCGGAATCGGAGTTCCGACGCCGTCTCCGGTGCGTCGTCCGCGGACGCCGACAGGAACCGGTTGGGCAGGGCGAGTTTGAAGATGGTGCGCAGGGTGAGTCCGTACTGGTGAGGGAGCGAACCCGTCGTATACGGGAGGTCGTACTTGTCGCACAGTTCCCGCATCTTCACGCCGATGTCGGCGTAGCGGTTGCTGGGCAGGTCGGGGAACGCGTGGTGCTCGATCTGATAGCAGAGATTGCCGCTCATGAACGCCAGCACCGGTCCGGCGTGGAAGTTGGCGGAGCCCAGCATCTGACGCAGATACCACTCGGCCTTGGTCTCCCGGTCGAATTCTTCCTTGGTGAACTTCTCGGCCCCGTCGGGGAAGTGTCCGCAGAAGATGACACCGTAAGCCCACAGATTCCGGATCACGTTGGCGGTGGCGTTGGCCGTCAGCGTGGACTTCCAGGCCGGGCCGGTGAGCGCCGGGAACACCACGTAGTCCTTGCCGACCTGCCGCGCGATCTTGCGTCCCACCTCCTTCGCGTTGCGGAGGGTTTCGGCGCGGTCGTAGTCGCCGCGCCGGATGCTCTCCACGTCCAGGTGGTGCAGCGCGACACCCCACTCGAACAGCAACGCCAGCAGCACGTTGTAGAACGGTTGCGCCAGGTACACCGGCGACCACTTCTGGTCCCGGGTCATGCGCAGGATCCCGTACCCGACGTCGCTGTCGAGGCCCACGATGTTGGTGAACTTGTGGTGGACGTAGTTGTGCGAGTGCTTCCATCCCGAGGACGGGCACGTGTTGTCCCATTCCCAGTTCGTCGAGTGGATCTCGGGGTCGTTCATCCAATCCCATTGGCCGTGAATGACATTGTGGCCGAGTTCCATGTTCTCGATGATCTTCGCCGCGCCCATCAATGCGGTACCCAGGAGCCATGCCGGTCTCTTCCGGCTGCCGAACAGTACGACCCTGCCCGCAATCGCCAGCGACCGTTGCAGCTTGATCGTACGGTCGATGTACCGCGCGTCGCGGGCGCCGCGGGACTCCTCGATGTCGGCTCGGATCGCATCGAGTTCCGCGCCCAGCGCCTCCACATCCGCCTCGGTGAGGTGGCTGTATTCCTTGATATCCGTGATGGCCATGGGCTCTCGATACCCGGTTCGCGCCGATCTCAATCTGCGTATCCGCGCAACCGATGCACAACCGTGTTGTGGTCACACGTCCGTGTGAGTGCGTCCGCTATTCTCTCCACGGTCGCCGAGCGTGTCGACGACCCGGGTCCGGGGGTGGATCTGCGAGGCGGATATCAGGGGGAGAATTCGATGTCGGTGGGCGATATGACCTGGCCGGAAAGTGTCATTACTTCGCTGGACGGAACCGGGGCGACGCAGCCGCTGCCGGCGAGCGTCCCCGGGTTGCCGCCGGTGCTCGGCGGACCGGAGGTCGCGGTCGTCAAGGTCGACCCCGACATGCTCCGCGCGATGTCCGGTGCGCTCGGCGCCGTCGCCCGTGAGGTCGAGGCGTTGGGTGGCCGGCGCAGCTTCGAGCACGCAGTCCGGGCCGTCGAGGGATCCGACACCGCGGCCGCGTGCCAGGACGCCGGCGACATCCTCGCCTCCGCGCTCGGGGTTGCGGCGAGTCGCATCGGCGAGATGGCGTTCATCGCAGGGGACGGGGCCGACAACTACGAGGTCACTGACACGTCCTTCGCGTCGCAGCTGTCGGCGATGGGGGAGATGTGATTCCCCGCCGGTCGCAACTGCACGTGTGGAATCCACGAGACCTGACCGCGGCAGGTGAGGAAATCGGGCGGACCGCCGAAGACACACGAAGCCGGGCCGAGGACATCTATCGGGTTGTCGCGGATCTGGGCCGGCACGACGACTGGCGCGGCTCGGCGCAGGCCGCCGCCGAGCAGCGAGCGAACACCGAGCGCACGGAAATCCGGCGGCTCGCAGACGATCTGGAGGATCTGTCGAACGCTCTCGTCGGCGGCGCCGATCGCCTCGGCCATGCGCGGGACTACGTCGCCACCGTGCTCGACAAGGCAGCGGGTGACGGATTCACCGTGTCCGACGACTGGCAACTCGTCAGCCAGCCCACGACGATGAGTGACGCCGAAGCCGCCGAGCACGCCGACCTGACCGAGTACTGGCGCAGCCAACTCGGTGGAGCGCTGACGGAACTCGACAACGCGGATCGGGGCATGGCGAGCGCGATCCGGGACGCACTCGGGGCCGTGGCGGCGAGTGCCCCGTCGTCCGCGGGCCTGTCGGGGCACGAGGGCACCGAGTTGGGCGAGCAGGTCGCGCGTGGGGGTTCCGACATTCCGCAGGCTGTCCGTGACCGTGTCGCGCGGGAGATCGCGGCCGCGGGGCTCACCCCCGAACAGGTGAAGACGCTGGCAGACGGTGGCAAGGTCACCGACGTTCCGCAGGGAACGATGGACTTCCTCCAACAGTTCTATTCGGCGGCCGGCAAGGACGGCTTCCTGGAACTGTCGGAGCAGTACAGCGAGAACGGTCGCACCGAGGCGGCGAGCGCGCTGTCCAACGGTCTCGCCGTCGTGTCGAACTACAACGTCGGCAGTGCCGCCGGTGACGTAGGCGGGCAGAGCCACATCCCGGACGGCCTTCGCGGCCTGTTCGAGGGGCCGGTGACGTCGACCGGCAACCTGATGAAGGGCGCGCACGACGCCCCGCAACCGTCCGTCGTAATCAACAACGGCGAGGACCTGGCCCGATTCACCACGGCGTTCGGCCTCGCCGACCCGGCCGTCCAGCAGGGTAGTGAGCTGAGCGAAAGCCTTCTCTCCCGCGCCGGCGAAATAGCATCCGCCACCAGCGACAAGAGCTTGTTGATCGGCGACTCCTTCGACCACAAGGCTCTGGGCCGCGACAGCGTCGACACCCTCCTGCAAGACATGGTCGGTGTCGGTGGACGCGATCATGTCGCCGTCCACAACATCCTGTCCGGCGAAGGCATGCCGGCCGACTACAACCGCGACGACATCGTCATGCCCCTGCTCCAACGGGATTGGGCTGAGGGCGGCGAACAGAACGTCGCGGGAATGTTCGACTGGATCGCCGACGACGCCCGACCCTCGGACCCAACCGACCCCGGTGAGATATCCCGGTCGACACAAGCCGGTGAAACCGCATTCGGACTGTCACAACTCCTCGCCGCCAAAGACGCCGAACTGCTGGACATCCCGGGCACCAACGGCCAAGCCATCGGTGAGGTCAACCCCGGCATCACACAGGCCCTGGGTAGATCCCTCGCACCGTACATCGGCAATATGGTGGGGGTGCCCGGCGACCTCGCGGGCACGTCGGGTTTCATCAGCCCGGCCGGCGCGGAATTCGGGCTCGAAAACGCGCCCCGCCTGTTCTCGGTGATCGACTCCAACGCAGATGCGGCGAGCTACTTCAACGCACAGGCATTCGGAATGTCCGCTCAGCTGGAGCAGGCGTGGGCCATTGAGGGTCGCACTCCGCAGGTCTCGAACGACCAGTACGGATGGTGGGCAGGCAGCATTCAGGGTGTTGTGGACAGGGGGTTCGATCTCGAGTTCGCCGACCGTTCGGGGGATGAATCCTCAACAAATTCATCAGGATTCGAGAACAAGGGCGTCGCGTACGACACCATTAGAACGGTAATGAGTAAGGGCGTCGAGTTCATTCCGGGTGCCGGTCCGCTTATCTCGAGTGGCATCGATCTTGCGGATCCGGCGTTCAAGAGTGCGGTGATGGGAGCTGTGCCTGACAGCACCGCGCAACCGAATACTCAATTTGCTGACGAAGCGCACCTCGCGAAGCAGTACTACCAGATTGCTGTCGGTATTCAGTCCTCGAATGGCGGAGTGCTCGGCCCCTACGAGGGGCTGGAGAGATTTCGAGATGGGGAGAACGGTCCCTTGTTGCCGTACGACGAGATTGCGGGCGACCGCCCCGCCTCTACTCTCCCGATACTCGGGGCGAACCTTTCGAGCTACATAATCGACTCCGGGTACACGAGATTGGGCGAGTTCGTCGACCAGATGAACGCAGGGCGCGAGTTTGCGCAGAATGTGACCAGCAGACAGTGAATCGAAATTCCATTGCAATTGTCGCCACGACACTTCTGCTGGTATCAGGGTGTGGATCGAATGAGGCGGAACCCCCAGCGGTCGTGCCGCCTGTGGCTTACTCCGTGCCCGAGAGCACAGGTTTCACCTATCGGTGGTCAGCAGACCCAGGCATTGATCTGTACGGCCAGCCGGCGACGGTCGTACGCGCGTACGTGGAGTCCTACTACCTTGCGATCAACGCCAATGCACTCTCGGCCACGTACCCGGGTTTCGCCGAGGCGGTTGCCCAGAGCAAGAGGGCCGACTTCGACGATCCCGTCGACCCGACCGACCGGCGATACGTCGGCACCCAGTTCCAACACCTGATGTGGATGACGCCGACCGAGCATGGCTGGTTCGCCACGGTCTGCACGGGCGACTATTCGGTGATGGAAGTGGGTGAGGACGGGAAGTTCTACAACCTGGGATCGAAGTATGTGAATGCGGAGACTGTGGAAGTGACCGCACCGGAGGTTCTGTCGGCACCGTCGGCTGTGTCCTCCGGCCCCGAACGCGCACCCACCATCAACGTCTTCGATGGTTGGAAGCTCGCTGAGCACGCAAAAGGCGCGCGCGATCAGAGTGCCTATTCGGAGTGTGACTCGCGCATGCCCGATGCCCGGGACGCGAGACCGCAGAAGGCGAACCTCCCGCACGACACCCCATATCCGACGCTTGCTCCGTATCCGGGCTGGCCGAGGTACGACGAGAACTGACAGCCACCTACGACCCTCGTCTCGCGAGGGCCGTGTGCTCGCGGTGTTCGCACGGTCCTATCCTCGACTGCAGTCTCCGTGTCGGGGGCGCGGGCGAATGATCGGACGGTGTGTGGTGGACAGCAAGTGCGATGTCGTCTATGCGGACGACTTGCGGGTCGGCGAGAAGTTCGAGCTGGGCTCGTACACGGTGACGGAGGAGGAGCTGCTCGAGTTCGCGGGGCAGTGGGATCCGCAGTCGTTCCACATCGACCGGGAATCTGCAGATGAGGGCTATTTCGGTGGGCTCATCGCGAGTGGTATTCACACCATCGCGGTGTGTCAGCGGCTGTCGGCGTCGACGCTGTACACGGGGTGGAGCGTCATCGCCGGGAAGCGGATGCGCGATGTCAACTTCCTCCGGCCGGTGAAGCCGGGTGACGTTCTCACCGGAAAACTGGTGATCGAGGATGTGGTGCCGGACGATCGCGGTCGGGCGTTGGTGACCGTCGCGGCGGAAATTCTCAACGGGTCGGGCAAGCAGGTCCTGACGTCGGTGACCGAGATGTACATGCACTGCCGTCCCAAAACCGACTAATCGTCGAATTTCTTGGACGAAACGCCCACTTCGAGGATTGTTCTCCGGGTTTCTGGGTACCGCCCCAAAAGGCCATAACACCACACGGAGGCAATCATGAGAATGGGCAGGAGAGTGGCCGCGGTAGCAGTGTTCGCGGCCTCGATCGGATTGGGAGCGTCCGGTGTCGCCTGGGGTGGCACTCTCGACTCGGCGGTGCCGGTGCGGAGGCCGGATGTCATTCAGCCGATGCCACCCGGATTCCCGCAGAACGGCCCCGTCGGGTGCGACGACTGGGCGGAACCCTACGAGAACAATGTGCCGCAATGGGGCACCGACCCGTACAACCAGTTCGACAATTGGTGCGACGGCCCCGAGGACGGCATTTCCTCGCAGCCGCCGGTCAACAATGATCAAGGCCGGACGGTTAATCCCTGATTCGACGGTGATCGTTCACGCGAGGCAAGGACCCGTCGCGTAAGTCGGTCGTGGCGTGAAACCGACCGCCCACGTTCAGCGGTGACGAGGGCGGTGGCGACTCACCCGAACGAACCGTAGACCGGTCGCTCCGTGATCAGCGCGCTCTGGGAGTTCTCCGTCCCGGGGCGCGCTGGTCAGTGCCCGTCGGGTGGTTCGTGCAGCCCGAACGCGGATCCCTGGTCGTCGTGGCACAGCTTGAACTTCCCGAATTTCGCCACCGACTGCGGGTCGTCGCCCAGGTCCACGGCGTCGACGGTGCCGCCCAGTGCCAGCACGTGCTCGACGGCGGCGGCGAGGTCGGGTACCCGGAAGAAGACGTACGGGCTTGCTCCTTCGTCACCGCCGTGAATGCCGCCCGGGACGTTCGGTGTGGTGATCGAGTAGCCCGATCCGCCGGGGCCGGGTTCGAATTCCCAGCCGAACAATGCTGAATAGAATTTGCGGCCCTGCTCGGTGTTGGCCACACCCAGTTCGAAGAACGACAGTTCGCCCGACATGAGCACTCCTCCGTCGACAGTGTCCACGTGACGCTACGCCGAGATTCCGTCGGGCATCAGCAAGCGGGGGAACCAGCTGAGCGTGAAGATAATTCGCAGGTGAGTGACGCCGGGTGCCGGGATGCGCAACGCCGCTCACAGGAGGTGAGGTGCGTCAGACCGCCAGCTCGTCGGCGATCTCGATGTCGATTTCCTGTTCGGTCATTCCGCCGAAGAGGTGGTTGGTGAACATGTCAGCTCATTCTCGAAACGTGTGGTCGATCCCGGCACGGTCGGAACGATGTGTCCGACCTATTGGGTGTATCGCCGTCCGACGCTCGGCCGTTTCACACCCCGCACGTGAGTGGCAATGTGTGTTCGGGCGCGCATTCCCGCTCACGTAACGCTTAGGCTCGACTCGACCGTTCGTGTCCCGGAAACAGGAGATGAGTCGAGATGCCCGCAACTTTCGTTCTGCTGCCCGGCGCCGGCTCGGACTCGTGGTACTGGCATCGCGTCACACCGCTGCTGGAGGGAAACGGGCACTCCGTGATCGCCGTCGACCTGCCGTACGGGGACGACGACGCGGGGCAGTATGAGTTCGCCGACGTCGTCGTCGATGCCGTCGAAGACATCGAGGGGGCGATCGTGCTGGTCGCGCAGTCGATGTCTGCGTTCACCGCGGCGATCGTGTGTCAACGCGGCGAGGTCGATGTCGACCTCCTGGTTCTCGTGGCGCCGATGCTGCCGGCGCCGGGGGAGGCGCCCGGACAGTGGTGGGCGACCACCGGTCAACAGGAGGCGAAACGCGCGTTCGACGTGCTGGAGGGCCGCGACCCGGACGCCCCCGACGACCTGCGGTCGCTGTTCTTCCACGACGTGCCCGCCGACGTCACCGAGCAGGCGTTCAGCCAGGAGGAGCCGGTGATGTCGGATACCCCGTTCGAGACGGTGTGGCAGGCGGACGCGTGGCCGCACGTGAAGACGCGCGTCGTCGCCGGCAGCCGCGATCGGCTGTTTCCGCTCGACTTCATGCAGCGGATCGTCCGGGAGCGGCTGGGCATCGCGCCGGAGGTCATCGACGCGGGGCATCTCGCGGCACTCGCGCGCCCCGACGAGCTTGCTGCCATGCTGGAGCGCTACGCGGCCGAACTGTAGGTCGCAGGTGAGTGGCAATGTGTGTTGGACGACGCAATGCCACTCACATGGGTGAGGCACATCCGACGAGAGGAAGAGCACCAGATGGCGTTGTCGGTGTCAGGCGAGTTCGAGATCGAGGCCACCCCGGAACAGGTGATGGCCGCTCTGGTGGAGGTCGAACGCATCCCCGAGTGGTCGGCGGTGCACAAGAAGGTGGTCGTCGAGTCCCGATTCGACGACGGACGTCCCCGCACTGTGCGAATGACGCTCGCCGTCCTCGGCGTCTCCGACGTTCAGCTGGCCGAGCACAAGTGGATCGGGGACGAGCACATGTCGTGGACGCTCCTCGAGAGCGAGAAGCAGAAGTGCCAGGAAGGCGATTACCGGCTGACCCCCACCGCGCGCGGGACGTCGGTGTACCTCACGATCTCGGTCGAGCCGAAGGTCTGGGTGCCGAAGTCCGTGCTGCGGCAGGGCCAGAAGCAGGCCGTCCGGCTGATCCGCAAGGGCTTCACCAAGTTCGTTCTCGCGAACTACGCCTGACGGGGAACTGATGACGGTCGACCAGAGCAGCCCCACCACACTTCGACGACTGTCGATGCGGTTGGCCGAGATTCGCGACGACACCGACGACGACAAGCTATCGGCCGGCTTCCTCCTCGTCGCGACTGTTCTCGCGTTGGTGTGGGCCAACATCGGTGATTCGTACGAGACGTTCTGGCACACGCCGGTGACGATCCAGATCGGCGACTACAGCGTCGGCCTCGACCTGAAGCACTGGGTCAACGACGGGTTGATGACGCTGTTCTTCTTCGTCGTCGGGCTGGAGGTGAAACGCGAGCTGACGATCGGCGAACTCACCGACCGCGCCCGTGCCGCCGTCCCCCTCCTCGCCGCCATCGCAGGGCTGGCGTTACCCGCCGCCCTGTTCCTGGTCCTCAACCCCAGCGGCGACGAGGCAAGCGCGTGGGGTGTCGTGGTCTCTACCGACACCGCGTTCGTGCTGGGGGCGCTCGCGCTGGTCGGGCCGAGATGTCCCGCCCGGCTGCGCCTGTTCATCCTGACCCTCGCCGTCGCCGACGACATCGGCGCCCTCGCGATCATCGCCTTCTTCTACACCGACAACCTGCGGCTCGGACCGCTGCTCCTCGGGTGCGTCGGACTGCTGCTGATCATGCAGTTGCGCAAGCTCGAGGTGTGGCGGGGTGTCGCGTACTTCGTCGTCGCGGCCGCCACCTGGGTGGCGTTCTACGAGTCCGGGGTGCACCCCACCCTCGTCGGTGTGCTGATCGCGCTGATCCTGCCGGTGTATCCGCCGCGACGCAGCGAGGTCGAGCGGGCCGGTGAACTCACCCGCGCGTTCCGGCAATCACCCAACTCCGAGTACGCCCGCGCCGCACAGCTCGGCGTGCTGCGGGCGGTGTCCGTCAACGAGCGGCTCCTGCGCTTCTACCAGCCGTACACGGCGTTCCTCGTCGTGCCGATCTTCGCGCTCGCGAACGCCGGAGTGGTCATCACCGGGCAGACCCTCGCGGACGCGGCCCGCTCTTCGCTGGCCTGGGGCATCGTGCTCGGTCTGGTGGTCGGCAAGCTCGTGGGCATCACCGCGGCCACCGCAGTCTTCTCGAAGCTGCGGCCGGGAAGCCTGCCGCCCGGGCTGACGCTCTCGCAGATCACCGGTGGCAGCGCGCTGGCCGGCATCGGCTTCACCATCTCGCTGTTCATCGTCGACCTCGCCATCGACTCACCCGAGCTGGCCAACGACGCCCGGGTCGGCGTCCTGACCGCGGCCGTCATCGCGACGGTCCTCGGTTGGGCGCTGTTCCGGTTGTCGGACTGGCGGTACCCGCCGACGAAGGCTGCCGGGCTCACCCTCCTGCGGCCCGTCGATCTTGCGCGCGATCACGTGCGGGGTCCCGCCGATGCGCCGCTCACCCTCGTCGAGTACGGCGATTTCGAATGCCCGTTCTGTAGCAAGGCCACCGGCAGCATCCGGGACGTGCGAGCACATTTCGGTGACGAACTCCGCTACGTGTTCCGGCATCTGCCTCTGGACGCCGTGCACCCGCATGCCCGTTTCGCGGCCCAGGCCAGTGAGGCCGCGGCGGCGCAGGGACGGTTCTGGGAGATGCACGACCACCTGTTCGCCAACAGCGACGCCCTCGCCGAGGACGAGATCTTCGGCTACGCGGCCGAGCTGGGGCTCGACATGGACCGGTTCGAGGAGGACATCCGCAAGGGCGAATACCTCCACCGCATCGACGACGACGAACTGGACGCCGAGTCGAGCGATTTCCGCGTGACCCCGACGTTCTACCTCGGCACGACGGGCACCGAACTCACCCGGCACAGCGGCCCCTACGACGCCGCGACCCTCATCGGGCAGCTCGAGGAGTCGCGAGACGCCGACACGACGCCGTGATCAGCCTCGCGAATCCTGCACCGCCTGGATGGCGTCGGGGGTGACCGGGTCGACGCTGTCGGCGAAGTCGTCGTGCTTCTTCAGGTAGCCGGCGACGAACGGGCAGATCGGCACGATCCGCTTGCCGCCGCGAACGGTCTCATCGAGCGCGCTGTGGATCAGGGCGCTGGCGAGGCCGTGCCCGGCGAACTCGTCGCCGATCTCGGTGTGGAAGAAGATGCGCTGGTTGTCGCGGTCGAGGTACTCGGTCAACCCGGCCCGCTGTCCGTCGACGTCGATCTCGAAGCGGTGATGGTCGGGGGCGTCCCGCACTTCGGGGGCGGAGCTGTTCGTCGTGTCGTCAGAAGTCATGAACCCACTATGCCGCGCGACGAACCGGGTGTTCCCCGCGGGCGAGGTGTTGGATGATCGAAGGAGCCCAGCGACCCGATCGGCATCGGCCGGGCAGGTCGAACCACGCCGACCCCCGACGGCCGGCGATCCGAGAGGGGACGCGACCGAGATGACCGACTACGGCAGAACCGTCCAGTTCGGGGTGTTCGTCACCCCGACGGTGGAGTTGCTGGACAACACCTTCGCACTCGCCGCGCTCGCCGACGAGACCGGGCTCGACCTCATCGGCGTTCAGGATCACCCGTACCAGGCGAAATTTCTCGACTCCTTTTCGCTGATGGGCACCCTGCTGGCCCGGACCGAGCGGGTGCGCGTCTTTCCCGACGTCGCGTGCCTGCCGCTGCGCCCACCGGCGGTGATGGCGAAGGCCGCGGCCAGCCTCGACGTGCTGTCGGGCGGCCGGTTCGAACTGGCGTTGGGTGCCGGCGCCTTCTGGGAGGCGATCGGGGCGATGGGAGGCGACGTCCGAACTCCCGGGCAGGCCGCGACTGCGTTGGAGGAGGCGGTCGAGGTGATCCGCCGGATGTGGTCGGGTGAGCGCGCCGTCCGATCGGAGGGCACGCATTACCGGCTCGAGGGCGTGCATCCCGGGCCGGTCCCGGCGCACCCGATGGGGATCTGGCTCGGTGTCGGCGGCCCGCGGTTGCTGCGCTCGCTCGGGCGCTCCGCCGACGGGTGGATCCCGTCCAGCTCCTACTTCCCGCCGGAGGTCCTGCCGGGTATGCACGAGAAGATCGATGCGGGTGTGGCGGACGCCGGGCGGGATCCCAGTTCGATCGTCCGCGCCTACAACGTCTTCGGTCAGGTCGCCGACACCCCGTCGGACACGCTGTTCAACGGCACCGCCGAGCAATGGGTGAGCCAACTGACCGAACTCGTGGTGGAGACGGGCATGGACACGTTCGTCTTCGGCACCGACGGCGACGACCTCGCCCAGGTCAGGAAGTTCGCGACCGACGTCGCGCCCGCGGTGCGGGCCGCTGTGGACGCGCGCCGCGGCGTGAGTGCCCGCGCATGACCGAGCCGCGGCTTCTCCTGATCGGCAGGCGCCAGTCCACGCTGGACGTGTTGAAGGAAGAACTGGGCCGGTTCGGACGGGACGTGGTGGCGTTCAACGACCGCGACCGCATCCGGCAGACACTGCTGGACGGCAACGTCGACCTCGTCGTCATCGGCGGCGGCCTCGACGATCCCGCCCGGGATGCGATGCGGCAGTTCGTGCTCGACGTGAGGCCCGACGTCCCGGTGCACCTGTTGCCACGCGCGGAAGGGGCGAGTCCGGCATCGGTAATCCCGTTCGCCAACGAGCAGATCGTGCTGTTCAAGGTCCGGGCCGCGGCCGAGGACTAGGGCATGTCTCCAAATCCCCGTTTCGGTGCTCCTGGCGCCCAATCGCCGCCCTGCTGCGTTGTCGTCGGCGCCGATACAACAGCGGTATCGGCTTCTCCTCCGCCTTGCCGGACGACGATTGTTTCGCCAGGTGCATCCGAGAGGGATTGGGAGACATGCCCTAGCTCAGTTGCCCTCTTTGTCTTTGTCCTTGGTCTTGTTGTTCCCATTCCCGTTGTTGCCGTTGCCATTTCCCGGACCCGGCTTAGGAGCGACCGTCGGCGGGACCGGTGCGACGGGGTTGATCTCGACGGGGCTGTTCGGGGCGGACACCGGCGCCGGCGGCGGACTGGCCGCGGTGGGGCTCGGTGTGGGGCCGACGGTACCGTCCCGATTCTGCGATGCGATGGCCAGGGCCCCGATGACGACCGCGATCAGTACTGCGGCGACGGCGGCGATGATCAGGCCGGTCCTCCTGCGGGGTCGCGGAGGTTCGGGTGGCAGCTCGTGGACTGATGTGGCGGGCGTGAATGCCCTCGTCGGGGGCGGGACCGCGCGGTGCGCCCCGAGAACGGCGTCACGCATGCCCTGCGCGTCGACGTACCGCTGCCGCGGATCGCGCGCCATCGCCCGTTCGATCGTCTGCACGAGGCCCGGATCGGCGTCCGGACGCACCACGTGGAGGGGCCGGGCAGCCCCGTCGGTGATGGCCCGGGCCAGCGACAGGATGTTGTCGCCGGCGAACGGTCGGTGCCCGGTGAGGGCTTCGTAGCCGACGACGCCGACCGCGTACAGGTCGTCGGAGGGGGTGGCCGGCTTCCCCGTGATGCGATCCGGGCTGAGGTACGCGACCGTGCCCAGGACGTGTCCGGTCGCGGTGTGGTCGGTATCGGCGCTCTTCGCGATGCCGAAGTCGGTGACCTTCACCGTGCCGGTGGTGGTGAACAGCACGTTTCCCGGCTTGATGTCGCGGTGCAGGATGCCGGCGTGGTGGGCGGCGCCGACCGCGGCGAGCACGTCGGCGAGGATCGACCGCACCCGCGCGTCCGGGAGCGGACCGACTGCGATCTCGTCGGCCAGGGTGCGTCCGGGTAGGCGTTCCATCACGATGTATGCCACCCCGGCGTCCTCGCCGCAGTCGTGCACCGCGACCACGTTCGGGTGGTTCAGGGTGGCGGCCAGCCGGGCCTCGGCCTCGAACCGTCGACGGGTGTCGGGCACGGACGCGAGTTCGGGGCGCAGCACCTTGATCGCGACCGGCCGCTCGAGCCGCAGGTCCCAGCCGTCGTGGACGTCGGCCATCCCGCCGCGGCCCAGCACTTCCCGCAACTGGTACCGACCTGCGAGAACTGCGGACACGGGCATGCACTCACGCTATCGTCAGCACTTGTGCCGGACACCGCTGCCTCCCACCTACCATGACGCCATGACCGCTTCGGGTAAACGCCGACACCTGTCCGTCGTCCCCGACGTGCCGGTGATCGTCCGGCCGTCGGAGAGGCGGGGACGTCGCGACGTCGCGAGTTATCACCTGCGCATCGAACTCGACGAGGTCTCGCCGCCGATCTGGCGCCAGTTCGTGGTGCCGTCGAACCTGCGGCTGAGCGAGCTGCACCCGATCGTGCAGACCGTGATGGGCTGGCAGGACAGTCACCTGCATTCGTGGGTCGGCGGCGAGCCGCCCGCCTCCGAGCGGTACGAGATGCGCGAGAGCATCGACGAGGGATTCGCCGACGAGGACGACGAGTTGTGCGAGGACGCGGTGCGGCTCGATCAGGTTCTGGCCGAACCCGGCGAGCTGCTGTCGTATCTGTACGACTTCGGGGACGGCTGGGACCATACGATCGTCCTCGAACGGATCGACGCCGACGAGCCGGCACCGACGGTGAGCTGCCTCGCCGGTGCCCGCGCCTGCCCTCCCGAGGACTGCGGCGGACCGGGCGGCTACGCAGACCTGCTGACGGTCTTGGCGTCGCCGTCGCACCCCGGTCACCACGATGCCGGGGCGTGGGTGGGGCCGGGGTTCGCGCCCGAATCGTTCGGCGCCGACGCGGTGAACCGTCACCTCCGGCTCGAAGTCGTGATCCGAGACTACTGGCCGGTGACGGATTCGAAGTTCGCGGAACTGCTGCGCCGAATCCCCCATCAGGCTGCCCCGCATGTCTTTTCGCTGCTGGAGCACGCCGGGCTCACCGCGCGGAGGGGTGACATCGGCGCCGCGGAGCAAGCGGCAACGTTCCACCTGCGGTGGTTCCTGCAGCGCATCGGATCCGACGGGATCACGCTGACCCAGGCCGGCTACCTGCCACCGGCCGTGGTGGCGGAGATGCGGGAGGCGCTACCGGGCTTCGACGACTGGCCCGCCACCAGCAATCGCGAGACAGACCAACGCCCGGTCCACCTGCTCCGTGAGTACGCCAAGACCCTCGGGCTGGTGCGCAAGTACAAGGGCAAGCTCGTTCGGACCAATCTCGGCACTGCGATGGCGAACGACATGTCCCGGATGTGGCGTCATCTGCTCGATCGCCTGCCCCTCGGGACCGACCAGATCGAGCGGGAGGCCGGATACCTCGTGCTTCTCACCCTCGCCGCCGGCACCTCGTCGGACGAACGCAGAGACGTGATCGCCGAGGGTCTCGCCGCCCTCGGCTGGCAGACGAGCGACGGGACGATCGTCGGCCGCGAGGAAGTCTTCTGGATAGGGCGACCCACGATCTCGTTCCTCGAACTGATCGGCGCAATGGTCGAGGGCTACGTCCAACGCGACCAGCCCATGGACCCCGAATGGGGTCGGCTCTTCGCGCGGATGGTGCTCTCGATGTAGTTCGGAAACGACACCGACTACTCCCGAACGCCTTCGAACGCAGGCGCGTTCAATCTCGCCGACAGCCCTGCGCTGCCTTTTGAGCCGGGGCGCTGACCAGATCAGGGGTAGGAAGCGGCAACGGAACAGGGCGGCGGAAGCACTCGCTGCTGGGCGTGTGACTAGCTAGTCTTCGTCCATGTCCCGCAGTCCTGACTTTTGAATGCGGCGTCCGACGGCGCGATCGTGACGACGGACGGGCCACTGGGTACGTCGTTGGCGATCAGGTCGTCGAATTCGCCTGAAGTGCCGGATAACCGCTCCCAGTAGCAATACGTGCTGCCGGTGGTGCGATAAGTGCCGGGATTGATGTCGACGCCGACCCGATGGAGTCCACTGCCGAACGTCGATCGGGCTGCGTCAGCTTCGCGCGGGGCAAGTCTGGCCTCCCTGCCGTCGAGCTGTTGCTTCCGCTCGTCGAGTTGAGCGTTCACGGTTACCGCATGCTGGTCGGCTGCTGCCTGCGTTTCCTGCGCCTTCTTCATGGCTGCCGCAGCGTCGTCTGCCGCCTTGTCGGCGTCGACCGCCATTCCGTCCGCCTCTGCTCGTTGAGCGGCCAAGGCCGCGCGTTCACTGACCAGCGCAGCGTCGATCCTGGCCTGGTTTTCGTCCTCGCTGGGAGTGGTCGCGAGACCGATCCCCACGCCGGCCCCGAAAGCGACGGCGACACCGAAGATCCAGGGCCAGCGACGATTGCGTCTGACAGTCGCCGTGTCGGCGGCCGCGCCAACGGGCTCGGTGGGGATCTCCGGATAGACGGGTTCGGTCACGGTGATCTACCTCTGTTCGTTCAGGGGGCGAAACGCCCCACCAGTCGTATTCGGGTGGGGGCGATTCGCGGGGGACGCGGTCAGGATCCGAAAATTGACGGCGCAGGCGCCGGTGCCGGCGCGGCGGGTGCAGGCGCGGCAG
>NZ_BCWY01000109.1 GCF_001894825.1 Rhodococcus jostii NBRC 16295 | reverse complement strand
GTAGCGGGTGTGAACACCCAGTTGGGTGGATCCGGGATCGGCGGCCGCAGTTTCCACGCTCTGGATGCAGGCGGCTCAGCTGTGAAGATGGGATGTCCCCTCCCCGCGGAACCGATTCATGTAGCCCGCCTCTAGATGATTGATTCCTTGAACGGATCAGTGGTCGTAGGCGATCAATGATCGCTTGGCGGTGGCGCCGATGTTCCAGTTGTGCCAGATGCCGGCGGCCATCGCCAGCACACGCTGGGCGACGCGGGCGAACACCCCGTGCGTGGTACGGCCACCGTGTTCCTCCAGGCCAAGCTGCCCTTTCAGCGTGTGGTTGACCGATTCGATCCACTGCCGCACCCCGCCGAGATTGCCGTTCTTGTACGTTTCGTCCTTGCGGTCCGGGCGTAGCAGCTTCAGACCCATCGCGGCGGTGGTATCGGCGAACTCGGCGCCGGAAAAGCCTTTGTCGGCGAGCAGGATCTGCCCCGACCGAATCAGGTGATGATCGCGTTCGAGCAGCGCGGTCACCACCTCACGTTCACCGAGCTTCGGATTCGCCAGGCACCACATGATCGGCATCCCGTCGCCGGCGCAGACCAGGTACAGCTTCAGCCCCCAGTAGAAGCGCGAATGGGAGGCGCAATAGCCGTACCCGGCGTGCCCGGCCAGGTCCGACCGCTTCACCGTTTCCCGAGACATCCCGCAGGGCACCGGGGTGGCGTCGGTGATCCACAGGTCGTCGAACCAGGATGGTGAGATCCGCGCCAGTGTCTGAATTGCCTTGCACAGCAACCCTCGTGCCGCCCTGACACGTTTGTTGTAGTCCGACTGTCCAGGAATGTAGGGAAACAGGGCACGCAACTCGACGCTGTGGTGGGCATGCCGGATCCACCGGCGTTCACAATCGAACCCGAGCAACATCTGTGCCACGGCCAGGGTGAGCAGTTCGGCATCGCTGAGCACGGGCCGCCGACCCCGACCGGAGCGGGGTTCGACGACATGATCGTCGATGAGCACATACAGTTCGGTCAGGAGGGTTTCCAGTTCTTTGGTCACGCTTTGATCTTGGAAACCCTCCGCCTACTCCTCCTCCGCGACACGCTTCAAGGAATCAACCATCTAGTACGAAGCGAACGCCGTCCCAGGCGTCCCTCGGTCGCGATGTGGGATGGATTCGGTCCGGCTGCCCGGTGCCACGCGTGCGCACCGAGGACGGCCATAGAGAAACGCAACACCCACACTGTCAGTACCCACGAATCGGCCACGGTCGCAGCATGTGCGAGCGATGCCGCGGCAGTCGGCAACATGACAATGCAATTTGCTGAGTGTGTTCAATCTGTTCCAGTGCACGGAGTTTCCCAAGATTCATCTGTACGGAGCCTGACACATGCAGGGCCTCTCGCGGTGAAACCATTCACGTCGAACCGTTTGCGCATAGCAATGTCACATTGCGATGTAAGCGGCACGCCGACCGAGGGAAGATGTACATGTCCAACACCGCAGTCGTCGAGGAGTCCGGCGAGCTGACGGCGCCCCGCGCTCGCTACCGCGCGTCGATCGGAGGCGACTCGCACGAGGAATTCGTGGCCGCCAGGATCACCCTGGTCGAGGTGGGAACCGGCCAAAAAGTCTCCGAGGAGGATGTCGACTACCTGTAACCACGGCAGTCAAGGCCCTCAACGATTGGTGGGGCCTATTTGGTGGCAGCACTGCCCGGGTCCAGCGTGTCGACCGAAATGGGTGTGGGGGGTGTTCCCGGTCGGTGAAAATCTCAAGGTCGACCTCTGTCGGGGTGGGGCACGTCCACTCCCGGGGTGGGCGAACGAGCCCCCTGGGGTTGCTTCAATACGGGCGCTGACGTGGGCAGAGTTATACCTGTCACCGACGCACTTCCCCGATATCCTCAGGAGAAACGCCAATGATCAACGCCCGCCGAATCTTTGCCGCCATCGCCTTCACTGCCTTTACGGTCCTGAGTGCGGCCGGGGCAGCGTCCGTCGCTCAGGCCGAGCCGATCGGCCCGAACGGTCCCACCGGTGGTCCGTGCCCGATCGTGAACACGGACTCGCAGGGCAACGAGACGGTGACGTACGGCAAGCCCGGCGATCGCAACGGCGCCCTGGTGTGCGGTGCGGACGGCGAATGGACGGTCGGCAAAACGAAGGCCAACCCCGGGCAGATCCAGATCCAGCCCGGACTCTCCCGCGGGTAACCGACAACAGCTTCCGCGATTCTCTTAAATTAAGGCACTCTTAATACTGCAACGGCACTTACGGCAGGTGGCCGCGGGTTCGGCAGTGACAGATGCGGGCCTGGTGCTGTCGGCGTCTCCGCCAGTGTGACCAGGACCAGACGTGCTCGTCGGGGCGGGCGTGTCGCAGGATCAGATGCACGAGCAGCCGCCGGATCTCGGGTACCGTGTACGCGATCATGCCCTGATCGCTTGTCCCGATTCCCCCTTTATCGCTTCGGTTTTCGTGCCGGCAAGCCAGGCGAGGGCGAGCATCGACAGTGTGGTGTGGGCGTACCAGGCCCGGTAGGTGCGCACCTGGTACTGGTCCAGTCCGGCCTCGTTCTTGGCCTGCTGGAAGCATTCCTCGACCCGCCACCGCGATCCGGCGACGGTGGCGAGTTCGGTGAGCGTGGTGCGCCGGGGTCCGGCGCAGATGTAGTACGCGATCTCGGTCGGGTCCGACAGGGATCGGCGGGCGAGGAGCCAGTGCCCGCGGCCGGGTGCCCAGGCGATCCTGATGGGCACCCGCACCCAGGAATACTCGCGCGGGCCGTGCGCGCCGTCTCCGGCGGAGATCCGGCGCCACTGCTTCGGCGGGACCGCGGCGATCATCTCGTCGGCCCGGCCGGAGCGGCCGTCCGGCGTGAACACATCGTCGTTGCACCGGGTGGCCAGCACATGCGAGACATCGCGTTCCTCGAGCCAGACCCGCAGGTACTTCACCTGACCGTAGGCCTCGTCCGCGGTGAGCCAGGAGAACGGGACCTTCGCATCGAGGGCGCGTTCGATCATGTGTTGCGCCAGCACGGGCTTGGTCGCGAACTCCACCTCGTCACCGATCCCGGCGGCGCGGCACCGGTCCCGGTCGGAGGTCCACGATTCGGGGAGGTACAGCTCCCGGTCGATCAACGCGTGCCCGGCCGAGCTCGCGTAGGCGAGGAACACCCCGATCTGGCAATTTTCCACCCGCCCCGCGGTGCCCGAGTACTGGCGCTGCACCCCGGCCGATCGGGTGCCCTTCTTCAAGAACCCGGTGTCATCGACGATCAACACCCCGGCGCGGTCACCGAGCCGTTCGACCACATAATCACGGACATCGTCGCGGACCCCGTCGACGTCCCAGTCCGCCCGCCGCAGCAGCCGTTGCATCCCATCCGGGCTCACCTCGCCGGCCCGCTCAGCCAGCGTCCACCCGTTCTTGCGTTCCAGACCCGCAACCAAACCCGCCACATACTCGCGGACCCGGGTCCGCGGCTCCGACCGGACGAACCGACCGGAGATCCGCTCATGCAACGCTTCCAACTCGGCAACAACCAGATCGAGGACCACACAACCAGTATCGTCTACCTGTCAAGCAAGTGCCGTTGCAGTACTAAGGCGAGTTCCCCGCATCGAAGCCGATGTGGGGCACTCTCGTCGGTAGGGACGTGTCGTCATCCTGGTAGAAGGAACTGGATCGAGATCCTCGGCTTCTCGATCGCTACCCCAGCACCCGACTCCTCGCCGGACGCCTCGACACGAAGACAGACCTGTCCGGCTTCGCCGACTCGGCCCGCCACGACACTCGGCCATTTGCTGACCCCCATCGACCGATGGGGACACACACCCCTCGCATCGACCGCGTTATCCGGGCAATCCAACGCCCCCGCCCACCTGGCCGGGCGGGTTTCTTCCCCTCCGCGGCCGCCGGCGCGACGACGGACCTGCCCGGAACAGACCGGGCGGGCAGCGGCTCTGAGCGTCCTCGACATCGAGTTCGACCAGGACTACTACGACCGCGGCATCCACGCACGCCTGGGGCGAATCCCTGGTCGGCGGCCCGGAGTTGTTCGTCGTCGGCGAACACCAACCGCCCGTCGTCGAGCGGTACGGCCCACCGCCGTACCGGCCGGCGGCTGATATCCACCGAAACCCCCATCCTCATCGGCGAATTCCTCGACGACCGCACCGCCGTTGTTCTTGGCTGATCCAACGGTCACCGCGGCCGGCGAGTGGGGTGGACCGGTGGAACGGAAGGTGGTCCGCGCCGCGTTGCCCAGCAGTGTCGAAGAACTCTTCCACGAGGTGGGAAAGGACGCGTTCCTCGTCCGCACCGATCACGACCGGAGGACCGCGGACACCCTTCGGGTCGCGCGCCTGGAGCGGGCGATCGGCGTGATCTACCGCCCGGAGACGGAACGGCAGAGCCATTACTTTTACACGCGGCTGTCCGATCAGTTCGACGCGGTGATCCACATCGGCACCACGCACGCCCTCGAACCGCTCGAATGCACCAGCCTATGGGGGGAAGGCGAAATGCCGGAGAACGAGATCGGTGGCCGTGACGATTCCCGTCGGGCGCTCACCGTGGACGAGGCCGATCAGATCGAGACCCGGCCGCAGCATCACCGTCGTGGCGCCGGTCGCCAACAGGACATCACCTCGGACGATGCCGGCGCCGGGCAGGGGCCGGGCGGAGGACCCGATGGTGGTCCGTCCACACGCGGACGGGGGCGTCCGGGCGCGTCGACGCGGTCATCAGTTCCGCGTTCGCGGCGGTCCGGAGAAACCACCCCAGCAACATCAACCACAGCCCGCTCGCGCTCCCGAGCAGTATCGCCTCCGCCACACCGAGCAGGATCAGCAGCAGCCCGACGACCCGTCCACTCCGGGCGGCGGCCGCTGTCGCGGCCAGTCGGTCACCGCTGCGGCGCCACAGCACGGAGCGCAGCACCCGGCCGCCGTCCAGGGGAGCCCCGGGCAGCATGTTGAACACGGCGAGAATCAGGTTCGCGGTCCCGAGCCAGACGACAGCGGCCGTGACGAGGGGACCGGCGACCGGCTCGACCGCGGCGGCGAAGACGAGAGCGCACGCACCGATCAGCAGGCTGGTGACCGGTCCGGCGAGAGCGATACCGAATTCCGCCCGCGGATCGGGGGGTTCCTCGCGCAGCTCGGACATTCCGCCCAGCAACCACAGCGTCACCCGCTCGACCGCGACGCCGTGCCGACGTGCGACGACGCAATGGGCGAACTCGTGGGCGGCGAGAGTCAACAGGAAGCAGGCAGCCGTCGCCGTTCCGATCAGCCAGTGGTGCAGGGTCGGCTGGCCGCCGAACTGCAGCGGCAGTATCGACAACGAGAGCAGCGATGCCAGTAGTGCCACAGTCGCGATCAGCGACCAGTGCACCGAGATCCGGATTCCCGCTATCCGGCCGACCGGAACCGCGCCGCGCAACATCTGGCACATCCTGCCTTCGTCACCGATGCCGTTCGGCTACCCGCGACCCGAATCATCGTGTCCTCCTTTGCCACGCCCACACGGTCGTGCCGGCTCGGTACCACGATCCGATAACCCCGCTGAGACGGGCAGGGTCGAAGGTCACTCGTTCGATGGACGCAGGTCGTCTCGCCTGCGAACACTATTCGGGTCTGCGAGGACTTCGTCCCGTCATACCGCTCGCCGCGCATTTCGTTCAGTACTGGCGCCACCGGATCATCGGCGTGCGGCACCACGTGAGGTGCGCGGACCAAGCCCAGTCCGATTGTCGTCGGAAGCCCCCATCCTGCCGCGACGTTCTGCATGACCCGTCGTGGAGTGGTGGCCAAGTCAGAGGTTCCAGAGTCGCAGCAGTGCGGCTCGCAGGCGGCGGGAGAGTATCCGGTGGTCGGTTCTCAGTCGTGGGTTGGGGTGTCCCAGGTCGGCGAATGGCTTCTCGGCGTCCGGCAACGGGACGGGCTGTAGGTCGGGGCGAGTTCGGAGGATGTGGCCGACGGCGCCGGTGCGGAGATCGCGATGGCATCGGAGTCCACGACCGCTGGCGGGTTGATTCATTCGTCGTCGTGGGTGGCGAGGATCAGGACGTCGTCGCGTTTCAATTTGCCGGGTTCGTCGAGGCGAAACCACTCCAGTTGATACCTCGTCGTCGGTCCGGTGGTGATGCGGCGTCGGCGCCGCTGTGCTGTCCGCGTTGCTCGGCGGCGCGGGGCTCGTATTCGACGGTGTGCCACAGGAACATTCGTTACCGGCGACGGAAGGAAGTACCCTTCCACGTGCACTCGCCCGGTGACCCCGGGAATGAGCACCGCCCGACCTAATGCCCACTCCTTGGTGGCGATGTCGATGAAAGTGGTGTCGACCTCGCTGATCTCGCCTATCTCGTCCTCGTCTATCTCGTCGATGAACCGGTGCACGGTGGCGACGATGTCGGGGTGTCGGTGATGACGACCCCCCGTCCACGGTGGTGGAGTGTGGGAGGCGTTCGCGGAGCCAATGACGGCCCGCCGGTTGGTCGCGATCACGTTGGCGTGCAAGTTCGGAGAGGACAGGACCCGAACGTCGACGTAGTGCGTGAGTGTGGCGGGGGAGGTGGCGTGAGCGCGGAGCGCAGCTTTGGATGCATTGACGACGAGGACGTCGCCATTGCGGAGTGGGAGCAGGGTGGTGCGTGCGTCCTGGTCGAGGTAGGCGATCGCGGCGTGGCGGGGCCCTTTTGTTCGGATCGCGCGCGTAATACGCGGCCAAGGGTTCGGCCCGTGAAATGTGGTCCCCATACTTCAAATGGAAGCGCGGTGTGTGGCCGGTCTTGTCGATCTTGCTTGGGTATCGGCGAGGGCGGGTGTGCCCGCGGCCGGCCACATTCTTAGGTGGAGTGTTCCTGGACATACTCCTCGACGGTCTCGCGCATGAGTTCGCTGGGCATGCGGTGCTGCAGTCGTGCGAGGTCGTCGAGTTTGTTGCTGGGCGGCTGCGGCAGTCGGACCTGACGCTTGGGTGATTCACTGCTGCGCCGGCGTCCTGGCCCAGAGACCGGCGGCCGGCGCCGACCCCTCTCGAGGAGTCCGCGGCCTGCGGCGCTACGTTGACGGGGTGGTCGTTGGGGCGCAGGCTTTTGGGTTATGAACTCGGTGGAGGAGGCCCGCCAGATGTTGCTGGTGATGGCGCGGCTGATCACGAGGTTCCCGCCGGTGTCGCAGGATGCGGTAGGTCTCACCGGTGGAGCAGGCGGTGGCGCGTTTCGGGCAGGCTCGGATTAGGGATTTCGTGCCGTTGTTCGTCGAGCGCACTGCGGCTGCGAAGCTGGCCTTGTTGATCGAGTCATGATCCTCGGTGCGATGGCGGAGGACTCGGGTGCCGCGCAGGCCGACGTGTTCCTGGGCCGGCTGCGGGAGGAGATCGAGACGGTCTCGCAGAACATCGAGAGTGCCCAGGCGCTCGTCTCGAAGGCCCAGAGGGCCGGCAGGCGCGGTCTCACCGAGCGGTTGCGTGCGGAGGTGGCGGTCCTGCGGGGCGAGTTGTATGAGGCGCACTGCCCCGTCGATGCGCTGGTGTTCCGGTTTCCCGCGGTGCTTGCGCGCGAGGAGTCGGCGCTCGACTGACCGCCCGGTCGTTTCGCAAGGGGGGTCGTAAGCCATCGGCCCTTCGGGGTCGTGCGAGGAACCCGCCATTTGGATCCGTCAGTGGCGGGTTCCGTATCACTTGTCGGCGCCGCGAGAGCGGTGCTGTGAGCTGGGTGGACGCGTCCCCAATGTGTTTGGGGGCGTGAGAGGGATGGCCAGGTCGGACGCCGCCGTAGTGATGGGGGTCCGCGATCGGATCACGGCTGTACCGGCGAACGGGTAGCTCCGGATCCGGCGCCGATGTCGGCGCCGGCGGATCTGTCGAGGGCGCGTTCTCAGCGCAGGCGTGGTGCGGTGCCGGGGACCTGTTCGTAGGGGTCGTCGAATCCGTCGGTCACGATCGTTCGGTGACCGGATGCGGGGCGGGAGAGCGCCCGGAAGAAGAGCACGAGCAGTGCTGCCGCCGCGTGCAGGACAAACCAGCACCCCATGGTGATCACGAAACTTTCTGTGGAGTCGCGCGTGGTAGGCCCCGCGGGTCGGCAACCCGGCACTGGCCTGCGCCCGCAGATTGCGGCTGAAAGAGTAGCTGACGGATGCCCTGGCGGGTTCCGGGCGGGGTGGGTGGATCTCTCGCTGCCCGATGTGATCTCGCGCTCCGGCCGCGACCTGCTCGGTCAGGGGCGGCTTTGGTCATGGTGTGGAGAATGATGCGGAAGCTGGTGGGTAGCCGGGGGTCGCCGGCCGGGTCCCCGATGAAGAAGCGCTCGCCGGCGTTGTGGGTGAGCAGGCGTGTGATGGCGGTGCTGACGGTCCCGTCTGCGGTGAGCTTGAGCAGGACCGTGCGGTCGGTGTCTGAGAGGTGCGCCCAGAGGCTGTGGTAGCTGATCTGCTGGGGATGGACGGTCGTGGTGATGGCAGAAGGCCATGAGACCGCAGGAGTGTGTATGCGAACTCGGTGAGAGTCGAGTCCACCCCCGTCGGTAAGGACGTGCAGCGCGGTGACCCGCGCGCCGTGCTGACCGGCCAGCTGTGCTGCCCGCCGTACTGCCCGGCTCGGACAGGTCGGTCGCCACCAACTCCTGCCGCGGCGGCACCGTGAACATCGGCAACGTACTCCTTCCGGTGGCTTCATACTGGCAGGGTTCGGCCCAACGGTCCTGGATCGGGCGCGAGGCTTCCGAACGGCCGTGGTAGTAAGCCGAAACTGATGTGTCACTATAGGTCTTGCGCCGCAAAGCGGGTCTCTTCAGCGCTGGCCAGGCCGAACGAGACGAGCGGGCGGGGGGCGACCATTTCGAGGAGGTACGCCGTCGCGACGGCGAACCGGTTCGCGGTCCGCGGCAGCGCATACAGATGATAGAGGCGGGTCACTATCTTCGCGGGTAGGCCGGACAGGTTGATGCCCAGCGGATTCGCGATCGCGAAACGAGGGCCGAGGTCGACGACCAGTCCCATGTTGCGGTGCCTGTATGGTGCCGGCCGACCCATTCCAAGGCTGCTCGCTACATTCCGGGCCAGCAGGTGGCCTTGTCGAACGGCGTGCTGTGCGGTCGGCGGCGTGATGTTCCCGGGATTTTTCAGGTCGGGTACCGCTGCGGCGTCCCCGGCCGCGAACACGTCGGGAGCCCCCGGCACACTGAGGTCGGGTTGGACGATGAGCCTGCCCTCGGTGAGAGGGAGATCGAGTGTGGAGATCAGCGGGCTGGCCGTGACACCGGTGACCCATACGACGGTGCGGGTGGGAATCGTCGTGCCGTCACTGAGCACCACGTGTTCGCCGGTGAGGGCATCGAGAGTCGTGCCGAGGCGCACCTCGATGCCGCGCCGGCGAAGCACCTCCAGTACCTGTCTGCCCAACGTCTCGCCGACCTCGGCCATCACCCGGTCGGCTCTGTCGAGCAGCAGGAACCGGACTTGCGTGGGATCGAACCGGCGTTGACGCGCCACCTCGTCGGCGAGCGCACGCAGCTGGGCGACCAGTTCGGTGCCGGCATACGAAGCTCCGACCACGACCACCGTCCGCTGCGCTTCCCTCTGCACGGGATCGGTTTCGTGGGTGGAGAGTTCGAGCTGTGTCAGCAGCTGGTCCCGTAGGTACAGTGCCTCGCCTACCGTCTTCAGGCCACAGGCGTTCTCCTTCAGGCCCGGAATGTCGACCGTCCGTGTCACCGAGCCGGGGGTGAGTACCAGTCGATCCCAGTGCAACTGGACCACATCCGCGTCACAGTCGATCAGCGTGATGGTGCGTGAATCGAAGTTCACCGCCGTCACCCGTCCGGTGATCAGCTCGACGCCGGGGAGCGAGCCGGCCAGCGGCACCGAGACGTACCGCGGGTCGAGGATGCCGCCGGCCACGTCCGGCAACAACGGGGTGTAGAGCATGTAGTCGTGTGTCGAGACCAATATCACCTCGGTCTGGTTCCGTGGATCCTTCGCGAGAAGATGCGAGAGTCTGCGGGCACACTCGAAGCCGGCGAAGCCTGCGCCGACGATGAGTACACGTTCTCGGGTCGAGGAATTCTCGGTCGTCACGGCCAGCACCTCTCGGTCGTCCTACTTGTGTTTGCCATCTCGAGTCCCGCAGCAGGTCACAGAGCGAACGGGTAGGTTTCCGGCATTTCGCCTTCCACCCATAGGCTGGTGCGTTCGAGCGGTTCGAGGGCGTGCGTGGTGTCGATGTGGATCAACGCGTCGAACTGATCGGACAGCCGCGTGTAAAAGTAATGGCTCTGCCGTTCCGTCTCCGGGCGGTAGATCACGCCGATCGCCCGCTCCAGGCGCGCGACCCGAAGGGTGTCCGCGGTCCTCCGGTCGTGGTCGGTGCGGACGAGGAACGCGTCCTTTCCCACCTCGTGGAAGAGTTCTTCGACACTGCTGGGCAACGCGGCGCGGACCACCTTCCGTTCCGCCGGTCCACCCCACTCGCCGGCCGCGGTGACCGTTCCCGCGTAGGTGCTGAATCCGATCAGGCGGCAGTCGTCGCGGTACCGTTCGCGCACCAGTTGGCCCACCGTCAGTTCGCCCTGGGTTCCGACCTCGGTGGCACGCGCGTCGCCCACGTGGGAGTTGTGAGCCCAGACGACCACGCGGGCGGTACTCCCGAGTCGGCGGTCGAGGTGCTCGATCAGTGCGTCGAGCGTGTCGGCCATGTGACGGTCGCGTAGGTTCCACGACGACACCCGGCCACCGAACATGGTGCGGTAGTACTCCTCGGCGTCGCGCACACTCCACACGTTCCGTTCCGCGTAGAACTGGTCGTCGTCGGCGAGGATACCGCCGCGGCGGGCGTACTCGAGGGCGTGGTGTTGCAGGTCCACGAGCTGGTCGACGACCTGCTGCTCGCAGGATTCTCCCGCACTGAACGCTGCGGCGTAGCCGTACGCCTGACCGTCTTCCCCGGATACGTGCTCGAAGCACGAATAGCGGGCGCGTGCCCGCTGGGCCGCGACCGGGTCGACCCGGTCCAGGTAGTCGATCACCTCCCGCATGGAGCGGTGCAGGCTGTAGAGATCGAGTCCGTAAAAGCCTGTCTGGTCTCGGCCTTGCGCCGCGCACCGGTCGTTGTGCTCCCTCAACCACGCGACGAAGTCGCGGACGACCGTGTTACGCCACATCCAGGCCGGGAAGCGCTCGAATCCGCGCAGCGCCTCCTCCGCCGACGTGTCGCTGCCGTGTCCGCGCACGTAGCGGTTGACCCGATAGGCGTCGGGCCAGTCGGCTTCCGCCGCAACAGCGGTGAAGCCCTTCTCCTCGATCAATCTCCTGGTGATCTCCGCGCGTGCGGCATAGAACTCGTGTGTTCCGTGCGAGCTCTCGCCGATCAGCACGATCCGCGCGTCACCGACGAGGTCGAGCAGGTCCTGCGGTGCCGGCACGCCGTCGGGCGCCTCGCGAGATGCCAAGCGAACGATTCCCGCGGCCGAGTCGAATTCGAGCATCCGGGCGTTCGGGGTCCCCGGGCCGACGGTGGGTGTGCGCAGCAACGTCCGCACCTCCTCGTCCGTCACCTGGGCGAAGTTCCAAAACGAGTCCCCCACGGCGCGGAAGGGAAACGGCATCGTCGCACACACGACGTCGTCGACCACCGCTCGGAGATCGCGGCACGTCGATTCCGGCGCGGCCGGTACCGCGACGACGATCTGTTCGGGCTCCCGCTCACGCAGCGCGTCGACCGCCGCATGCATGCTGGCTCCTGTCGCGAGACCGTCGTCGACGAGGATCACAATCCTTCCCGCGACGTCGGTCGGGGGCCGGTTTCCCCGGTATGCCGCTTCACGGCGGACCAATTCGCGTCCCTCCCGGTCCACGACCCGACGCAGTTGTTCCGGGGTGATCGCGAGATCTCTCACCAGGTCGTCGTTCAGGACCACCACGCCGCGACCCGCCAGGGCCCCCATCGCGAACTCCTCGCGGCCGGGAACCCCGAGCTTGCGTACGACGAAGGCATCGAGGGCTGCACCCAGGGCAGCCGCCACCTCCCACGCGACGGGTACACCTCCGCGCGCGAGGCCGAGGACGACGACGCGTGGGTCTCCCCGGTACGCCTCGAGCAACTCGCCCAGAACGCGTCCAGCTTCTCGCCGGTCTCGAAAGATGTGTTCCGGTCTGACTGTCGATGTTTGTCCGGAATTTTTCATCGGGTCCTCCTCCCGAGCTGACCGCCCGGCGTCGCACCGCGCGGTGTCGTTGTCGTTGTCGATCGTGTCGTCCTCGGCCCGTGGGTGACAGGGTCGAAGGCCACTTTCGGGGCCAGTACGAGCGCGAGCGGCCGGCTCATGGTTCTCATCTCCTCTTGTGGGTGCGCACCAGGCCCGGTTCCCCTCGGCGAGGTCGGCGCGTGACCGGACTGGCCCCGTCCATCGGGAACGGAGCATGGGGGGAGAGCTGAAAGCCCTTCTCGCCGCGGGTATGACGACCTCGACCCTGGCTCTCGGTGGAGGCCCGAAGAGCGGATCGGGGGAAACACCGTTTGCCGCAACTAGCCGGCGGGCGGCAGATCATGACCAGGGCCGAGCGCATGGTGCAGGAGGTTCTGGCTCGTCGATCCATGAAGGGATCCGGCGAGCCGATTGTGGCCGTGGCTTTCCACGACGACGAGCCGGGCCCCTAACTGCTCGAGATGGTAGAGAACGACCCCTGTCAGTGGTCACCCTCGACGACATGCGTGATCCGGCCCGGCCCGCCATCCGACGTGGCCGACCGCCGACTCGTCCCGGCCGTCCGTCGCGCTGGTCAGGTGGCGAGTTTTTCGGCTTCGTCGCGGGCGCGTTGGGCGGCCTGCAGCTCGAGTCCGTAGAGCAGTCCGAAGGTGAATCCGTTCTCGCCCTCGGTGGCCCCGGCGCGGGCGCCGAGCGCGCGGAGAACGCCGCGGGCCACCACGCTGTCCTGGTGTTCACCGAGTACCTCCTGAATTTTCTTGTACTTCGCGACCTTCTTTCTGCTCTTCTTCCTACCGAAGATCGGCATGGTGAGCTCGGCGGCGTAACGGGCCCGCTTCGCGGCCTTCCGTGCCCGGTGGAGGGCCTCATCCCCGCCGTCGTCGAGGGCGGCGGCCAGCCTCTTGTCTGCCTTCTTCCACGCCTTCCGGGCGGCCTTCTCGAGCACCCGGGAACCGGATGAGGCCTCGTCGGTCAGCGGAGGCGCCGCGCGCCACTGGGCCAGGCTGGCGAGCAGCGCACGGTAGCGGCCCGTGTCGAGGGTCGCCATCACCTCGTCCTGATACCGGCGCTGCTCGGCGAGCAGGTCGTTGTCGATGCGGGCGGCGACCGGGCCCATCACCAGCTCGCTCGGCAGGTCGGCGACCGCCTTGGCGAACCGGGCGCGCTGGACCTGCCGGTCACGGACCTCACCGAGTACCCCGGCGTACCAGGACAGTTCCTCGTCGAGGTGCGACCGCGCGGCCGGGTCGAGAACCTTCTGGAACACGCGCAGGGTACTGCGGAACCGCCGGATACCGACCCTGGTGGAATGGATCGGGTCCAGCCCGCGGCGCAGCCACACGTCACCGGCGACGATCGCCTGGGCGTGTTGCTCGAGGTAGTCGGTCAGCAGCTTTCGGACAGTCTCCACACCGGCATCCCCGCCGTCGCCTTCGCTGGCGTCCGCGCGACCGCGATCCGGCGTCAGCGCCCGGACAAGCTTCGACGCATACCGCGACGGGTGCGCACCGCTACGGGTCAACCGTGTGCCGATCGCCCGCAGGAGCTTGTCGTCACCCCGGTCACCGAGCTCGACCTCCACTTCGCGCCACTGGCTGGCGACGGCCCCCTCGTCGCCGGCGGTCGCGGTGGCCTGCACCGTATCGTCGGCGACCTCCGCCAACAGGTTGCCGTCCGCGTCGAGCAGGCGATGCCGGTGTCGGGTGGTGGAGATTTCCGCCACCCGCCGCACGGGTTTGCCGAGTGCCACACCGACGACCAGCGTCGCCAACTCGTCGGGCACCGATTCACCCTCGGTGATCGGCAGCCGGATCTCGGTGCGCGCCGTGCCCGCGGGCACCTTCAGGTGCCAGCCGGCGTCCACATCCCCGGATCGGCGCCGCAGCGTCAGGTGCTGGCTCAGCAAATCCCGGTCGGCGGTGTCGAAGTACACGCTGTCGAGGGTGACGGTATCCCGCTCCACCCGGCCCCCGGCCGGAACCAGGTCGTCGAAGTCCGGTACCACGAAGTCGAGGCTCACGTCGTACTTGTCTTCCCGCTCCCGCCGCAGCGACGTCGTGAGTCCAGTCTTCGATCTCCGGCCCACACGTTCGGGCGACCAGGAAAAGTGGCGGTGACTGCCCACCGGGTCGTCCTCTCGCGTGTACGTTGCGCCCTGACCCCAGGACTGCGGTCCATGGTTTTCGGCCATCTCGTGTCCTCCTTTGCCACGTTCACACGGTCGTGCCGGCTCGGTACCACGATCCCGATAACCCGCTGAGACGCGCAGGGTCGAAGGTCACTCGTTCGATGGACGCTGGTCTGCTCGCCTGCGAACACTCGGGTCTGCGAGGACTTCGTCCGTCACCGCGCATTTCGTTCGGTACGGGCGCCACCGGATCATCTGCGGGCGGCGCCACATGATGGGCGTGGACCATGCCCAGTCCGATTGCCATCGAAACCCAAGGCGGCGGCTTCAGGGAATGACCCTCGGTTCGACGAGCGCGGCGCTGCTACGCCTACCGTGCCGTACCCCGCTCATCGTGTGCGAAGGACGCAGAGGACTGAAGTCCTCCGACAAGCAACGAGTGTCGATGACCTTGTTCCCTACGCCGGGCGCGGCCTCCGCGGAAGACTCGAAACCGAGCCAACGGAGGAGGTACACGATGGACACGAATCAGGCACTCCCGCTGCGCTGGTGGCGAATGGCACCGTGGAGCCGAAACCCACTCATGCGACGCTGCGACCGCGTCGATGCCGCCGCGGCTCTTCTCGCGACCGTGTTCGTACTGATCATGGTGCCGTTCGCGGTCGCCTTCGGGACAGCGACATACACGGGCCTGAGCGAACAATCCCACGCAGACCGCCAGCGTAGCCACCGACAGGCTGCCGTTCTCGTCGCCGACCCGCGGCCCGGATCGGTGGCAGACACACGTACCAGCTCCCGAGAACCCCAGAACCATGCGTCGGCGCACTGGACCGCACCGGACGGCACCCTGCGCTCAGGTGATGTACCGACTCCACCGGACGCGAAGTCGGGCGACACGATCGACGTGTGGATCGACTCGAACGGCAACCTCACGGCCGAGCCGAGGACTGGGCAGGAAAACGCCACCGTCGCGGTGAGCGCAGCACTTTGCGTGTGGGCCGCCGCCGCGAGCGGTGCCTTCCTCTTGCTGTCCTGCATTCGATGGATGAATTCACGGCGCCGGATGCGGCAATGGGATCGTGAATGGAACGAATTCGGCCGGACGCCCGGATGGCCCGTCAGCTGACCCCGTCACTCGAAGCCGTGTGACGCAGGAGCAGCGATCTACTCGACAATCCCCGACCGCAGCATTCACGATCTGGCCGAGACGAACGAGAACGACTCCGGCGCAGCTGGATCCACCGATACGAGAGCAGGACATTCGCGCGTGAACACCTCGACGACAGACGCACACCTCTCCGGCGGGCCCGCCGCACACCTGATCGGTATGCCAGGTATGACACGTGAACCGGGGGGTGAGGCGGTGGTGGTGGGATCGCGTGTCGTAGTCCGTACCGGTACCGGTACCGGTTCCGAGCATCCGCACCCGGTTCGTGGCGTGGTGATCGAGGACTACGCGGACGAGCCCGCCGTTCGGGACCAACTCGGCTGGGGCCGGGCGCCGGTCCGCCGGTGGGCGATCGTGCTCGACGACGGCCGACTCGTCTTCGCTGATGACGGCGACCTCGAGCTCGACGCGGAACACCCTGCCGCGGGCCCGGCGGATTTCGACTTCCGGCGCGGCTAGACATCACCGCCTTCCCGCGGACAACGACACGTCTCGGCACCGACACCGCCCAGATCAGAGCAGAAAGGACCACGGAATGAACACCCGCCCCTTCGATGTCGTGCCCGAGGCGGACTGGCTCGAGCAGACGCACACCCTCGACACCGCCGGCGGCCTGCTCGACCCCGAACCGGCTTCCCGCGTATCGGTGCCCTGGGATGCGCCCGAAGCCGACCGGCTCGAGCAGGCGCAGCCGGTCGGCACCGTCGACGATCCACTGTGCTCCGCCGGCACAGACCATGCCTGGGACGCGCCCGAAGCGGACCGGCTCGAGCAAGCCTTCGCGGTCCCGTTCGGCGACGACCACGACGTCCGCGACGGATAACCGGCCAGAAACTCGCCATCCCGCGGCGCGGCGGACCGTGGACCCGCACCGCCAACACGTGCTCGAACCGTACGGCGGTGTGTCGCCACCACGGGCGGGGTCCGCGCCACGCGGTGCCCGCCGGGCCCGGTATCGGGTCACACGACGGGACTCGGCCCGTGGTGATGTCAGCAAGAGGCGTGGGAGATGCGGGTGCTGGGTCTGGGAATTTTTTCGCCCTGCCCCTTGTCATGTTCTATGTCAGACGCTATAACAAATCTATAGCACATGCTGTAGATTCTGTGACAAACAGAGAGGTTTCTGGAGGTGGAAACAATGTTGATGCGCACGGATCCGTTCCGCGACCTCGACCGGTTGACTCAGCAGATCCTCGGTACCACGGCACGACCGGCGGTGATGCCGATGGATGCCTGGCGTGAGGATGATCGGGTCATCGTCGAGTTCGATCTGCCCGGGGTGGACGTCGATTCCCTGAACCTCGACGTCGAACGCAACGTGTTGACGGTGCATGCCGAGCGACCCGCCCGCGACGAGAATCAGGAGATGCTCGCGTCCGAGCGGCCGCGGGGTGTGTTCCGCCGGCAGTTGTTCCTGGGTGAGAATCTCGACACCGACAAGGTCGAGGCCAACTACGACGCCGGGGTACTGCGGTTGACCATCCCCGTCGCGGAAAAGGCCAAGCCGCGCAAGATCGAAATCAGCGGCAGCGGAGAGAAGAAGGCGATCCACGCCTGACCCCGACCCGCACGGGAACGGAGTGAGTGGGGTGAGCACGATGACATTGGCGAACATCGGTCCCACGGTTTCGGAGCCGGATGGGTGCGAGGTGTGGCTCTGGTACGAGTTCGGTCTGTTCGTGGCCGATTCGGAGGGCATCCTCGCCGACGCGCTCACGCCGCAGGCCGTTGTCCTGCTCACGTTGGTGAACACCGATCGGCTCGGCTCGCCGCCACCGCTCCCGGCTTCCGTGCGGGGGTGGACTCCGCTACCGGTCCCGCCGCCGGCGACCCGCGCCAAGCAGCGCTCCCCTCCTGAACACGGAGGGGAGCGGGGTCAAGGCAAGTTCCTGAACAGGAGGTTCAGGTCGACGCTGTTCGGCCAAATGCCCCGGGTGCCACATCGGAATCGTCGCTTCGAGCGACCATTTGCCGAGGGGCGTACTGGCGGCACCGGACCCTGCCAGGGCGCAGTCCTGTATGGCGCAATGCGCCTGGGAGGGTGGGAGCCGCTGACACCGGGTGGTGTCGGCGGCTTCTCCCGTTCCGCCCGGTCAATGGCGGCCGGGGAGACCCACCTCATCGGCTGATTTGTCGTCGCGCAGTCCTTTCCAGCTGGGATGCCGGAGCCCTTCACCGGTGTATTCGCGGTATTCGACGTCGCCGACGAGGAGCGGTTCGACCCAGTGCGCGCCGCGTGCGATGGATCGCGGTGGGGGAACGTCGAATGGGCTGGTGGGGCGTTCGAGTTCTGCGAGTTGGTCTCGGAGCTTGCGGCGCATGGATGCCGTGAAGCCGGTTCCAACATGCCCGATGTAGACGAGGGCGCCGGCGTCGTCGTGTGCGCCGAGGATCAGTGAGCCGACGGCGTTGTGGTGCATGCCGGTGCCGGGCACCCAGCCTGCGATGATGACCTCGGTGTTCTTGCGCAGAGGCGTTTTCACCCAGGACGGTGAACGGATCCCCGGGCGGTACGTCGACTCCACCCGTTTGGCCACGACACCCTCGAGGGATTGTTCTCTCGCGAAATCGAGCATGATCTGTCCGTCGACGTCGACCCAATGCGGCGGGACCTGAATACGCGGCCCATCCAGTTCGAGATCTGTGAGAGCTGCGCGGCGGTCGAGGTAGGGAAGGGACATGATTTCCGCGCCGTCGAGGACCAGGAGGTCGAAGACGTAGTAGGTGGCAGGCGTTGTCCTGCGAAGTTCCGCAGTCGGTTTCACCACATGCATTCGATGCTGCAGACGGCGGAAGGACGGTTTGCCGGTGGCGTCGAGGGCCACTATCTCGCCGTCCACGACCGCCGGCCTACCGGCGAGCGCCGTGCTCAGTGCCTCGACCAGCTCCGGATAGGATTCGCTGACATCGTGGCCGTTCCGGCTCCACAAGATCGGAGCATTCCCTCTGGTAGAGGCCACCATTCGCTGGCCATCCCATTTCATTTCGAACGCCCAACCATCCCCGACCGGCGGGGAACCGAGGGTCGCCAACATCGGTGCTATCGGTCGTTCGCGCGCCGGGCCCACCCACTCATTGTGCGCAAACAGGCCGCGTGGGGTCCCATGGTGTCCCCGAAATCTTCGATTGCCGGCCACCCTACACACGCGTACAGGAAGTAGGGGAGTCCACCTTCAATCAGCTGCAGGACTCGAGGCCAACGATCGGCAACGAGAACTGGGGCCCGAGTTCGGTGTTCTACTTGGCGCCCGCCTCGGTGACCTCGAACTTCCTGGTTTGTGCGCGTTCCGCTTTGCACCCGCACGGTCAGCACTCCACTGGACAACGAAGCCTCGCTGCCGTTCTCCCGAAGCTCGCCCGGCAGCGTGACGCGATACTCGGGCTCCCCGACCCGACCCGACGGGTACGCCGACGGAGCAGGCCTTTGCGCTCGCGCCCCTTCAGCTCCCGGTCACCACCAGTTCGTTGCCATTGAGCTCGACGTCGATTCACCCCGGGCAGCTCGATCTCGACGACATCGGCGTCGTCGTCCTCGGTGACGTCGGCCGCGGGTATCCAGGCGCAGGAAGAACCACCGAGCACCGACTGCACGAGCCGATCCATCCCCGCCTCCAGAGATCCTCGAACTCACGAAACGGGCGCGGTCTGTCTACCGGGCCGGCGGAACGCCGTAAAGGCAGAGCCATTCCAGTCACTCCCCAACTCATCGCGGGCCCGTGGCACCGCCGAGACGATTCCAGCCCGCCCGGATACATCATGGTTGAGCAGCTGATGCTGCGTTCCCGTACCGGCGGGTGCTTCCGCCGCGGGGGCGCGATGGCCCGCGACTATTCGATGGGGAGGCCGTGCTGCCGCGACCTAGCCATCAGTGGGCGCGATATAGCGCAGCGTTTCGGCCGGATCGGCGGTGCGGTCGACGACCCAGGCTCCGCCTTTCGCGGTAGTCGCCGCCCGCGGCACGCATGTCGATCCTTGCGCCCGCGCGAACTCTGCCAGGGCGTCGAGCACCTCCCGATGGGTACAGAAAACGGCCCCGTCGACACCCGGCGCACTGAGCAGGGCAAAGAGTTCGTCGGTCGGTGCGCCTATTGCCAGTAGCGGGTGAAGGTCGATACGCAGCCCGCGCGCCGCGGCGAGAGGCATCAGGGTCTGACGGCACCGTAGCGCCGGACTGGACCACAGTGCCCGTACCTCGATGCCGCTCAGCGCAGCGACAAGGCCGCGGGCCTGCCGATGACCGAGCGTGCTCAGCGGGCGGTCGGCATCGGGGCCGCGCCACCTCTGCTTCTTACCCGCGTGCGCATGACGTACCAGGACGAACATCGACACCTTCTCCGGCCGCCCGGCCGGCGAACGCTCCCGGGGTGCAGGTCACATCCTCGTCGAAGTTCGCTCGTTATGGGACCTTCCGAGCGCTGATCGCTGATGCCGAAGCTATACCCCTGATCGACCGTGTGTGGACGGAACAGCGAGTTACGCTCTCCTCAACTGGGGTTACACGTTCGGTCGTGTTCCCGTGACCGGTGGAAATATCGACTGATGCATATGAGCCGGGTAGCTGGGATGAGGTTGAACGCGCCTGTTACCGCGGACATCTGACCGAGGATGAGCTCGGCCGGCTCATGGAGCGGAACAAGGACGCACTCGAGCGAGCGGCGTTGTCGGCGTGATCAAATCGGATTCACTGCGCGGTGAGGTTGCCGCGCAGCTCGCCGGCATGGCGGCAAGCGAGGGCCCGCTGGACACGAAGTCTCCGACGAACACCAATATCCGCTATGTGGCATCGCTTTCGCGTTGGTCGTTCCGCAAGAACGTCGTTGAGCAGTATCGGTCTCGTGAGACACCGCCGCGTGGAGCGCGTTCTGCGGTTCTCACGGCAGGTGCACCTGGAGCCGGCAAGAGCCTTTTGCTACGCGAACATGTCGCCGAACTATACGACTACCGTCCTCTGGGCGCGGACGTCGTGAAAGACTTTCTGATCGAACAGGCACTAACCGACGGCAGCTACGATAACCTCCTCGACACTGTGCTGGCGGCCGGCGCCCGGTTGGCACCCCGAGAGTTGGCGGCGCTGGTACATGACGAAACCACCGCCCTCATCGACCAGATTCGTAGGAAGTGCCTGGACCGGGGCGAGAACGGACTGATCGAAGGGACCTTGAGATGGCCCGATCATGGGCCCAGGGTGTTCGCCGAGCTCGTCGACAAGAACTACACTTCGCTGCGCATAATTGGGGTCGAAGTTCCCCGCGCCACCGCACATGAGCAGGCGCTGTCTCGGTGGTGGGAGGTCCGACTCGCATGGTGCGCCGATACAGAGCCGGTCGGGGGACGATTTCACTCCACCTGCGGCGATTGACGATTGCTACGACGGAGGGGCGCGGTCGAAGTGCGCAACGCCGAGTCGCTCTTGCTGGGGGTGCGTCGCCGGTTCTATTCGGTATCGGTTTGCCGGGTGGGGCGTGGGATGCGTGCGGCGTCGAGGATGCGGTCGCGCATCCATCTGTCGAGGCGTTGGCCCGCCTCGGTGGCCGCGTCTGCGCACAGGGTGTGCTCGCTTCGGTCAACACGGTGGTGATGTGGGTCGGGCCCGGCCCAGCGGGTTCGCGGCGGTCTTCGGCGACCTGACGAAGAACGTGTTCCCGCAGCCTGTCCAAACTCGCGGGCCCGGCTTCGTCGAGGATCTGTGCGTCGGCCGATGACCTGTTGTCGATGAGAGCGAGCAGGAGGTGTTCGGTGCCGATGTCATCGTGGCCGAGCAACGATATTTCGCGCAGACTCTGTTCGAGCACCTTCTTGGCGTGTGGGGTGAAGGGGATGTGCCCGGCTGGGTTGGGCTCGCGTGGTCCGATGTCGGCGAGCTTGCTGATGACGTCGGTGAGATACCCCACGAGGTCAGTGATGTCGCCGCAATACCGTCGGCTTCGAGGACCCCGAGCAGCAGGTGCTCGGTGCCGAGATGATCGTGGGCTGCGTCGGAGGCCAGGACAACTGCTCTGCGTGCCTGGTCGGTGAACTTGTCGAACACCACCCCCAGTCCCCTCGAAACTCGTCCGGCAATGGGCCGCGGGCGGGGCGGGTACCGGACGATGAGGAGTGGGCGGTTGACCGAGTTCATCAGTGCCCTGGTGGCCGATCCCAACAGCATGCTCGCGAACCCGCCCCGCCCGCGGCTGCCGACGACGAGCAACTGCGCATTCTCGGCTTCCTCACGCAGACTGTGTGCGGGTTCGTCCATGACGACGACCGGGCGGACCGTCACGTCCGGGTATTTCTCGGCGTGGCCGGCGAGGTACTCCCACAACTGGGCTGTTTCGTCCTTGACGATCTGCACCCACACGGGGTCGCCGTCCTCGAAGGCGAAGGGGATGTTGACGTCGGACCAGGCGTGGACGGCCACGAGTTCGGTGTGCCGCAGTGCGGCTTCCTCGAGTGCCATGGAGACGACCGGTTCGGTGTGCGCGGATCCGTCGACGCCGACGACGACGGGTCCTGCGAGGGCGTTGATGTCGGTGTCGGGCGCGGCGCGGATGACGGCGACGGGGCACTGTGCGTGGGTGGCGACGGCCGAGCTGACCGAGCCCAGGAACATCCTTTCGATGATTCCTTGCCGGTTCGCCCCGACGACGACCATGCGCGCAGTTTTCGCATGCTCGAGAAGTTCACCGGCCGGTGTCTCGGTGCCGAGGACGGTGTGGATCTTGAGCGAGTGACCGGGTACCGCGTCGGCTGCGACCTCGGCGGCCCTGGCCAACCTCTTCTTGGCTTCGAGTTCCTCTTCTTCGAAGAAGCTGGCGGGAAGGCCGACGGGTGCGCCGTAGACGCCCGGACGGAGCATCGTGGTGAGCACCGTCAACGGAGAGTTCCGCAGTGCCGCTTCCTTCGCGGCCCACGACACTGCCTGCAGCGATGACGGTGATCCGTCTGTTCCGACGACGATCGGACGGTCGGCAGCCATGTTGTTCCCTACCTTCTGGGCGTGTGGTGGCACGGTGGGAGGGCTTGTCCTGAGATCGATGGTCGTCGCCTTCGGGGCGGAGGTCCACCCGCGGCCTTGCGAGCCCCTACCTTTCCGACGATGTCAACGGTGACCGTTGTGCACATTCACCGACGTGCGGTCGCCCTTTTGATGGAGCTGGTCGTGGCCCCGCGGGGCCAGCGTTCGTGAGGTTCCCGCGTGCCCTCGTTCGGCCTGAGGCCGAGGTAGTCCAGGTCCCGTTGCGGGGACGTTGCGCTGCTCGCCTCCCTACCGGGTCGTGCGGCGGCGCGGGGAGCGGCATGTTCCTGCTCCGGGTGTCGCCGGGTGGCCAGGCCTGGCTCAGGGAGGGGCGGACCACCGGAGAGGGATGCCGGAGAAATGCCTCTCGAGATATCGAGCATGATCTGTAGTCGACGTCCTCCCAGTGCGGCGGGACCTGAATTCGTGGCCCGTCCAGCCCGAGATCTACGCGACGCTCTGTTTGTCGCAGGCGGTGGGCTCCGCGGGGGCGGAAACAATGCCAGTGCCTGCGCCCGCAGATGTACGGCTGAAAAATAGCTGATAGATGAAGTGGGCGGGCGGCGGGCGGGGTGGATCATCGCTGCCCGATGTTTTTCCAACGACACAACCTGCTTATTTACGCCCCACCTGGTCAGCCGTGTCTGGATACAAGGGAAAACGAAATCCGTGAATATTCTCCCAATCGTACATCCACTTTCGCTGCGCTTCCGTGAATAAAAACTCATCCGCTGTAATCCCGGCGGCGACCTCTTCTCCGCCTTCGCTCTCGAGCAAAGCTGGCACCAACACCTGCTTTGCGATCAGCGCTCTGCTAAGGGCATCGTGCCCCCGCAGTGCAAATACCTCCGGCGAGCTGTATCCGACAACAGGTTGCTCCCACGCCGGTGCGGCACCTGACTCAATCGCGGCCAATTCCCGGACTGGTTCGATTGTTGGGATAACACGACGTGGGCTCGCCCGCAGCTGGAGGCCATCCGTCGGCGGGCCGTTCAATATCTGAAGAACTTCGGATACGACCATGTCCAACGGTGCGTCAGAGGTGTCAATCACCAGGTCGTAGTTCCTCAGCCTGAAGATATCGACGCCGTACTTATCCCTAAAACGCGAACGTTCACTCGAACTTCTAGTATGCGCATCCTGCGCAGCTTGTTCCACGGACGTGTAACTTTCCACATTTGATTCACGAGTCCGGTGCAATCTCTCAGCGGCCACAGTCGGGTCTACGATGAGATGTAGTTTGAATGCATTTGGAACAAAATGCCAAGCCAGTCGAGAATCGAATATCAATGCAGTAGTCTGCGCGCCCTTCCCCTGCAGAATGTTATCTATACGCGAATCAATCGACTGATCAAGTTCAGCCCTCTTGTTGACATCCACAATTGATACGCCCAGCGAAGCTGCCAATTCTCGCTGTAGTGCGCCAGTGCTCACAATATCCATGCCGTAAATCCGCGCCAGCTCTCGCCCGACGGAACTCTTCCCGCTTCCCGGTTCACCGCTGATCGTGATGTGCCGGAAGTGCATAATATGTCCGATCTGGCCGACGCGGATCAACAACAAGGCTGACAATATTTCGATCTGGGCAACGGTTCGTGGCCAGTGTCGGCCAAAATGTCTTGAGACAATGCGGCGAGCCCGGTCTGTCACCTTCGTAGGGGGCGCCCGAGCAACGATCGTTGCGTCAAGCGGACTCGCCATCACCTGCTCGCCCTCGACGGGATCCAAGCCCTGCGCACCACCGTAGGCGCCCTCGACCTGGACCCCGCCGGCGCGAGAGACGCGTGCACCGCAGGGCGTCGCACCCGAAGGCGAGTGCGGAAACGTGGTCGCGGACCAGCCGGTTCAGGATCAGGTGGATCTCGATTCGCTGGATTGGCTGAACTTCCTCGTCAGGCTGCATTCGACCTTCGGGATCGACATACCGGAGGCCGACTACGGAAGGCTCGTCACCCTCACCGACGTGACAGACTACGCTGCCGCCCGGGTAACGCATGAGTCGCCGGGGTCCACGCGCGCGGGGGAGCCGCCTCTGACGTTCGATGTCGGATCCGCAGTGCGCTGCGGGTGATCGCCTCGTACTCGGAGGCCGATTCGAACAACTGGTGTGACAGGTCGGCCAGTGCGCGGGCGACGGCCAGCTGTTTGCCGATCGTCACCACGTCGAAATGTGTCGAATGGAGGCGCGTAGATCCCGTGCCCTCGAGTGCGGTGTCGTCCGGTCTCGGTAGGCGGGCCCGCGCCGACACCGACATGTCCGCGTCGTCCGGTTTGTGCTCGTCGATGACGATGCTCACCGACCACTGTTCCCCGTTCACATCCACTCCCGTCGTCGCCGGATTCCGCGGTCTCTCTCTTCACGTGCGTCTCGTACGTCTCCATCGAACCTCGGCCGGGAGTGCCGGAAAAGGGCCGCAAGTCCTCGGCCGCAGTGACATCCGACGCTCACCGTGGAGGTCGCGGACCTCGGGTCCCTGCTGTGGGTTGTCACCCGCCGTCGCCGGCGCTGTCGCGGATATACTGCGCGAACTCGCGCACTACAGCAACAACCGGGTGTGGCGCCGAGCGTAATTGCGGACGATGAGCAGCGGGCAAGAGCAAGGAGTGTCCGTTGCTGGTCGGTGAGCCCCGCGAAAGGGCCGTCTTCCGCGTGTGCGTCCGAGTGGAGCTTCGCCATTCAACGCGGCCGCGGCACGACTGTCGAGCAGTGATTTGCCCGCACCCACCTCGTGGACTGCCTCGGTCAGCTCCACCCGGCGGATGTCCTTGACGACATATCCGCTGGCCCCGGCGAGGATGGCGTCGAGCATCGCCTGGTCGTCGGTGTAGGACGTCAGCATCAGACAATGCAAGCCGGGCATCCGGGAGAGCCGTTCACGACACAGTTCGATGCCGTTGCCGTCGGGCAGCCGGACATCGAGCACGGCAACGTCGGGTTTGAGTGCCGGGATCCGAGCCAGCGCCTGCGAATACGACGCCGCCTCCCCGATCACGGTCAGTTCGGGGCCCACGGTGAGAAGATCCGCCATCCCACGGCGGACCACCCCGTGATCGTCGACCAGAAGAACGTTGAGCGCAGCCGGCTGTCGGGAATGGCAGTGGAGGGCTACGCCTGGGCTACGCCGCCCCGCGGGGAGGTTAGAGCGTGCCGGCCGCGTCGATCTGTTCGAGGAACTCGATTGCAGGCGGGCCCTGGGCCCCTGCGCGCTCGGTGACCTGGGCGATCTTCGTATTGCCTTCGAAAAATTTCTGGAAGGACTCGATTCTGTCCCACTCGTCGATGCCGACGAGCTCACCAATGCCCTAGATGATTGATTCCTTGAAGGTGTGTCGCTGCGCGGCTGGTAGGCGGAGGGTTTCCAAGATCAAAGCGTGACCAAAGAACTGGAAACCCTCCTGACCGAACTGTATGTGCTCATCGATGATCATGTCGTCGAACCCCGCTCCGGTCGGGGTCGGCGGCCCGTGCTCAGCGACGCCGAACTGCTCACCCTGACCGTGGCGCAGATGCTGCTCGGGTTCGATTGTGAACGCCGGTGGATCCGGCACGCCCACCACAGCGTCGAGTTGCGTGCTCTGTTCCCCTACATTCCCGGACAGTCGGACTACAGCAAACGTGTCAGGGCGGCACGAGGGCTGCTGTGCAAGACAATTCGACTCCTCGCCGAGGTGTCCCCGTCATGGTTCGACGACCTGTGGATCACCGACGCCACCCCGGTGCCCTGCGGGATGTCTCGT
>NZ_BCWY01000108.1 GCF_001894825.1 Rhodococcus jostii NBRC 16295 | reverse complement strand
CAACTGCTGGGCTCGATCCGAGATGTCAAACAGGGACATGGGAACTCCTGACGGGTAGTGAGGGAAACGTGGGTGTGCGCTTGTCGAGGTGACTCTGTACGCCCTCGACGAGATCGGCCCCGCGGAACGCCTGCAACATCAGGCCTTCCCCTCGGGCCACGGAATCGGCGTAGGTGCCGTCCGCATCGTTCTGTAATTGATCTTTGATGACGGCCATCGACGTCGGGGAGCAGTGCGTCGCCAGCTCCTCGGCATACGCGACCGCGACGTCGACGACCGAACCGTCCGTGACGAGGTGGTCGACGAGTCCGATGCGCAGAGACTCCTCGGCGTCCACCATGCGGCTGGACAGCAGCAGGTCGGTGGCCCGGCTGCGTCCGACGAGCCGGGGCAGCAGCCACGAGATGCCGTATTCGGCGATCAGCCCGCGCTTGGCGAAGGCGGTCGTGAACCGGGCCGACGCCGACGCGAACCGGACGTCGCAGTAGAGGGCCTCCACCATCCCGAGCCCCGCCGCGACCCCGTTGATCGCCCCGATCAGCGGCTTGCGCAGGGTCGCGGGAAGGTCGCGGGGGCGGAGACGGAGAAGGTCCGCCTCGGACACGTCCCCGACGGCCCGCAGACGCCCGAGGTCGGCGCCGGCGCAGAATCCGCGCCCGGCCCCGGTCACGACGATCGCGCGTACGTCCGGGTCGTCCTCGGCGTCGCTGAGCAGTGTGAAGTACCGGTTCTCGAGGTCGTCGGTCCACGCGTTCAGCTTGTCCGGCCGGTTGAACGTCAGCACGCAGACCGGTCCGCGCCGCTCGGCGAGAACCAGGTCTTCGGGCTCGCTCGTCACGCGTGCTCCAGCAGCGAACTCTGGTAGCGGCGCATCCCGCGCAGCCAGCGGTCGTAGTCGGAACCCTTCTGCCGGTACATGGTGAGCACGCTTTCATGGGGCAGGATCAGGAACGCCTCCCGGTCCACGGCGTCCAGCACGATGTCGGCGACCTGCGCCGGTTGCAGCACCTCCCCGGCCGAGACGACGGCCCGGGTGGCGGCGACGCCGAGCGGATCACCGGAGTTCTCGCCGGAGCGCATCAACTTCGTCTCGACCCCCATCGGACAGAGGCAGCTGACCCGGATCCCCTTGTCGCCGTACGTGACCGACAACCATTCGGCGAACGCGACAGCGGCGTGTTTGGTGACCGCATAGGTGGCCGACCCGATCTGGGTGAGCAGGCCTGCGGCGGAGGCCGTGGTGACGAAGTAGCCCTCGCCGCGCTCGGTCCACTTCGGCACCAGCTGCTGGGCGGCGCGGATGTGGGCACGGACATTGACGTCGAGAGCGAGGTCCCAGTCGGCGTCGTCGGCGTCGAGGCCGGGCGCTCCCGCGACACCGGCGTTGGCGAAGTACAGGTCGACCGGGCCGAACTCGGTCTCCGCGCGCTCGATGATGCGCCGGATCTGCTCGGTGTCGGCGACGTCGGCGCCTTCGGCGATGGCCGATCCGGGGTGGCGTTCGTTGATTCCGTCCGCGACCGCGGCGGCCGCGTTCGGGTCGAGATCGGCGACCAGCACCTTGGCGCCCTGGTCGGCGAGACGGTCTGCGATCGCCCCGCCGATACCGCCTCCACCGCCGGTCACGATGGCGACCTTCTGTGCAACCTTCACGAGGTGTCCTCTCCTTCGCCGTGCGTTGTGACTCGCGTCTCTCTTTTGTATAGTTGAATCCGTCGTCAAGTTCAAGTGTTGGAGTTCGACGAACACCTCGAAGTTCGATGCAGCCAACGTGACACATCCAGGCCCTGCACCACCCGGAATTGAGGGAGACAGATGACCGACACCACCGCATTGCCCGTTCGTCCGGCGAGCTTCGACGAGCTCACGGCATTGATCGGCAAGGAGCTGGGCCCCACCGAATGGCACGACGTCACCCAGGAACGCGTCAACGCCTTCGCCGACGCGACCGGCGACCACCAGTGGATCCACATCGACCCCGAGCGCGCCGCCGCCAGCCCGCTCGGCGGCACCATCGCGCACGGCCTGTACAGCCTGTCCCTCGGACCGGCCCTGTCGGCGACCCTGCTGCGATTCGACGGCTTCGCCCACAGCCTGAACTACGGCTACAACAAGGTCCGTTTCCCCGCGCCGGTGCCGGTGGGTTCACGCATCCGGATGCGCGCCACCATCCAGTCCGCCGAACAGGTGGGCGGCGGAATCCAGGTGACCATGAGCCAGGTCGTCGAGCGCGAGGGCTCCGACAAGCCGGTGGTCGTGTCCGAATCCGTCGCGCGTGTCGTCGAGGCCGGATAGCCGCCCGTGCCGTCGAGGCCGGAAAACCCTGTACCGCGTCGGAGGTTGACGACATGGCAAATGTGATCGATCCGGTGTCCCGCCACGCGGACGCCACGCCCGACAACATCGCACTGCGGGGCGCGGACAGCGCCCTGACCTACGGACAGCTGCATTCCGCGAGCACCCGCTACGCCGGAGCACTCACGGAGGCGGGCCTGTCCCCCGGCGACAGAATTCTCCTGGCCGCGCCGTCCGTGCCCGAGTTCGTGGTGGCGTACCTGGGTATTCAGGCGGCGGGGTGCGTCGTGGTCCCGGCGAACACGATGTCGACCCGGCCGGAGACCGAGTACGTCCTCTCCGATGCGGGCGCCTCGCTCGCCATCGTGTGGCACGAGCTCGGGCCGGCGATCGGCGACGCCGCGTCAGCGTTGGACATCCCCGCCTGGACACTCGCACCCGGCGCCGTCCCGGACGCCGAGCCCGTCCCCGCGGTAGAGCGGAAAAGGGACGACACCGCCGCCATCCTCTACACGTCCGGCACCACCGGGCGGCCGAAGGGCGCGGAGCTGACGGTCGGGAACCTGTTGTCCGGCGGTGAGATCGGTGCCGAATGCAGTCGCGGTTCGAGCGACGACCGGACGGGCACCGGACTTCCGCTGTTCCACGTCTTCGGCCAGGCCTCGGTCATGATGGCCACGTTCACCGGCGGCGGGTCGTTGTCGCTGCTGGCCCGGTTCGATCCGGCGGCGATGCTCGCCATGCTGCGCCGGGACCGCCTCACCATCATGGCCGGCGTTCCGACGATGTGGAATGCGATGCTCCATGCCGCCGGCGGTGCCGACCCGCAGGACTTCACGCAGCTCCGTATCGCCATCTCCGGCGGCGCGTCGCTGCCCGGCGAGGTGGCCCGCGAATTCGAGTCCCGTTTCGGGTGCACCATCCTCGAGGGTTACGGGCTCACCGAGACCACCGCGTTCGGCACGTTCAACGACATCGACCGCGGCGGGAAGATCGGTTATACGGGACGCGCGGTGCCCCGGACACAGGTCGAGGTGCGCGACCATGAGAACGTCGCCTGCTCGCCCGGCACCGTCGGCGAGGTGTTCGTGAAGGGTGCGACCGTGATGAAGGGCTACTGGAACCGGCCGTCCGACACCGCGGCCGTCCTGGACTCGGACGGCTGGCTGCGCACGGGGGATCTGGGCGAGATCGATTCGGACGGGGATCTGCGCATCGTCGACCGGGTGAAGGACCTCATCATCCGGGGCGGCTACAACGTGTACCCGAGTGAAGTCGAGGAGGTGTTGTACACACACCCCGACATCGTCGAGGCCGCCGTCGTGGGCGTCCCCGACGATCACTACGGGGAGGAGGTGGCCGCGGTCGTGGCCACGATCCCCGGGTCCGGCCTGGACGGCGGCGAACTGACCAGCTGGGCGCGGGAACGACTGTCCGCATACAAGATTCCCCGGATCGTCGCGATAGTCGACTCTCTTCCGAAGGGGTCGACCGGAAAGATCCTCAAGCGGTCGATCGACCGGACCGCACTGAAAAATGATGCACTGACCGCAGAAGTACCCGAAAGGTGAACACCGTGACATCCGTGAACAGGCAGGTCCGACTGGCGAAGCGCCCGGTCGGCCGTCCCGACGACTCCACCTGGGAGATCACGTCGGAACCGATCCCCGAACCGTCCGAAGGCGAGTTCACCGTGCAGGTGGACTACGTGTCCCTCGATCCCGCGATGCGCGGGTGGCTCGACGACGTGAAGTCCTACGTCCCGCCGGTGGCGATCGGTGAGGTGATGCGCACGCACGGCGTCGGCCGGGTGGTGGCGTCGAAGAACGCGAAGTTCCCGGTGGGACAGCTCGTCTCCGGACAGTTCGGCGTGCAGGAGTTCGCGCTCTCCGACGGCCGCGGCGCCCTCGCCGTCGACGAGTCGCTTGCCCCGGCGCCGACGTGGCTGGGCGCGCTCGGGTTCCCCGGCATGACCGCCTATTTCGGCCTCACCGACGTCGGCAAGCTGGAGAAGGGCGACACCGTGCTCATCTCGGGGGCCGCGGGGGCGGTCGGGAGCATCGCCGGGCAGATCGCCAAATTGAAGGGCGCCACGGTGATCGGCATCGCCGGCGGTCCCGAGAAATGTGCGTGGCTGACCGACGAACTGGGTTTCGACGCGGCGATCGACTACAAGTCCGAATCGGTCGGCAAGGCCCTGCGCGCCGCCGCACCGGACGGGATCGACGTCTACTTCGACAACGTCGGTGGCGAGATCCTCGACGCCGCCCTGGCCCGGCTCCGCAAGAACGCCCGGGTCGCGTTGTGCGGCGCGATCTCCGGATACAACGCCACCGACCCGCAGCCCGGCCCGTCCCGGTACCTGTCGCTACTGGTCAACCGGGCATCGATGACGGGGTTCATCGTGTTCGACTACCTCGACCGGTTCCCCGAGGGCATGGAAGCGATGTCGGAGTGGATCCGCGCCGGCGAGATCGTGACCCGCGAACAAGTCGAAACCGGGGGCGTCGAAGCCTTCGGCCGCACACTCAATCTGCTGTTCGACGGCGCCAACACCGGAAAGCTCGTGCTGAAGATCAGCTGACAGCTTCCTTTCACGACGATGCCCACCGCCGAGATCCGGCGGTGGGCATCGTCGTGAAAGGACAGGATTTCTAGTAGAACTGGGCGCCGGGAACGGCCGTGGGATCGTTCCGGACCTCGGCGGGGTTGGTCTCGCGGAGCTTCCACGCGCAGAGGAGCGTGACCAGTCCCATCAGCGCGACGAAGACGGCGACGAACGTGGTGGTACCGGTCTTGGCGATCAGCGCGGTCATGATGAAGGGGGTGCCGCCGCTCACCGTGATCGCTGCCAGTTGGTACGCGAGCGACGCCGCCGAGTACCGCACGTTGGGAGCGAACAGTTCACCCATGTACGCGGCGATCGGCCCGTACGTCATGGACTGGAAGACGCTGCCCACCGTGACGGCGAGGAAGAACAGCAGCAGGTTCCGGGTGTTGATCAGCCAGAAGTAGGGGAACGCCCACACGATGATCATCGCCGCACCGATCAGGATCATCGGCCTGCGTCCGATCTTGTCGGACATGTGCCCGGACCACAGCACCACACCGACCGTGAGTGCGGCGCTGAGCAGGGAGATCGCGAGAAGGTCGTTGCGCTTCATGCCCAGTTCGGCCGTGCCGTAACTGAGGACGCCGGCGATGGAGATGTAGAACAGCGAGTTGGTGGCCGCGAGCAGTCCGCAGCCGAGCAGGATCTTGCGCCAGTGCTCCCTGATCGCCTGCGTGAGCGGTGCGCGGACGACGGTCTTGTTGTTCTTCTGCGCCTCCTCCTGCAGTTCGCGGAATTCGGGGGTGTCCTCGACCTTGGTCTGGATGTAGAGCACGACCGGGAACAGGAGTGCGCTGGCGAAGAACGGGATGCGCCAACCCCAGCTGAGGAAGGCCTCGTTCGAGATGGCCGCGGTGGCGCCCAGGAACACGAGGTTGCCGAGCAGGACGCCGAACGAGACGCCCATCTGCCCGAAGGTTCCGGAGAATCCCCTGCGTTTGGGGCTCGCCGACTCGGTGAGCAGCAGAACGATCCCACCCCACTGACCGCCGCAGGCGATGCCCTGGACGAAGCGCAGGATCACCAGCAGGATCGGCGCTGCTACTCCGATGGTCGCGGCGCCGGGGAGGCAGCCGATCAGGAACGTCGCGAGTCCCATGAACAGCAGGCAGGTGACGACGGCCGGTTTGCGCCCGTACTTGTCGCCGAAGTGACCGGCGACGAGGCCGCCGAGCGGGCGGGCGACGAAGCCTGCCCAGAAGGTGCTGAACGAGAGCAGGGTGCCCATCAATGCCGACGAGTCGGGGAAGAAGACGTGGGGAAAGACCAGTGCCGCAGCGGTTCCGTACAGGAAGAAGTCGTACCACTCGATCGAGCTGCCGACGAGTCCCGCCGCAAGCAGCTTCCGATGAGCACGCTTGCGCTGCACGATTGTGTCGCCGGCTGCGTCCTTACTCGGCTGCACCGCGGATGTAGTCATCCGATCACTCCTCGAAATAGGTCTTCTGTGGACGTGGGATTGGATTTTCAGAACATGACGCCAACTTCAAGTCAGTGAGCGCTTGCTTAGTGTGTTTGACTAGCTGTGTGATGTCAATCACTCGAGCGGATTGATCTTGCCGAATCCCGCCGGTGCGGACGAAGCTCGATGCGGCGGAGAGGACCACCGATGACCGAACTGCACGAAGACGTGTCCGTGACCGACGAGCCGAGCCCGGGACCGCCGACATCCGAGGAACGCCTGCTCCGCGCGGCGACCACACTGTTCTCCGACAAGGGTTTCGAAGCCACGCGCACCAGGGACATCTCGACCATGGCGGGGCTGAGCCCGTCCGCGATGTACGTGCACTTCCCCTCCAAGGAAGATCTGCTCTTCCAACTGGTCCGCCGATCGAACGAGCGCGCACTCGCCCTGGTGCTCAGCGCCGTCGCACCGTTCACCGACCCGATCGACCGCGTCCGGGCACTGGTCCGGGAGTTCAGCATCATGCACGCCCGGAACTTTCGGCGTGCGCGCATCGCGCAGTACGAGAGCAGACATCTGAGTCCCGAACACCACGAGGTGGTGGCCGAGACCCGCCTCCAGATCCGGCTCGCGGCAATCCGCGAGGTGCAGAACGGGATCGACCAGGGGGTGTTCCTGATCCCCGACCCCCGCGTCGCGGTCCTGGCGATCATGTCGCTCGCAGTGGACATCTGCCGGTGGTACAGCCCCGACGGCGAGTTCACGCCGGCGGAGCTGGGCGACATCAACGCCGATCTCGTCCTGCGGATCCTCCACGCGCCCGGCTACTGACGGACCTTCAGACGCGGTCCGGGACGCGCAGCGCGTTCGTCCACATCCGCGCGAGCCCGGCGGTCAACTGTTCGAACGTGAGCGACCTCCGTTCGCTCGGCGGCCCGACGAAGTAGCTGTACGCCATCCTTCCGACCATGGCGGACAACGCCTTCGACGTCAGCATCGGATCGAGCGACGCGTCCGCGAGACCGCGGTCCTGAAGATCGGCGATCGCTCGCGCGTTGCGCCGGTAGAAGGTCTCGTCCCGCGAGCGTTCCAGCTCGCGAAACGCGGGGTCGACTTGTGCAACCTGCTCGAGCAGGGCCAGCAGTCGCGCATTCCGGCGGCAGGCATGCAGGTATGCCCGGATGCTCGCCTCCACGACCGCGTGCACGTCGCCCTCGTCCTCGACCCGCCCCATCCCGGGATGCAGCAGGTCGTTCTGCGTCACCTCGACGACCGCCGCGAAGACCTCCTCCTTGCTGGTGAAGTAGGTGTAGAAGGAGCCGGTCGAGAGTCCGGCCTCCTTGCTGATGTCGACGAGCCGGGCGTCGAGGTACCCCTCGCGCTCGAACACCACCCGGGCCGCGGCGACGAGACGGTCGCGGGTGCGGACACCTCGGGCCGTGACGGGTGCAGTGGGTGCGATTCGCGGGCGCGACATGTCAGTAGGGGTCGACGTTCTCGAAGTATCGACGGGGCACCTCGACCAGCATCTCGGTGATCATCTTCTCGGTGACCCCCCGCTCCCGGACGTACGGCAGCACGTCGTTCTCGATGTGCAGGTAGTGCCACTGCGGCAGCGCTGCCATCAAGTTGGGGTCGATCCAGTCGATGTAGCAGGAGGCGTCCTGCGACAGGACCATCTGCCCGGCGAATCCGCGGCGGCACATCTCGACGAGGGTGTCTGCGCGTGCTTCGAACGTCGTCTCGAGGTTGATGCCGAACCGGTCCATCCCGAGGACGAAGCCCTCCTCGGCGAGGCTGGTCAGGTGCTCGACGTCGGTGCTGTCTCCGCTGTGCCCGAGCACGATCCGGTCGGGCCGCACCCCCTCTTCGTCGCACATCACCCGTTTGACGTGCAGCCCGGCCTCGCTGCCGGGGTGGGTGTGCACGGTGACGGGGACGCCGGTGCGCCGGTGCGCCTTCGCGACGGCCCGCATCACCCGCTCGACTCCCGGCGTGGGCCCCTGATGGTCGATCGCGCACTTGAGCAGGCCCGCGCGGACCCCGGTGTCGGCGATCCCCTCTTCGATGTCCTTCACGAACATGTCGACCATCGGGTCGGGGACCGCGGCACCGACCATCGCGTCGAGCGCCGGACCCCGGTAGTGGAAGAAGAACGGCACGTCGTCATAGGTGTAGAGCCCTGTTGCCGCAACGATGTTCAGCTCGGGAAGCTGCTCCGCGACCCGCTGAATGCGCGGAATGTACCGCCCGAGCCCCACGACGGTGGGGTCGACGATGGTCCGGACACCCTGCTCGGCCAGCGCGAGCAGTTTGGCGACGGCGTCGGCGACCCGCTCGTCCTCGCTCCCCCACTCGTCGGGGTAGTTCTGCTGCATGTCCGGCGTCAGCACGAACACGTGCTCGTGCATGTACGTGCGTCCGAGTTCGGCGCTGTCGATCGGTCCGCGGACCGTGTTGATCTGGCTCATCTAGGCTCGCCCTCTCCGGATGTGACCGTCGTCATACTCCCGGACTCAGCGTAGAGCTAACTTGAACCTGACGTCAACATTTAGTCAGGGGTGGATAGACCGCGGGCGAGGCGGAATCCGACGTCGTCGATCCGGTACGTCGGGTGACTGCGCCGGCGCACCGACGCACGGCAACTCCAGTGCTCGTCGAACCACCCACCACCGCGCAGTACCCGATACGTGCCGTACACCTCGGGGTCGTACAGGTCCCAGCACCACTCCCACACGTTGCCCAGGGTGTCGTGCAGTCCCCAGGCGTTCGGCTCCTTGCCGCCGACTTCCTGTGGCCGCCCGCCGGAGTTCTCGCGGTACCACGCTATCGCGTCGAGGACGCCGTATCGGGGACCCCTCGTTTCCGCCCGGCAGGCGCGTTCCCACTCGGCCTCGGCGGGAAGCCGGTACCCGTCCGCGGCGGTATCCCACACAGTGTCGTCGCCGTCCGCCCGATAGGCGGCGGCGAGACCGGCCCGCTCGGACAGTGTGTTGCAGAAGCGGATCGCGTCCTGCCAGGACACGCCTTCCACCGGCAGGCGCGCGCCCCGGGTCGCGCCGGGCCACTCCCCGGTGATCTCGGCGTACTCGCCCTGGGTCACGGGATGGACGGCGATCTCGAAGGCATCCAGCTCGACGCTCCAGCTGCGGGTGGTTCGCCGATCCGACAGACTGATCCGGCCTGCGGGGACGGCGATCATGGGGGTTCTATCCACCGCCGGCCGCGGCCTGGATCGGCGCCATGTCGAAGTAGTCGCGCCACGTGGTGATCTTGCCGTCGGTGATTTCGAAGACGCCCACGACGGGCAACTCGACGACGGTGCCGTTGAGGGTGAACACGTCGATCCGTTCGTTCATCACCACACCGCTCGACTCCTCGGCGTTGGGGCTCTGCCCGCCGTCGGTGAGTTGCCGGTGCACGCGGAAGTCGATGCCGCCGAAGGCCGCGATGAAACCGGCGATGAACTCGCGAATCGCGTCACGTCCGATCACGGGCTCCATCGGAATGTTGTGATAAACAGCGTCTTCCGCGAAGTACTCGGCGATCTTCGCCGGATCGGGTTCGATCCATTCGGCGCAGAATTGGGTGACCAGCTGGTCCGGGGTCATCGGTTCTCCCTTTTGATCGAGGCTGGTTCGATGATGGCCATGACGGACTGGATCGCCCCCGCCGGGATGTCGAAATGCTCCGTGATCCGGACCGACGTGACCTCGGTGGGGGTGGCCCCGAGATCGAGCAGGAACCGGGCCACCACGTTGTCGCCCCATTCGTGGAACGAGAGTTCGCGGACGGCCTGGATGGCCTGGTATTGCAGGCCGTTCTCGAGTTCGTCCCGGATGAAGGCCCCCGATTCGCCGGTGTGCTGACCGTTCTCCACCCGCCACGCGTTGTCAGCCAGACGCACCTTGGTGGCGTCGTGGCTGACCAGCGCGTCGATGTAGGCGCGGGCCATCGCGACGCGGCCGCTGTCGGCGGTGTCGGAGGCGTGCTTCGCGATCGCAGCCAGCAGGGGCTGCGCCAACTCCGGCCGGCAGATCAGGAGGTCGGGCAGATAGGGGTGGGATTCGTTGTAGTCCAACGGCGTTCCGTCGATCCGCGAGCAGTGCAGGCCGGCCGCGACCGCGACGCCGACGGGTGCTGCCGAATCCCATTCCCACTGGCCGCCCGCGTGGACGTAGGCGTCCACGTCTCCGCGGAGCACGGCCATCGCCTTCGCGCCTGCCGAACCCATGGTGGAGACCTCGGCACCGATCTCCGTGGCGACGGCGTCGACGAAGGCCGGCGGCCTGCTGGCGCTCACGACGATCCGCGGGCGGGCCGGGAGCAGCTCGGCGTGCACCGCATGACTGTCGTCGTCGCTGGCATACACGGCGCCCAGGGCCGGTTGCGCGACCGCGGCCGCGGTGATGCCGCGACCGCGTTCCCACAGCGCGACGTGCACGGCCCAGTCCGAGTGCCCCGGCAGTCCGTACTCCTTGGAACCGTCGAGGGGATCGATGATCCACACCCGCGAACTCTCCAGCCGCGACCTGTCGTCGGCCGACTCCTCCGACAGGATGGCGTCTTCCGGTCGCTCCGCGGAGAGCTTGCCGAGGATGAACGCGTCGGCGGCGACGTCGCCGCGCCTGCCCAGTTCACGACCGTCCGCCGATCCGAGTCCCGCGGTGCGGATGTCCAGCAGCAGGGCGCCGGCACCGGAGGCGATGTCGGCCGCGAGTCGTGCGTCAGTGGTCACGTCTCAACAATTCCATAATTCTCGCGGCTTGTTCGGTCGGCGTGCCGTCCTCGGGCCGGAGGACGAGTTCGGCGTTCTCGGGGGCCTCGTACGGGTCGTCGACCCCGGTGAAACCGGTGATCTCCCCCGCGCGGGCTTTCGCGTACATGCCCTTGGGGTCTCGCGCCTCGCACTGTTCCACCGGGGTGTCGACGAACACCTCGACGAAGTCGAGACCGGCCGCCCGGTGCTGTTCCCGGACGCGGTCCCGGTCGGCGCGGTAGGGGCTGATCAGCGAGGCGATCGCGACCACCCCCGAGTCGGCGAGCAGTTGGGCCACGGCGCCGACGCGGCGTACGTTCTCGGCGCGGTCGTCCGCACTGAAACCGAGGTCGGCGTTGAGACCGTGGCGCAGATTGTCGCCGTCGAGCCGGTAGGCGGGCACCCCGGACGCGACCAGGCGTCGCTCGAGTTCGACCGCGACCGTCGACTTCCCCGACGCCGACAGTCCGGTCAGCCACACGGTGCGGCCCCGTGAGGCCCGCTCCTCGCGTGAGACGGCCGCGGCGTGCCACACCACCTTCGAGCGCGACAGCGTCGGCCCGGTGATCATCCCCGCGGCGACGGTGTTGTGGGTCGACTCGTCGACGAGAATGAAACTGCCCGTCACGTGGTTGCGGCGGTAGGGGTCGAACATCAGCGGCTGCGACGTCTTCAGCTGGATGCGGCCGATCTCGTTGAGCGAGAGCGACTGAGCGGACTCGTCGCGGTGCAGGGTGTTGACGTCGAGTCGGTAGTCGAGCCGCTCGACGGACGCCCTGGTGGCGCGGGTGGTGTGCAGCAGCGTGTACCGGGCATCCGGTGTCAGTGCGGACTGGTCGCTGAACCAGCAGACCATCGCGTCGAGTTCCTGCCCGACGAGGGGCCGGTTGTTGGGGCGGCACAGCACGTCGCCGCGACTCACGTCCAGCTGGTCGGTCAACTGCACGCACACCGCCGACGGTGCGAACGCCTCGTCGAGGCGGGTGCCACCGGGACCCCAGATCGCGCTGATCGTCGAGGTGAATCCCGACGGCAGCGCCACCACCTCGTCGCCCGGCTTGAACACGCCACTCGCCACCGTGCCTGCGTAGCCGCGGAAATCGTGCAACGCCGAATCGGTCTGGCGCTGCGGCCGGACCACGTACTGCACCGGGAACCGCGCGTCGATGAGGTTGCGGTCGGATGCCACGTGTACCTGCTCGAGATGGTGCAGCAGCGACGCGCCCTCGTACCACGGCATGTTGACCGTGCGTTGCGCGATGTTGTCGCCGCGCAGCGCGGACACCGGGACGAACGTGAGGTCGTGGACCTCCAGTTTGATCGCGAACTGCCGGAACTCCTCCTTGATCTCCTCGAACCGTTCCTCGGACCACCCGACGAGATCCATCTTGTTGACGCACAGCACGAGGTGGGGAATGCCGAGGAGGCTGGCGATGAAGGCGTGGCGGCGCGTTTGCTCGAGGATGCCCTTGCGGGCGTCGACGAGGATCAGGGCCAGGTCGGCGGTCGACGCCCCGGTCACCATGTTCCGCGTGTACTGCTCGTGGCCGGGGGTGTCCGCGATGATGAACTTGCGGTGCGGTGTGGCGAAGTAGCGGTGCGCGACGTCGATGGTGATGCCCTGCTCGCGTTCGGCGCGCAGACCGTCGGTGAGCAGGGCCAGGTTGGCGTGCTCGTCGCCCCGTTCGCGGCTGGTCCGCTCGACTGCCTCGAGCTGATCCTCGAAGATCGCCTTGGAGTCGTACAGCAGCCGGCCGATGAGGGTGGATTTGCCGTCGTCGACGCTGCCCGCGGTCGCGACCCGGAGTAGCTGCGGCATCAGAAGTACCCTTCCTTCTTGCGGTCTTCCATGCCGGCTTCGGAGATCCGGTCGTCCGCCCGGGTGGCCCCGCGCTCGGTCAGCCGGCTCGCGGCGACCTCCGTGACGACGGCCTCGGCGGTGGTCGCCGAGGATTCGACGCAGCCCGTGCAGGTGGCGTCGCCCACGGTCCGGAATCGGACCAGGGCCTCGTACGGCTCGTCACCGGGGAGCAGCGTCAGGAACCGGGTGTGCGCCAACAGCATTCCGTCGCGCGGCACGACCTCCCTGCGGTGCGCGTAGTACAGGGGCGGCAGTTCGATCTTCTCCTCGCTGATGTACTGCCAGATGTCGAGTTCGGTCCAGTTGGACAACGGGAACACCCGGATGTGCTCCCCCTTGCGGTGCCGGCCGTTGTACAGGCTCCACAATTCCGGTCGCTGCGCCCGCGGATCCCACTGCCCGAACTCGTCCCGGAAGCTGAAGATCCGCTCCTTCGCGCGGGCCTTCTCCTCGTCGCGGCGGGCGCCGCCGAAGATGGCGTCGAACCCGTTGTCGCGAATGCCGCGCAGCAGTGCGGTGGTCTGGAGCCGGTTGCGGCTCGCCCGCGGTCCCGTCTCCTCGCTGACGCGTCCTGCGTCGATGTCGTCCTGCACGCTCGACACCACCATCCGCAGGCCGAGGCGGGCGACGGTCCGGTCGCGGAACCCCAGAACCTCGTCGAAGTTGTGGCCGGTGTCCACGTGCATGACGGCGAACGGGAGGGGTGCGGGCCAGAACGCCTTGGCGGCCACGTGCAGCATCACCACCGAGTCCTTGCCGCCGGAGAACAGCAGGACCGGACGCTCGAACGTGGCGGCGACTTCTCGGAAGATGTGCACGGCTTCGGCTTCGAGCGCGCCGAGGTGGGACAACTCGTACACGGGCGGTGCGGTCATGGGCGACTCCTCGTCGCGAGTGCCATACCGGTCACTGGTTCATATTTGGACCAGCCCGGTCGAAAATGAATGCACCTCCGAGAATAGAACGTGTTTCAGATTCTGGTCAATGCCCGTTCGTCACCGGGGCCGGCGTCCACCCACCTCCGTCGTGATCGCGTCCGCGGCCGCGGCGAGAGCCTTGCCCCGCCGCGCGATGTCGGACGGCGCGAGCTCGGCACCCACGTAGAGCGTGAGAACCATGGCCTGATGCCCCTCGGCGTCGTATGTCGGCGCTGCGATGAGACTGACGGGATGCGGCGCGGCGGGGTCCGCATGCTCGGCGTCCAGGTACACCCGCTCACCGAGACTGGACACCATCTCGCCGAGGACGTCGCGCAGTTCCGGCGGCAGATCGTGCGCGGCGACGCCCGCCATGAGCGTGTGCAGACGCTGACCGACCGGGGTGAGCGTCTCGACGAGGTAGCCGGTGCGCGAGCACTCGTCGACCACGGTGCGCAACCGGTCCCGGTCGAGGCGCACCGGCAGCGTCGGCTCCCGCCGCAGCCACGACTGCAGCGCGTCGTCACCGTCCCACAGCACGTACATCAGCCCGACGGGCGGCGCGAACGGGTACATCTCCCCCACCTTGGCGGCCGCCCGGACACCCGGCGGGCTGGTCAGCTCGAGGACGGCGATGCGGTCGCCGACCACCGCCGACGCCGTGCACGTGGTGCGGAACTCCTCACTGAGCGCGGCGAGATGCCTGCGTGCCACCGGCCCGGCCGCGAACCCTTGCTGGGCGGCCCGGCCGGCCGCGATGAGCGCGGGGCCGAGTCCGTACGTCTTGGTGGCGGGATCCCGGACGAGGTAGCCGCCCCGGGCGAGTTCGGTGAGGATTCCCAGGCAGGTCGGCTTGCTGATGTCGAGTTGCCGGGCCAGTTCCGACAGCCCGAATCGGTGCTCCTTGCGTGCCACGAGGAAGTCGAGCACCTCCACCACCCGCACGGTGGGCGGCGACCGCCGGCCCTGCATCCTGTCGGACGTCTCGTCTTCGTGTCCCATTGACCACTCCTTAGAACACGTTCTATTGTCGGTTCATCAACGTTCTACCACGCAGGTACATATTTGTACCACCCCTTCGTGAGGAGCACGGTGTGCTGACCGACCCATTCGCCGACGCCATGGCCGAAGCCGAGAAACTGATCGAGAGCGCCCCCCACATCCGCACCGAACAGGATCTGCTCGAGGGCTACCAGTACCTCGCCGGCGGCATCCTCGCGACGACGCACGCCGCCTGGGCCACCGAACGGTCGCACCCCACGTTCATCTCGGGCACCGGCCCGTACATGAAGATGGGCCTCGACAACCCCGACACCCTGTACTTCGGCGCGCGGATCGACGACGACGTCGAATACGTGGTCACCGGCAGGCGCGGCACCACCGTCGACCTGAGCTTCCAGGTGCTGAACGGAAACTACACGGCCGCACACGTTCCCGGCAGCGTCACGGCGTTCGACGACCGGGAGATCGACATCGCGCCCGACGGCTTTTTCGAGGTGCGGTTCGGCCCCGACGAGAGCGCAGGCAGGCGCAACTACTTCACCCTCGCGCCGGGTTCGTCGCAACTGGTGGTCCGGGAGGTGTACAGCGACTGGAGTCAGCGGCGCGGCACCATCCGCATCGCCAGAGCCGACACGATCGGCACCGCCCCCAGCCCCCTCACCCGTGAGACCGTCGAGAAGCGGTACGCCCGTGCCGGCAAGGCGCTCGTCTCGCGGGTCAAGACCTGGCTGCAGTTCCCGGAGTGGTTCTACCTGAACCTGCCCGTCAACACGATGACCGAACCCCGGCTCACACCCGGCGGCCTCGCCACGCAGTACTCGTCGGTCGGGCACTACGAACTCGCCGACGACGAGGCCATCGTCGTCACCGTCCCGAAAGCCGATGTGCCGTATCAGGGTTTTCAGCTGGGCAGCATGTGGTACATCTCGCTCGACTACGTCAACCACCAGACGTCGCTGAACGTCTCGCAGTCGCAGGTAGACCCCGACGACCACATCCGCCTCGTCATCAGCGAGCGCAACCCCGGCGTCGCCAACTGGATCGCCACCGTCGGGCACCTTCGTGGCTACCTGCAGTTCCGCTGGCAACGCGTCTCCCGCGAACTGACCCCGGAGGACGGACCCCGGATCGAGGTGGTGAAGTTCGACGAGATCCATCGACAGCTTCCATACCACGACTCCAACAAGATCTCACCCGAGGACTTCGCCGACCGTATCGCCGCACGCCAGGCCGCGGTGGCCGACCGGATGCTGGGATGACCGCCATGACCACTCCACAACTGTTGCAGGACAAGGTGGTCGTCATCTCCGGCGTCGGGCCCGCACTGGGGCGCACCCTCGCCGTCCGGTGCGCAGACGCGGGTGCCGACGTGGTGCTGGCGGCCCGCACGGCGTCGCGCCTCGACGAGGTGGCGAAGGAGATCATCGCCGCCGGACGACGCGCGGTGACCGTGCCGACCGACATCACGGATCAGGCGTCGGCGGAGAACCTGGTGTCCGCCGCGATCGACGCGTACGGCCGGGTCGACGTGCTGATCAACAACGCCTTCACGGTTCCGTCGATGAAACCGCTGGCACGCACCGATTTCGACCACATCCGCAGCAGCTTCGAACTGACAGTGCTCGGCGCCCTGCGCCTCACCCAACTGTTCACTCCCGCGCTCGCCGAGGCGAACGGGGCGGTGGTGAACATCAACTCGATGGTTCTCCGGCACTCCCAGGAGCGGTACGGCAGCTACAAGATGGCCAAGTCCGCCCTGCTCGCGACATCGCAGTCGCTCGCCACGGAGCTGGGTCCGCAGGGAATCCGCGTCAATTCCGTTGCTCCCGGCTACATCTGGGGAGACACGTTGAAGCAGTACTTCACCCATCAGGCCGAGAAGTACGGGACGACCGTCGAGCAGATCTACGAACACACCGCCGCGAACACCGACCTGAAGAGGCTCCCCACGACGGACGAGGTCGCCGACGCCGTGCTCTTCCTCGCCTCCCCGATGGCAAGCGCCGTCACCGGCCAGTGCCTCGACGTCAACTGCGGCGAATTCCACCACTAGCGAGAAGAACCGGAGCATCATGAGCGAGCGCACCACCGTCGGCACCGTCGAGGACCTCCACGCGTCGGCCACCCGCATGACGGGTCTCACGGACTTCGGCGTGGACGACTACACCGAGGCCCTCGGCGTCCTGCTGGACTCGTATCACACCGACGAGCAACTGACCCCGCTCGGCAGCAAGGTGTCCCGGGTCTTCCTCCGCGGCGCGCTGGTGGCCCGGCTGCTCAGCGAGGCCGCGTGGAAGCAGAACCCCGGACATGCGGACGTGCGGATCGAGCGGCCCATCTTCGTCACCGGACTCCCCCGCACGGGGACGACGGCGCTGCACCGACTGCTCACCGCGGACCCGTCGCATCAGGGCCTGGAGATGTGGTTGACCGAGATGCCCCAGCCGCGGCCGCCGCGCGACACCTGGGAATCGAATCCGGTGTTCCAGAAGATCGAGGAGGCGTTCAGCCGTCATCACATCGAGCGTCCCGAGTTCATGGGGGTGCACTACATGTCGGCGCGCGAGGTCGAGGAGTGCTGGCAACTGCTGCGGCAGACATTCAAATCGATCTCCTACGAGTGCCTGGCGTCGCTGCCCGCCTACTCCCGGTGGCTCGAAGGGCAGGACTGGACCAACGCCTATCAGCGGCACAAGAAGAACCTGCAGCTGATCGGATTACCCGATCGGGATCGCCGCTGGGTGCTGAAGAACCCCAGCCACCTGTTCGCGCTCGACGAACTGCTGGCGGTCTATCCGGACGCCCTGATCATCCAGACCCACCGGCCGCCGCGCACGATCGTCCCGTCGGTGTGCAGCCTCGCGGAACAGGCGACCGAAGGATGGTCGGAAAAGTTCCGGGGCAGCGTCATCGGGGAGAGCCAGCTCGAACTGTGGGCCCGGGGGCTCGAACAGTTCACCGCGGCACGCGCCGAACACAATCCTGCACAGTTCATCGACGTCGACTACCAGGATTTCGTGGCCGATCCGCTCGGCACCGTCGAAGGGATCTACACGCATTTCGGTCTCGACTTGAGTGCGCCTGCCCAGGGCGCGATGGAGGCGATGCACGCCGAGAGTCGCAGCGGCGACCGTCGGCCCTCACACAAGTACACGCTCGAGGAGTTCGGGCTGACCGCCGAGCAGGTGGACGAGCGATTCGCGAACTATCAGTTCAGCGCGACCAGCTGACCGGATAGTCGAGGATCGACGACGCCGCCCGCGCGGCGATCAGCGGCCGGGGTGACAGGGGCAGGTGGAAGACCGGGGCGGACGGCGGTTCGGGCTCGGGCTCGGGTTCGGGCTCGGGCTCGGCGTCTGGTTCGGCGTCGGGTTCGGGCGACCGTTCCGCGCCGCTGCCGAGGTCGAGCGCGTCGAGCAGGGGTATCAACTCGGCGGCGATCCGGTCGCCCACCGCGGTGAATGCCGACTCCGCGAGCCCCACCGGGTCGCTGATGTTCGGCTCGTCGACCGTCCCGTAGTCGCGGCGGGCGACGGCGAGTTCGGCGACGGTGCGGGCACCGGTGTCGGCGGCGATCCGGCGGGCCTCGCGGAGCGTGAACGTGCAGTGACTCGTTCCGAGAAGCAGTTCCATCGAACGATCCCGGATCTGCTCGGTCATCGCGAGGACGAGGTCGGCGCGCTTGATCATCTCGGGGCGCAGGCGACGCGCCCTGAAGCCGTCCGCACTCGCACCGAGACCTTCGATGACGCGCGCGGCGACGGGTTCGATCGGAAAGCCCACGAGGGCCCGCACCCCGGCGCTCTCGGCGGTGAGGTGCGGCAGATCGTGGGCAGCCGCATACGCGTGCGTCAGCCGCTCTGCGATCGGCGAGCGGCAGACGTTCCCGCTACAGACGAACAGAACGTGCATGAGGGCACCCTAACCAGCGAGTTCGCCTTCGCGCGCGGGCAATTCCACTGGCCGAGCGGTCTGTTTCCGACGTTCATCTCCCCGTGTCGAGCCGTTCATCCGTTGGATTCCTCGCGGTCACCTCGAATGGCGAACGCCCAGTTCACAGCAGTCGGTGCTGGAGTGACGCCAGGTAAGCGATCTGCGTCACATCCGGCGGAACCGGTGCCGGACATCCGACGTCGTCTGCCCACAGCAGACAATCGCCGGTCCGGCGCCGGTGCGGCGGTAGTAATGAGGCATGACCACAGCCGCACTCCCCGATCTGAACTACCGCGACCTGTTGGCGGACAGATTGTTTCGCCAGCGCACGATCCTCCTCACCGGCGAGGTGGACGACGCCATGGCCGAGCGGGCCTGCTCCGAACTGGTGCTGCTCGCGGCCGCCGACCCCAAACGCGACATCGTGCTGTACATCAACTCGCCGGGTGGCTCCGTGTTCGCCGGCCTGGCCATCTACGACACGATGAAACTCGTGCCCAACGACGTGGTGACCGTCGCCATGGGTTTTGCTGCGAGCATGGGGCAGGTACTGCTGTGCTCGGGAACCCACGGCAAGCGAATCAGCCTGGCGCACAGCCGCATCATGATGCACCAGCCGTCGGCGGGCATCGGCGGCACCGCCGTCGACATCGCCATCCAGGCCGAGAGCCTCGAACGGATGAAGCGTCAGTCGCAGGAGATCCTCGCCGCCGAGACGGGTCATCCCGTCGAGGAGATCGCCGAGGACAGCGACCGCGACCGCTGGTTCACGGCCGACGAGGCCCGCGACTACGGGATCGTCGACCGCGTCGTGTCCTCGTTCGCCGAGATCGCCCCGCACACCACCGCCCCGAGAATTGGACTGTGACGCCATGTCCCAATACACCATCCCCCACGTCATCGAGCGCACCCCGGCAGGTGAGCGGTCGTTCGATATCTTCAGCCGCCTGCTGAACGAGCGGATCGTCTTCCTCGGCACGGAGATCGACGACGGAGTCGCCAATGTGGTGATGGCGCAACTGCTCCACCTGCAGGCGGACAGTTCCGACCAGGAGATCGGGCTCTACATCAACTCCCCCGGCGGCTCCACCACCGCGATGCTCGCCATCTACGACACGATGCAGTTCCTGCGCCCGACCATCGCCACGTACTGCATGGGTCAGGCCGCGTCCGCCGCGGCGGTTCTCCTGTCCGCGGGCACCATGGGACACCGCCACGTCCTGGCGCATTCCCGAGTTCTGCTGCACCAGCCGTCCACTCAGGGCAACGGCACGATCTCCGACCTCGCGCTGCAGGCCGCGGAGATCATGCGGGTCCGTTCACAGACCGAGGCGATCCTGAGCAAACACACCGGGCAGACCGTCGAACGTCTCCGCCGGGACACCGACCGGGACCGCATCTTCACCGCTCGAGAGGCCATCGACTACGGTCTCGCCGACACCATCGTCGTGGACTGACCCACCAGGTCAGGCGGCGAGCAGGGTGGGCACCTGCCGGTTCACGGTCCAGGCAATCGGGGTGCGGTTCGCCGCGCCGAGCCGGCGCCCGGACCGGAACAGCAGGTGTTCCACCGACATACCGAGGGCGCCGCACACTGCGCGGAGCATTTCCGAGGACGGCTCCTTCTTGCCACGCTCGATCTCGGAGAGGTACTGCTTCGACATGCCGACGGCGCCGGCGACGTCCTCGAGGCTGCGGTCCTGGTCGCGGCGCGCGTCGCGGAGCACCCGCCCGTAGAGCTCACGCACCAGCGGCTCCTCCCGCGAGTCCTCGGGAGCGGCTGTGACCAGCGTCAGTCTGCGCTGCGCGTCCATACCTCCGGAGTCTTCCAGAATCACGGCGGCAGCACCGCGCAGTTCGCCGACAGCGGACAACGGTGTCAGTACCGCCCGAACGCGAGTGCGACGTTGTGTCCGCCGAAGCCGATCGAATTGCTCAGTGCGTAGTCGATGCGCTGCCGACGGGCCGACCCGGCGACGACGTCCAGGTCGATGGCCGGGTCCTAGTTGTCGAGGTTGAGGGTCGGTGGAACGATCTGATCGCGCACCGTCAGGACGGTGAGGATCGCCTCGACGGCTCCGACCGCGCCGATGGAATGACCGAGGGCCGACTTCGGGGCATACACCGACGCTCGCGGCGCGACGGCGGCGATCGCGGTGGCCTCGGAGGCGTCGCCGACGGAGGTCGAGGTGGCGTGGGCGTTGACGTGATCGATGTCCGCGCCGCTGAGACCCGCCGTGGCGAGCGCCTTCTGCATGGCCCGGGCAATTCCCGCGCCCTGCGGATCGGGGGCGACGATATGGTAGGCGTCCGAGGTGATTCCGGCACCCAGGATTCTGCCGTGGATCTCCGCGCCCCGCGATCGGGCGTGCTCCTCGGATTCGAGCACGAGGATCGCGCCGGCCTCACCGAACACGAAACCGTCTCGATCACGGTCGAACGGGCGCGATGCCCGCTCGGGTTCGTCGTTGCGGGTGCTCATCGCCCGCATCATCGCGAAGCTCGCGATAGGTACCGCGTCGATCTGCCCCTCGACCCCGCCGGCCACCACCACGTCGGCCTCGCCGGTGGCAATGAGGCGCCAGGCGTGTGCGAGGGCCTCCGACCCCGACGAGCACGCGGAGACCGGCGCGAACACTCCGGCCTTCGCCCCGATCTCCAGTCCGACCGTCGCGGCGGGACCGTTCGGCATGACCATGGGAACGGACATCGGCGAGACCTTGCGGTACCCGTTCGCGCGCATCGCATCGACGGCGCCGACCAGCGCGTCACCGCCGCCCAGCCCGGTGCCGATGGCGACCGCAAGCCTCTCGCCGTCCACGTCGGGCGTGCCGGCACTCGCCCAGGCCCGCCGACCCAGGACGAGGGCGCTCTGCTCGACGAAGGACAGCCGGCGCTGCTCGACCCGCGACAGTTGATCGGCGGGGTGCGCTCGGAGCTTGCCCCCGATCCTGACCGGAAGGTCGTAGGCGTCGACGAACGCGTCGTCGAGCACACCGATGCCACTACGGTTGTGCAACAACCCTTCCCACGTTCCTTCGACGTCGTCGGCGATCGACGTGGTGGCGGCGAACGCCGTGATCACCACCGGGCGTCCGGGCGATGCCGTTTCTGAAGCAGTCGTTACAGTCATGCCGTCATGAATACCTGTAGCGTTCGGTACAGTCAAACGTATGGCCCGCCCCCTCGACCACGCCAAGCGCGCGCAACTCCTCGCCGACGTCGTCGGCTACATCGCCGAACACGGACTCGCGGACCTCTCGCTCCGACCGCTCGCCGCCGAGCTGGGGACGAGCTCGCGCATGCTGATCTACTACTTCGGCACCAAGGAGGAACTGCTCGTCCAGGCGTTGGGGACGCAGCATCCCGACTTCTCGCTGCTGTTCTCCGGAGTCTCGGATCGGGACGGACTGCGCGCGGGCCTGGCGAAGCTGTGGACGTCGACCACGCAGGGCGAGTCCTCGGTCAGCACGAAGATCCTGGTGCAGGTGATGGGTGTCGCGAGCGTCCAGCGGGGCCCGTTCGCCGATTTCGCCACCTCGGCTATCCACGCGTTGATCGACGCCGTCGCCGACGCGATGGGCCGATGCGGGTTCGCACCCGAGCACGCCCGCGACGAGGCGACGATCGCGGTCTCGGGACTTCGGGGAATCCTCCTGGACCGCCTCGTCACCGGCGACGTGGCGCGCACCGATCGGTCGGCGTCACGCCTGATCGAGCAGGTGGTTGCCGAGTAGTGCGTCGACGCGCTCGGCCGCCTCGTCCGGAATCCAGTGACTCACGCCGCGGAGGACCTCGAAGGTGTACGGACCGTCGACGAATCGCGACGTCAGCTTCGGCCCGACCGGTCCGATCGCCGTGTCGCGGTCGCTCCACACGAAGAGGGTGGGCACCCGCACCTTCCGGGAGGCGGATCGCGGTGCGGTGAACGGCATCGCCCGATACCAGTTCAGGGCGCCCCGGGCGCGCGTCCGGTCGCGCATCGGCTCGAGGTCGCGTTTCGCTTCGTCCGCGGTCTGGCCGCTGGCCAGCAGAGCCCGGTGGCCCACACTGTCCGGGGTGATCAACCGCTCCGGAATCCACGGCAGCTGGAACGCGAACATGTACCACGACTTCAGGATCTGCCGACTGGTGAGCATCGCCCGGACGAACGCCGCCGGGTGCGGCACCGACAGCGCCGTGAGGGTGCGGACCCGATCGGGCCGTTCCGCCGCGATCCCCCACGCCACCGCCGCACCCCAGTCGTGTCCGACGACATGCGCCGGGCCGAGGCCTGCCTGATCGATGAGCGCGACGACGTCCGCCACCAGTTCGGAGCTGCGGTACGCCCAGCGGGCGCGGGGCCGGGCCCCGGCCGAATAGCCGCGCTGGTCCGGCGCGAGGGTGCGGAAACCCCGCCGATGCAGCAGCGGCGCCAACGCGTCCCACGACCGCGAATCCTGCGGAAATCCGTGCAGCAGCACCACCGGCACCCCGTCGATCGGGCCCTCGTCGCGGACGTCGAACACCAGCCCATCGCGGGTGAACGTGGCGATCCGCTCGCTCATCGGGCCGCCGCCACGGATTCGCTGCGATCCGCGGCCGGCGCGCCGGCGCGGAGGAACCGTCCCGTCTTGGCGACGCCGAAACCGCCGGTGAACTCGCCGTCCCGGTAGACGAGACGGCCGTTGATCACCGTCGCGACCGCGGCGCCGTCGCTGCGGTTCACCATCCGGCGCAGACCGCTGTACTCGGGGACCTCGGCCTCGAACAGTCCGTCCACCGTGGCGTCGAGACCCGCGGGGTCGACGACGACCAGATCCGCGCGGTCGCCTTCGCGGAGATGGCCGGCGTCGATGCCGTACCAGTCGGCCAGCTCGCCTGTCAGCCGGTGGACGGCCCGCTCGACGGTCAGGAACGGCTTGCGGTCCGACTGCGCATCCTTGACCTTCTTCAGCAACCGGATCGGGTAGTTGTAGAACGCCATGTTGCGCAGGTGGGCACCCGCGTCGCCGAATCCCATCTGCACACCCGAGCTGGCCGCGAGCTTCTTCGCGAACTTGGGGCGATGGTTGGCGATGGTGGTCCGCCACCGCAGTGCAGTGCCGTACTTCACGACGAGGTCGAGGTACGCGTCGACCGGGTGCACGCCGCGTAGGTCGCCCACCGCTCCGAACGTCTTGCCGATCAGCGTCTCGTCGGGGCAACCGACGATCACGGCGTCGTAGAAGTTGCGGTGCCAGATGCGGGGACTGAACTTGTCGTCGTAGTCCTTGCGGAACCGGCGCCGGTAGGCCTCGTCCTGCAACAGGGCATTCCGCTCCACCTGGTCCTTGAGGTGCAGGGCCGCCGCGCCGGCACCGAACTCCTCGAACACCACGAGGTCGATGCCGTCGGCGTAGACGGTGAAGGGCACCGGGAGGTGCTGCCACTTGAAGTCGGTCTTGGCGAAGCGGTTCAGCAGCGGTGCCGCGGCGAGCATGAAGTACACGATCGGCGGGTACGCCTTCGAGTCCGCGGCCGACAGCAGCGACGTCTTGAGGGGCTTGCGCCGTCCGAGACCCGAACTCTCCGCGAAGAATCCGGCGATGTTGGGGTGAAGGTTGATCGTCGGCGCGCTCTGCAGGATCTTGCCGCGGTCGCGCAGGATGCGGTTGAGGAACCGGAACTCCTTCCACCGCGCGTACGTGGACGGCAATGAGCGCGAACGGTATTCGTCGCCGTCGATCTTGTCGAGCGCATTGGTCATGGACGAGAGGCCGAGGAAGCCGGCGTCGACGGCCTCGGTGAGCAGTGCGCCCATCCGCTCGAGCTCGCGCGCACTCGGCTTCGTCCGCTTGTCGGTGCCCCGGCCGAGACCCAGGACGTGGGTGCGGATGTCGGAGTGCCCGATGAAGCCGGCGATGTTCGGCCCGAGCGGCAACGACTCGAGGGCCTCGACGTACTCCGCCGGACTCTGCCAGATCTTGTTCTCCTCCAGGATCCGGAGCACGGAGTCGTGTGGCACGGCCTCGACCCGGCTGAAGAGGTCGGCGCACTCGCGCGGCGTCGAATAGACGGTGGACAGCGAGCAGTTGCCGAGGACGACGGTGGTCACACCGTGCCGCACCGACTCCGGCAGTCCGGGGCTGACGAGCACTTCGGCGTCGTAGTGGGTGTGGACGTCCACGAAACCGGGGAGCACCCATTTACCTCCCGCATCGATGATCTCGGTGTCGGGTCCGACGGGCAGCGGGCGAATCGATGCCACCGCGACGACGCCGCCGCGAATGCCGAGATTGCGACGCCGAGGCGCGGACCCGGTTCCGTCGAACCACAGCCCACCATTGACGACCACATCGAAATCCGACATTGTTGCGCTCCTCACACTCGGTATGTGTTACCCGAGGTTACGTATCCCGTTGAGTAAAAGTCAATGGACGGGCCGTGCGTTTCTCCCTAGGGTGCAGGGGTGGCCGCTGCACCCCGCTCACCCGAAGATCGGCGCGCGCAGATCCTCGACGTGGCCGTCCGGCTCCTCGAGTCGGTGCCGTTCGACGAACTGTCCATGGACCAGGTGGCGGCCGATGCGGGTGTCTCCCCGCCGCTGCTGTTCCACTACTTCAAGAACAAGCAGGGTTTTCGCAACGCCGTACTCGAGGCCTCCGCGTCCGAACTCCAGCGACGGATGACCCCGGACGAGACGCTGCCCGTGCCCGAACAACTCCGGGCCGGCGTCGAAACGTTCGCGAATGCGGTGATCGAGCACCCCACCATCTATCTCGCGGTCATGCGGATGGCCGCCAGCGGCGACGAGAGCATGCGGCAGATCTACCGCGGCATGCGGCGGACGTTCACCCGCTGGATCGGCGCATCGCTGGCCGAGTTCGGCGTGCCGACGACGCCGGCGCTCGAGGCCGCGATCTCGGGCTGGCAGGCGTTCATGGAGGAAATCGTGCTGTCCTGGCTCGACGAACCCACCATGGGACGCACCGAGATGATCGACCTCTGTGAGCGCGCCTTCTATCACCTGCTACCCGCAGCAGGCGTCGACGTCGACACCCTCGACGTGACAGGCTGAACCGAACCACATCCGGGCAGGCGCAAGGGGGTTCGCGGTGGGCACACTGATCTACTCGACGATCATGTCGCTCGACGGTTACATCGCCGACGAGGACGGAAATTTCGACTGGGCCGCGCCCGACGAGGAGGTCCACACCTTCGTCAACGAGCTCGAACGGCCGGTCGGCACATACCTGTTCGGGCGACGCATGTACGAGACGATGGTCTACTGGGAGACCGCGCAGGACCTGGCCGGAGAGCCCGATTGCATCCGGGATTTCGCGGAGATGTGGAGGGCGGCCGACAAGGTCGTGTACTCCACGACAGTGGAGTCCGCGTCGAGCGCCCGGACGCGCATCGAGCGGAACTTCGATCCCGAGGCGGTCCGGCAACTGAAAGCGCAGGCCGATCGCAGCCTCTCCGTCGGCGGTCCGGGACTGGCGACGCACGCATTCGAGGCCGGCCTGGTCGACGAGTGCCACGTGTTCGTCACCCCCGTGGTGGTGGGCGGCGGCACCCGATCCCTCCCGGATCACGTCCGGTGCGGGCTGGAATTGCTGGACGAACACCGCTTCGACAGTGGTGTCGTCTTCCTCCACTACCGCGTCGCGG
>NZ_BCWY01000107.1 GCF_001894825.1 Rhodococcus jostii NBRC 16295 | reverse complement strand
CGCCTCCGCCGACTACAAGACCCTGTTCCGCGAGTTCGGCTTCACCGCCGAAGCCGTCACCGCAGCCGCACAGCGCTCACTCGCACATGCCAAGCGCTCTCTGCACGCTCCGCCTCCGCCCACGAGCAGGTTCACCGCAGCTACCAGAGCGAACTGACTACGCACACAATGCCTAGCCATACACGAACCGGCAATCCGTATGCCCGCGAACAATTGCGGCGGACTGGCACCTTCACGCACGGTGCGATGGCCTCGGCGTAATAGCTCTCCGGCACCTCCCACTCACTACGCTCGATCAGCTCGGAGAAATCCCACTTCCGCAGCAACTTGCCGTCACGGAACACCGGCTGCAGGATGTTCGCCTCCGGCGAGATCGACTCCCGCGGCACCGTCCGATACTCACCCTGCGACAGTCGCAACCCGAGGCGGCCACGCTTGGACGCCTTCATCGCATCCCCGGTCGGCGCCTTCGCGATGCCCCGCCACTCACCATTCACACAAACCGCGGACGCCTTCTGCCCGAAGTTCATCGTGTCCCGGTTGCAGTGCTGCAACAGCCCGCCACCCATCCCGAAGATCGCGTTCTCCGCCGACAAACCGCGGCGCTCGAGCTCGGCATACACAAGTTCCAGCAGCAGTTGCGCCGCTTTGGGGCCATTGTCGACGAGCGGCCGCCGGACGGTCGTCAGGCCGGCGGCTCGCTCGCGTCGAGGGCGAGCAGGTCGGATGCCGCAACCACCGCCATCATCGGAACTCATTGGCAGGATGTGACGGCCGCCGGACCCTGCGCCTGACGATTTCCGCGAGATCCGCTGTTGGTCGACCTGTCCGCCGTTCGCGCGCGTGATCAGGACAGTGTGAATGCCTTGTACCCGGCCGCGACGTTTTCCTCCCAGTGATCGAAGTAGGAAGGAAGGCCGCCAGAGTAGTTGAGCATCTGACTCGGCTTACCGGGAATGTTTGCCCCGTGATACCAAGACTTGGCCCGCGGAAAGAGCGACATGTGGAAGACTTCCTCCACGTGCGCCGTCCATGATTGCTCTGCGTCCTCGCTGGTCTCGAACCGCTGGTATCCGCCGTCGCGAACGTGAGTCAGGAAGTCGACAACGATCTCTCCTTGCACCTCCGCGCAAGTGGGCCCATTGCAGAATCCGGCAGGGCTCTGCGGGCCGTACACGAACATCAGGTTGGGGAATCCTGCAGTGGCGAGTCCCATGAAGGTATCGAGTCGCTCGGACCACTTGTGGCTCAGGAGTTGATCATTGGTGCCTCGGATATCGATCGACGTGATGCCACCGCGGTTCGCGTCGAAACCTGTGGCGAACACCAGGATGTCGAACTCGCGTGGACCGGACTTGGTATGGACACCCGTCGGGGTGATCCGCTCGATCGGATCCTCGTTGACGTCGACGATGTCGACGTTTTCCTGGTTCACCACATCATAGAAGTTCTGCTCCAGCGAGGGTCGCTTCGTCCCGAACGGATGGGGCGGATCCTTCGGGGCAAGCTTCTCGGCCTTGACCGGATCGGTGACGCGCTGATGGACCTTGTTGCGCCAGAAGTCGTACATGGTGCGGTTCGCGTGTTCATCGAGCAAGATATCTTGGTAGTTGGCGAGCCATAGCTCGAAACCGCCGGTAGCCCACATCTTTTCGTAAGTGTCGGCTCGCTCCTCGTCCGAGACTTCGAACACGCTTTTCTGGATGAAGTCCATGTCGAATCCGGCAAACGACCTCCGGCGCTGGGCAAATCGCTCGGGAAGGTGTTCCTTCAGCTTCTCCTTGAGCTGGTCTGTCAACTGTTGCTGTCGCATCGGCAGCGCAAGGTTGGGCGTCCGCTGGAAGATGGTGATCTGTTCGGCGCCTGCGGCGGCCTCTTGGGTGACCTGAACGCCGCTCGACCCGGTGCCGATGATCCCCACACGTTTGCCGGCCATGTCCAGACCCTCTTGGGGCCACAATGCGGTGTGGTGAGATTCGCCGGCAAAGCTGTTGAGGCCGTTGATTCGGGGAATGTACGGCTTGGCGCCGAATCCAGTGCAGATCACCACAGTCCTGGCGCGCAGCGTCCGGCCCGTGTCGGTGCGCACTGTCCATTGGTTCCGCTCGCAATCGAAGTCGGCAGACGTCACCCGGGTACTGAAGATGATGTCTCGGGACAGATCGAGCTTGCGGTCGACGTAGGCGAAATAGTCGCGCACACCGGACCATGACGGGTAGAGCTCGTCGTAGCTCCAGTCCTTCCACAGGTCCTCGCGTGAGTACTGATAGATCTGCCCGGTACTGTCGGTTCGAGCACCCGGGTAGCAGTTCCAGTACCAGATGCCCCCCAGCGAGTCACCGGCTTCGACGACCTTCACCGAAAATCCGCGTGAACGAAGTTGATCGAGTTGATACAGACCCGCGAAGCCGCCTCCGATGACGAGGACGTCCAGGGCGCCGCTCGTCTCGTAGAGCTCCCTCGGATCGGTCGGTGTCGTGGTCATGCTGCCTCCTTGAGTGAAATGATTGGGACCTGTGTGGGGGCCGGTCGATGTGTGCCAGCCCGGCCGTTCGTATGACCGACATCACATACGCTAGGGCGGTTCGAGAACCTGGGACTGTCCGATATCGATCCACCGGACACCCGGAAGGCACCAGGCACACGTGCAAGTACGCCTCGCGGAGCAAACGGCCAACTCATCTGACGGCATCCACCATGCAACTGCAGCAACATCTTTGACCGGAACAATGGCCTGTAGCCCACCCGGACAGTCCCGCGCGGCATCGAGCAACAAGACTTCTTCGTACTGGCGCGGGCTCCTCCCGCGCCACCGTGGCGGCGATCGAGCGATGTCGCCATCCTCACCGTGAATGAAGCCGGTGTTGAGCTCACCGATGACGTTGTCCGGGGGAACCTGGACGTCCCCGGAGAACAGCTCCGCAGTATCTGGCTCGTCTTGACCGACCTTGTCGAGCATGCGGCCGGGGAACAAGCCTTTCATATGTGCTGTTCGAGGAACTCTGCAAGTTGAGCGTGGCGCTCGGCTGCTGTGTCGGCATCCAGCGGACGTCGTGGCACCGTACGTTGTCCACCTCACCGGTGAGGAGCAGAAACGGCGCTGGCTGCCGAGGTTATGCAGTGCAGTCGATCGGCCAGTTTCAGCACAATAAGATAAGTTCCGCCTCGCCGTCGAATACTCGGATCGAAGTCACCCGAGTATTCATCGATCAGTGTGTGAGTGCCCACATGGGCGCCGAGTTGACGCCGATTGACGCCGTTTGACGCCGCCAAGGCCAAGTTGTTTGCCTTGCACGTGCAGAACGAAGTAGATCGACCATTGCGTCCAACTCCACAGCGGCTACGGCTACATGACGGAGTACCGGGTGGCCCGCGCTTGGCGTGATGCCCGCGTCACCAAGATCGGGGCCGGATCCAAATGAGCTCATGAAGGAACTGATCGGCCGCGAACTCGGTTTGTGTTACGCGCTGGCCGAGTCCTGCAACGGACCGTCCGACAGGCTCCGCAACACCGGGAGGGATGTGGTCAGCGGTCTCATGGCCCGGTCATCGCGTAATTTCTCTGGGCCGAAAAGATCGTGGCCGTGGTCCCCACACCCCAGCACTGAGAAAGAGATCCGCAGGTGCGTCGCATCGCATGTAGAAGACGGTGACGATAACGGTGCCTTTTCTTCCTCCTGCGCGGCCGTCGTTCAGTTGGCCGGCCGCGACGGGGTGGCGATGATCTCGGCGGGCGCCCACAAATCAGCCTCGACCGCATGAGGGAAGCGCCGGGTTCGCGCGGCCATCGGCTGTTGGACTGCCCAGATCACAGCTGATCGGCCACCAGTGGGCTCGTCGAGTTCGAGCCCGCTGGTGGGACTTCGGCGGCCGGTAGCAGTGACGATGAATGGTGCTACCCGTATTCCGCGAGAGACATCACAGCCTATGCCTCAGCGGCACTACCGCTCTATCCAGTCGGTGCAGAAGTCAGGAAGGTCGGTTGATACGCGCCCCGCGAATTGGGGCTTCCTCTTCTCTCGGAATGCTTGGACACCTTCCCTACCATCTCCGATACTGGTGTAGAACATGGCGAGTGAATCGATGCGGTGAGCCTCGGCGGGGTGATCGACAAGCGCGTTGCGGTACATCATCTGCCGGGTCAGGGCGGTGGCGACACGCGATCGATCGCGAGTGAAGCGATGTGCCAGTGCAAGCGCGGCATCGAGAAGGTCGTCCGGCGAGTGGACCGAGCGAACCAGGCCGATCTCGGCCGCGTCGGCCGCGTCGAGGATGTCGGCGGAGTACACGAGGTCGAGCGCGGTATCGAGTCCGACGATCCTCGTCAGGAACCAGGTCGAGGCTGCTTCGGGTGTGATCCCGAGGCGGCCGAAGACAAACCCGTATCGTGCTGCGGTGGAGGCGAGGCGGGCGTCCATGGACAAGGTCAGGGTGGCGCCGATGCCCACGGCGGGGCCGTTGACGGCGGCGATCACGGGTTTGAGGCAGTCGAACACCGCAAGTGTGACCCGCCCGCCGGTGTCGCGGACGCCGCGCGCAATGACCGGGTCCTGCAAGTCACCCATATCGCGGAGGGTCGGCTCCAATGTCTCGTCGAGGCCGAACACGTTGCCGTCGGTCGTGAGATCCATACCGGCGCAAAACGCACGGCCCGCGCCGGTCACCACCACGGCGTTGACGTCGTCGTCGTCATTGACCGCCCGAAAGAGGTGCTCGAGCTCATCAGCCATGGTGATGGTGAAGGCGTTGAGCGACGCCGGTCGATTCAGCGTCACGATGAGCACGCCGTCGCGCAGCTCGAGGGAGATCGTCTCGTACTCGGCATCCACGGTGCGGATCATCGGACGGCACCCGTCAGTCGGGGAAGTCCGTTCACGATCAGATCATGGGCTTGCTTGACCGTGCTGGTCACGATCTCCTCGCAGGTGAGGATCTCGTCGATCAGCCCCTGTGATTGCCCGGCCCACCACAAGCCGGCGTCCACGTCACCGCCGGCCAGCACCTTCTGGCGGCCGCGCGCCCCGGAGGCAAGATCGGCGACGTCGTCGAATGTTGCGTTCGGAAGCGCGGCGATCTCGGAAATTCTCTCCGAGATGGAGTTGCGGGCAACGCGGGCGGTGTTGTTGAACTCTCGGAACACCAGTTGCGTGGATCGTTCGTCGTTGACGGTGATCTGGCGTTTGACGTTCTCGTGGACGGGCGCCTCTGTGCTGGCGACGAATCTGGTTCCCATGTTGATTGCGCTGGCCCCCAATGCCAGAGCCGCCGCCAGGCCGGCACCATCGGCGAATCCGCCGCTGGCGATGACGGGGATCGACAATTTGCGGGTAGCGGCAGGGATCAGGACGAGACCGGGGACGTCGTCGTTTCCGGGATGGCCGGCACATTCGAACCCGTCGACGCTGACCGCGTCGACTCCAAGCTGCTCCGCCTTCAGTGCGTGGCGCACGGAGACGGCCTTGTGGATTACCTTGATGCCGGCGGCGGCGAAGGCGTGCAGATGGGGAGCGGGGTTGCTACCCGCCGTTTCGACGACACCCACGCCGGAGTCGATGATGACGGCGCGGTAGTCCTCGTAGGGAACAGGTTTGAGGGTTGGCAGGATCGTCAGGTTGACACCGAAGGGTCGGTCGGTCATGGACCGACACCTTTCGATCTCCTCGGCCAAGGCTTCGGGTGTCGGCTGGGAGAGAGCGGAGAGGAATCCGAGAGCACCCGCGTTTGCGACGGCAGCGATGAGGTCGGCAGTGCCGACCGCAGTCATGCCGCCACAGACGACGGGATGCTCCACGTCGAAGATCCGTGTGAAGGAGGTAGTGAACACCCCGGGGCTCCTTGGTCAGTTGAAATGTGAGATCAACGCCGGACCCGCTGCGGGAGACGGTTCCGCCGCGGGATCCAGAGGGTCAGGGGCGGCCGGCGTGTGGTACGTCCACTTCGGTGGCGAGCATGCGCCCCAGCCGGGTTGCGGTGCGTTCGGTCTCGTCGAAATTCGGTGCGACGCACAAGAACAGGGTGCGCCCGTCGTCGCCGCCGAGCGCGACGGCGAACACCCCGTCGGGTGCGGTACTGACCTCGTCGAGGATTTCGCCGCCCTTGGCGATCCGCACCGCTCGGTTGTTCCCGGCATCGGCAATCCACACAGCGCCTTCGGCGTCCAGGGTCAGACCGTCGGGCACGATCGTGGCGGCCTCGAGTCGTGTGCCGACGTCGGGCTCGGCACCGAGGTCTCCGTAGCCGGCCCATTCGATTCGCTCGCCGAGCGTGCCGTCCGGGTGGATGTCGAATGCCGAGATCCGATTGCCGAACAATTCGTTGACCAGCAGGGTTGAACCATCGGGAGTGATGACCATGCCGTTGGGGAATGACAGTCCGTCGGCGACGATCGAGGCGCTTCCGTCGGTGTCGACGAGGACGACAGTTGTGTGCTCGTGTGGCGCCCCACCCATGAGGTCGAATCCGAAGTTGCCCACATAGGCCCTTCCCTGGGCGTCCACGACCATGTCGTTGGCGTGGCCACCGCATAGGTCATGGATGTCGGCATGCTCGACGAGTGTGCCGTCCGACTCTTGCCGCAGCACCTTGCGGTCCTTCATCGACACGATCAGCAGCCGCCCGTCCGGCAGCCAACCGAGCCCAGAGGGTTGGTACGGGATCGTCGCGACAAGTTCGATGCTGCCGTCGGCGTTCACAGCATTTACGGTGTGGGTGTAGAAGTCCGCAAACCACAGACGTCCGTCATGCCAGCGGGCACCCTCGAGGTACGAGTAGCCATCGACAATGGTTCGCAGCGTGTATTCGGTCATGGTTGTGCCCCTTTAGATTTGAAGTCGTTTCGGGCTCGGCATTTCAAACCCGCGGTTTCCACCACTGTCGTCGGCTGAGTGATCAAACGAATGTCCGAAAATGCAACACCACGTTGAGGCAAGGGCTGACTCGTTATCGGACACCTTGTGCCTGACGGGGGGTACAGGATCGGCCTATTACGTGGTCGCAGAGTTGGCATCCATCGAGGACCCGACTTGGAGCGATCTGATGAAAGGCGGTAGGACCGGTGGATGGGCTCATGATGAGCAGTCAATTGTCGGTGGCGAGGCTGCTGTGGCGCGCCGAGAACGTGAATGGCGCTCGGATCAACACGGCCTGGACTTCGGACGGGGTTCGCAATTTCACGTACCGGGACCTGGTATCCGACGTGAGGGATCTGGCCGGTGCGCTCGCATCGATCGGCGTGAAACGCGGGTCCCGAATCGCAACCATGGCGTGGAATACCCGTCAGCACCTGGCGGCCTACTTCGCGGTCCCAGCGCTCGGGGCCGTCCTACACACGGTAAATCACCGCATGCCGGTCGAACACATGGCCTATACGATCAACCATGTTTCAGATGAGGTCCTGATCGTCGACGAGGATCTCCTCCCGTCGGTAGAGGCGATGCGTGGCCGGATTCCCACGGTTCGTCACCTCATCGTTGTGGGCGAACCCGGTGCGATCGATGACTTCGACCAGGTCATTCCCTATGACCGGTTCGTTTCACGTGCATCCACCCACGGGTCCTTCCAGGAGGTCGACGAAAACACTGCGGCGTCGATCTGCTTCACCTCGGGAACGACCGGGTCGCCCAAGGGCGTCGTCTACAGCCACCGGAGCATCGTGCTCCACGCCATGGCGATCAGCACCAAGGGCGGAGTCGAGATCGACGCGGAGCGGGCCTACCTGCTCGCCACCCAAATGTCGCACGTCAACGGCTGGGGTGTCCCCTACGCGGCGGCGCTCCAGGGCGCACGTCTGGTGCTGCCCGGACCGCACCCCACACCCGAGCGGTTCCTGGACTTGATCCATGGCGAACGGCCCGACACCTTCGTCGGCTCACCGACGGTCGCCGCCCTGATGCGCGACGAGCACCTACGCCGAAACTGTGGCTACGACCTCTCGGAGCTGAAGACGATGTGGCTCGGAGGGCAGGTGCCGCCGGTCGCGCTGGCGCGGTGGTGGGCCGAGCAAGGCGCCCGCGTCGTAAATGGATGGGGCATGACCGAAACATCTCCGATGGGCACGTTCTCCCCCGGCGGCTCGATGCAGGGCCGGCCACTGCCGTTGTTCGAGCTCCGCGTCGTGGACGAAACCGGCTCACCGCAACACTGGGATGGTCAGACCGTCGGCGAACTGGAAGTACGTTCCCCGTGGGTCGCCCGGGAATACCTGGACGATCCACGAACGCCGGACAGCTTTCGAGACGGCTGGCTGCGCACCGGCGATGTGGCGACCGTTCACCCAGATGCCGGCCTGCAGATCAAAGACCGCGAAAAGGACCTCGTCAAGAGCGGCGGGGAATGGATCTCCTCGGTGGACCTCGAGAATGCGCTCATGCTTCATCCTGCCGTCTCGGAGGCCGCCGTCATCGCCATACCGGACGACACATGGCAGGAACGCCCCCTCGCGTGGCTCCGGCTGGACGCCGACGTGACCGACGAGGAGCTCCGGACGTTCCTGGCGACAACACTCCCCCGATTCTGGCTGCCCGATCGTTTCGTGAGAGTCGATGAGATCCCCAAGACTGCAATGGGCAAGATCGACAAAGCCGACATCAGACGACAACATCGGGAAAACACAGGTCGGCCCACATCGACAGACCAGGCGAGCACAGTCTCCGATGGTCGCGACCACAACGTTGCAGTCATTCCCACCAGGTCCGGTACAGCGAGCAGACTGTAGCAAAACGGGACACACCCAAAGATGTGAGCCAGGTTACATTACGAGGAGGGTCAGCTCGGAAAATCCCCTGACCAGTTATGTAAGGTGGCTATGAGTATCGACAAGGCAAGCCGCGAGCCATGGAACGAACGTGAACGATTCTGGACATCAGCGCCATCACGAGAGAGCCAGGAGTTGAACACCCTCCGGCCCGAGATCGAGGCGTCATGGCGGCGGTGTGAAGTTATCGGCGTCTCGTCCGGCGACGGCGACCTTCCCTACACGCCGGACGTGGATCGCGACAGCCGGTTGAGGAGAGCCGCCGATCCCGTGATCGACAACCTCGTCCTGCACCTGCAGGACGCCCCCGCGACCATCCTGCTGGCCGATTCCGCCGCTCAGATCGTCGACCGCAGGGCGGGCGACGCAGGGTTGCGAGCGCGTTTGGACCGCGCCTACGTCGCACCCGGTTTCCGCTATGCCGAGGAGGACACCGGCACCAACGGGATCGGCACCGCGTTGGAGGAGCGACGACCGTTCCAAGTCAGCGGGGGTGAGCACTTCCGTGAGGCGCTGCAAAGCCTGGCGTGCGTCGGTGTTCCTATCATCCATCCGATCACCCGCACCGTGGAGGGGATACTCGACATCACCTCCAACCTGTCGGACTCCAACGCGCTGATGGGCGCCCTGGCGCAATCAGCCGTTCGCGAGATTCAGTCGCGCCTCTACGCCGAGTCCTCCGATCGCGAGCAACTGCTTCTCCAGTCCTTCCTGCAGGCCTCTCGACGCGGCTCCTCTGCAGTGGTGTCCTTGAATCAGGACGTCATCATGACCACTCCGATGGCCGCGCAGATCATCGACACGTCCGACCAGGCGCTCCTGTGGGATTGGGCATGCCGAATGCTGGCCGGCCGCGACGAATACATCGGGGAAGTCAGGCTCGCCGACAACGTCACGGTTTCCGCGGCTGCACGAAGAGTCGGAGACTCCCGTACGCCGGCGGGCATCATCATCGAGATGCGGCAGCATCCCCGCGATACGAAGAAGTCGTCCGCCCGTCAATTGGCGTCGGCCTCCCCCGTCGCAAGACGCACGGAGACTGTCAAGATCCCCGGCCGCAGTTTGTCGACGAAACGGCTGCAGACCGAACTCGAGCGGCTCGCCTCGATCGACGCACCTGTGCTCGTCACCGGAGAACCCGGCGCCGGCAAGTTCTTTGCCGCGAGCGCCCTCCACCGGATGCGGGATGCCGACGGCCATTTCACCGTGTTCGACGCTGGTACCGCCTCCGTCGACCCCACCGCGTGGATTGCCGGACTGGTCAATTGGAACAAGGTCGACGGAGCCCTCATCATCCGGCATCTCGATCTGCTGCCGGAACAACTGGTCTCCAACGTCTGCGCGGTCCTCAGTGAGGCCGTCGACCATCGCGCCCACATCATTGCCACCGCCGGCGAAGGGGTCCGTCGAGGCCCCGCCGGACGACTGTGCGATCACTTCATGCGCCGCATCGAGATCGATCCACTGCGACTTCGGTCCGAAGATGTCGCCGACATCAGTGTCGCCCTACTACGTAAGCACGCCCCGGACCGCAACGGCCTGCGACTACAACCCACTGCTTTGCAACTGCTGGTCGCGCGGGACTGGCCGGGAAATGTCAGAGAGCTCGAATCGGTCCTGGCGTCCTCGCTCCTGCGGTCGATGGGCTCCGACATCGGAGTGCAGCATCTGCCCGACGGATACCGCGACGGTGATCTACGCCGCCGAAATGCCTCGACCTCACTCGAATTGGCGGAGCGTGACGCGTTGCTCAGGGCACTCGTCGAGACCGACGGCAACAAACTGCTGGCTGCGCAACGCCTGGGGGTAGCTCGCTCCACCCTCTACCGCAAGATGCGCGCCCTGGGAATCGACGGAAGCCGGTTCCTTCCGCAGTAGTGCCAGTCGATGACGGGACCGTGCCGATCGAGACAGAGCGTCAGTCACCGGCTCGCGCCCAGACCTCGAGCATGCGCCTGGCAATCGAGACTGCGCCGGGCAACAACACGCGCGCATCCGCCGAGCTCGTCCAATCCCCGGCAGCCAGAGCCTCCCGCACCTCCGCGCGGGTGCACCAGAGAGCGTCGCCGATCTCGCCATCCCTGAAGACGAGCTCGTCGCGAGGGTCGGCGGTGGCATGGAATCCGACCATGAGGGAGCGCGGGAAGGGCCAGGGCTGACTTCCGACGTAGACCACGTCGGAGACAGCGAGACCGACCTCCTCCGCAACTTCCCGTGCCACACAGCTTTCCAGAGACTCGCCCGCCTCGACGAAGCCCGCCAGCGTCGAGAAGTTCCGTGCCGACCAGTTCGCCTGACGCGCCAGCAGTACTCGCTCTGCCCCGTCGTGCACCAGACAAATGATCGCGGGATCGGTACGCGGATATTCCTCCCGGCCGCACGCCGTGCACACGCGCATCCAACCACCCGAGGTGATCGTTGTCGGCGCCCCATCCCGCGCGCAGAAATGGGCGTCGTCCTGCCACGTCAGCAATGCCAACGCTGTGACATACCGGTCGGCGTCAGCAGCATCGAGGAGTGCTCCGTGTGAGCGCAGGTCACCGACCTCGACCTCGGGTCCCGCTGAGGAATTGTCAGCGAGGAACTCGTCCCGCACCGCCCACTCGTGAACCGTGCCACAGACGCCGAGCAGCACGGCGCGCGCGGGAGGCTCGGAGTAGAGGTCGGCGGCCGGTTCCAGCATCAGTTGTCTGTCGACAAGCCGGACCTGACCGCGACCGTTCACGCGAAGTATTCGGGCATCCGGCCACGCCTCCACCCACGCCGCCGCGTCGTCACGCACCGAGACGGGACGGCTCAGGGCACCACGTGACGGGGCCTGCCCGGTGTGTTCGACACTCACCACTGGATCACAACTTTCGGAAACGAGCGACACTGTCGACCGGACCGTCGTTCGACGAACGACGGTCCCGTCGCGCCTATCGCGAGGCGAATTCGATCTGAACGGACGAATACGATTCGGCCATCACCGAAATGAATTCCTGGACCAGGCGCACATGATCGGGATGTGCCAGGTAGGTGCGAAAGTCGGGAACGTCTTCGAAGGTCGCGGAGATTGCGTAATCGCCGCTACCGGGCTTGAGGGCCAGATCCCTTCCGTAACGGTATTCCACGACCTCCGGAATCTTCTCCGAGACCGCGCTCAGAGCTTCGTGAAAGGACTGAATGTGCTCGTCACTGACGTCCTGCTTCCATTTGAACGTCACAACGTGATTCAACATGGTGAGAATCCTCCCTGGATTCGTGATTCGAACGTGGCACGGCCGGAACCCGGGATGCGTTCCCGGTCAGATCAGTACAGAGATTGCTCCGACAACGCCACCGTCTCCGGAGCGTTCTCCACCATGGGGTAGTGCCCGGTTTTGCCCCGAACGGTCTTCAGGTTCCCGTTCTTCAACGCCGCCAACGTGTCCCCGAGGTACTCGGCGGTGACGAACGGGTCGCTCTCACCCACGATCAGGGTGGTAGGCCCTTCGTAGGTGCCCATCCGGTCGAGGAAGTCGGGACTGGTCCAGTTCTTCAGGTAGGACTCCCAGGTTGCCTGGTCCATCGTCGAGCGGTTGCGGTCGACGAGGTTCTTCAGATCTGTCTCGTCGATGTATGGTGCCAGTGCGCCACGGATGGCTGCACCCGGGTCTGCCCAGGCCCCGGCGAAGGAACCGTAGGTCGCCTCGTCGAGAGGGGTACCTGCCGGGGAGACGGGCGTCAGTGCTACGACCGAGGTCACACGTTCAGGTGCGAGGGTCGCCACCCGAAGCGCTGTGGTGCCCCCCATCGAATGTCCGAGAACGGAAAAGGTCGACCACCCGAGCTGATCGGCGGCGTCGAGGGCGACCACGGCCATCCCGTCGATTCCGTCGGCCGGTGCTTCGGGACGGTTGACCCCGTATCCCGGAAAGTCGAGGTACGCGTAGGTGAAGCGGGACTGATCCGTCCGGGCGCGGGCGGTGAGCCATACGCTGCTGTCCAGCGCCCAGCCGTGCAACACCAAGGTCCGATGGTCACCGCTTCCTTCGATCGCTGCAATCGCGCTCACTGCCGTTCCTCTCTGTCCGCGACGCTGAAATTCCAGCCGTCTGTTGATCACTCCGAATCAAACTAGAACCGCAGGGCGTCGGCGTGTCCGATTGTGAAACACACGCCCGTGACACCCGGGGGCGCGGATGCGTGTGTGATTTTCGGACACTCCCCGCGCCGAACGCACCCATAGTGTGGCTCCACCTGCCGGCTGAGCAGACTTGCTCATGACATGAAGGAGAACACCATGGCACTCGATCCTGCGGTCAAGAATTTGATAGACACTTTGAACGAGCAGGGGCTGAAGTCGTTCGAGCAGATGAGCATTGCTGAAGTCCGTGGGGTCGTCGAGTCCTTCAGCGGCCTCCAGGCACCGAAGGCGGACGTCGCTCGTGTCGTCGACACGGTCTACCCCGGCCCCGGTGGCGACCAGGCAGTGCGTCTCTACATCCCGGAGTCCGAAACACCTCTGCCGATCGTGGTGTACATCCACGGCGGTGGCTGGGTCGCCGGCAGCCTCGACGTCACCGAGCAGCCATGTCGCGCGCTCGCCGCAGATGCGAAAGTCATCGTGGCTGCACTGAGTTACCGGCTGGCTCCCGAGCACAAGTTTCCTGCCGCACCCGAAGATGCGTTCGCCGCACTGAACTGGGTCGTCGAGCACGCAGCCGACTTCGGTGGCGACGGCACGCGCGTAGCCGTCATGGGTGACAGCGCCGGAGGCAACCTGGCCGCGGTCACAGCCCTCCGGGCACGCGACACCGGCGCCCCGGCACTGCGCGCTCAGGTATTGATCTATCCGGTCATCGACGGCACGGCACGATTCCCGTCGCGCGAGGAGAACGCCGAGGGGTACTTGGTCACCACGGCAGCCATCGACTGGTTCTGGGAGCAGTACCTGGCCACCCCGGAAGACGCCGAGAATCCGTACGCCTCCCCGGCCAAGGCCGCGGATCTGGCGGGGCTTCCCTCCACCCTGCTGTTGCTCAACGAATACGAGGTCACTCGGGACGAGGGCGTGGACTACGGCCGGAGGTTGGCCGACCAGGGCGTCCCCGTGCAGGTCGAACTGTATGAAGGCCTTGTCCATGCCGTGTACTGGATGACCGGTGCCATTCCGCGCAGCGCTGAACTGCACGGTGCCGTCGTCGAATTCCTCGGCAAGCAGTTCGCCGGCTGACCACGGTGTCCCGGGTCGGCTGCATTACAGTCGTACACTGCGATCGGACCAACTCCGGGCACCTTGCTCCAAGAGGGCGACCAGCCTGTCGCGCTCCTTCGTGATCACGGTATGTGGTGCGATGACACCGACGGCGGCGACGGTCTTGCCGTTCTCACGAACCGCGACCGAGACACCGTCGCCGTCGGTCGACTCGTTGGGGGAGGCGCAGATTCCGGTCTGTTCGATCTCCGGTAGGGCAGCGAAGAACCGCTCGACAGTGTCGCGATCCTCGTCGGGCAGAGTCTGGATGTACGCCCAGAGGTCACGCTTCTCCATCCCGGCAAGCAGTATCCAGCCGCCGGAGGTACGGATGAGCGATCGCCTCACGTAGTTCTCGGCGAGGTACGCGAACCGTGGGTCGGAAGAGCAGTAGTCGACGTAGAAGATGTTCGGACCGACGGCGATCGACAGCACGGTCGTCAAGCCGGAACTCGCGTGGACGTCTTCGAGGTCGGTGTGCGTGACCGTCGAGACGGGCTGCCGCCCAGCCAGGCGGTTGAGTAGATACGGGGCACTGCCGAGTGAGTACCGTCGCTCGTGCTCCTCGAGATAACCCGTCGCAACGAGGCCGTTGACGAGACCTTGCGTCGAACTAATCGGCGCGTCGAGCTCTTTGGCCATCCCGCTCAAGGTGAGTCCGGTGCGGGATCGGGCTACGAGCTCAAGAATCGCAGCAATGCGGTCCACGGTTCGATGGCGACTGCGGCCTCGAACATTGAGGGCGTCATCTGGTTGCATCACGGCACATTCTCCCTACGGGCACTGCTCCATCCGAGCGGTCACCACCCACTCTATCTTACTTATATCTGTAATCAACTCCTTTATTGCGGATAACTGCTCAGGCTGACATAGTCCTTGAAGTGCTTCCTGTCGCAGCGAAAGAGGTTTCAGTGGAACTCACACCCGGCGCTCTTCATGGTCTGCGCGTCATCGATCTGACGACCGTGATCATGGGCCCCTTCGCCACCGCAACCCTCGCCGACATGGGCGCAGACGTCATCAAGGTCGAGAGTCTCGACGGTGACATGAGCCGAGATGTAGGTGCCCGCCGCCATGACGGTATGAGCGCTCTGACACTCAACCTTCAGCGCAACAAGCGCAGCATCGCGATCGACCTCGCCTCCGCGGAAGGCCGCGAGATCCTCGACGATCTGGTGCGCAACGCGGATGTGTTGGTGACGAATCTACGGCCGCGCTCCCGGCAGAAGTTGGGCATCACCTATGAGCGGCTCTCGGAGAACAATCCGGGACTGATCCTCTGCACCGCACAGGCGTACGGCTCCGAGACCGCCTTCCGGGACTACCCCGCCTACGACGACATCGTGCAAGCCGCGTCCGGGGCCGCGAAACTCACGGAACTCATCGACGGAGAACCTCGTTATGCCCCATACGTCATCGCCGACAAGGTCGTCGGGCTCTACATCGTCATCGCCGTCCTCGCCGCCGCGATGGAGAAGAACCGTACCGGCCTCGGCCAGGAGGTCGACGTGCCGATGGTCGACGCGATGATCGGCTTCAACCTCGTCGAGCACTTCGGTGGCCACACCTTCGTCCCCGCGGAAGAGAACTTCGGATGGGCGCGCGTGCTGACACCGGAACGAGTCCCGCACCAGACGGCCGACGGCTGGATCTGCATCATGCCGTACTCGGCGAAGAACTGGAACGACTTCTTCATCATCGCCGGCCGCGCCGATCTGGTGAACAACCCCCGCTACGCCTCGGTGAACGACCGCCACACCCACATGGGCGAACTTCTCTCGGCGATCCGTGAGGCCGTCCCGAGCCGGACCACGCGGGAATGGTTGGACTTGTGTCAGACACAGGGAATTCCCGCGTCCGACCTACTCGATCTTGCCCACGCACACGAGAACGCCTACGTCCTGGACCAGGGATTGATCACCAAGCGTGAACACCCCACCGAAGGCGAGTATTACGCCACCCGCACTCCGTTCGCGATGTCGCGCACACCGATTTCGTTCAGCCGACACGCTCCCCTGCTCGGTGAGGACACCTTCACGATCCTCGAAGATCTCGGTTACTCCGCCGACCGCGTCCATGCGCTGGCCGATGCATCCGTCGTGACGGCGACGTCGCCTCAGGCCACCTCCTCCTGAATGGAAGAACCATCATGACCAACCTCAGATTGGTGCCCCCGGTCTCCAGCGACCCACACGCCATGGACGACTTGCGGACCGAAGTCCGTGAGTTTCTTGCCGAGCAACTCAGTGAAGGCAAGATCGGCCGACAGGTCGACTCCTGGTTGACCGGCTGGGACGAAGACTTCACACGTGCATTGGCCGCCCGCGGATGGCTCGGCATGACCGTGCCGGCCGAGTACGGCGGCCACGGTCGCCGCCACCGCGAACGGTTCGTCGTCACCGAAGAGTTGCTCGCCGCTGGCGCCCCCGTCGCCGCCCACTGGATCGCCGACCGGCAGATCGTCCCGTCGCTGCTGAAGTACGGCACCGAGGTCCAGAAGCACAAGTTCTTGCCGGCGATCACGCGCGGAGAATGCTATTTCGGTATCGGTATGAGCGAGCCGGATTCCGGGTCCGACTTGGCAAGTGTGCGCACAAAGGCCACCCGAGTGGACGGAGGGTGGTCCATTACCGGAGTCAAGGTCTGGACCTCCGGTGCTCATCGCGCTGACGCGTTCATCTGCCTTGCCCGCACCGCCCCACTCGATCCGGCACATCGACACGATGGCCTCAGCCAGTTCATCGTCGATCTGCACGCCCCCGGAGTCGACATCCGGCCGATCGTGTCGATGAACGGGCAGCACCACTTCAACGAGGTCCTCCTCGACGAGGTCCTCGTCGAGGACGAGATGGTCTTCGGCACCATCGACAACGGGTGGCAGCAGGTCACCTCGGAACTCAGCTTCGAACGCAGCGGCCCGGAGCGATTCCTGTCGACGTTCGTCCTGCTCGCGAAGACCGCCGAACAGATGAAGCAGGGAACCTTGCCGCGGCATTCGAATCTGGGCCGGTATTTCGGACGGATCGCCGGTCTGCACCAGATGTCGACCGCAGTGGCGGGCGCACTCGAGCGCCACGAACCCGCCGACACCGCCGCAGCCGTGGTCAAGGTCCTCGGGACGTCCACCGAAGGCGACATAGCCGACTTCGCCGACCTCCTCACCGATGAATCTTCGGCTACTCAATACGCCTCGATGCTCGAGGACGCCATCGTCCAACGCCCGGGATTTACTCTGCGGGGCGGCACCAACGAAGTTCTGCGCGGCGTGATCGCGCGGGGATTGGGGATGCGCTGATGCACGCACCAACCACGGTCGACGCGGACCTCACCGACATGATGTCCGCGGTCTTTTCCGCTCACCGGGAACGGAACCGGCCCGAGAACGGTATGGCCACGTGCGATCCCTCCCTGTGGGCACGCCTCGACGAACTGGGTCTTGTCCGGCTGACCGGCCGCGAAGAGACCGGCGGCAGCGGCGCAGGCTGGTACGAGGCCGCGGAACTGTTGCGCACCGCGGCATCGCACGGGGTCCGGGTTCCTCTCGCGGAACACGACCTGCTCGCCGGTTGGCTCCTCGAAGAAGCCGGCCTACCGATGGACGATGCGCGCCTCACCGCATGCGTACTCGACGAGCAAGGCGTCGCCCGCGGCGTGCCGTGGGCGTCCCAGGCAGACAAGATCGTCACGGTCTGGCGGAAGAACGACACGTACGTCGTCGCCGACCTCGAGACAACACTTTTCGACATCACCTCCGGGTCCAACCTCGCCGACGAACCCCGCGACATCGTTTCCGCCGACACGATCGCATTGTCGGGCACCCCAGTGTCGGACTCGGTGATCCGACAACTCTTTCTGCGGGGCGCCCTCATCCGAGCGCTGCAGGTGTGTGCCGCCCTCGACCGCATCCTCGATCTCTCCGTCGCCCACACCACCGAGCGAGTGCAATTCGGACGCCCACTGGCCAGATTTCAATCCGTGCAGAACGTGGTGGCTGACATGGCAGCCGAAGCTTCCCTCGCCCGAACAGCGACCGAAGCAGCACTGACGGAAGCGGTCCGCACGCAGTGGTCGAGTGAGAACCTCGAACTCCTCATTGCCGTCGCCCGGTCGTGTGCTGGACACGCGGCATCGGTCGTCGTCCGTAACGCCCACCAGGTGCACGGTGCGATCGGCACCACCCGCGAGCACAGGCTGCACGAATTCACCAAACCCGCCCTGGCGTGGCGCTCGGAATTCGGATCCGTCCACTACTGGGACGACACCTTGACTACCGCCGCTCTCGAAGCAGGTTGCGAGAATATCTGGGGCCTCATCACCCGCTGAAGTGCCCAGTCGCCACCAGAAGGGGCACCAGTTTCGCGAGCAGACCTGAAAAAAGAACTCCGTGGAAGCATCCAATTCGCCTCCACGGAGTTCTTCGGTTTCTCGGGCACGTCACTCGCCGGTGAAGGCGGCAGTTCTCTTCTCCATGAAGGCGTTGACTGCCTCCGTGTGATCGGTCGTCTGCTGAACCAGCGCCTGCATGGCAGCGGATAATTCGAGGAGACTGTCGAGGCTTTGGTGCTGTCCCTCGCGGAGGAGCCTCTTGGCCATCCGTACCGAGTGTGGCGGATTGGCGGCCACCCGGCCGGCGAGCGCACGAGCTTCGTCGAGCAGCTTCTCCGGCGCAACGACACTGGAGACCAATCCCCACTCGAGTGCCTTGATCGCGTCGACACGGTCGCCCGTCAAGATCATCTCTGCCGCCCGCGCCATCCCGACGGCCTTGGGCAGCAGCCACGCGCCACCGTCACCCGGGATGATTCCGAGCTTGACGAAGCTCTCTGCAAAGAATGCCCTTCCGCTGGCAATGCGGAGGTCGCACATGAGGGCGAGGTCGCATCCGGCACCGATTGCAGGGCCGTTCACTGCTGCGATGAGAGGCACGTCGCAGTTGTACATGATCCGCGGAATCCGTTGTATCCCAGCTCTGTAGCCATCCCGTTGTTCGTGAGGCTTCCCCCCGAACAATCCGCGACGATTCGCCATGTCCTTGACGTTGCCGCCGGCGGAAAACGTCGAACCGGCACCGGTGACGATGACAGCTCGCACACCGTAGTCGGCGTTCACGGCCTCCACGCAGGCGACCAATGCGTCGACTACCTCCATCCCGGAAATAGGATTGCTCTGCGCCGGTCGATTAATCGTCCATGTCTCGATGAACCCATCGCGTTGGACGAGGACTGGACTATCCATGGGTGTATCTCCCCTAACTTCACTGCGGATCGATCGTTCGACTGATGCCCGACCGGCACGCGAACGAACTCGGCGACGGCGGTCCAGACCCGTGTAGACCGCCGCCGACGAGCACCTTCACCTCTTGCCGCCGAGAGCCTTCGCGTTCATACGCACGCGGCGCGGGCGGAGTTCAGGCGAGGCCCAACTTGGGTCGCAGCCACTGGGCAATCCGGCTCAACGCTTGATCCGCCTCGGGCGCCCGCCCCGCGTTGAAGTGAAATACATGCTGTTGCTCATCGACCACGTCGAGCACGACCTCGCCACTCACCTTCTCGATCAATTCGGCCAACCGACGTGAGTCGTCCAGCAGCGTCTCATGGCCTCCGACCGATACGTACACCGGAGGGAAGTCGGTGTAGCCGTTGAGCAGTGGGTTCGCGCGCGGGTCCGTTGCATCTGCGGGTTCGGAGAGGAACATCTCCCGCATCATTTCCAGAACCGCCCTCTTGGCCAATACGTCGACCGCGTCGTTCGATTCGACCGTCAACCCCTTGATCTCCATATCGAGCCACGGCGAAAGCGTGACGACGGCAGCAGGAGTGGGTAGTTCCAGGCTCGCGAGTTCGAACGCTGTCGAGATCGCGAGATTGGCACCCGCCGAGTCGCCGACAGTCGCCGTGTTCTCCGCCTTGTAACCTTGCGTGCGGAGCCACTTGTGGACGGCCATGCAGTCTTCGAGTTGGGCCGGGTGCTTGTGCTCCGGCGCGAGCCGATAGTCCACGATCAGAGCGTGAACACCCGCCAGTTTGGCGAGGTGTGCCGCGAGCTTGCGGTGTGAGAACCGTGAACCTGTCACGAACCCGCCACCGTGGGTGAAGACGATCACGCGGTCCTCGGCGGCCCCCAAGGGCTTCGCCCATGTTGCCGACACACCGTTGGCTGTCACTTCCTCATAGGTGACGTCGATGGGTTCGATGGTCGGAAGATGCCACTCTTCGAACATGTCTCGCTGACTGGCGAGGTCCATTCCTTCGGACCGGATAAGCCACGAAGCGTACAGGTCATTGAGGAACAGGGATTCTTTGCTCACGGACATGTGTTGCTCACTTTCATCACTGCTCGAGGGAGGAAAATCGACTGTTCAGGAAAGCGTGAAGCCCTTGTATCCCGCACACACGGTCTCGTCCCACTTGGCCAGGTAGAGGGGAAGGCCACCGGGGTAGTTCAGCAACTGCCGCGGCTTACCCGGGACGTTGGCACCCATGTACCAGGAGTCGGCTTTGTCATAGAGCGCCTCGGCCGTCAGCTCGGCGACGTGATCGGACCAGGCAGCATCCGCGTCCGGCTCGGATTCGATACGGTTCAATCCGTTGTCCCGCATGTAGTCGATGGTGTTGACGATGAGGTCACCTTGGATCTCGGCGCAGCTGGGCCCGTTGCAGAAGCCCGACGGGCTCAGTGGTCCGTAGAGGAACAGCAGGTTGGGGAATCCTGCCGTTGCGACCCCGAGGTTTGCCCGCACACCGTTCGACCACTTGTCCCGGAGCAATGTTCCGTCGGTGCCGCGAATGTCGATGGCAGTCAGGCCACCGGTGACGGCATCGAAGCCCGTTGCATAGACGATGATGTCGAACTCGTGCTCTTCCGATGTGGTCTTCAGCCCGGTGGGCGTGATCGTCTCGATCGGGTCCTCGTGCAGATCGACGAGACGCACGTTGTCCTGGTTGAAGATGTCGTAGTACGTCTGCTCCAGCGAGGGGCGCTTTACGCCGAAGGGGTACGCCTTCTTCATCGGCGCCAGCTTCTCGGCGATGACCGGGTCCTTGATCCGGGCACGCGTCCGGTCACGCCAGAACTCGTAGGCTGTGTCGTTTGCGTCATCGTCGACGAAGACGTCTTGGTACGTTCCGAGCCAGAACTCGAAACCACACTCCCACAGTCGCTCATAAGTGGTGGTTCGCTCCTCGTCGCTCACCGCGAGGGCTGACTTGGGAATGAAGTCGAAGTCGAAGCCGGAGAATGACGCCGAACGACGACGGAATCTGTCCGCCAGATCGGACTTGATCTTCGCGTTGTCCTCATCGGTGAGCTGGCGCTGTCGCATCGGGAGCGCCTGAACGGGGGTGCGCTGAAAGATGGTCAGCTGTGCGGCTTCCTTCGACGCCTCCTGAGCGACCTGCACACCGCTGGCCCCGGTACCGATGATGGCGATTCGCTTTCCTGCGAAATCGATTCCGCCTTCCGGCCACAGACCGGTGTGGTGGTTGATCCCTGCGAAGCTGTCCATTCCCGGGAGCTTCGGGAAGATCGGCTTTGCCGCGAATCCGGTGCACAGAACGAAGTACTTGCAGACGAAAATGGTTCCGCTCTCTGCGATCACGGTCCAGGTGTTCGCCGCATCGTCGAACTCCGCGGAAGCAACGCGGGTGTTGTAGTAGATGTCCTTGCTCAGATCGAGCTTCGCGTCGACGTACTTGAAGTAGCGGCGCAGTTCATCACCTCCGGGGTAGAGCTCGGAGAACGCGAAGTCATCCCATAGGTCGGGGCGCGCGAACTGGTAGATGGGACCTTCACTGTCCACTCGGGCACCCGGATAGCGGTTCCAGTGCCAGATTCCGCCCAGGTCCTCACCCGCCTCGACTACTTTCACCGAGTACCCTCGACTCCGCAAATGTTCGAGCTGATACAGCCCGGCGAATCCTGCTCCTACAACGAGTACGTCGAGTACTTCGGTCACGGCTGGTGCGGTAGCGCTCATTGTTGTCTCCTCTTGATGCCAAGGGTTGCTTGCGGTTTGTTGATTGCGCTCGGTGTCGCAGACTGTGATGAGCTGAATTCTTGACAGCTCGTCCGGCGTGGCCTCTAGGTCCAGCGGACATACGCGGTCTTGGTGGTTGTGAAGAAGGTACGTGCGGCCTTGCCCTGTTCTCTGCTCATGCTGCTCGAGCCTTTGAGGCCACCGAACGGCACATGTGGCTCGACACTGCTCGTCTCGCGATTGACATGCACCAACCCCGATTGAGTGCGCCGGATGAAGGTCATCGCGGTCGCGACGTCTCTGGTGAACACTCCAGAGGACAGGCCGTAGTCCGTGTCGTTCGCGGCCTTCAGTGCACCGTCGAATCCATCGACTTCCTGCACGGTCACGACTGGCCCGAAGATCTCCTCCCGGACGAGCCTGCTCCTCTCCGACACTCCAGCCAGAACGGTGGGGCCGATATAGCAAGTGTCGGAATCGAACTCCCTGCCCGTAAGGAACTCGGCGTTCTCGTCGCGGGCGAGTCGCAGGTATCCGGCCACCGTGTCACGTTGCTCCACCGAGGCAAGTGGTCCGATGTCGGTGGCTTCGTCGTACGGATCACCGACGACGAGTGCGTCGGCGTGCTTCACCAGCAGTTCTCGTAGTGTGGGAGCGATGGTGCGGTCCACGTAGACCCGGCTCGTCGCTGTGCAGCGCTGTCCCGTGTGGAGCATCGCGCTCTTCACGATCTGCAGGGCTGCATCCTCGACATCGGCGTCGGCGAGCACAATGGACGGGTTCTTGCCGCCCAGCTCGAGCTGGACCTTGACGTTGCGATCGGCGACGGCCTGACGTAGTCGCGACCCGACTGCACCCGAACCGGTGAAGGTCAAGGCTGCGAGTCGCGCGTTCCCCGTGAGTGCCGCCGAAAGCTTTCTACCGCTGCCTGTCACCAGATTGAGGACCCCGGCGGGCAACCCGGCTTCTGCGAGGATCCGGGTCAGGAACACTGCGGATCCGCAGGCCGGTTCGGCGGGCTTCCACACAACTGCGTTCCCGAAACCTATTGCCGCCGCAATTTTCCATGCCGGAAGCGCGAAGGGAAAGTTCCACGGTGTGATTGCACAGACGACGCCGAGCGGCTCCTCTACCGTCATCAGCATCGTGTGTGAATCAGCACTGGGATACGTCTCTCCACTGGGCTGGAGGATCTCACCGGCGTAGTAGCGGAGAATGGCGACACTTCGCAGGACCTCGGCGCGTGCGTCGCGGATCGCCTTCCCCATGTCCGCGGTGATCGTCAGGGCAGCGTCGTGAACGCGGTTTTCCAAAAGGTCAGCGGCAGAACGAAGAAAGTCGGACCGCTGAATCGCTGTCGTCTCGGACCACGCTGGTTGAGCACCGGCGGCGGCCGCATACCCAGCCTCGACATTGCCGGGAGTCGCCGAAGCGTAGATTCCCGTCACACGGCGGAGATCTGCGGGATCTACACGCTCGAAAGTGTCGGTGGCGGTGCTCCATCGACCTGCGATGTACAACGTTCTCCCGTCAGCGATCGACGACGACAATGCTGGGTGGTCCAAGCTCATGGACATCTTTGTTCCCCGATCTGTGTAGGCGCAGAAATGGTGGGAAGTTCACCACTCGGCGCGGAGATGAATTGTCTAATCCCCCGTCCGCGCAACGCGGCAGGTATGCCAGTACGAAAATCTTCTCGGCAGTTCTGTAGTCCGTACTTCCACCGCGGGCGGGTCGATGTCGGACTTTCCGTGCTCAGTGCAGTAGAGCGACCGCAGTCGAAGCAGCTGGAAACAGATCACTCTCCTGTCCCAAAAAACGTGCACTCAGCACTCTTTGAAGAGTCACAGGCATCAGACTCGCTGCTGCCTGGCGCTTTCGGCCGACACCCGGACTGGCGTCGTCCGTCCAGCGACTCGGCCTTGTCGACACCCGCTCTCCGTTCGCAAATATACTGCGGCGCAAGGAGACATCGATCGTTGCGAGGGCTATAGCTAGTAGGCCGTCCAACGCCCCGGCCACCTGACAACCCGATTCGGCAATGACTACCCCAAGTGACCTGGAACACCTTGCAGGGCAAGCATGACACCCAAACTCAGAAAACACAATAGGAGATAAATTTACGTATATAAGCAATCTGCGCTTGCGCCGAGGAGGAAGGTGCGACAAACCTGGCGGGATCGAGGAGGTAGCGGCACAGATGGTCGATCTCGCCGTCCGATCCTGGAGTCGATGGCAGGCGGGCGCCGAATATCCTTGTCCAACACTAGGACTAACTCAAGCAATCGCTGAGTTCCACACTGATTTTCCGGTGAATGGTCGAATCACACTCCACGGCATAGACGAGCGATCTCGCCGGCACACCCGCGCTCCACTCACGACCTACGTAACATACTCATGCGACAGCCGAGGGCCAATCTGCGTTGCCCGCAAAGACTTCGAAACCCAGCCTTCGTAAGCAGGCATGACCGTCGCCCCGGTCCCGACGTCATTTGTTGAGCGAGAAGGGTACGGGGTTGGCAGCTGTGACTGTGGCTGGAACTACAGCACAGCTCGAGAGCGTTGGTAGAATCACATCTTTCGCGCCGCACAGATGCGCGGCGAACAAGGCTGTGACAGTGAGAATCCCCTTCATGGGGAAAGACGGAACTTTACTGCCACGGCTTGAACTCACTGTTCAAAGTTTTCCACCGATCCGGAACTGGGTGCTCGACATCGTCGGCCTGTACTGGCATCCACCGACAACGCAATCGTGCTGTGCGTGGACGAAGAAGTCGCAGATTCGAGCCCTGGGCCGGACCGCGCCGATGCTGTCGATGCGGATCGGCTCGCCCGGCCAGCGCACCCACGACTACGCCCGACACGGCACCTCCACCCTGGGGTACCTCGCTGGACGTAGTCCTTGGGGGAGTCGCCGCCCTGGACATCGCCACCGGCAGGGTCACCGGGCTGCGCAAACCGCGACATCGCCATCAGGAGTTCCTTCTCTTCCTCAAACCCCCCGCCCGCGCCTGCCCGGAGCGGGAGCTGCATCTGGTGATGGACAACTACGCCACCCACAAGAGCCGAAGTCCGGGCGTGGCTGGCCGAGAATCCTCGTATCATGTGCATTTCGCGCCCACCTCGGCATCATGGATGAACCTGGTGGAGGTGTGGTCGGAATGATCGAACGGCAGGCCATCCACCGCGGACCTGCGGCTCCGTCAAGGAGCTGACCACCAAGTCCGCGCCTTCATCAACGGATGGAACACCCGCTGCGCGCCGTTCGTCTGGACCAACACCGCCGACCAAGCACATACCAAGGCAAACCGTAAAGATACTTCAACAACGAGCCACCAGGGACTGAGCGTGCCGCATTGGCGTTAGATGCCGACGAGAGGGCCTATGACTGGATTCCATTGGTAAATGTGCTGCTCTACGACCACACCATGCTTGACGTAAGGATCCTCCGCAAGCAGAGAACGCAAGTTGTCTTCGCTGACCGCTTGGAAGACCAGTAGGGCTCCGGCGCCGTCGGCCCAGGCGCCGGCCTCCTGCAGCACGCCTCTGGCAGCGGCATCCTTGACGAAAGTCAGGTGTTCGGCATGCGCAGCCTCTTTGACCGAGGCATCGGTGGTATACGACCAGATCACAGCGAACAAGGCCATGGTTACTCCTCAAGCGGGGGAATAGGACATGAAACGGCTCCGAACATGCACATCGAGTGCGCACCTGAGAAGGTTAAAAGCACGGATGAGGTGACTCGTGTCCTATTTCGCAACACTGGTTGCTCCATGAAGATGATGTATGAAACGGAATCGGATCTGACCAGCGTGTCGTGACCCAATGAAGGCGGCCATCGCATGACCCTCCGAGAGACCTACCAAAGTCACTCGAGGAAGGACCACGCGATGGCCACTGCCCACGTTATCGACCTGCACCGAACCCGACCTACCGCCTCACCGACGCCAGCCCTGTCTGCTGCGGATTTTGTTGTCCACGTTCATCGACGCGGGCGAGGTCACTACCAAACGCGGCCGGATCAGTGAGCGGGTCGATCACCTTTCGACCAGTGCCAGAACGTCCACCGCCAGCCGTGGGTGAGAATCAACGGAATCGGGTCAGGTCCGCGGCCGAGCTTGCGCAAGAAGTGCACCGGAACACCGGCGACACGCACCTGATAGTGCTCGTGGGCGTTGATGGCGGCCTCGGCCTGGCGCCAGTCGTAGCCATCCCCCCAGTAGGCGACCAGCTCACGGAGATAGCTGTCCGGGACGCCTAGGACCAGTCCCCCTTCCCTCGTCCAGCGGCGGACGAGTCGGTGTGAGACGGGCGCGCAGGTCATCGAGGACCTCGTCGGACACATGGATCGCAGTGGGCTCCCAAGGAAAGGCCTGCCGGGGATAGTCACGGCATGGATTCCTTTACTGGGTGAGGGAAGCGGTGCCGTCCGCCCTGTTGGCCGCGACTCGACCACCTTGGCACCGGCCGGCGGTGAGCAGATTATGTCGCTCGGGAGTGTGGGGAATGCGGCCCAGCTGTTTGAGCAAACCAGTTCCTCCCCATGGCGTCCCAGCCGATCAGCAGGTAGCGCCGGGCGATCCCGGGCCCCGAAGGTAGTCGATCAGAGTGTCGAGGACGGCCTCGAGATCCTCGACACTGCCCGTCGACCGCAGGACCTGCACCCCACCCTGAATTCCCGCGATGAACGCGGACGCGGTGCGCGGGGCATCGAGTTCCGCCCGGATCTGCCCTGCCGCCTGCATCGCCTCGATCCCGGCCACGACGTGGGTTCGCCACTGTGCCAGCAGTGTTCGGACCACTTCGGAGGCCCCCGGCGTTCCGCCCGCCTGGGCCAGCAG
>NZ_BCWY01000106.1 GCF_001894825.1 Rhodococcus jostii NBRC 16295 | reverse complement strand
CACAGTTCGCATCCTTCTTTTCCGGCGACCTCCGTTGGCCGACCCTGGTGACCTGCACCATAACGTCCGCGCGGTGTGACGGCAGAGGCAAGGTGCCGGCGATGTCGCTCAACCGTGGCGCTCGTCGGGTAGCGCTGGGGCGGATCTCTGGGGTCGAGCGATTCTGGTGTCGAATCGTGTACTCGCAAGCCTTCGCTCGGCAAGTCCGATGAGGTCGAGAATCTGACTCGCGAGATAGCCGGTGGTCCCCCTTTCCACACTTTTGCGAGTGAGGATGCCGGCATCCGCCAGTTCTTCGAGGGCCGCGCGCGCGGGAGGAAAGGACACGTTCAGGATCCGTTGCACTGTCCTCGTTGTCATGATCGGCGCTTCGGGCAGCATCTGAAGAATTCGGGCAGTCGCAGAGCCTGCGCGAGGTTCCTCGCGTAACCCCTGCGTGGCGCGGTACGTGCCGAGTTGATGCGTCCATTCTCTCTGCAGGTCGCCGATATCGTCGGCAAGGCGGCTGGCATTCTCTGCAGCGATCGCCGCCGACTCGACGAATGTGCTCAACCACGAGGAGATTCCGTCGACGGCGTTCGGCGCCAGCGGGTCGCCGACATACCGATAGGCGGAGAGCCCGGCGACGTATCGGTGTGTGAGCGTTGCCAGCACCAGACTGACCGGCAAGATCGCGCCGGGAGTCAGTCCTCGACGCGCGAGCACCGTGTGGATGACTGCGCGACCGACGCGGCCGTTACCGTCGGTGAACGGGTGGATGGTCTCGAACTGGGCGTGAACGATGCCCGCTTGAATCAGTGGTCCGTGCAGTGAACCGTTGAGATACGACACGAGGTCGGCGATCAGGGGTTCCACTTCGGGCGCCGGCGGGGGCACGAACTCCGCCTCGAGCGGGTTCCGGTTCGACCCACCGATCCAGTTCTGCACCTCCCGGAGTCCACGGTGGCGTTCACCGGGCAGCAGCGCCGAGTGGAGCGCTGTCACGTCTTCGGTGGTGACGAATTCCGTCTCGACCAGTTCCTGCGACGCGCGGCGCAGCACCGTGATGTTGTTGGCAACGAGTCGGGCGTGATCGCCGAACCCGCGGACCTCCTCGTCCTGGGCGAGTTCGGCCAATGCGACCTGCTGTGGGGAGGGGGCGATGCCTTCGATCATGGAACTGGCGATGGCCTCTGAACGGAGAAGTAGTCGGGAGATCCCTTCCAGCCCCTTCGCGCCCGGCCCGCTGCCGAGTTTTCGGATTGCGCGTTCGGCGGCGGCTGCTTTGGTGGAGAGTTCCGAGGAAAGGATCAGGGGGCGTGTGCAGATCAGGTCAGGGATGTAGGCCGTGTAGCGGCCGCCGCGTCGGTCACGGGCGATCAGTCCGGACGACGGGTCCGCATCCCAGTACGACTCGCGTAGTTCGGCCATTCGCTATCCCTTACTCGAGACCGAAGTTATTAAAGTTTATGGTATCAACCTTTAATCGGCGATGGTGACGGTCAATGGGTACGAGTCTTGGTAGTTTGTGTTCTCGCGCGGATCAGGGGCACGCGCGCAGGACGACCGTAGGGGGACGGGTGACCGGGGATCGGCTCGAGGTAGACCGCGAGGCGTTGGTGCGGTGCATTGCCGCGTGCGACGTGCTGGCGGCGGACATGCGGGACCTGCGGGAGCGAGCGCGCCGCGAGCTGGCTCCCGAGAACTTCGGTCTCGGCGAGACGCATCTGCGTTCGGCGGCGGAACTGGCCGCGCGGTTCCGGGCGGCGGCGATCGGCGGTCCGGTTGTCGCGGAGGAGGATTCGGCGATCGGGACGTTCGCCGCGCACGAGCGTTACGCCCTGGATCTGAAGGCGAATTTCGAAGCGGCGCTGGCGCGGTACGACGAGCAGGACGCGGCGACGTCACACCGCATCGGGCAACTCTGAGTGCGCAGTTCTGGAGGGGAATGTCGAGTGGGTGACTGCAGTTCTGCGCACTCGGCGAGTGCACCGCACTGACTCAGTGAATCTGCGCCTGCCAGTCCGGCGGAACACGGTCGGCGGGGCCGGGGACGGTCTGATCAAGCGGATGGTGTTGCGGCGGGGCCAGTTCCGGGCCCTCGAACGCTGTCTCGGTGGCGTAGTTCCAGAACCAGACCTCACCCGGCTCGAAACTCCGTACCACGGGGTGCCCGGTGTGGGCGGCGTGCTTGGTCGCGTGCTGCGCAGGCGACGAGTCGCAGCAACCGATGTGCCCGCACTGCGCGCAGCGGCGCAGGTGCACCCACCACCCGCCGGCAGGGTCGCAGTCGGCGCATCCCTCGCCGCTCGGCGGCACGCTCGGGTTGATTCCGTCCAGCTCACCCATCTGAGACTCCTTCTGCTGACACGACTTCGGGTTCGATCGGAATGCGGACCTGGAACCTCGTGTCGCCCGGTTCGGACTCCACGCGCAGGTCGCCGCGGTGCTTCTTCACGACGATGCGCCAGGAGATGTCGAGGCCGAGGCCGGTTCCCTCGCCGACGGGTTTCGTGGTGAAGAACGGCTCGAAGATGCGCGACCGGATCTCTTCCGGCACGCCGGGGCCGGTGTCGGCGATCTCGATGAGGGCCATGTCGCCGTCGCGCCGGGTGCGGACGGTGAGGGTGCCGTGGCCCTCCATGGCAGCGACGGCGTTGTCGATGAGGTTCGTCCACACCTGGTTGAGTTCCGCGGCGTACGCGGGGATCTGCGGCAGGGCCGGGTCGTACTCCTTCACCACGGTGACCGAGTCGCCGATCTTGCGTCCGAGCATCACCAGCGAGCTGTCGAGGAGTTCCCGCAGGTCGACGCGCTGGTAGGGGGCGCGGTCCATCTGCGAGTACTGCTTCGCGGCGTTCACCAGCGTGGACACCCGGGCGGTGGAGTCGGCGATCTCGTTCATCAGCAGTTCGGTCTCGATGGTGTAGTTGAGCCAGCGGATCGCGCTCTCGACCATCGACTCGTCGTCGACGCTGGCCACGATCCGCTCGAGCCACGGCACGTCGAGACCGGCCTGCACGAACGTGGGTGCCAGGTCCCAGCCGCCGGAGACGCCGTGGTCCTCGAACCAGTCGCCGAGCTCGTCCTCACGGTCGGACGCCTCGAGGGGGGTGAGCGTCGGCGCCTTCGCCACCAGTTCGGCGGCCTCCTCCTGCAACCGGATCAACGTGGCCAGGGCCTGCCGGTCGTACACGCCGGACGCGATGACACCGAGCTTCTGCCGCATGTGCGACACCCGGTCGCGCAGCGACGCCGTCGCCCGGACGGCGGCGGCCGCCGGGTTGTTGAGCTCGTGCGTCAGCCCCGCGGACAGCGAACCCAGCGCGAGGAGACGCTCCCGCTGATCGACGACCTGCTTCGCGTTCTGGTTGCCGAAGAACAACCCCTCCAGCAGATGCACGGCCATCGGGAACCACTCGCGCATCAGCTGCCCGAAACGGTCGGCGTCGAGGACGAAGAACCGGGACGGAGCGGTGACGCGCATCGACGCGGTGTAGGTCTGGGGGGCGCGGTCGCCGAGGTACGACTGCCAGGCACCGGCATACACGCCGCGCTGCGACGTCCGGCTGAACTCGATCTCCTCGCCGCCCGACAGCTTGCTCAGCACGAGTTCGCCTTCGATCAGCACGTAGAAGCAGGTCGCGATCTCACCCTCCGCGAACACGGGCCCGGGTTCGATCAGCTCGACGTGCCCCTTCTCGCAGAGTTGCTCGAGCTGGTGATCGGTGAGTTGCTCGAAGAGGAACAACGTCCTCAGCTCGGGGGGATTGCACGGGAGTTGGGTCATGGTCTGCCCCCGATCACGGTTGGCCGATGTAGCGGTGGACGAGCATCACGGCCATGGCGCCTTCTCCGACCGCCGACGCCACCCGCTTCGCCGACTCGGAGCGCACGTCACCGGCCGCGAAGATCCCCGGGACGCTCGTCTCGAGGTGGTGGGGGAGACGGTCGAGGGGCCAGCCGCTCGGCGGTTTTCCGTCGACGACGAGGTCGGGGCCGGACACGACGAACCCGTACTCGTCCCGCGCGACGACGCCTTCGAGCCATTCGGTGCGGGGGGCGGCCCCGATGAACAGGAACAGGAACCCGGCGTCGACGGTCTCCTCGTCCCCGGTCACGTTGTTGCGCAGCCGGACCTTCTCGAGGTGACCCTCGCCTTCGACGCCGACCACCTCGGTGCACGGCCGCACGCGGATGCGCGGGTTCCGTTCGATCTGCTGGACGAGGTAGTACGACATCGAATCCTCGAGCGACTTCGCTCGCACGACGATGGTGACCGAGCGGGCGCCCCGCGACAGGTACACCGCGGCCTGTCCGGCGGAGTTGGCCCCTCCGACGATGTACACGTCCTGGTCGGTGCAGCGGGCGGCCTCGGTGACGGCGGAGCCGTAGTAGACGCCGCGGCCGGTGAGATCGTCGACTCCGGGCGCCGGATGACGCCGATAGGAGACGCCGGTCGCCAGGATCACCGTGTGCGCGTCGATGGTGTCGCCGTCGGCGAACCGGACGGTGCGCGCCGAACCGTTGACCTCGAGGGCCACGACGTCGCGGGTGGTGATGAGTTCCGCCCCGAACCGGGTGGCCTGCCTGCGGGCCCGCTCGGCCAGCTGCGCACCGGACACGCCGTCGGGGAAGCCGAGGTAGTTCTCGATCCGTGAACTCTGACCCGCCTGCCCACCGGTGGCGGTCCGCTCGATCAGGGCGGTGCGCAGACCTTCCGAGGCGCCGTACACGGCGGCGCCAAGACCGGCCGGTCCGCCGCCGACGACCACGAGGTCGTAGAAGTTCTCCGACGGGTCGGTCCGGAGTCCGAGACGCCGGCCCAGTTCGGTGTCCGAGGGTTCCACGAGGCATTCGCCGTCGGCGCAGATCACCACCGGCAGGCGCCGGCCGTCCTCACCGGCGGCGCTGAGCAACCGTCCGCCCTCGGGCTCGTCCGACATGTACCAGCGGTAGGACAGCTGGTTGCGGGCCAGGAACTCGCGCACTTCCGAAGACCGCGGCGCCCAGCGATGGCCCACGATCTTGGTCTCCTCGACGGGATGGTGATCGGACGACGCCCACGCTTCGAGCAGCGCGTCGACCACCGGGTACAGCTTCTCTTCGGGCGGATCCCACGGTTTGAGCAGGTAGTGGTCGAGGTCGATGACGTTGATCGCCTCGATGGCGGCGTCCGTGTCCGCGTAGGCGGTGAGCAGCACGCGGCGCGCGACCGGATACAGATCCATCGCCTTCTCGAGGAACTCGATGCCGCTCATCGACGGCATGCGGTAGTCGGCGAGGATCGCGGCGACGGGATCTCCTCGCAGCTTCATCTGCTTCATCGCGTCGAGGGCCGACTCGCCGGATTCGGCGCGGATGATGCGGTACTTCTCACCGTATCGGCGCCGGAGGTCGCGGGCGACGGCGCGGGACACCCCGGGATCGTCGTCGACCGTGAGAATCGCAGGCTTGCCGCTCGCTACGGGATTGGTCACGTACGCCCTCTCGTCCGTACAGAACTGCGAGGAACTCCAGGGCTCCGAGTATTGCCCGAGGGCGCGCCTTTGTCGACCGGATTCAGTCCTGGTGCTGCATCGGTTCGCTCTCCGCGGGGACGACGCGACGTCGTGACCAGACGGCGCGGCCCGCGGCACCGGCCAGCGCCAGAACGACGACGGCGGCGCCGGCGATCGGGCCGGCCGCGTTGCCGGGGAGCAGGCCCTCGAGCAGCAGCCAGATGCCGAACGCGAAGAACAGCACGGCCGCGCCGACGCGGATGACGCTCTCGGGCAGATGCTTGCCCAGTACGGCGCCGACGACGATGGCCAGGGCGTCGGCCGCCACCATGCCGACGGTCGACCCGATCCACACGCCGATCGTGTCGTGGTCGGTGGCGAGGGTGATGGTGGCGAGCATGGTCTTGTCGCCGAGTTCGGCGAGGAAGAAGGCGGAGGTGACGGCCAGGAACGCGGAGCGGGTGGCGCGGCCGGCCTTGAGTTGCTCGTCCTCGCTGAGATTGTCGCCGCGCAGCGTCCACGCGCCGAAGACGAGGAAGGCCACACCGCCGACGATGCTGATCGCCGCGGTCGGGAGCGCCACGCCGAGGTAGTGGCCGACGGCCACGGACACCAGGTGGACCACGGTGGTGGCGACGGTGATGCCGGAGATCACCACCCACCAGCGGTAACGCAGGGCGAACGTCATCGCCATGAGCTGGGATTTGTCGCCCAGCTCGGCGACGAAGATCACGCCGAAGCTCAGCAGTGCGGCGGTCAGCACGGACATCCTCCTCCAGGTGGTCGGTCGGAGGATGACAGGTGGATTCCTCCGGCCTGGCAGACGCGGGTACGTCTGCCCGGCCGAAGGTCTCGCCCACCGGCGCCGGTGATTCGGCGGCGGTTCGCCAGGCCGGGTCCGGTGCGGTGAAGCAACGAGCCAGTATGTCGACACAGGCGATTGGGGGCTACTCCCCTTCGATGTCCGTAACGTTAGCGTGACTTACTTGAAAAGGCAAAGGCGGCAATAAGTTTGGGGCACCGACCGGAGAAACTTCGGGTACCCTCACGAGGCCAGCAGCATGGCCAAAACGGCGGTGTCGGGGTCACTGATCGGGTCGATGCCCACCCGGCTGACCATCGACGTCACCGTCCCGTCCGCCTCGGCTTCCACCCAGGCCGCCCGGTGCTCGAGCCCGAGGTGAGGGAGACCCGGCAGCAGCACACAGCCCGAAGCGGCACCCGCACACTCGGGGAGTGACGGGGTGGTCTCGGACGGCGGGTGCAGCATCATCAGCGCGGGCGGCTGGTGATCGGCGAAGCGTCCCGGAGCGAGCGCGAATTCCCCGAGAACGGTGCCCTCGGCCACCACGAGGCCGACGGTCTCGGGCTCCGGCTCCTCGGGCAGATCCTCGTGCGCACCGAAGACCGTCGTGGTGTGGAGCAGCCCCGGAACGCACGCCACCCGCACGGCGAGCGCGAGGAGCTGTGCCCACTCCTTGGTGGTGTCGGGCCAACGCCCGGAAATGACAAACCCCCGCAAGGTACCCGCAGCCTGGAAGGGCGAGATGCCGATGTAGCCGTCCCTGTTCATCTCTGCCTCCTCGGTGTGATGACGCGTTTCGAACACGACTCGTTCTGCACACCTCGTTGGGTACTTGAAGGATGCGCCCGACACGGCCTGGCACACAAGAGCAGGGGAGTGCTAACCCTCAGAGAATCCTCAGAATCGGCACAATCTGCCGCTACGAAGGCGCCCTATTCTCACCGGAATGACCTCTGAGCGCGCACGGAATTCCGCGAATCACGCCCGAACCGAGTCGACGCGAAGGGTCCTCGGTTCGCGGCGCGTCGCCGCGGCCGCGTCGGCAGGGCTGGTTCTGGCGTCCGCGGCGGGACTCGGATACGTGTTCCTCGGCGACGGCGCGTCCGACAGCCGGACCGTGGCGATCGTGAACTCCGATGCGGGTGCCACCGTGGACGGAAAGCCGGTGCGGGCGAGCGACACCCTGATCGAGAAGCTCGAGGCGAACGAGGCGTTCGACTGGCAGGTCGTCGACGCGGGCGCAGCGGCCGGCGACGACTGGTTCGCGACGGTGACCGTGCCCGAGGACTTCAGCGAGGCGGTGTCCTCGGTATGGGGCGCGAAGCCGCGGCAGGCCACCCTGGACGTCGACGTCGCGGGTTCCGACTCCGCTGCGGCCGAGGAACTCTCCGGGGTGGTGTCCTCGCAGATCGGCGCCGACGGCATCACGGACCTGCTGGCAGACATGTCTTCGTCCCGGACGCGGTTCCAGCAGGCGGGAATGACGGCCGGGTTCCTCGCGGCCGGGACGGCCGCGGCGGACGATGCGGCGCAACAGCTCACCGAGGGCGCCGACACTCTGCTCCCGTATCTCGAGACGGCACGCGCCGGCTCGGTCCAACTGCTGGGCGTCGCCGATCAGGTGGCGGGCGTGGTCGGTGAGACGTCGGGGACGGCCAACGACCTCGCCGACCGGTTGAGTGCGCTGGGGCTGACGCTGGGCGAGGCGAACGACAGTGCCACCCAGATGCGCACCAGGATCGACGATGCGATCCGCGTCCTCGACGCCACTCCCGTTGCACCGGACGTGGTCCCGTCGCTCCGGCAGGTCAGTGCCGACCTCGGTCTGCTCTCCTCGCAGCTGGGCTCGGTGCCCGGCCTGCTGGGCGGACAGGTCGGCCCCGACACGGACCTCGGCGAGCTGGTGCGGGTCGCGATGGGGCAGCTCACCGACGCCAGTGCTCAGCTGAGCAGCGGAGCGCGGCAACTGAACGACGGCATCGTCCCCATCGCCGACCAGGCGCCGGAGATGCTCGAAGGAGCCACCACGCAGATCGTCGACGGATTCGCGAAGCTGAAGACACTGTCGGGGCAGCTGTCCACCGACCTCAACAACGGGGTCGCAGCGATGCCCGTGCGCACGGCGGCCCAGCAGAACCAGTTGGCGACCGTCCTCGCGCAACCGGTCGCGGTGACGCGCACCCTGTCCGCGCCCGCACCGATCCTCACCGCCGAGCACCTCGCCGTCGGCTTCGCCGTCACCACGGTGCTGCTGGCGGGCGCCGTCGTGTGGATGGGTCTGCGGCGCAGGGCCTGACCGTCAGCCGGCGTCCTGGATGCGACGCCACGGCGTGGCCTGCTCGAGCTCGAACGCCAACTCGAGCAGGGTCCGCTCGTCGCCGTGGTCCGCGGAGAAGTGTGACGCCAGCGGCAGGCCCCGGGACGTCTCGTGCATCGGAAGCGAGATCGCCGGCCCGCCCGACGCATTGTTCAACGGCGTGAACGCCGTGTAGGCGATCAGCTTGTCGAACAACTCCTCGAAACTCTGTGTCGGCGAGAGGTATCCGAGCTCCGGCGTGGTGTGGGCCAGGGTGGGCGAGAGGATGACGTCGTACTTCTGGAACATCTGCGCGTACTCGCGGTACGTGCGTCGCAGCCGGTAGAGCACCCGCGGAGTCTTCGCGATGTTCTTGCGGTACATCGCGGCGAGACCACGCGTCAGGTTGTCCGTGGCCTCCCGGTCGAAGTCCGGTCCGAACATCCGCTTGCCGTTGTTCGAGATCACGAACGACAGGAACCCCCAGTAGATGCAGAAATCCTCGACGAACGAGGGGCCCACCGGCATCGGGCACTCCTCGACGTGGTGCCCCAGATCCGCCAGCAGATCCGCGGTCGCGTGGACCGACTTGCGGGTCTCGTCGTCGGTCCGGGACACGGTGACCGAATCGACCACCACCCCGACCTTCAGCCGGGTGCTGCTCGGCCCCTCGACCAACCGGATGGGCGGCAACGCGGGATTGCGGTAGTAGCGTTCGGCGGCCGCCATCCACCGCGCGGTGTCCCGCACCGACCGGGTGACGGCGCCCTGCGCGATGATCCGGATCGGCAAGGTCTTGTCCATGGCGTCGGGGACCGTCCGGCCGCGGGACGGTTTCAGGCCGACGAGCCCACACGCGGCGGCGGGGATGCGGATGGATCCGCCGCCGTCGTTGGCGTGCGCGATCGGCACCACACCCGACGCGACGAGCGCGGCCGAACCACCGGACGACGCTCCCGGTGAGAACGCGAGATTCCACGGATTGTGCACGGGTTCGGCGTCCATGAACTCGGTGGACGCGCTGAACCCGAACTCCGGCAACCGGCTCTTCCCCAGTGAGAGCACACCTGTGGACAGGTACTGCGTGACGAAGTCGCTGTCGACCGGTGCCGGCTTCGCGGCGAACGCGACGCTGCCGTGCTGCGTGGGCACGCCCGCGACGTCGACGTTGTCCTTCACGACGGTCGGCACTCCCGCGAACAGGCCCTCGTGCGGGCGGTCCGCGTCGGCGAGCGCACGGTCGAAGTCGGCGAAGGCCAGACCGTTCAGCGCGGGTGCGACCGACTCGGCGCGGGCGATCGCCGCCTCCGTCACCTCGCGGACCGACACCTCCCCGGCGGCGATCCGCGCCGCGAGGCCGGTGGCGTCGAGGTCGCCGAGCGCGTCGTCGCGGAAGGCGTGGACGACGGTGCCGTCCGGGGTGGGGTTGCTGGACTCGGTCACTTCCGAAGCCTATTGGACGCTCGGCCTGATCGGACGGGATTTCGGGCCCGAAACGAGCACGGGCGCCCGGAACATTTCCGGGCGCCCGTGGCTGCGAAAGCGAGAACTAGACGATCAGACCCGCGGTCTGGGTGCGTGCCTTCTCGAAGCGAGCGGCGACGTCCGCCCAGTTGACGATGTTCCAGAAAGCCTTGACGTAGTCGCCCTTGACGTTCTGGTAGTCGAGGTAGAAGGCGTGCTCCCACATGTCGAGGAGCAGCAGCGGCGTGAGGCCGATCGGGATGTTGCCCTGCTGGTCGTACAGCTGGACGATGAGCAGGCGCTGCCCGATGGAATCCCAGGCCAGGATGGACCAGCCGGAGCCCTGGATGGCGTTGGCGTTGGCCGAGAAGTGGTTGCGGAACGCGTCGAAGCCGCCGAACTGGTCGTCGATCGCGGCCGCGAGCTCACCGGTCGGCTTGTCGCCGCCGTCCGGCGAGAGGTTGTTCCAGAAAACGGTGTGGTTGGTGTGGCCGCCCAAGTGGAAGGCGAGGTTCTTCTCGTGCAGGTTGACCACGGCAGGCAGGGTGTCGGACTCGCGGAGCTCGGCGAGCTTGTCGAGAGCCGTGTTGGCACCGGTCACGTACGCGGCGTGATGCTTGTCGTGGTGCAGTTCCATGATCTTGCCGGAGATGTGCGGCTCGAGAGCTGCGTAGTCGTACGGGAGTTCCGGCAGCGTGTAAACAGACACGAGGGTCCCTTCATCAACGGGCTGTGAGCCCTGGTGTGTTCCGGGTGTCGACGGCACGTGGGCACGCGCCTGACACCCGCCTGTGGCGAATCGTTCTCGGGTATATACCCAATCTCATTGGTACACCCTGCGCAACAGTTGGGGTCACGGAGCGATTCCCGGAAAAGAAAGTTCGGGCACCCGAAAAAACCCTCGCGCGGCGACACTGAATGTCGTGAGAATTCGTCCGAGCGGTGAACGGAACCTTAAGCTGACGCGATGCCTTCGCTGACACCTGTTGCAGATTCGCATGCGGCCGCGCCGCGTGTGGAGCTCACGGGCGCGAATCTGCTCCGCTTTTTCGCAGTTCTGGCCGTGATTTACTCGCACATCTCGTTCTATCTCATCGACGATCTCGGAACCGGATGGTGGTTCATCGACGTCGTCTATCAGATATTCATCGAGCGGGGTGGTCTCAACCAGCATTTGTCCTTTCTCGGGGTCGCCTTCTTCATGATGCTGACCGGGGTGTTGATCACGCGTTCGGCCATTCGTCACGAACCCCGGCATTTCCTGTTCAACCGGCTCGGACGCATCCTGCCCGCATTCTGGGTGGCCGTTCTCGCCGCGATCGTGCTGGTGCGCCTGGGCATCAACGGCATGTTCAGCGGCCAGGACGGGGTGTCCAATGTCGACGCGGCGCTGAGTTTCGTTCTCGGCGGCTTCTTCCTCAAACCCGAGGTCGCGGTTCTCGGGGTCGCCTGGACCCTCGCCGTGCAGATCTTCTTCTACTTCGCGTGCGTGGCGGCACGCCCGGTTCTGCGCACCCTGCCCATCGCGATGCCGATGGCCGGTGCCGCGATCTGCGCGCTGATCCTGCTCTACAACCTGTACGCGCCGCAGCCGTACACGGTGCCGATGCTGTCCAAGATCGCCGCGACGCTGCCCGCCGTGTTCCTCGGGCAGATCATCTACCTCGGCTGGGCGCGGCTCGCGGACTGCCGGTGGGTCGTCGTCGCCGGGCTCGCCCAGGTCGAGGTCATCCGCCTCGCCACCGACTTCCGGGTCTACTGGGCCGGCGACCACTACCTCTGGACATTCGCCGTCGTCACTGCGTGCGTGGTGCTGGTGGGCCGATACGACGGGCCCGCCGCGCACTGGGCCGTCGTACGGTGGACGGCGACGCGCAGCTACGCGATCTACCTCGTCCACACCCTGATCCTGTACCGCGTGTACGAGCACACGGTGGGCTCGTTCGGCGAGACCGGTGCGGTCATCGCGTTTCTCGTGGTGACGGCGCTGGTGGCGGAGGCGCTGTACCGGTGGGTGGAGGTCCCGGCGACGCGGTGGGTCACCGCACGCGCCGAGCGGATGCGCGCGGAGGCCGCGCTCGCGAAGGAGGCCACGCCGACACCGCGCGTAGCATCGAATCATGTCTTGGTACGACGAGCTTCTGGGTCGAGCAGCCGCTAAGTCCGTGATGGTCACCGCCGAGGATTCGCTCCCCGGACGGAGTCAGCCGATCCCGGTTCCGGCGACGCACTACGTCAACGGTCACCCCCTGCAACCCCCGTTCCCCGAGGGGATGCAGACCGCGGTGCTGGGCATGGGATGTTTCTGGGGCGCCGAGAAGGAGTTCTGGCAACTCGACGGTGTCTACACCACCGCGGTCGGATACGCCGGCGGCTACACGCCCAACCCCACCTACGAGGAGACCTGCTCGGGTCGCACCGGGCACACCGAGGCGGTGCTCGTGGTCTTCGATCCGAAGGTGATCTCGTACGCCGAGATCCTCAAGGAGTTCTGGGAGAACCACGATCCCACGCAGGGCATGCGGCAGGGCAACGACCAGGGAACCCAATACCGTTCGGCCATCTACACGATCGACGAACAGCAGGTGGAGATCGCCGAGGCCACCGGTGAGGCCTTCGAGAAGAGGCTCGCCGACGCCGGATACGGGGCGATCACCACGGAGATCGCGCCGCTCACGCAGTTCTACTACGCCGAGGACTACCACCAGCAGTACCTTGCGAAGAACCCCGGCGGGTACTGCCCCGTGCACGCCACGGGCGTCAGCTGCCCCGTCGGACTGCTGAAGCAGGACGAGGTCCCGGCGCAGACCGACATCCTGCCGCCGTCGTAGGTCCGCGGTCTCAGCCGCGGGTGGCGGACCACGTGAGCACCGCCGACGCCGCGATGGCGCTGACGGTCCGCACGTGGTTCCACCCGGTCCACCCCGACACGTAGTCGCGCCAGTACGCCGCCGAGTCGGCCGCGGTGGGATCGATCGCGTCCAGCGCGTTGTTGTGCGGCACGTGGTAGACGATGGTCAGGACGATCCCCACGAGATACAGCCCGCACGCGATCACCGCGTACACGGCCGAACCGTCGTGCCGCACCACACTCACGACCACGAGCACGATCGACGTCAGCGCGGTGCCGAACAACGCCGTCATGAACCAGAAATTGGGCGCCTCACGGTTGATCGCCTGCATCGCCGCGATGCCCTGGGCCGGTTCCAGGCGGCCGAGCCCGGTCATGATGAACGTGGAGAACGCGAACATCACGCCGCCCACCACGCCGGCGCCCACCGCCGTGACGATCGTCAGATAACGCTCCATGGTCAGACTCTCCAGACACCGGCCGCTGCTGCGGCGCGGACGTAGTCGGTGAAGTCGCGGGGCGCGCGCCCCAGAGCGCGTTCCACCCCGTCGGTGAGTGATGCGTTGCGCCCGTCCAGCACTTCGTCGAACAGGTAGGTGAGCAGGCCGATCGCGTCGGACGGTACCCCCTGCCCGGCCAGAGCCGTCGAATACTCGTCCGAAGTGACCGGCGTGTACCGGATTTCGCGTCCCGCTGCCTCCGAGATCTCGGCGACGGCGTCACCGAAGGACAGCAACCGCGGTCCGGTCAGTTCGTACAGTTCGCCGGTGTGGCCGTCCCCGGTCAGTGCGGCGACGGCGATCTCGGCGAGATCGTCCGCGTCGACGAACGGTTCGAGCACGTGCCGGCCGACGGGCAGCGCGAGGTCTCCGGCGAGCAGGGAGTCGAGCATGAAACTCTCGCTGAAGTTCTGGCTGAACCAACTGGACCGGAGGATCGTCCACTCGGCTCCCGCCTTGCGGATCGCGAGTTCGCTGCGCTCCGCCTCGGTTTCGCCGCGACCGGAGAGGAGGACGAGACGGCGGGCCCCGTTCGCGACGGCCAGGCCCGCGAACTCCTCGACGACCTCCGCCGCTCCCGGCACCGCGAGATCCGGGTAGTAGGCGATGTACACCGACGAGATTCCCTCCAGCGCCGGCCGCCACGTGTCTTTGTTCTCCCAGTCGAACGGGGGACGGCCGGAGCGGGAACCGTTGCGGGTGGGCACCTCTGCGGCGGCGAGCCGGGCGAGGACGCGGCTGCCGACCTTGCCGGTGCCGGTGAGGACGAGTGTGTGCGGTGTCGTTGTCATGTCTTCAGTCAAGACGGCGGTCGCGAGACTTTCCATGGTTGAAACACGCTGATCCATACGTGAGCGTCTACGCTGGTTGTGTGGATCCCCTCGCAGGTCTCATCAGTGGTCCCCGCGCCGCCGGGGCGTTCGTGCTCCGTTCGATCATGGAACCGCCGTGGTCGCTGCAGATCGACGACCACGCGCCGCTCAGCCTCGTCGCGATGGGCCGCGGCGAAGCGTGGGTGCTGCCGCACACCGGCGAACCGGTGCAGCTGACCGAGGGCGACGTCGCGATCATCCGCGGCCCCGAGCGTTACGTCGTCGCCGACCATCCGGATACGCCACCGCACGTGATCATCAACCCCGACCAGAGCTGTACGACGCTCTTCGGGGAACCGCTCGCCGAGGCGATGGATCTCGGGGTGCGCACCTGGGGGAACAGCCCGGACGGAAGCACGGTGATGCTGACGGGCACCTATCAGACCCCCGGCGAGATCAGCCGGCGACTGCTGGCCGCGCTCCCCGAACTCGTCGTGCAACGCCGCACCGACTGGGACTCCCGCCTGGTCACGCTCATGCACGAAGAAGTGGTGCGGGACGAACCCGGGCAGGAGGCGGTGCTCGACCGCCTGCTCGACCTGCTGCTGATCGCCGTGCTTCGCGCCTGGTTCGCTCGACCGGCGGCCGAGGCGCCCTCGTGGGTGCGGGCGCAGGGCGACCCGGTGGTGGGCAAGGCGATGCGCATCCTGCAGAACAACCCGTCGCACCCGTGGACGGTGGAGTCGCTCGCCACGGAGACCGGCATGTCGCGGGCCGCCCTCGCGCGCCGATTCACCGACCTCGTCGGCGAACCGCCCATGACCTTCCTCGCGGGCTGGCGGCTGTCGCTCGCCGCGGACCTGCTCCGCGAACCCGACGCGACGGTGGCGTCGGTGGCGCAACGGGTGGGGTACGGCAGCGCATTCGCCCTGAGTGCGGCGTTCAAACGCGTGCGCGGAGTGAGCCCCAAGGAGCATCGTGAGATGGCGGGGAGCAGATGAGTGTATTACGGCACAGTGCCCAAAGACACACCAGATCGACTTGATCTTGTTTGCCTTGCGTACGACCCTGGATGGTAGGGAATTGTCGGCGAGAGGACCGGATCCGAAATGTGGAACAACTCTCCATCACGGAGACTGCGCAAGCGGTCGGCCGCTCAGCGGCACAACCCCCTCCTCCGGCGCTCGGACCGGATCGAGAACATGCTCACCCTCGCGGTCGTGGTGCTCGCCTTCGCGATGCTGCCCCTCGCCATCTTCGTGGGAGCGCGGACCATCGACAGCCAGCTGTCGCTGGCCGAGAAGCAGGTCGCGGACTACCGCACCGTCTCCGCCACCACCCTCGCCGACTCGAGCGGCGTCTCCGTGACCTCCGACGTCGCGCCCGCAGGCGTCGACACCGCCCCCGCCAAGTGGACGTGGGGTAACGAGACCCGTCACGCCGACATCACCGTCGACCCCACCACACCGTCGGGAACGAAGGAAGACATCTGGGTCAACGCCGACGGCAACCTCACCACCGAACCGATGTCGCCGTCCGCGGCACGAGTGGCCGGCGTCATCGCCGGACTCTTCACCTGGTTCGCGGTGATGATGATCGCGCTGTCCGGCTTCCTCATCAGCCGCGCCTCCCTGAACCGCGCCCGCGACGCACAGTGGGACCGCGACCTGCGCCAATTCCTGGATTCCACCACCCGGCACTGAGCCGCGCTCAGCTCGTCGGGACCGCGCCGAGCTGCTGAAGGAATCCGAGCGTGTCCCACACCTGCCAGGTCTCGGCGATCTTGCCGTCGGCCAGCCGGTGAATTGAGATCGCATCCACCCGAATCGTGTTCCCGGTCGGCGGAATCCCGTTCATCTCGCCGACGTGCGTTCCCGTACCCGTCCAGCGCACGACGACGCGGTCACCGGCGGAGAACATCTCCTCGATGTTCCAGTGCCCGTCCACCCCGTCCTGGTAGGCCGCGATCGCCGCTGCCATTCCCGCAGGACCGGGCCCACCCGGTACCTGGGGATCATGCATTTCGTGGTCGCTGCTGAACAGCTCCGCCGCTATCTCGTTCTTTCGATCGTTGTTCATCTCCTCGTAGAATCGACGCACTACCGCTTCTTCTGCAGAACCCATGACAACCTCCGGCGCACTTGCATCCATACGGCCGCTCCGGTCGTACCTCGAGCCTTCCACCGTCGCGAGGGCAACGGAATGTTGCTGAGTCAGCCGAATGATCCCGGCAGTCGTCGAGCGGAGGCGTGATGGGCGCGGAGTCCCGATTACGTGAACTCGGGCTGGTGTTGCCTCGCGCCGTCCAACTGCCGCCGGGCGTGGAGTTGCCGTTCAGCTGGGTGCGCGTGCACGGACGGAGAGTGCTGGTGTCCGGTCACGGGCCGCTCGCCGAGGACGGCACACCCGCCGGACCGTTCGGGTCCGTGCCCGCCGAGGTGTCGGAAGCCGACGCCACCCACTCCGCCCGGCTCACCGCTCTGGCCGTGCTGGCGGGCGTCCGACGTGCGGTGGGCGACCTCGACCGCATCGGGGCGTGGCTCACCGTCACGGGATTCGTGAACGCCGTGCCGGGCTACGACCAGACGACAGCCGTGCTCAACGGGTTCTCCGAGGTGGTCCGCGACGTGTTCGGCCCGGACGTCGGCGACCACGCCCGGACGGCGATCGGGGTGGCCGCGCTGCCCCTGAATCTTCCGGTGGTCGTGGCCGCCGAGCTGGAGCTTGCCTAGCCCAGTTGCGGAACGACTTCGCTCGCCACGAGTTCCAGGTGGTCGAGGTCGCCGAGGTCGAGGGTCTGCAGGTAGATCCGCTGCGAACCCGCTTCCGCGTAGCGGCCGATCTTGTCGACGAGTTCGGCGGGCGACCCGGCGAGGCCGTTCTCCCGCAGCTCGCTCACCTCGCGTCCGATGCTGAGGGCGCGCTTCGCGATCTCCTCCTCGGTGCGTCCGCAGCAGAGGACGAGCGCGTTGGAGTACACCAATTCGGTGGGATCACGATCGATCGCCTTGCAGGCGAGCCGGACCCGTTCGAACACGTCCCGCGTCCCCTCGACGGACTGGAACGGGACGTTGAATTCGTCCGCGTACTTCGCGGCCAGCGCCGGAGTCTTCTTCTTGCCGGTGCCGCCGATCAGGATGGGTGGACCCTGCGGCTGCTTCGGCTTCGGGAGCGCGGGTGAATCCTTGATCGTCAGGTGCGTGCCGTCGTAGGCGAAGGTCTCGCCGAGGGGAGTGCGCCACAACCCGGTGATCACGGCGAGGGACTCCTCGAGCCGCTCGAACCGCTCCTTCAGCGGGGGGAACGGAATGCCGTACGCCTGGTGCTCCGCCTCGAACCAGCCGGCGCCGATACCGAGGTCGACGCGGCCGCCGCTCATCTGATCCACCTGCGCCACCGAGACCGCCAGCGGCCCGGGGTGCCGGAACGTCGCGGACGTGACGAGGGTGCCGAGTCGGATCGTGGACGTCTCACGGGCGAGACCGGCCAGCGTGATCCACGCGTCCGTAGGCCCGGGCAGCCCCTCGGTGTTCATCGCGAGATAGTGATCGGACCGGAAGAACGCGCCGTATCCGAAGCGTTCGGCGGCCTGCGCGACGGCCAGAAGTTCGTCGTAGGTGGCACCCTGCTGGGGTTCGGTAAAGATTCGCAACTCCATGTGAACCACTCTGCCCGATCTGTGATCGGTACGCTGATTTCATGGCGAAGATCCCACTGAACCTGCCGAAACCGCTGGCCGACAAGCTGCCCGACGCATTCGGAGGCTCCGGCGCCGGTGTGGTCCCGGTCGTGCGACTGCAGGGGATGATCGCGTCCGGCGGTGCCGGGTTCGGGCGGGTGCTCAGCGCGGAATCCGTCGAGGAACCTCTGCGGCGCGCGTTCACCGCCCACGGCGCGAAAGCGGTGGCGCTGCTGATCAACAGTCCCGGCGGATCGCCGACGCAGAGCGAATACATCGCCGCCCGCATCCGTCAGCTCGCCACCGAACACGAACTGCCCGTGATCGCGTTCTGCGAGGACGTCGTCGCGTCCGGCGGCTACTGGCTGGCCTGCGCCGCCGACGAGATCTACGCGACGGCGACGTCGGTGGTCGGTTCCGTCGGTGTCATCTCGGCGGGCTTCGGATTCTCCGAACTGATCGACCGGCTGGGCATCGAGCGGCGGCTGCACTCGGCGGGCGAGGCGAAGGCCCGCCTCGACCCGTTCTTCGCGGAGAAGTCCGAGGACGTGCAGTGGCTCGAGCAGATCCAGGAAGGCATCCACGACGAGTTCCGCGACTGGGTGGTCGGCCGCCGCGGAGACAAGCTGAAGGCAGCCGAGACGGACCTGTTCAACGGCGACGTCTGGCTGGGGCGCCGAGCCGTCGAGCTCGGCATCGTCGACGGCATCGGCACGCTCCGCGAGGTGCTGGAGAAGAAGTTCCCCGACGCCACCCTCGAGATGACCGGGCCGCGCCGCTCCCTGTTCGCGAAGCTCGGGTTGCCCGCCGCCTCGTGGGACGAGGTGGCCGCCGCGATCGTCGGTGCGGCGAGCGCCCGCGTGGCCTGGTCGCGGTACGGGCGGTAGCTACTTCGGTACGACCACCCCGACCGGGCCCGCGCCGATGCACACCGACAGATTCGGCGTCAGGGTGCTCACCCGCAGGCTCCGACCGCCGCCGGTGAGTCGCACGAACACCGAATTCGGGCCCCGGTGCACCGGCACCCGCACCGGGCTGCCGACCTCCATCGCGACGGCGATCTCCCCGTCCGCGTCGGCCAGGTAGTTGAGCTGCGCCGTCCACTCCCAGCCGGTCAGCGGTCCGTCGAGGGGGAGAGGCACGAAACTGCGCTGATCCACCAGGTTCCCGCAGTCCGGGACAGGTCCGGGTTCGATCGCCCGGACCCACGTGACCTGGGCGTCGACCACGGCACCGGCGTCGTCGATCATCCGGAGGTCCGGAGTGCTGTCGGAGAACTGGGGGCGATCCCGCAGCGGGGCGAGGACACGGCTCACCAGGTTGTTCGGGTACGCCACCGGCAGCAGCACCCAGATCGACGCGGGCTGCTCGAGGATCGGCGCGTCAGCGTGTTCGGCGAGCGAGGCCCGGGCCGTCGCGAGGTAGTCGGTGGTCGGGTTCTCCTCCCAGCTGCGCGTGAACGTGTACGTCGACCACAGGCTGCTCGCGACGAACGCCACCACGACCGCGACGACGACCGGTGGCCGCACGCGCACCGGGACGGCCCGGCGGCGGGGCGCACGGGCGATCAGCGCGACGGCGATCGCGAGGATCACCGCGGTGTCGGTGAAGTAGCGCAGAGTCTGCGCGAGCTCGTAGGTGGTGTCGGCGCCCCACCGGGTGACGACCATCGCGGTCACCGACAGCAGGAAGTACGCGGCCGTGAGGATCCACACCCAGCCGATGCGACGCTTCAACCGGACGGTCGCGACAACGGCGGCGACGAGGACGACCCAGCCGACCACCTCCAACGCCGTCGACGGGGACGCCCACGGGGGACTCGGTATCCACCGGTCCCAAGTCCACGGTCCGCCCACGAACGTGGGTAGAAGTCCGAGCGACGTGCCGTGGTGGAGCAGTTCGAGCGCCCGCGACACGCCCGCCCACTCCCACTGGGACGCCACCGTGGAGAAGTAGATCGCGGCCCACACACCGAGCACCGCCGCCGACGCGATCCACAGGGCCGCGCCTCGGCGCAGCGTCGACCGCACCGGCCGGTGCCGCCCCTCGATGTACGCGAGCAGGGCCACGGTCGCGAACGCGACGAACGGAACCACCACGGACTTCTCGAAGAACAGCAGCGACGCGATCAGCATGAGCGTCCCCGAGATCGCGTACCGCCGCCGCCCGGTGCGGCACAACTTCAGGGCATCGCCCGCCACCCACGCCAGCGCGATCTGCAGGGGCAGGGCGTTGAGCGCCGCCGCCCACCACGCGAACGCCGGCACGGTGAGCGGAGAAAACAGATAGAGCGCCAGCGGAACCAGCAGGACGGGCCGCAGCCCGAGAATGGTGCGAAGCAACCGGAAGACCGCGTACGACGCCACCGCCTGCAACGCGACCATGGTCAGCATCGGCAGGATCCACTGATACGGCGCGAGTCGTGTCGCGATACCCGCCACCACGAAAGCGCCGGGCATGAGGTGGCCGTCGTGGTCGTAGAGCAGGAGGTCGCCGGACAGCAGCGGGAGGCTTCCCCCGCGTCCGGCGAGGATCAGATCGTCCCAGTAGAAGTCGCTGTGGGCGGCCACCCACGTCCGGACGAGCAATTGCATCGCGACGAGCCCGGCGGCCACGTGGAGGACACGGGCGGGCCGGAGGTGCCACCGCGATCCGACGTCTTCCGTCATCGTTTCCCGAGATTACAGATCGGGTGGAACCAAACGGCGCCGGGCTGCGTCAGATCAAGTGTCGGGGCATTGACGCCCCGCACAGGTGGGGGAGACGACGGCCGGTCCGGAGTTCTCGGGTCGCTTCGCGGGCGATCCGAACTGGAGGGGTAATTCCGGGCCGAGCCGTCGTTCACCGACACCGATCGTTCACCGAGCTGCGATGTCAAATTCATCCACCGTTGTGGACCGTTCATTCGAAGCTGTCAACAATCACGGATTCACATGCGCTCTGACCTGTGCATGAGCACTCCTCGCACTGTCCATAACTGTGTATGAACCTGTGGAAACTGTGGATAACTCGGCATTTCTCGTGGTGCAGCTCACATATTCTCCCCAAAAAGGACGATTCGGTCGTGGGCTGCCCGCACTCTCGGGTCGTGACAGAATCGGCAATGTGAAGTGGGTGCGGAGGGCATGAGCGTCGTCGTTCAGGTGTGCGCGCGATGCGCGGCTCGGTGGCCGGTGCTCGGCAGCCCGGCGCAGTGGTGCCCGCGCTGCCACGGCGTGCTGCTCGCTCCGATCCGGACCGATCAGCACCAACCGCCCGCCAGTCGGGGCTTCCGCTGGATCGCACGGTCCCCGCTGCGGCGAGGTGGTCTCGCGGCCGAGCCGCCCGCTCCCAGCCCCACCCCGCACTATGACGAGATCCCGCGCTGGGGTCTGCACGATCCGGTCGAGGCGCCCTCCGCGCGCCGCAACTGGCCGGAACTGCTCGCCGACAAGGCGGCCTTCTTCCTCACCGTCACCGCCGGCCTGTACGCCTTCGCGGTGTTCGCCGAACTGGGCCGCTACGGCGTCCTCGTACGTAACCGAACCCGGCTGATCGATCCCACGCTGCTCGCCGTGTCCGACATCGCCGTGTTCGTCGGCCAGGCCGGCGGAATGCTCTTCGCGCTGCTGTCGGGTATCGGCGGCGTGTGCTGGCTGCTGCGGATGCGTCGTCGCGCATTCGCCCGGGCCAAGACGTCCGACCCGCGTACCTCCACCGACGTGATCGTCGGGTGCGCGGTGCCGGGCCTGAACCTCGTGATGCCGGGTGTGTTCCTGCTCGAGGTGATCCGCCGCGACCCCCGCGCCGTCCTCCTGGTGCGGGTCTGGTGGAGCCTGTGGGTCTTCGGTGCCGTGCTCGTTCTCTTCAACTGGTTCTGGCGGTCCCGGCCGGGGTTGCAGGCCATGGCCGACGGCGTCCTGCTGTCCGCGTTCACCGCACTGGTCGCGTCCGCGACCGCCGTCCTCGCGCTGATGGTTCTCCGCCGGCTCGAGGGCCGGACGCTGAAGGGGGCGAAGGAACCCGTCACCCGCTGGGTCGTCGCCACCGGACCGCCGCCGCAGAAGGTCGCTGAGCCGGACGCCGCGCAGAAGCCCGAGGTCACCGACCGGGAAGTCGTCGCGTCGTGAGCCCCGACCGGCGGGGACCCCTGGTGGTGGCGCACCGCGGCGCATCCGCGGCGAAGCCGGAACACACGCTCGCCGCCTACGAGCTGGCGCTGGAAGAGGGCGCGGACGGCCTCGAATGTGACGTGCGGCTCACCCGCGACGGACACCTCGTGTGCGTCCACGACCGCACCGTCGACCGGACGTCCACCGGAACCGGCGTCGTCAGTGAGATGACCCTCGACGAGCTCACCGAGTTCAACTACGGCACGGAGGAAGAACCCGCCGAACTCCTCGAACTGAGCGCCCTGATCGCCCTCACCCTCGACTGGTCGGCGCGCCCGGTGAAGCTCTTCATCGAAACCAAGCATCCCGTGCGGTTCGGGGCCCTCGTCGAGAGCAAGGTGCTCGCCGAACTGCAACGGTTCGGCATCGCCGCACCCCCGTCCGCCGACCATTCCCGCGCCGTCGTGATGTCGTTCTCCGCCGGAGCGGTGTGGCGGATCCGCCGGTCCGCGCCGTTGCTCCCGACCGTGCTGCTCGGCGAATCCGCCCGGTATCTCGGCGGGGGAGCCGCGACCACGGTCGGGGCCACCGCCGTCGGTCCCTCGGTGAAGACGCTGCACGAACACCCGGACATCGTCGACAAGGCCGCCGCCGCGGGACGCGCCACCTACTGCTGGACCGTCGACAACCGCAGCGACGTCGAACTGTGCCGCGAACTCGGGGTCAGCTGGGTGGCCACCAACCACCCCGGCCGCACCAAGAAGTGGCTGGCATCCTGACCGGACCGGCGACGGCGTGTAGGTTTTGGCGTCGTGGCAAAGAAGAGCAAGAGAAACAGTGGTCCGAAGCCCGGTAGTGCCCGCGCCGAGAAGCTCGCGCAGCGGCAGGCGGAACGGGAGAGCGCCGCGGCGGCCGTGACACGGCCGTTCGAAGGCCTCGCCGCCGAATGCGATCTGGTGGCGTTGCGCGAATTCGTCCCGTCGGCGACCGCGCCGCTTCCCGTGAAGGATTCGTCCCGGCCGGTGACGCTCGCGACCGTGCTGCCCGGCGCTGTCGCGGCGCTGGTCCGCGACGAGGGGGACACTGCAACCGGCTTCGTCGGTGTGCAGGTCCAGGCACATTCTGCGGATCTCGGCGCCGATCTGGCCGCGTCCGTCGCCTGGGTCCGTGACGCCGCTGCCGGCGAGTCGCTGGCCTCGGCCGAACCGGGACCGGAGACCCCCGCACTGGCCGACGTGATCGACGCCGATGCGCCTCTCGACATCACCGTGCACCAGGATTTCAACTGGTGGCTCCCCGAGGGAGTCGAGCCGGCCCCCGAGGTCGCGACCACGGTGCAGCACGCGAACGCGGCGATCATGCCGTCCGCGCGAGTCGAGGCCGAGGGCGTAGTCGCGGCGTGGTGGGTCGACGCCGGCGAGAAGGCGCACATCCGCTGGGTGCGCCCGGAGAACGAGGACGATCTGATGCTGGCGCTCGCGCGCGTGCATGCGACCGGCGGCCTGCACCTCGGTGAGGGTTCGCGGTATGCCGGGTCGTTCCGCACGCACGGTCTGCTGGTGCCGGTGTTCGACCTGGACCGCGAGAAGCATGCCAACGAATGGGCCGCCGCCACCGTCGAACTCGGTCAGCGGCTGGCCGAGGCCCTCGCCGTCGACGCGCCCCTCACCACCGAGGAACGACGCGCCCGCGACGGCCTGCGTGGACGCCAGGTGACGTTGCGGTAGGCGCTCCGCGCTCGTGAGTGGTTGAGGAGTCCAGGGACTCGCCAACCACTCACGGGCGGCGAAGCCGCGCTAGATGGAACCACCGGCTGCGTGCGGCGCCCCGGAGGTGTCTGCGGGGCCGCTCATCTCGCGTGCGACGAACTCCTCGAGGTCGAACAGGTTGCTGCCCGCGCGGTCGGCGATGGTCAGCAGCGTCGTCATGCTGGCGACCTCCTCGACCTGTTCCTTGAGGAACCACTGCATGAACTGTTCGCCGAGGTAGTCGCCTTCCTCGCGGGCGGTGCTCGCCAACTGCACGATCTGCTCGGTGACCGTCTTCTCCTGAGTCAGGGCGAGTGCGATCGGCTCACGTGCGTTCTCGAACTGGCCCTTCGCCGCGTCCACCCCCGACAGCTCCACGGAGATGTCGCGATCGAGGAAGTACTGGACGATCATCATGGCGTGGTTGCGCTCTTCGACGGCCTGCTTGTAGAAGTGCTTGGCCAACTGCGGCAGGTCCGCATTGTCGAAATAGACGGCAGTCGCGATGTACTGATGTGACGCGTTGAATTCGTTACGAATCTGGTCGTGAAGCAGAGCGTGGAATTTCGTCTTGTGCGCATCAGTGGAGGTCATGAAAGCGATAATATCGCTGGTCAGAGCACGTTGTCATCCAAGCTGAGCCTAATTGAAGGAAGCATTCCCAAAGTAAAGTCAACCTAAATTCGGGACCATTTCGATGACATTTTCCTCACCTGAGCTGGCGCCGGATGCCCGACGGGAACGGCGCAATCCGCGTCGCCGGGCCCGCTCCCGCGTATAAAATTCACAGCGATCTGACGACGCGGCCCGGAGGGGCAGGCCCAATGTTGAGACGACCCGGTGCATGGATTGCGTTGATTCTCGGTGTCCTTTTCCTGGGGGCGGCGATTCCCGCCCCGGCGCAGGCCGACCCGCTGTATCCCTGGCCCGATCCCGACCCCTTCTATCTGGCTCCGGCCGACCTCGGGGTCCTGCGCCCCGGTGACGTCGTCCGCACCCGCCGGATCGACACCTGGATGTACGCGAACTCCGACGGGTGGCAGATCGCGTTCCGGTCGACGAACTCCACGGGCCACCCGATCCTGGCCGTCACCACGGTCCTGTTGCCCCGCGGCGTCGCGAACCCGCCGCTCGTGTCGTATCAGGCCATCGTGAACTCACTCGGCACCAAGTGCGCACCGTCGCGGTCGTTGTTCAACCTCGAACTGCAGGAATCGCCGGGACTGTATCTGGGGTTGCAACGCGGCTGGGCGGTGTCGGTGCCCGATCACCTCGGGCCGACCGGCGCCTACGGCGCTGCGAAACTCGGCGGCATGATCACCCTCGACAGTGTTCGCGCGGTGCAGCGGGTGGCCGAACTGGGGTTGACGCACAGCCCGGTGGCGCTGGCCGGATACTCCGGGGGCGGAATGGCCAGCGCGTGGGCGGCGGCGCTCGCCCCGAGTTACGCACCGGAACTGAAGATCGACGCGGTGGTGGCCGGCGGGATTCCGGCAGATCTCGAACAGATGGCGCTGGGGCTGGGATTCAACCCCCATCCGGGTTTCGGGCTCGCGTTCGCGGCCGCGATCGGCCTGGAACGTGAATACCCCGAACAGCTGCCGATCTCGTCGCAGCTGAACGCGACCGGGCTGTGGCTGCGCGAATGGATGTCGAACGAATGCCGTCGATTCCTCCTGTTCCACGGCGCCTTCCGCAGCGCGGGACAGTTGGCCGCCTCGACCAGCCTCATGGCGAGTTCGGGCGCGCATCAGGTGTTGCGCGAGAACAGCCTGCGGTTCTTCGAGGGTGTCCCGACCGCGCCGCTCTACCTGTGGCACGGGACCCTCGACGGGCTGACGCCGTTCGATTCGGTCGCGGAGACCGCGCATCGCTACTGCGCTGCCGGCGCCAGGCTGACGTTCGTCCCGTACGAGATCTCCGAGCACATGACGACGGCAGTGGTGGGCTTCCCCGACGCGTACGAATACGTGGCCGCGCGGTTCCGCGGCGAACCGGCACCCACCCGCTGCTGACCCGAAAGGGTCAGACGCCGCCGCCCGCGCGCTTCGGCGCACCCGGCCGGATCGGCGAGTTCCCACTCATCTCGCGGGCGATGAAATCCTCGATGTCGAACAGGTTGTCGCCGGCACGCTCGACGATCGTCAGGAGCGTGTGCATGCTCGCGACCTCCTCGACCTGCTCTTCGAGGAACCACTGGATGAACCGCTCGCCGAGGTAGTCGCCGGTGTCGCGGGCCGTTCGGGCGAGTGTGGTGATCTGTTCCGTGACGACTCGTTCCCGTTCCACCGCCAGGGCGATGGGTGCGCGCACCGAATCGAACTCGGTGACCACGTCGTCGATGCCGGGGACTGTCACGCGGAGGTTGTTGTCGATCAGGTACTGGATCATCATCAGCGCGTGGCCGCGCTCCTCGGCGGCCTGACAATAGAAGCGGCGAGCCAGTTGCGGGAGATCGAGCGAGTCGAAATAGACGGCCACCGCGATGTACTGCTGGGATGCGGTGAACTCGTTGCGGATCTGCTGCAGCAGGAGGGCGTGGAACTCGGTGGGGGTCTTGGTCGCCGGTTGAGACATGGGTGTCAGTTTACGGGCGTCGGTCACGGTCCGGTGGTGACAAGCTCGGCGGGTACCTGACGGTCGTTCGCCAGCGCGTCGAAGAACTGGGAAGCCCGTTCGTGATCCCAGAGCAACACGTTGCCGGCTCCGTCGACGTCCTCGAAACCGCCGACGGGGACGGTCGTGGTGATCATGTCGCCGCGTACCGCCCAGGCGAGCGCGGCGAGGTTCCAGATATGGTCGCTCTCGTCGACCCGCAGCGACGCGGCGGTGTCGGTGACGAGCGGCCACATGCGGAACGGGTTGAGCCACGTCGCGGGGCTGGTGGCCTTGGACATCAGCGCCGCCATGAACATCCGCTGATGGTTCATCCGGTCGATGTCGGCGAGCGCGGTCGCGCGGCTGCGGACGAAGCCGAGGGCCTGCGCCCCCGACAGTTCCTGGCAGCCGGGCGCGAGGTTGATCCCCGCGAGCGGGTCGTCGATGGCCGTGTCCAGGCACATGTCGACGCCACCGATCGCGTCGACGATGCCGGCGAAACCGCCGAACCCGATCTCCGCGTAGTGGTCGATGTGCAGACCCGACGCCTCCTCGACGGTCTGCGTCAGCAGTTGCGGACCGCCGAACGCGAACGACGCGTTGATCTTGTCCTCGCCGTAGCCGGGGATCGACACGTACGAGTCGCGCGGGATGCTCACCATCGTCGCCGGGCCGCCGCCGCTCGGGACGTGCACCACGATGATGGTGTCGGTGCGGTCGGGGCCGCTGTTGCCGCCGGTCGACAGCTGCTGTTCCTGCTCGGGCGTCAGCCCGGTGCGACTGTCCGAACCGACGAGCAGCCAGTTCGTGCCGGGGGTGTCGCCGATCCGGCCGGGGTAGTCGGCCAGCGCGTCGATCCGGTTCAGCGAACTGTCGAGGTAGTAGGTCATGCCCGCGAGCGCCAGGATCAGCGCCAGGAGCAGGATGCCGACGCGCCGACCCCAATGCCGGGTGCGCTTGGGACGCCGCTGGTGCGGCGGTTCCGGGGTCCGCGCCGGTGCCGGCGGCGG
>NZ_BCWY01000105.1 GCF_001894825.1 Rhodococcus jostii NBRC 16295 | reverse complement strand
GGTGGTGTCGACGTCGATGCCGGTGCGCTTGACGACGAGCACGTGCTTCACTGACTCCGCCCCGTCCACCGCCTGGTCGACGGCGGGCTTGAGGGGTGCGGCCTGGCCGCGGCGCCACTGTCCGTCGACGGTGACGACGAGTTTGGCTTCGGCGTCGTCGATGCGTGAGCGCAGGGCGCTGGCGGAGAAGCCGGCGAACACCACCGAGTGGGTGAGGCCGAGGCGGGCGCAGGCGAGCATGGTGACGATGGCCTCGGGGATCATCGGCATGTAGATCGCGACGCGGTCGCCGGCGACGAGTCCGAGGTCGCTGAAGGTGTTGGCGGCCTTGCTGACTTCGGCGAGCAGGTCGTTGTAGGTGAGGTCGCGGGTGTCGCCCGGTTCACCTTCGAAGTGGATGGCGACGCGGTCGCCGTTGCCGGCGAGGACGTGGCGGTCGACGCAGTTGTAGGCGACGTTGAGCCGTCCGTTGACGAACCATTTCGCGACGGGGGCGTCGGACCAGTCGAGGACCTCGGAGAAGGGGGCGTGCCAGTGCAGGCGCTCGGCCTGCTTCGCCCAGAATGCGAGACGGTCTTCGTCGGCGGCAGCCTGGAGCTCGGGTCCGGCGTTGGCCGTGGCGGTGAACTCGGGACTCGGCGGATACACCTGCGGGACGGAATCAGAATGTTCCGACTTCTCCGTCGCTCCGCTCGCCTGTGCTGCACTGGTCATTGTGGCCCGGCCTTCTTTCCAGTCTCGAATTCGGCACTTCTAGCACGTGTGAGGGTAGTCACAAGGGCTCGCGAGCGCACCGTTGCAGAGGGTTGCATGCCCCTGTTCTGCGACGATCGGTCGAATAGGTGCGACGGACGGCAACCGGAGACGACGAGCGGGGAGCTCCCGTCCGGCGATGTTTCGATCAGGTGCCGATTGGATGAGTTTCCCCCGACGGGGCTACACGGATCAACACCCTGACTTATCGTCAACCCATTATCCGGCCGGGCTCGGGAGGTTGATCATCCGCTTGACGGTCGCCTCGTCCGCCCCGTCGCCTTTCGACGGAGGCGGTGGTCCGGGCTGCGCCCGCCATCGCTGCCCGGAACCACGCAGATCTGGGAGGATCGTTTTGCGCATCACACGTGTGGCAACCGCCGTTCTGGCGGTCGGCCTGGCAGCAGGGATGCTGTCCGCCTGCTCGTCCGGAGATTCGACGAGCGGGGGTGGTAGCGGAATCGTCAACGCCTGGGCAAGCGAACCACAGAACCCGTTGATTCCCACCAACACCAGCGAGAATCAGGGTGGCCGCGTCGTCGATTCGCTGTTCGCGGGGCTCGTCTCCTACGACTCCGACGGCGGGGTGAACAACGAGGTCGCCGAGTCGATCGAGACGGCCGACGGCAAGAACTTCACCGTGAAGCTGAAGGACGGCTGGACGTTCACGGACGGCACGCCGGTCACGGCGGCCTCGTTCGTCGACGCCTGGAATTACGGCGCGCTGTCGACGAATGCGCAGATCCAAGCGTCGTTCTTCGACCCGATCCAGGGCTACGACGAGGTGGCCGCCGAGAACCCGACGGTGCAGACCATGTCGGGACTGAAGGTGGTCGACGACTCCACGTTCACGATCGAACTGAAGCAGCCCGAGTCCGCCTTCCCGGACCGCCTCGGGTTCGCCGCGTACTACCCGTTGCCCGCAGTCGCGTACCAGGACATGGCGGCGTTCGGTGAGAATCCCATCGGCAACGGTCCGTACATGATGTCCGGCCCCGGAGCGTGGCAGCACAACGTCCGGATCGACACCGTCGTGAACCCCGATTACAACGGCAATCGCAAGCCGAAGAACGCCGGCGTCGACTTCGTCATGTACAACAGCCTCGACACGGCGTACACGGACCTGCTCGCGGGCAACGTCGACGTCCTCGACCAGGTGCCGCCGAGTGCCGTCACCACGTTCGAGACCGACCTGCCGGGCCGCACCGTGAACCAGCCGTCCGCGACCATCGAGACGTTCACGATCCCGGGCCGCCTGCCGCACTTCAGCGGCGAGGAGGGCACGCTGCGCCGCCAGGCCATCTCCATGGCGATCAACCGCGACCAGATCACCCAGCAGATCTACAACAACACCCGTACACCCGCGCTCGACTTCACCAGTCCCGCCATCGAGGGCTGGTCGGATTCGCTCGTCGGCAACGGCAACCTGAAGTACGACCCCGAGGCGGCGAAGAGGCTGTGGGCGCAGGCCGACGCCATCGCCCCGTGGTCGGGCAGTTTCGAGATCGCGTACAACGGCGACGGTGGGCACAAGGAATGGGTGGACGCCACCGCCAACAACATTCGCAACACCCTCGGTATCGACGCGAAGGGCAAGGAGTACCCCACATTCGCGCAGATCCGCACCGAGGCCACCAACCGCACCATCCCGTCCGCATTCCGGTCGGGATGGCAGGGCGACTACCCGCAGCAGTACGGCTTCCTCGCCCAGAACTACCAGACCGGCGGAAGCTCCAACGACGGCGACTACTCGAACCCCGAGTTCGACCGGCTGCTGCGTGCGTCCGCCGGTGAGGTGGATCCCGACAAGGCGCAGGACCTGCTGAATCAGGCGCAGGAGGTTCTCCTGCGCGACCTGCCTGCCGTCCCGACGTGGTACCGCAACGCCGCCAGCGGCTGGTCGGAGAACGTGTCGAACGTCGTCATCGACTGGAAGGGCATCCCGATGTATTCCGACATCGAGAAGAACTGACGCACCGGAGATCTCCGCGACGAGGGGGTGGGGCCGCGAGCCGTCGGTTCGCGGCCCCGCTCTCGGGAGTACGAGCCGAGGCTCGCAGATTCCTGACGTCACTGCCCCCGACGAATAGGAGGTGATCCGATGCTCTGGTACGTCGGTCGCCGTTTGCTCCAGATGATCCCCGTCTTCCTCGGGGCCACGTTTCTGATCTACTCGATGGTGTTCCTGCTCCCCGGAGACCCGATCGCCGCACTGGCGGGCGACAAGGCGCTCAGCCCCGCGGTGGCGGCTCAGCTCCGTGCCCGTTACCACCTCGACGAGCCGTTCCTGACGCAGTACCTCCTGTATCTGAAGGGCATCTTCACCCTCGATTTCGGTATGTCCTTCTCCGGTCGCCCCGTCAGTGAGGTTCTGGCGCAGGCCTTCCCGATCACCATCAAGTTGTCTCTGATGGCGCTGGCCATCGAGGGGATCTTCGGGATCGGTTTCGGACTGTTCGCCGGGCTCCGCAAGGGCGGCATCTTCGACAGTTCCGTCCTCCTCGTGAGCTTGGTGATCATCGCCATCCCGATCTTCGTCATCGGCTTCCTCGCCCAGTTCTTCATCGGCGTGAAGTGGGGGTGGGTGCCGCCGACGGTCGGCGGCAACACCAGTTTCAAGAATCTGCTGTTGCCCGCCTTCGTGCTGGCTTCGGTGTCGTTCGCGTACGTTCTCCGGCTCACCCGGACGTCGGTCGCGGAGAATCTGACGGCCGACTATGTGAGAACCGCTACGGCGAAGGGTCTTTCGCGGCGCCGTGTCGTGCAGGTGCACGTGCTGCGCAACTCGCTGATCCCGGTGGTCACGTTCCTCGGGGCCGATCTCGCCACCCTGATGGGCGGCGCGATCGTCACGGAGGGCATCTTCAACATCAACGGCGTGGGCGGCACGATCTATCAGGCGGTCACCCGCGGTGAGGCGCCGACGGTCGTGTCGTTCGTGACCGTGCTGATCGTCATCTATCTGGTCGCCAACCTGCTCGTCGACCTCCTGTACGCCGCGCTCGACCCGAGGATCCGTTATGTCTGAGAAACTGGAGAAGGACGAGTCCGCCCCGCTGGGCGACCGGAAGACGCGTCAGGCGCATTTCGTCGCGCCGGAAGAAGTGGCGGCGCCGGGCGAGATCGACGCCGTTCACATCGACCAGCCGCCGACGAGCATGTGGTCGGATGCGTGGCGGGACCTTCGGAAACGTCCGCTGTTCCTGGTGGCGTCGGTGATCATCGTGGTCGTGATCGCCGTGGCAGCCTTCCCCGGTCTGTTCACCAGCACCGACCCGAGGTTCTGCGACCTGGCCTTCAGTATGCAGGGTCCGTCCGCGGGGCACTGGTTCGGATTCGACAAGCAGGGCTGCGACATCTATTCCCGCACGATCTACGGGGCGCGGGCGTCGGTGCTGGTGGGTGTCGGTGTCACGTCGATCGTGCTCGTCGTGGGCGTGGTGTTCGGCGCGGTCGCGGGTTTCTACGGCGGCTGGGCGGACTCGCTGCTGTCTCGGGTGGCCGACATCTTCTTCGGCATCCCGCTCATCCTCGCCGCGATCGTTCTGATGCAGCTGTTCGCCGACCGCACCATCTGGACCCTGATCGTCGTTCTCGCCCTGTTCGGCTGGCCGCAGATGGCGAGAATTGCTCGCGGCTCGGTGATCTCGGCGAAGAACAACGACTACGTGATGGCGTCGCGGGCGCTCGGCGTGTCGAATGTGCGTACCCTCGTCCGGCACGTGCTGCCGAACTCCCTCGCCCCGATCATCGTGATCGCGACCATCTCGCTCGGTATCTACATCGTGGCGGAGGCGACGTTGTCGTTCCTCGGCATCGGTCTGCCGTCCACGGAGATCTCGTGGGGTGGCGACATCAGCACCGCCCAGGTCACGCTGCGTCAGGGGTCACCGATCCTGTTCTACCCGGCGACCGCGCTGGCGATCACGGTGCTCGGTTTCATCATGATGGGCGACGCTCTCCGGGACGCGCTCGATCCCAAGGCCCGGAAGAGGTGAGCGCGGTGTCCACGAACGAACCAGCCGGACCGCAGAATTCGGCCGACGAGGTGCCGTTGCTCGAGATCCGGGACCTGGAAGTGTCGTTCCGGTCCCATTCCGGGCTGGTGCCCGCGGTGCGTGGTGTCAGCCTCACGGTGTATCCGGGGCAGACGGTGGCGATCGTCGGGGAGTCCGGTTCGGGCAAGTCCACCACCGCGCACGCGATCATCAACCTGCTGCCCGGAACCGGCACGGTGACCGGCGGCAGGATCCTCTTCGAGGGGCAGGACCTGACGCAGTCGGACGAGCGCCAGTTCGTCGCGTTGCGGGGCCGGAAGATCGGCCTCGTCCCGCAGGATCCGATGTCGAACCTCAACCCGGTGTGGAAGGTCGGTTTCCAGATCGAGGAGGCGTTGGAAGCCAACGGGATCGCGAAGGGCAAGGCCGCGAAGGCGCGTGCCGCCGAACTGCTCGAGGAGGCCGGGCTCGCCGACGCCGAGGACCGTCTCGGGCAGTATCCGCACGAGTTCTCCGGCGGCATGCGGCAGCGGGCGCTCATCGCGATCGGGCTGTCGGCCCGGCCACAGCTGCTGATCGCGGACGAGCCCACGTCGGCGCTCGACGTCACGGTCCAACGCCAGATCCTCGATCATCTCGACGGTCTCACCAACGAGCTCGGCACCGCGGTCCTGCTCATCACCCACGACCTCGGGCTCGCCGCCGAGCGGGCCGAGCATCTGATCGTCATGAGCAAGGGGCGGGTCGTCGAGGCGGGGCCGGCGCTGGACATTCTGCAGCGGCCGCGCCATCCCTACACCCGGAAGCTGGTGGCGGCGGCGCCGTCGCTGGCGTCGCAGCGCCGGAGTTCCGCGCTGGCGCGTGCGGACATCCGGGAGCAGGCTCTCGAGGTGGTGGGGGAGGCCGAACAACACGGCGAGATCGGCGTCGAGTTCGGCAAGGCCACCGACGACGTGGTCGTGGCCACCGGGCTGACCAAGATGTTCAAGATCCGCCACGGTCTGCGGAAGTCCACGGACTTCACGGCGGTCGACGACGTCTCGTTCGCGGTCCGGCGCGGCACGACGACGGCCATCGTCGGCGAGTCGGGCTCGGGCAAGTCGACGGTGGCGCAGATGGTCCTCGGACTGCTCGCCCCCACCTCGGGGAACGTCGTGTTCGACGGCAAGGACGTCGCGACGCTGGACCGCCGGGAAACGCTCGCGTTCCGCCGCCGGGTACAGCCGATCTTCCAGAACCCGTACGGCACGCTCGACCCGATGTACTCGATCTTCCGCACCGTCGAGGAGCCCCTGCGCACCCACAAGGTGGGGACGAAGGCGGAGCGGGAGGCGCGGGTCCGGGACCTGCTGGACAAGGTCGCGTTGCCGGCCTCGGTGATGCTGAGGTTCCCGAACGAGCTGTCCGGCGGCCAGCGGCAGCGGGTGGCGATCGCCCGGGCGCTGGCGCTGCAGCCGGAGATGGTCGTGTGCGACGAGGCGGTGTCGGCGCTCGACGTGCTGGTCCAGGACCAGATCCTCACCCTGCTGAACGACCTTCAGGCGGAATTGGGGCTGACGTACCTGTTCATCACCCATGACCTGGCCGTGGTGCGGCAGATCGCCGACGACGTGCTCGTCATGTCCGCCGGCGCCATCGTGGAGAAGGCGACGACGGACGAAGTCTTCAACACCCCGAGGGAGGACTACACGCGGAAGCTGCTGGACGCGATTCCCGGTGGATCGATCCGGCTCGGCGCCTGACCCGGGACGGCGCCGGGTAGCGTTCCGGTATGTGAGCGACCCGTTGCAGCCCCTCGTCGACCTTCCCGGTGTTCGCGAAGCCGCGGACCGTGCGCGCGACGCGCTCGGCGTGGTTCACCGGCACAAGACCAATCGGCGCGGCTGGCCGACCACCGCGGCCGAGGCGGCGGTCCGGGCGGCCCGCGCCTCGGCTTCGCTCGACGGGGGCAGTACCGAACTGCCCGCTGCCGGCGAGGCCGGCGACCCGATACTGTCGGGGGCACTCCGGGTCGGGCAGGCCCTCGACGGCGACGCGCTCACCCTGCTGCAGTCCACCTGGCAGCGGGCTCCTCTCCAGGCGCTCGCGCGGCTGCATCTGCTGGCGGCAGCCGACCTCGTGGACGATCAGGAATTGCTCGGCAGGCCGCGCGCCGGGTCCGGCGTGGCGGAGCGGCTCGACGGTCTCGCCCAGCTGGTGACGGGCGGAACGGACGCCGCGGCGCCGGTCCTGGCGGCCGTGGTGCACGGGGAACTGTTGACGCTGAGGCCATTCGGGGTCGGCGACGGCATCGTCGCGCGCGCCGCGTCACGTCTGGTTGCCGTGTCGACCGGGCTCGATCCGCACAATCTGGGGGTCCCGGAGGTCAGCTGGCTGCGCCGGCAACAGGCGTACCGCAACGGTGCCGCCGCGTTCGCGTCGGGCGAGCCGCAGGGAGTCGGGAGCTGGGTGGTCCTCTGCTGCGGCGCGCTCGAGGCGGGAGCCCGTGAGGCCACGTCGATCGCGGACGCGGCCGCCGGCTAGATCAAATCCTTTGTGCCCCAATAAGACTCCGAACACGTGAAACGGGCGGCGCTGCCGACTGCTGCCGACTTCGCCGCCCGTTAGCACGGACAACCGGTTACCAAGCGTGCAAAGGTGGGTTGTGTGGGTGGCCTCGGCGAGAGTCCGAATATCGTCGGGTCGTCCTTGCAACCTGTGCAGGGTCCTTGCCGGTGAAGACTCGAGTCTCGCAGGCCCACAACGCTTCTGCCCTTATAGTGGCTTATGCTTCGCGTGGGTACCTAGTGCCCGTGCTGGGAATCCTGGTCGGGAGATCGATCCTTCTCTTCTGGGTCGACCTTGGCCTTCCGTTCTTCCGTAACTCCTTTGTACCCCGTGACCCCCCTCACAGCAAGTATCAAATTCGGTTTGTGACCGTGTCGCGGGTTGCGGCGCTCAGCGCTTGCGGCGCAACACTCCATAGGTGAAAGCACCCGCGACCAGGGCCCCGACGCTCACCGCCGCTGTGGTCGCGACGGTGGCGGCGGACGGCGACTGGAGGCGGGCCCGGAGGGACACCGGATTCGAGAAAGTCAATATGGGCCAACCATTTCCGGCCGCCGCCTTCCTCAGGGCGCGGTCCGGGTTGACCGCCGTCGGGTGCCCGACCGCGGTCAGCATCGGGAGGTCGGTCACCGAGTCGGAGTAGGCGTAGCATGCCGACAGGTCGTAGTGGTATTTCTCGGCGAGTTCCTGTATCGCTTCCACTTTGCCCTCGCCGTAGCAGTAGAACTCCACCTCGCCGGTGTACAGCCCGTCCGCGACCGCCATCCGGGTGGCGGTGCTGTGCGTCGCCCCCAGCGCGTCGGCGATCGGAGCCACCACCTCCTCGCCCGACGCGGAGACCACGATGACGTCGTGGCCCCGCAGCTTGTGGTCCGCGATGAGGTCGGCCGCTTCGGCGAACACCAGGGGGTCCACGATGTCGTGGAGGGTTTCGGCGACCACCGACCGGACCTGCTCCACGTTCCAGCCCGTGCACATGCTCGTGAGGTACGCGCGCATCCGCTCCATCTGATCGTGGTCCGCGCCCGACAGCAGGAAGAGGAATTGCGCGTAACTGCTCTTGAGGACCGATCGCCGGTTGATCAAGCCCTGGTCGAAGAACGGTTTGCTGAAGGCGAGCGTGCTGGATTTCGCGATGATCGTCTTGTCGAGGTCGAAGAATGCGGCAATCCGACCCGTCTCGGTGTGTCGACCTGTCTTGGCACTTCTCTGTGGCTTCGCGGTCACAATGTCCAAGGATATGCGGACTTCGGCCCGGAGCGCGTGTTCCCGCGGAGGACCCGGGTGGGGGTTTCCGGCGCCCTCGACACGGCAAAACAGTTGAACAGTTGAACTTGCAAATACTGATCAAGGGAGGTGTAGTATTGCTTCTGTCCGGATTTGATCCGGACGATGTTCAGCCCGACCCCCCGGGGCTGAACACTGACGACCCTCGCCTCCTCCCCCCCTGGCGAGGGTCGTCCTCTGTTTGCGGCGGGTTGGCCGCTGTCTCGACTCCACCGTGTGAATTGGTGCGTCCGTACCAGTTTTTATCCACAGGCCCGAAGTTGTCCACAGATCGCGTCGCACGCTCCCCGCGGACTCGTTCAGCAGGCACGCTCGCTGTATGGACGCAGACGGTGGGGGCGAGGTGCTGGTTCTGGTCGACGATCCGGCGCTGCTACACAGCATCAGGCGGGTCGCCGCCGCGGCCGACCGAGCGGTCAACGAAGTCGACGTCGCCGACGCGCGGCACGTGTGGGGTATCGCCCCGATCGTCGTACTCGATACCCGGGCCGCCGCGGCGTGCCGGAACCGGCTCCCGCGCCGACGCCGTGTCGTCCTGCTGTGCGACGGGCCGCCCGGCATCGACGAGTGGCGGATCGCGACCGCAGTCGGCGCGGAGCACGTGCTGGCGTTACCGGAAGACGAGTCGGCGCTGGTCGCCGTCCTCGGAGAGCAACCCCAGCGACCCGACGCGGACGGAACCGTCCTTGCCGTCGTCGGTGGCTGCGGCGGTGCGGGAGCGTCCACGCTGGCGGCTGCCACGGCACTCACCGCGGCGTCGCGACCACAGTCCACACTTCTGGTCGAGACGGACGCCTGGGGATCCGGTCTCGACGTGCTGCTGGGGGTCGAGGACGTGCCCGGACTGCGGTGGTCGGGTCTGTCGATCGAGGGCGGCCGAATCTCTTCGGGGGCGCTCAGGGATGCGCTTCCCGCCCGCGGCGAGCAACTGCGGGTCCTCGCCTGCAACAGGAAAGGCAACGGCGGTGCCGGGCCCACCGCGGCTGCGGTGCGCGCGGTCGCCGACGCCGGCCGCCATGCGGGCGATCTGGTCGTGTGCGACGTGTCGCGGTTCCCCGGGCCGGTCACGGAAACCGTCCTCGACATCGCGGACCTGGTGGTTCTCCTCGTGCCCGCCACCGTGCGCGCCTGTATCGCCGCGGGCAAGGTGGCGCAGTGGATCACCGAGCGAAACCCCAACCAGGGATTGGTGGTTCGCGGTCCGGCCCCCGGCGGGCTGCGGGGTGCCGACGTCGCGGAAGTGCTCGACCTGCCGCTGATCGCGTCGATGCGCGCCGAGCGCACACTCACCGGAATGCTCGAACACGGTGGGCTGAGGCCGGGTCGGCGCTCGCCGCTGGGAGCCGCGGCCGAAGCGGTACTCGACACGGTCGGCAGCAGACCGCGGACGCGGGAGTGGGCGGCGTGAGTTCGCTCGTCACCCCCGATCTTCTCGACCGGGTGCGCGAACGTCTCGCGCACACGTCGGGTGAACCGACGCCGGCGACGGTCGCGGCGGCCATCCGCACCGAGTCGGGTGGCGTGCTCGGCGACACGGACCTGCTCGGGGCGCTGCGAGTCCTCATGACCGAACTGACCGGTGCAGGCCCACTCGAGTCGTTGCTCACCGAGCCCGGCGTCGCAGACGTGCTGGTCACCGCGCCCGACCAGGTGTGGGTCGATCGAGGCCGTGGTCTCGAGCGCACAGCAATCAGATTCACCGACGAGGCCGCGGTACGCCGGCTCGCGCAACGTCTCGCGTTGTCCGCGGGGCGCCGTCTCGACGACGCACAGCCCTGGGTCGACGGAAGGCTGCGGGACGTCGGGAACGGTTCGTTCGGCGTCCGGCTGCACGCCGTCCTCGCTCCCGTCGCCCAGGGCGGCACCTGTCTGTCGCTGAGGGTGCTGCGCCCGGCCACCCAGGGCCTCGGGCCGCTCGTCGCGGGTGGCGCCGTCACCGAGGCGGCGCACGACCTGCTGGTGAAGATCGTGCATGCGCGGCTCGCCTTCCTGGTCACCGGCGGCACCGGGGCGGGCAAGACGACCTTGTTGGCCGCGTTGCTGGGTGCGGTCGACCCGGCGGAACGGATCGTGTGCGTGGAGGATGCCGCCGAATTGGCGCCGACGCACCCGCACGTGGTGCGGCTGGTCGCTCGCGCCCCCAACGTCGAGGGCGTGGGCGAGGTGACCGTCCGCGACCTCGTCCGGCAATCCCTGCGGATGCGTCCCGATCGGATCGTCGTGGGTGAGGTGCGGGGCGCCGAGGTGGTCGACCTGTTGACGGCGCTCAACACGGGCCACGACGGAGGGGCCGGAACGGTGCACGCCAATTCGCCCGAAGAGGTTCCGGCCAGGCTCGAAGCGCTTGCGGCACTGGGTGGAATGGATCGTGCGGCGCTGCACAGTCAGCTCGCCGCAGCGGTGCAGGTGATCCTGCACGTCCACCGGTCGTCCAGTGGGGCGCGTCGGCTGACGCAGATCGGCGTCGTCACGCGCGACGCGCACGGGCACGTCACGATCGTGCCTGCCTGGAGTCAAGACTCGGGTGAGGGTCCGGCGGTGGACCGGCTCCACCAGTTGTGTTCTCGGCGTGGACCGGTGGGTTCGGTGGAAGGGGTGCGGTCGTGATCGCAGGTCTGGTGGTGCTCGCCTGTGCGGTGCTGGTGGTGCCGTCGTCGAGGTCGCGGCCCCGGTTGCTCGCGGTCACGGGCAGCGAAGTGGGCCGCCGCCGGGTGCGTCTGCCCTGGGCGGTTCCGGCGGCGCTCGTCGGCGTCCCGGTGGTCTACGAGCTGGGCGGTCCGTATGCGGTCTCCGCTGCGGTGATCGTCTGCGCGACAGTGCAGTTCAGGGCAGTGCGGCGCAGTTCGGCGCGGGCGAAGGACGCCGAATTGCGGGTCATCCTGTCGAGTCTCGAGGTGGTGACGGCGGAACTTCGCGTGGGCGCCCACCCTGCTGCGGCGTGCGAGACGGCGGCCGACGAATCGGCAGGCAGTGTGTCGGCGGCCTTCCGCGCCGCGTCGGCACGCTCGCGCCTCGGAGGGTCTGCCGCCGAGGGGTTCCGGATCGCCGACTCCCACGTCGGCACCGAGTTGGGACGGATCGCCGACATCTGGGCGGTGGCAGAGACGCACGGTCTGGCGTTGGCGGAACTGCTCGAAGCGGCACGTGCGGACCTGTTGGGACGCAATCGCTTCCGTCAGCGAACCGAGGCTGCGCTGGCAGGCGCGAGGGCGACGGCGACGGTTCTGGCCGGGCTGCCGCTCCTCGGTGTCGGCCTCGGGCAGATGATGGGTGCGTCCCCGCTGACGGTGCTGTTCGGCGGCGGCATCGGCGGAATTCTGTTGCTTCTCGGTGCGGGTCTGGTGTGCGCGGGACTGCTGTGGACCGACCGGATCACCGGACGCGTGACCGGATGATCTGGTGTGCGGTACTCCTTCTCGCCTGCGCCGTACTCGTCCTGCCAGGAGCGCGATCGCCGGCGCAGCGGTTGCGCGGAGGCAACGCGGGCCCTGGTGATGCCGGAACCGCGACGGACGACAGCACACGCCGCGCAGACCCGCTCGCCGTCGCGGCGACGTTCGACCTGCTGGCCGCCTGTCTGCGCGCGGGACTTCCGGTGGCGACCGCGGCGCAGGCCGTGTCGCGGTCGGCGCCGGCGCCGCTGTCGGAATCGCTACGCCGCGCCGCCGACCTGCTGTCCCTGGGGGCGGATGCGCCGACCGCGTGGGAGGCGGCCGCGTCGGACCCGGCCACCGAATCGCTCGCCCGGATGGCGCGGCGGTCGGCCCGTTCGGGTTCGTCCCTCGCGGGCTCGATGACCGAACTCGCTACCGACGGCCGAATCCAGGTCGAGCACCTCGCCGCGGCCTCGGCGGAACGGGCGGGCGTGCTCATCAGCGGTCCGCTCGGGCTGTGCTTCCTGCCCGCGTTCATCTGTCTTGGGATCATCCCGGTCGTGGTCGGGCTGGCCTCGCGCGTGCTGGATGGCGGGTTGTTGTGACACATCGACACTTCCGGCGCAGAACCGCTGCTCCGGGCACTTAGAAGGGGGAACATCATGGAACACGGAATCCGGGCCTTGGCGGGAGTTCGGGCCTTGGCGAGAGTTCAGGCACTGCCGGCCCGCTTGACTCTGCTCGCTGTGGACGAGGACGGCATGTCAACGGCCGAGTACGCCATCGGCACCATCGCGGCAGCGGCCTTCGGGGCAGTGCTGTATTCGGTGGTCACCGGCGACAGCATCGTCACGGCCTTGACGAACATCATCGACAAAGCGTTGAACACCGCGGTGTGATGAGTTCCGCCAGGGACCTGCGCCGGTCGGAGGCCGGTGGCGTCACCGTGGAGGCGGCCATCGCGATCGCGTCGATCGTCGCGGTGGTCGTGCTGTGTGTCGGCGCGATCACCGCGGCCACCCTGCACGTCCGGTGTGTCGATTCGGCGCGTGAGGCTGCCCGACTCGCGGCCCGTGGAGATCGCGAGTCGGCGATCTCCACGGCGGTCACGGTGGCCCCGGCAGGCGCCGACGTGGAGGTCCGGACGGAGGGGGAGTTCGTCGTCGCCACCGTGCGGGTACGCAGCCCACTCCTTCCGCTCGTGAACATCTCGGCCGAAGCGGTGGCGGCTCTCGAGCCGACGGTTCCGGGGTGGAGCGGGGGCGGAAGGTGAGTTCGGGGATTTCCGACGACCGCGGATCCGCGACGGTGCTGGCCTGCTGTGCGCTCGCGGCGCTGGTCGTGGTCACGGCGATGCTCGTGCACGTCGGCTCGGCGGTGTCCGTGCGGCATCGGGCGCAGTCCGCCGCGGATCTGGCGGCTCTCGCCGCAGCCGTCGGGCTGGATCGCGGCACCGCTGCGGCCTGCACCGCGGCGCAGGAGGTCGCGGGGCGAATGCGCACCGAACTGGCGTCCTGCGAGGTCGACGACTGGGATGTCGAGGTCACGGTCACCGCCCCGGTGCTGCTGTCCCCGCTGGGCGTCCGGGATGCCCGGGCAGTGGCGCGGGCAGGTCCGGCGGAGTGATGCGTGGGGTGAGCGGCTCGGTGGCCCGCATCACTGCAGCATGGGCGACGTTTCTCGCAATTATGACCAGATCCGTATTAATTCCCCCCTGAGGAAGTATTGGACGGCATGGATCTTGTGATGCGAGTCTCACTGAAGCGAGCTGATTTCCGTCGAAATCACTCCCCTTTGGCGAGAGAGGGCACTACATGACCACGGCACCACCGAAGCGGACCGACGTCGAGACGAAGGCACGAAGAGCGGGGATCGCCTCGTTCATCGGCACCACGATCGAGTGGTACGACTTCTACATCTACGGCACGGCATCGGCCCTGGTCTTCGGTCAGGTGTTCTTCTCCGACACCCTGCCGGCGGGAATGGGTACACTGCTCGCGTTCGTCACGCTGTGGGCCGGGTTCCTCGCCCGTCCGATCGGCGGCATCGTCTTCGGGCACCTCGGCGACAAGATAGGCCGGAAGAACACCCTGGTCATCACGCTTATGATGATGGGCACCGCCACCGTCGGAATCGGACTGCTGCCCTCCTACGCGCAGATCGGGATATGGGCGCCGGCCGCCCTGGTATTCCTGCGGGTCGTTCAGGGTGTGGCAGTGGGCGGTGAATGGGGCGGGGCGGTCCTGATCGCCAGCGAGAACGCACCCAAGGGGAAGGGGATTCTGTACTCCGCCTTCGCCCAGCAAGGGTCGCCCGCCGGAAACCTCCTGGCCACGATGGCATTCTTCCTGCTCAGTGCGATGCCCACCCCTGACTTCGTGCTCTACGGGTGGCGTATCCCGTTCCTGATCTCCGCAGCACTGGTGATCGTCGGCATGATCATCCGGCTCAAGCTCGAAGAGTCGGACGCCATGAAGACCGTGCTGAAGAAGAAGAAGACCGTCGCACTGCCGATCGGTGAGGTGCTGCGCAAGCATTGGGTCCTCGTCCTCCTCGGTGCGGGCGCGCTCCCGCTGGCGCAGGTGACGTACTTCAAGAACACCTTCGCGTTGTCGTGGGCCACGAGCGAGCTCGGCTACGACCGGGGCACCTTCCTCGGCGCCATCGCCATCGCCCTCGTGGTCCAGTTCATCGTCCAGCCGTTCGGCGCCGTCCTGGTGTCGCGGATCGACATGCGGAAAGCCATGTGCATCATGGTCATTCCCGAGTTCGTCCTGATGCCGGCGATGTTCTTCGCGATCAGGACCGAGAACTTCGCCATTGCTGTCGTCGCGATGTGCCTCGCGACCATTCCGCACTCGATGTTCTACGGCGCCATCGCCGGCGTGCTCGCCCGGGCCTTCCCCGCCAACATTCGCTACACCGGTCTTTCCGCGGCCTACCAGCTGTGCTCGCTGGTCGTCGGCGGCGGCACCCCGGTGCTGGCGCAGTGGATGCTCAACTCGTCCGGAAACATCGTCGGGGTCGCCTTCGTCTCGGCCGGGTATGCGGCAGTCTCCCTGATCTGCACGCTGCTGTTGCTGAACCGGACCGGATACGACGCGCGGCGCTTGTCGACCGCGGAGCAATCCGATGCGGACGAATTGCAGCTCGACACCGATCAGGGCGACACCGATCAAGACGACACGGTGGGCGACGCTCCGAGCGCAGGGCAGGCACGTGCGACAGCCCATACCTGACCAGCCACGTTCACTCCGGGGTGGGCAACGCCTGCTCGGACAGCCTGAGGACCTCCCGCAACGCGGCGCTGTCGTCGTCCGCCCTCCAGGCGATCCGCAGTTGCAGGGTGCTCGGACCTCCGGCCAGTGGGAGGAACACGACGTCCGGGTTGTTCACGTTCTCGGCCACGGACGAGACGGTCAACGCACAGCCGACCTCCGCGGACACCAGCGCCATCAGTGCCATCGAGTCCGGCGCGCTCTGCACGATGCGCGGCGTGAAACCGGCATCGTGGGCCGCCCTCTGCAGGGAGTCGCGCAGTGCCGATCCGGGATCGGCGGGCAGCGTTACCCAGGGTTCGTTCGCCAGCTCCTCGATGCGAACGTCGTCCCTGCCTGCGAGCGGGTGGTCGGCGGGCAACGCCACCATGAAGTCCTCGTTGAGAATGACGCGGGACGCGATCCCCGGCGGAGTGAAGATCCACCGGACCAGGCCGATGTCGAGGGTCCCGTCGAGGAGCTTGTTCAGCGCTTCGCTCGCGAAAGCGGAACTGTCCAGCACGAATTCGATCCCCGGATTCGTGTGCCGGACAAGTTTGGCCCAGCGTCCGATGAGGAGGTGGGACGACACTCCGGCGAAGCCGATGCGCACCCGGCCGACCTGCCCGCGCCCGGCGGCGGCCACGGCGATCTCCGCGAGCCGGCAGGCGTCCAGAATTTCGCGGGCCGGACCGAGCAGCGCCTCACCGGCGGGAGTGAGGCGGACGTTCCGCGTATTCCTCTCGAAAAGGGTTGCTCCGAGCTGCTTTTCCAGTTGCCGAATCGTTCTGCTCAGCGGGGGCTGGGCCGAGTGCAGGCGCTGGGCGGCTCGTCCGAAGTGCAACTCCTCGGCGACCGCGAGAAAGGCAGTGATCTGAGAAATCTCCACGACAGAACTATTGCAGTTCGAGCAATAGAGCTGTCAACACTAGTGAGCGCGACGAATGCAATCCGGGCCGTTGCCCGGGCGGCGTTGCGGAGAAGGGCACGACGATGAGCAAAGTGGTCAGCATGGCGGAAGCCATCGGGACGTACGTGGAAGACGGCATGACCGTGTGCCTCGAGGGCTTCTCGCATCTCATCTCTTTCGCGGCCGCTCACGAGATCATCCGGCAGCAACGGCAGAATCTCACACTGTGCCGGATGACGCCGGACATCGTGTCGGATCAACTCGTGGCCGCCGGCTGCGTCACCAAGCTGGTGGCCTCGTTCTTCGCCAGCGGTTCGGCCGGATCGCTGCACGAGCTGAGGCGGCGCATCGAGCACCACGATCCGGTGGCACTCGAGGTCGAGGAATACAGCCACTACGGCATGGTCTGCCGTTATCAGGCGGGCGCCGCCGGTCTCCCGTTCTTTCCGCTGCGGTCCTACGCGGGCAGCGACCTTCCGCGGCTCAACCCCCGGATCCGACTCGTCGACGATCCCTACGGGGAGGGCACCGTGTACGTGGTGCCGCCGCTGAACCCGGACGTCACCATCGTCCACGCGCAGCGGGCCGACCGGCACGGCAACGTTCAGATCTGGGGTATCTCCGGCGTCCAGCAGGAGGCGGTGTACGCGGCGAAGAAGGCGATCGTGGTGGTCGAGGAGATCGTCGACGACGACGTCGTCCGCTCCGACCCCAACCGCACGTTGATCCCGTCCCACGCGGTCGACGCCGTCGTCGTCTGCCCGCGCGGGGCGCATCCGTCCTACGCCCAGGGCTACTACGACCGCGACTGCGCGTTCTACCGGCGGTGGACAGCGATCAGCAAGGACTCCGGACTGCTGCAGGCCTGGCTGAAGGAATGGATCCACGGCACCGCGAATCACGACGAATACCTGGACAAACTCGGCGGCGACTACTGGGACGAACTCACCGTCGCACCTCGATTCTCCGAACCAGTCGACTACGGGAGCCGGAAATGACCACAGCACCAGCCGGAGCGATCTCGGCGACGGAGGTCATCGTGTCCGTCGCCGCCCGCGAACTCGCCGGAAAGGGGCGCGTGTTCGCCGGCGTGGGCCTGCCGACGCTCGCCGTCGATCTCGCCAAGCGCACCAGCAACCCGGATGTCGAACTGATCTACGAATCGGGTGTGTGCGGCGCCCATCCGGCCGCGATGGCCGAGGGGATCGCGGACTCGGTCGTGGTGTCGGGCGCGGAATCGGTGGTGTCGATGTCGGCGCTGTTCGGCTACGTGCTGCAGGGTGGAAACGTCGACGTCGGGTTTCTCGGCGCCGCCCAGATCGACAGGTACGGCAGTCTCAATACGAGCATCATCGGCGATTGGGACAAGCCGACGGTCCGGTTGCCCGGTGCCGGTGGCGCAGTGGAGATCATGCCGAACGCCGGCGAGATCTTCGTGGTGATGCGGCGACACGACCCGAGCGCCTTCCCGGCGGAACTCGACTTCTGCACGTCGCCGAGTCCTGTTCGGGCCCGGGAGGCACGTGACGGAATTATGCCTCGGGGCAGAGGGGTAACGAGGGTGTTCACGAACCTCGGAGTGTTGTCCCGGCAGGGCCCGTTCGACGAGCTCGAGTTGGTGAGCGTGCACGAGGGTGTTTCCGCCGACGACGTGCGGGCGCAGACCGGCTGGGATCTGAAGGTGGCGGAGAACCTCACCGTCACGGCCCCGCCGACCGCCGAGGAGATTCACCTGCTGCGCGACGTGATCGACAAGGTCCGGCTCTACCTGCGCTGAGCGGTGCAGCCGCGATCCGTTGGCACTGAGCGGCGCAGCCGCTGGCTCAGCCGAGCGAATCCAGCACCGCCGTCAGGACCCGGATCGCTCCGTCCTTGTCGAGGGGGTCGTTGCCGTTGCCGCACTTCGGCGAGTACACGCAGGACGGGCAACCCGAGGTGCATTCGCACGATTCGATCGCCTGACGGGTCGCGCCGAGCCAGCGGGAGAGTTCGGCATGACCGCGGTCGGCGAATCCTGCTCCGCCGGCGTGCCCGTCGTACACGAAGACGGTGGGGAGTCCGGTGTCGGCGTGCAACGCGGTCGAGACGCCGCCGATGTCGCCTCGATCGCACGTCGCGACGAGGGGCAGGAGCCCGATCGCGGCGTGCTCCGCGGCGTGGAGCGAACCCGGCACGCGTTCGGCCGGGACACCCGCCTGCACCAGAAGTTCCGGGGTGACGGTGTACATCACCGCACGGGTGGGGAGGGTGTGCTTCGGCATGTCCAGTTCGACCGCGTCGAGGACCTCACCCGAAGACAGTCGCCGCAGGTACCCGATCACCTGATGGGTCACCTCGACCTCGACGAGCGCGACCTCGACTTCGCCGAACTGCTTCTGCTCGAGCACCGAGGTGACGGAGATCTCGGTGGTTTCCCGGGCGGACGTCGTCCAATCGGGGTCTTCCGCGTGCACCAGGGCGAGGCCCTGGTCGAGGTCGAGTTCGTCGACGACGTACGACTCGCCCTGGTGGATGTGCACGGCGCCGGGGTGCGCGGTGGCCGGTGCCCGGCCGGTGTCGACGGTACCGAGCATCCGTCCGGATTCGGACACCACAATCGCAACCTGGGTGCCGATTCCGCCGCGGATATCCACTGCGCCATGTGGATTTGTCCCGGCGGTGACGAACCAGCCGTGTGCTCGCCGCCGGATCAGGCCCTGCTCCGCCAGCTTGGCGAGCACGTCGAGAGCCCCGAATGCCTCCGCTTCGGCGTCGGACAGGGGTAGTTCCATTGCCGCGCAGAGCAACTGTGGGCCGAGGACGTACGGGTTGCTCGGGTCGGTGACCGTCGCCTCGACGGGCTTGTCGAGCAGCGCGGACGGATGGTGGACGAGGTAGGTGTCGAGGGGATCGTCGCGGGCGACCAGGACCACCAGCGACCCTTCTCCGCGTCTGCCGGATCGGCCTCCCTGCTGCCAGAACGACGCCACCGTCCCGGGGAATCCGGCGACCACCACGGCGTCGAGTCCGGCGATGTCGACGCCGAGTTCCAGCGCGTTCGTCGTCGCCGCCCCCAGCAGGGTGCCGTCGGCGAGTGCCGATTCGAGCTCACGCCGATCCTCGGCGAGGTAACCGGCACGATACGACGCGACTCGCGACGACAGTTCGGGATCGATCTCCCCGAGTAGGCGTTTGGTCGCCATCGCGGTCAACTCGGCGCCCCGGCGGGAGCGCACGAAGGTGAGGGTGCGGGCCCCTTCGACCATCAGATCGGCCATGATGCGGGCGGCTTCCGAACCGGCGGGCCGCCGGACGGGGCTTCCGTTCTCCCCGGTCACCTCCCGCATGAGCGGGGGCTCCCACAGTGCGACCGTCCGGGGGCCGTGCGGGGAACCGTCTTCCACCACCTCGGTGCAGGGTGCTCCGATCAGCCGCGACGCCGCCGCACCGGGGTCCGCCGTGGTGGCGGACGCGAGGATGAAGACGGGATCGGCGCCGTACCGTGCGGCGATGCGCCGGAGCCGGCGCAGCACGAGCGCGACATTCGAGCCGAAGACGCCACGGTAGGAGTGGCATTCGTCGATCACCACGAACGCCAGATTGCGGAAGAAATGCGCCCATCGCTGATGGGTCCGGAGGAGCGAGATGTGCAGCATGTCGGGGTTCGTGAAGAGCCACCGCGAGTTCTCCCGGGCCCAGTGCCGCACCTCCAGCGGGGTGTCGCCGTCGAACACACACGGGCACGCGCCGCGGAGGTCGTCCCCGGCGTCGAGGACATCCGAGTCGATGAGCGAAGTCACGGACCGCAGCTGGTCGGCGCCCAGCGCCTTGGTCGGGGAGAGGTAGAGGGCGGTCGCCCGCGGATCCGTTGCCAGAGTGGTGAGTACCGGAAGCTGGTAGGCCAGCGACTTGCCCGAGGCCGTGCCGGTCGACACCACAACGTTCGTCCCCCCGTGGGCCAGGTCGGCGGCGGCGGCCTGATGGGTCCACGGACGGGGGATCCCGTTCTCCTGCATGGCCCGGACGACGCTGGGGTGTGCCCACGAGGGCCATTCGGTGACCGAGGAAGTGCGGGCCGGCATTTCCGCGGCGAAAGTGAGCGGGTTTTCGTCTCGGGGGACGCCCTCGAGGACTCGGTTCAGCAGCGCACGGCCGTATGTTTCGCCCGTATTTCCACTGTTGTCCCGTGGTGAAAACGGTGTGCTCACTGATGTCTCCGGGCTGTCGTAGGGGACGGGCGAGTAGCTTCCACACCGCCACGACCTGCGCATTTGATGATAACGAGTGCTCTTTCGGCGCCGTCGCCCGGGGTGCGGCGATAGGCCGGAGAATCCGCTGTTCCGGGGCTGTTCGCTACAAGATCAACTTTTTGTGTGAATTGTTCGGATTTCGACTGTTGCGTTCGCGGAGTTCATGGTTGACTACAACTGGTCGCAGCTTCTGTGTTCGTAGGCTTGAAAGAGTGAACGTTCGCAGGATCGATGTTGCGAACGCGGTGCTCTGCTTTTCCTGAGGGGGAAATCTAGAAGTACAGCGGTCGGAACCGGCCCGGCGGACTGTATGTGCTGTCCGCCGAATCCGGTGGTTAGAAAGAGAAGGAAAAGCATGGCACAGGGCACTGTGAAGTGGTTCAACGCGGAAAAGGGCTTCGGCTTCATCGCACCCGAAGACGGCTCCGCTGACGTCTTCGTTCACTACTCCGAGATCCAGGGCAGCGGCTTCCGCACCCTCGAGGAGAACCAGCGCGTGGAGTTCGAGGTCGGCCAGGGCACCAAGGGTCCCCAGGCTACCGGCGTTCGCGCAGTCTGATTCTGCCGTTCACATTTGTGAACACGTAAATCAGATAGGCGGGGTCCTCGTGACCGCGTCTGATTCGTCCCCCATCGCCTGAGGCGGTGGGGGACGAATCGTTTTCACGGCAACGGTGCCGTGTCAAAGGGGGTACTTCAGTGAGCCAGCTCTCCTTCTTCTCCGCGGAGGCGATGCCACCGGCAGTCACCGACTTGTGCGGCCTTCTCGCAGCGACGGGTCAGGTCGTCACGTCAGCCGGGCGTGCCCGCATCTCGATCGTGGTCGACGCGCAGTGGCGGGCGGAGGCGATCGCGGAGTTGATCGCGCAGGCCGGACTCGAGGTGGAGATCACGCGCAGCGACGAGGGCAGCCCGCTGGTCCGTACCGCGTCCGTCGTCGACTTGCGGCCTCTCGCGGACCAGTGGACGAGGGGAGCGGTTAAGGCAGTGCCCCCGGGGTGGGTGCCCTCCGGGCGGCAGTTGAGGGTGTGGGCTCTGGCGTCCGGACGGGGAGAAGCGGAGGGGGAGCGGTTCGTCCTCGGACTCGATCCGCATGCACCGGATACCCACGCGCCGTTGGCCCAGGCGTTGATGCGGGCGGGCATCGCGCCGACGCTGATCGGCACCCGCGGGTCCGGTCCGGGACTCCGAATCTCGGGTCGGCGTAGGCTCGGCAGACTTGTCGAGAGCATCGGGGAGGCTCCCGGAAATGTGGACGACCGTACCGGTTGGCCCCACGTGTAGAGCCGCGTAGGCGGTACTGATCTGCGAGGATGGGTTCCGGGTATGTCACTCTAGTAATAGGCGAACCGGGTATAAAAGGGTTTGTCTGCACAACTGTCGAGTGGCAGCGATCGACTTCAGGAAGGCTCGGGCTACAGGTGGCTAAAGGGGACAACGGCAGTGCACAGGGTGCGGCGGGAGCGTCCGGCCAGCCTCGCCGCCTCGTGATCGTCGAGTCGCCGACCAAGGCCCGCAAGATCGCCCCGTATCTCGGAAAGAACTATGTCGTCGAGGCGTCGGTCGGCCACATCCGCGACCTTCCGCGCGGGGCCGCCGACGTGCCGGCCAAGTACAAGGGTGAGCCGTGGGCGCGGCTCGGCGTCAACGTCGACCAGGATTTCGAACCTCTCTACGTGGTCAGCCCGGAGAAGAAGTCCAAGGTCGCGGAGCTGAAGAGCCTCCTCAAGGACGCCGACGAACTCTTCCTCGCCACCGACCCCGACCGCGAGGGCGAAGCGATCGCCTGGCACCTCCTCGAGACTCTCAAGCCGAAGATTCCGGTTCGCCGGATGGTCTTCCACGAGATCACCGAACCGGCAATCCGCGCCGCGGCCGAGGACACCCGCGAACTCGACATCGACCTGGTCGACGCGCAGGAGACCCGCCGCATTCTCGACCGTCTGTACGGCTACGAAGTCAGCCCGGTGCTGTGGAAGAAGGTCATGCCGAGGTTGTCGGCGGGCCGCGTGCAGTCCGTCGCCACCCGGGTCATCGTCCAGCGCGAGCGGGAGCGGATGGCGTTCCGCTCGGCGTCCTACTGGGACATCTCGGCCACCCTCGACGCCGGCGCCGACGCCAGTCCCCGCAGTTTCGGCGCGCGTCTGGTGAGCGTCGACGGCTCCCGTGTGGCCACCGGCCGCGACTTCGGTTCGGACGGTCAGCTGAAGACCAGCACGGTCACGGTTCTCGACGAGTCTCGTGCGCAGCGCCTGGCCGAGTCCCTCGCCGGCGTCGACCTCACCGTCTCCTCCGCGGAGAGCAAGCCGTATACCCGCAAGCCCTACGCGCCGTTCATGACGTCGACGCTGCAGCAGGAAGCGGGCCGCAAGCTCCGTTTCACGTCCGAGCGGACCATGCGGATCGCGCAGCGGCTGTACGAAAACGGCTACATCACGTACATGCGTACCGACTCGACGACGCTGTCGTCGTCGGCGATCGCTGCCGCTCGCGCGCAGGCCACCGAGTTGTACGGCGCCGAGTACGTGCACGACACGCCGCGTCAGTACACGCGCAAGGTCAAGAACGCGCAGGAGGCGCACGAGGCCATCCGCCCCGCCGGCGACGTCTTCCAGACGCCCGGTCAGCTGCATTCCCGCCTCGACACCGACGAGTTCCGCCTGTACGAGCTGATCTGGCAGCGCACCGTGGCGTCGCAGATGGCCGACGCACGGGGCACGACGCTGACCCTGCGGATCACCGGCACCGCCGGCACCGGCGAGGAGTGCACGTTCTCCGCCTCGGGTCGCACCATCACCTTCGCCGGCTTCCTGAAGGCGTACGTCGAGAGCGTCGACGAAGAGGCCGGCGGTCAGTCGGACGACGCCGAGTCGCGGCTGCCGGTGCTCGTCGAGGGCCAGGCGGTCACCGCCACCAAGCTCGACCCCGACGGCCACACCACCAACCCGCCTGCCCGCTACACCGAGGCAAGCCTGATCAAGACCCTCGAAGAGCTGGGCATCGGCCGCCCGTCCACGTACTCGTCGATCATCAAGACCATCCTCGATCGCGGATACGTCTACAAGCGCGGCAGCGCCCTGGTCCCGTCCTGGGTGGCGTTCGCCGTCATCGGCCTCCTCGAGATGCACTTCGGACGGTTGGTCGACTTCGACTTCACCGCCGGCATGGAAGACGATCTCGACGCGATCGCCGGCGGCCGGGAACAGCGGGGCAACTGGCTCAGCAGCTTCTACTTCGGCGGCGATCACGGCGCCGAGGGTTCGGTTGCCCGTGAGGGCGGACTGAAGAAGATGGTCGGCGTCAATCTCGAGGAGATCGACGCCCGCGAGGTCAACTCGATCCGGCTGTTCGACGACGCCGAGGGCCGGGAAGTCCACGTCCGCGTCGGGCGATTCGGTCCGTACCTCGAGCGCATGGTCCAGAACCCGGACGACCCCGAGGGCGACCTCATCTCGCAGCGGGCCAACCTGCCCGACGACCTTCCTCCGGACGAGCTGACGCCCGAGTACGCGGAGAAGCTGTTCTCGACGCCGCAGGAGGGTCGCAAGCTGGGCGTCGACCCGCTGACCGGGAACGAGATCGTCGCGAAGGAGGGCCGCTTCGGCCCGTACGTCACCGAGATCCTTCCCGAGCCGGAACCGGAACCTGAACCGGCGGTGGTGCCGGTGACCGACGAATCGGCAGACGGGACGACCAAGACGAAGACGGCCGCCAAGAAGGCGCCGGCGAAGAAGGCCGCGAAGAAGGCTGTCGGTCCGAAGCCGCGGACGGGTTCACTGCTCAAGTCCATGGACTTGGCCACGGTGACCCTCGACGACGCGCTCAAGCTGCTGTCGCTGCCGCGAGTGGTGGGTGTCGATCCGGAGTCGAAGGAAGAGATCACCGCGCAGAACGGCCGCTACGGCCCGTACCTGAAGAAGGGAACGGACTCGCGGTCCCTCGCCACCGAGGACCAGATGTTCACGGTGACCCTCGACGAGGCCCTGAAGATCTACGCGGAGCCCAAGCGGCGCGGGCGTCAGGCCGCCGCCACCCCGCCGTTGCGTGAGCTGGGTGTCGACTCGGTCAGCGAGAAGCCGATGGTGATCAAGGACGGGCGATTCGGGCCGTACGTGACGGACGGCGAAACCAACGCCAGCCTCCGTAAGGGCGACGAGGTGGAGTCCATCACCGACGCCCGCGCCTCGGAACTGCTCGCGGATCGCCGTGCCCGCGGTCCCGTGAAGAAGAAGGCCGCTGCGAAGAAGGCGCCCGCCAAGAAGGCGGCGAAGAAGACCGCCGCCAAAAAGGCGCCCGCCAAGAAGGCTGCCTCGAAGAAGGCTGCGGACAAGAAGGCGTGAGCCGGCACCTCGGGCCGGTCGGGATGTCGCACGACCCGGTTAGGCTGGCGCGGTGACGGTATTCGACCGGTTGGTGGGCCAGGAAGATGTCGAGGCCGAGCTGACGGCCGCGGCCACCGCGGCCCGTCGTGGAGTCGGCTCGATGGGCTCCTCGATGACGCATTCGTGGCTGTTTACGGGACCACCCGGATCGGGTAGGTCCGTGGCCGCGCAGTGCTTTGCCGCTGCCTTGCAGTGCACGAGTGAAGGCACCCCCGGCTGTGGCGTGTGCCACGCGTGCACCACGGCGATGGCCGGCACCCACGGCGACGTACGGCAGGTCGTTCCCGAGGGTCTGAGCATCAGCGTCAAGGAAATGCGCGCCATCGTGCAGACGGCGTCGCGCCGGCCGAGCACCGGTCGCTGGCAGGTCGTCGTCGTCGAGGACGCCGACCGGCTCACCGAGGGGGCGGCCAACGCTCTCCTCAAAGTGGTCGAGGAGCCGCCCGACCGCACCGTCTTCCTGTTGTGCGCGCCTTCGGTTGATCCCCAGGACATTTCGGTGACGCTGCGATCGCGCTGCCGGCACATCCATCTCGTGACGCCGTCGGCCGATTCCATCGCGACGGTGCTGCGCGAGCGGGACGGCCTGGACCCCGAAGACGCGCAACTCGCGGCGTCGATCAGTGGCGGGCACGTCGGCCGTGCGAGGCGTCTCGCGACGGATCTGAATGCCCGGGTGCGTCGCAAGGATGCTCTGGACCTCGCCGTCGCGGCACTGCGTCCGGCGACCGCATTCGCCGCGGCGGAGGAACTGGTGCGCTCGGCCGATGCCGAGGCGAAGGAGATGAGTGCGGCTCGGGACGAGCAGGAGACCGACGAGTTGCGGACAGCGCTGGGCGCAGGCGGTACCGGTAAGGGTGCGGCCGGAGCGCTCCGCGGCTCGGCCGGCGTGCTCAAGGATCTCGAGAAGCGCCAGAAGTCCCGAGCCACCCGCACGGGGCGTGACGCACTCGATCGTGCACTGATCGATCTGGCCGGTCTCTACCGCGACGCGCTCGCTGTCGCATGGAAGTCGAACGCGGCTGCGAACCACCCCGACATGGCCGATCGAGCCGCAGATCTGGCCTCGCGAACCACCCCGGAAGGCCTTCTGAAGTGCATCGAAGCGGTGCTCGAGTGCCGAGAGGCGATCACAGTCAACGTCAAACCGCAGTGGGCTGTCGACGCCATGGTTGCCAGCCTCGGGGACGCGTTCAGGGAGCCGTTTTCGCATACTGGGGGTTGAGGCGCTAGACTCGCCACCGCCGAAAGGCACCGCTGCCTTAGCTCAGTCGGTAGAGCATTTCACTCGTAATGAAAAGGTCGAGAGTTCGATTCTCTCAGGCAGCTCAGCGGTCCTCTGGCCCTTCCCGATCATCGGGGAGGGCCAGAGTCGTTTCCGGAGTCGGACGCTCTCGCCGTGTCGGATATGTACAAGAAGGTAGGGCGTCGTTCGCGCGATGCTGGACTGACCTACTTCTCCGTCACGGAAGGCACACCATGCCCGCTCGTCATGCCGCCAGTACGTTCGACGTCAGCGATTTCAGCCCGCGGGAGTGGTCTCCGTCCGTCGGAACCGGGGTTGCCCCGGGCGACATCGACATGGTGAAGAAGTTCTCCGGCGACATCGAGGGTCGGTCGGTCACCCGATTTGTCGGTGGTCTCACCGAAGACCAGAGTGCGGGCGCCTACGCGGCATGGGAGAGCTTCGAGGGGACGATCAACGGTGTTTCCGGCACCTGCGCCCTCGTGCACATGCAGGTGCTGTCGAACAGCAAAGTCGAGGCTATGGTGCTGCACATCGTCCCGAGCAGCGGAACCGGTGGGTTGGAGGGGGTCGCCGGCGCCGGTGGAATCCGCGTCGAGGTGGACGGAACCCACCGTCTGTGGCTGGACTACTCGCTTCCCGACTGACACGCGGCCGCCTCCGCTGACCGTGATCTGATACACCGAACCCCGGAAGAATCGTGAACACTGGGATCCGTGGACACCCAGAACGGATCTCCCACGACGCCGGTGATCGGCCTGCGCGCACTCGCTGCGCCCGTCGCCGTCGCCGCGGGCGCTGTGGCCGCCGCCGCGATCCTCCACTTCCGGGATCCTCATCAGCCGGGTTCGTACGGGTTCTGCCCTCTCTATGCGGTGACCGGGTGGTGGTGTCCGGCGTGCGGAGGGCTCCGCGCGGTGCACGATCTCACCAACCTCGACATCGGGGCGGCTGTCGCCGGCAATGTTCTGATCGTCCCGTTCATTGCGGTGATGGTTCTCGCCTGGATCGGATGGGCACGTCACCGGTGGTCGGGGCGACGCGATCGCACGATCGTGTGGGACCCGCGAGTGATGGTCGGTGTGCTCATTCTCCTTGCGGCGTTTACGGTCACCAGGAACACATCTTGGGGAAGCTGGCTCGCGCCGGTCTGACACCTGGTCGCCGCGGGCACGAAACAGAGAGTCGGTTCACAGATGGCAATGCAGGTCTTTTCGTTGATCGCGATCCTCGGCGCGCTGATCGTCCTCATACCCACCGCGCTGCGAGTGTTCGGTAAGAGCGACAACGTGAAGGCGCCGGACGAGACCGAAGAGTGAGCGCGCCGGCACTCTCGACAACCCACCGCCGCACGACCATGATTTCGATATGAGCGATTCGCTGAAGGACCGGGTGCGCGAGAAGCTGCTGCGTCAGCTGGCCGAGGACGGGGGGCACCCAGTCCAGGAGGCGGAAGGGGACGATCCGAGGTTGGTGTCCATCGACTCCGATCTCGCGACGTTGGAGCAGGCCACCGAGGGGGATGTCGTCATCGAGGAGCTCGCAGCCAAGTACTGGGTGCCCTGAATCGGCGGTTTCCCGGCGTTGACCTGGCGATTTGGTGTTCTTGTTC
>NZ_BCWY01000104.1 GCF_001894825.1 Rhodococcus jostii NBRC 16295 | reverse complement strand
TAGATGAACGCCACCTTCGTCGGCGCGCCGATGGCACAGCGACTGCGGGTCTATCACCAACGCCTGCAGTAGTGCGTGACCACCTCGCCGTGGGATGTGGTGCCGGTACGAAAAAGGCTGTCGGGCCGCGCGTGTGATCTGATCGCCCCGAATGCGTGGGTCATCGACGACACCGGGTTCACCAAGGACACAACCGCTCGCCGGGCGTTGCGGCAGTACTCGGGCACCCTCGGCAGGGTCGGCAACTGCCAGATCGCGGTCAGCGCGCACGCCGCCTCCGATGCGGCCTTGGCACCGTTGGATTGGCGGCTGTTTCTCCCCGGGAGCTGGGACAATCGGTCCACCAACGACCCCGTCACGGTCGCGGCAATCCCTCGGCGCCGAGCATCACCGCTCCAAGTGGGAGATGGCGCTCGGGATGATCGAGTGGGCAGCGCCCGCTCGTCGCGGTCGCCGGCTACGGCGACACGACCGCCTTCCGGAAGCGCTGACCGAGCGCGGCATCAACGACGTCGTCGCCGTCAAGGGCCCGACCAGCGGCTATCCGGGCGACGCCATCCCGGAAACCGCGGCCAACAGCGTCCACAGACTCGGACCTACCCCGCGTTACCCGGGCCCGGCTGCGAACTGCTAGGACCTCGTCCTCGCCGCCGGACAAGGCCCTGCGGACCGTGACCTGGCGGCGCGGCAGCAAGGCCGACCCCGACAACCCCACCACGCCGATGGGCTCGCGGTTCGCCACGCTGCGGGTCCGCCCTGCGAAACCGCGATCTTCCCACGCATCGAGGACAGCACCGTGCCCGCGGTCTGGTTGCTTGCCGAGTGGCCCACCGGAGCCGACGAGCCCACCGACAACTGGCTCTCCACCCTGCCGGACACAGGACCCGTCGCCGAACTCGTGCGCCTGGCCGAGACCGCTGGCGCATCGAGCACAACTACCGGGAACTGAAAACGGTCTCGGATTGGATCGTTTCGAGGGCCGTTGTTGGCTGGGCTGGGACAGCCACGCCATCCTGGTCGCCACCGCTCACCTGTTCCTCACCACCCTGAGGATCACCGACCCAGAAGCGACGGGGCAGGACTGACGATCGACGAATCACGCGTGACCTTTGTTCGCGCATTTGCCCGTTGGATCGGTACCTGCCCACTGTGCCGCCACACCTTCCTACCTGACAAAGTCCCACTTGGAAACCTGTCGGACCGTCAGCCGCCTGGGCCGTTGGTTCGGTAGTGGCGCGGGTATGCGTTCGCCAAACTGCATATTTCGTCTTGGACACAGTTCGATTGAGGGATAACCTGCCACAATCGCTCGACGAACCGATGGGTCGTCATTCCGAAGCGCACAAGGATCTCCTCCTCGGGTGCGCCCCCGAATGGTGCCCACATGCTGGCGAATTCGATCAGGCGCTCCGCCTCGGTGTCAGGATGGTTGCGTTTACGGTTGACTTCGATCCAAGCGGCGCGACGCCTCTGACACAATTGGCGATAGTCACGAGGGTTCAAGGGAATTCACACATCTGATCGGGACTGCGGAAGCCTTCGACGCTTGGGACGTCGCCGCAGCGAGGGAGTACGGGGAGAGCCGGTCGCTCTCACCCTGACCGTCAAATTATATATGCAGACGCCGCACTAGCAGATGAGCAGCGCAGTAACCCATCTCGACTGATCGGTCAGCCACGGTGCTTTCGCCAGATGCGCAGGACTTCATCTGCGGTGGCGACGTCGTGCCGCGCCCTTTGGATCTTGATGGAGGCAGCGTGGAGCTCAGCGTTCTGCGCAGCGACTCGATCCTCGACGAGCACATTGTAGTAATCGTGATATGCGGCATCCCTATAGGTGGCTTCCACGCACCCGGGTGTTTGCTCTCCGATGATGACGACAGTTTGGATGCCGTTGGCTCGAAGGATCAGATCGAGGTTCGTCCTCGTAAATGCGCTCGAGCGGTGTTTGGTGACCACTGGTTCGCCGGGGAGGGCCTCGCACCCCTCAACGAACTCTGCGCCCCAAGTACCCTCGACCGAGCAGTCGCTGACGTTCGCGATACGACGCTTGGATCGGATCCAGGACGGCGAATCACTCTGACCATCAGGCAGGTCCACCATCCGCACGTGGACAATCTTGACGCCGAGGTCCCGTGTTTGGGCGAGAAAGTCCGCCGAGCCGGTACGCAGTGCCTCCATCGCCGAGATGTCAGTACCCGCCTGCGCGACTTTGCCATTTGGATGCATGAAGTCGTTCTGCAGGTCGATCGGGACTACAGCACACCAGTCAGGATTGAGGACTTCCTCCAGCGTTTCACATACGTCTTTTCCCAAAATTCGCTTCATCGTGTCACCTATCGCCATTGATGCGTAATCGTCGCATCTACGTGTTGTTGTGTTGTGTTGTTGTCTAGTCGGTCGGGTTCGCCGAGCCAGGAAGGCTCGACCCGGCCGGTCGGTTATCGAGCCACCATTGGGCGATCTCGTCACGACGCGCGATCCACACCCCTGGTTGCGTCTTTGCGTACTCGATGAATCGATCGACTGCCAACGACCTCGCAGGCTTTCCGGAGATCCGGTTGTGGAGGCCGACCGACATCATCTTCGGCACGGTCGCCGATTCGGCTAGCAGCACATCAAGGGAGTCCTTGAGGAAGGTGAAATACTCGTTCGCGTTGACAAATCCAGGAGCTCGCCAATAGCGGAAGTCGTTGGTGTCAGAAGAATACGGGAGAATCAGGTGGGGCTGACCGTTCACCTCGATGAAGTATGGGACGTCCTCGTTGTATTCATTCGAGTCGTACAGGAACCCTTCCTCAACGAGCAGTTCGCGCGTCTGATCTTTCAGTCCATTCTTCGCGAACCATCCTGTCGGCCGGACTCCCGTCGTACGTTCGAGGGAGTCAGCCGCCAACCGGATGCGAGCCCGGTCGTCGTCCCGGTTCAGATTGAGGTGGTCTTCCCATCGGTAGCCGTGACTACAAACTTCATGCCCCCTGCTTGCGATGGCCTTCGCAACCGATGGATTCTTCTCCAGCGCCATACCGCAGGCGAAGAACGTCGTTTTGATCTGATGCTTGTCGAACAAGTCCAGCAATCGCCACACACCAGCCCTGCTGCCATACTCAGTGAAGGACTCGATTGTGTAATTGCGTACGCCCGGACCCAGATCGAACTCGCCCCACTCACAGATGGTCTCATCGACACCATCGCCTTCGCGAACGGTTCGTTCTGACCCTTCTTCATAGTTGAGCACAATGGAAAGCGCGAGCCGGTTGCCACCCGGCCACTCGAGAACCGGTGGCTTCCCTGCGTACCCCACATAGTCGCGTTGCATTTTCGACTCCTTTTTTGAGCGATCAGGCTGTTCGAGACGATTGTCTGCACAGCGAGCTGTTTCGGGTGGCGATCTCGGAGCTTCAATTCTTTGGATGCTGGTGCCCACGGGCGGGATGCTGGTTCATCTCGCGGCGATACTTCAGGATTCTGCTCTGCATCCCCAGAGCCACGACACCGACGAGTTCATTCTTATCGTGGTATTCGATCAAGAATGAGTCCGAGGTGAGCGAACCGGCAATCACTCGGTAGCTAGATGCCTGTGAGGGCATGCCGACCGACTGCACCCTAATCCCGAACTGGTCTGACCAAAAGTATGGGACAGTCTCGAACGGCTCTGCGGCCTTGCCGGCGGCGTCCGCAAGCAAGGTGTGAACTGCAGCCGAACCCTGCTCGGACGCGTTAGTCCAATGCTCCAACCGCATCATCGAGTGCCCATAACGGCCATTTGGCCACCTCGCGACATCGCCGGCGGCTGTAATGCCCACGGCTCCTGTCACGCGGAGGGACGCATCACAAAGGACCCCGTCATCGAGGTCGACTCCCGAACTGACCAACCAATCAGTCGCTGGCGAAGCGCCCAGGCCAAGTACCACCAGATCTGCCGAGAGTACCGACCCGTCAGTCAGGACCACATGCTCGCTTGTCACGCCGTGCTCCAGTGCCCGAAGGCCGACCCCGAGTCGAAGTTCGACACCGTTTCTGCGGTGCAGGGACGCGATGGCATCGCCTACCTCAGGGCCAACAGCACGCTTGAGGAGGTGGGACTGCGCCTCTACGATCGTGACTTCTACACCGAGCTGACGACAAGCGGAGGCAACCTCACAACCGATAAAGCCGCCGCCAACGACCACTACGTGTGCTGCGTGTTGAAGCTGCGTTGTTAGGGCAGCCGCGTCGTCGAGACTGCGCAGCACATGAACTCGTGAGCCGTCCGGCTCTAATCCGGCAATCTTCCTTGCATGCGTGCCAGTTGCGATGACAAGACCGTCAAAACCTAGTGTGCCCCCGCCCTCGAGGGTGATCTCACGGCGGGCGATATCGAGTGATCGAGCCGGCTCTCCGAGCATCCACTGCACATCGAGGTCGTCGATGCGCAATGCGGCTTGGTCGGCATCGAGTGTCCGCAACAAGACCTGTTTTGAAAGCGGCGGGCGTTGATACGGGAGGTGCCTCTCATCGCCAACCATCACGAGGGAACCTGCGAAACCTTCTCGTCGGGCGGTCTCAGCAGCGCGCAGTCCAGCCAAGGATGCGCCCACAATAACCAGGCGATCCATCTCTAAGGCTCCAATCGAATCGCCTGAGCCGGACACGCCATCGCTGCATCCCGAACCATTTCAGAGTCACCGCCGGTCGCGTCTTCGGCATACTCAAGATCACCAGAATCGTTGAGCGCAAACACTTGTGGAGCAATGAAAGTACATTCACCGTGGATCTCGCAGAGTGATCTGTCCACCGAGATTCGCATTCTGGGTCCTTTCAATCAATCGGCTGGGACGGCGTGCGGGGGTTGAAGTCCAGGAGCAACTCGTCGAGGCCTCGAGTCCATACGCCACTCTCGCGAGGCGCGAAACCTTCCTGGTACTTCACGTCGCCCATCGAGTCCAGAAGGAGCCCGACGCCAATCTCAACTTCCGCCTTCGAAAGCATCGCGCCGACACAGAAGTGACGTCCGAGGCCGAATGCTGTGTGGTTCGCGCCGGCGGAATACGCCTTTGCCGTGTCGAGATCGGGCCGAAAGATGTCAAACCTTCCTGGATCGGCATACTTCCTGGGGTCACGGTTCGCGGCGCCAATCAGCAATATGACATCCTTGCCCGCTTCAATCCGCGTGCCGGCGATCTCAACATCCTGTTTCACCCGCCGACCAAACATGTGTCCGGGAGGCGAGAATCGAAGCGTCTCGGCAAAAGCCGACGATATCAACGACCGGTCCCTCTTCACAGCCTCGAGTTGCTCAGGGTTGTCCAAGAGGTTGCGAAATATGCTGCCAATTGAGCTGTCAGTTGTTTCACCCGCGGAGACGAACAGCACGCTGCAGAAGGAGTTGATCTCTTCGTCAGTGAACCGGGTTCCGTCGATCTCCGCGGTACAGAGTGTGCTGAGTAGATCAGCACCTGGGTTCTGCCGTCTCTGCGAAATCAAAGGCAGCATGTACTCGCGAAATTCTACTTTCGTCTGCATCGCCAATGCGGTAATTGCGGGATCCCCTGCAACGTTCTTGATGAACCCGAACATCGTCTTGTACCAGACCCTGAACTCGTCGCGGTGGTCGCTCGGTAGGGCCAGCATGTCCATGATCACGTTCACCGGATACAGGCGTGTGAATTGCGAGACCAGATCGACACTGCCATCTCGCCTGAACGAGTCGATTAGCTTCTTGGCGCCCGCATCGATTAGTGGAATGTACTTCTCACTCAGCTCATGTCCGCGAAAGGCGGGCGTTACCACGCTCCGGTGCACTGTGTGCTCTCGTCCGTCCATCTGCAGCATTGTTCGGCCGTGCAGCGGTTCGATCTGATCCGCATAGTGTTCGGAGGAAAAGACGGTGGCATCCTTGAACGCCCGCGACACATCCTCGTAGCGACTGATGATGTAACGCCCTAATCCATCATGCCAGAGGACGGGATAGTCCTCTCGCAGAATCTCGTATGCGCTATACGGATCGGCCTCGAATTCGGGCGAGAGGATGTCCGGTGCGCCCGCGCTGATCGTCATGCTGTGCTCCTACGTCAAAGAATTCGGTTTTCAAATGCGAGGCGGGTGTGACCCGTGGTACGAACCGCTAGTCAGTTGCTCAACGCGCGGATTGACCGCCATCGACGAAGACGACTTGTCCGGTAATCTGATCTGCGTTGTCACTGGCCAGAAACAAGACAGTGTCGCGGATATGATCGGCCTCGACCCTCCACTTCGGTCCCGGGAAGTTGCCATTCTCGGAGAACTGCTCGAACGCAGCTTCAGCGGTGATTCCAATCTGTTGAGCAATGCCGCTAACCATGGCCGAGTCATGGTCGGGTCCGGACCGAAGGCTGGCGGGCGCGACTGCGTTCACATTGATCCCGAACTCCGCAAGCTCGTACGCCCATGCGGACGTCAGGCCGTTGACGGCATGCTTGGCTGCGACATAGTGCGAGACCATCGCCATCCCAGTTCGGGTGGTTGCCGATGAGATGTTGATGATCTTGCCGCTCCGTCGACCGATCATGTTGGGGATCGCGTACTTGGCGACGTAGATCGGCCCCTTCACCATCGTGTCGATAAGGGCGTGCATAACGTCACTGCGCATCTCGTGTATCGCATCGAGCGCTACCAGACCTGCGTTGTTCACGATCACATCAATACGCCCGTCGAACGCATCAAGTGCATGATCGACCGCGCGCTGTACCTCCGCTTCGTCCCTCAGGTCGCAACTCAGTGCTACACCCTGGCGACCGATAGCGACAATCGAGTCGACGGTCTCCGTAAGCATCGCCGAAGTCGATAGCGGGTACAGCCCCTCCATCGGTCCAGGCACATCGAGGGCGGCGACGTTTGCACCCGCGTGCGCGAAGGCGATCGCACACGAGTGACCCACACCTCTTGCGGCACCGGTAATCAGGACGTTCTTGTCGGCCAATCCCCGTATCGCTGCCGTCATGTAATCTTCCTTGCTCTGAGTTGGTGGTTTCGTCCGACCGGCCGGTGGCTGCACCTGCGCGATACCATCGGCCGGCTGGCCGGGCTACACCTCACCGTGCGCGGCCACATGCATCTCGAACTCCGCAAATACCTTGTTCCGCAGAGGAACAATGCCGAGGTACTCGCCTTGAAGGAATAGAAGCTCCACCACGGATCGGTCTGGAAAGTCGATCACCATAAAGAGATCGGGCCTTGCCCTCCCATAGATGGTCTTCTCGACGAGCTGCCGCCGGACCACTGTGGCTCCGTGCCGAGCCAGAAACTCCCTCATGAGCGACGAATAGTCGTCGAAGTGTTGTTCGTACCCCGGGGCAAATGTTCCTTGGATCGCGACGGTCGCCCGCACGGCTCCCGAGTTCGCGCGAGTGCTCATCAGAGGTTGAGAATGCGGACTGCGTTGTCACCGAGAAGCTTGGCCTCGATATCCGGGGTGAAGCCGTGGTCACGCACCTGCTGGAGTGTCGGGCGAAAGGCCTGAACCGGGTGATCGGTACCCCACATGACTTTGTCCGACCCGTCGACGTTGTTCCATTCCTTCTGATTGATGTAGTCGAGAAGGTCCCGTTCCCAGTCGACCGGTGGATACGCGTCGGCGATGATGAATACGTTCTCGTAGTTCCTTGCGAGCATGCACATCTCGTTCGCAAAGGGTGTGCCGACGTGCAGGCCGACAAGCTTGAGCTCTGGGAAGTCGTAAGCGATGTCGTCCAGCAACGTCGGCCGTGCCACCATCTTGGCGTGAGCTCGAACCGACGGACTGCCGACTTGCATCGCGAACGGCACACCAAGCTCAGCGCATTTGGCGTAGATCGGATAGTAGCGCCGGTCGTTCACCGGCAGCCCGAACCAGTGGGGGTAACAGTGAACTCCCTTGAACCCAAGGTCACGGACTGCGTACTCGATGTAACGAAGGGTCTCCATCCCCTGTAGTGGGTTGATCCCGACCCAGCCGAAGACCCGATCCGGAAACTTGTCGATGAAGACCTTGACTTCGTCTGCGTGCACGAAGAGTTCCTGCCCGCCCACGTTCCAGACGTTCGAGATGAGACCAATCATGTCGATGCCCGCATCGTCCAAATGTTGGATGAGCGCGTCCGGATCCCAGCCCTTCTCGGGATCCCAACCTTCGCCCAGCCGCTGCTTGATGAAGATTCCCCCGAATGCAGAGTCATCCCATCCTCCCCCGATTCGGAAGTTCACCGCTACGTCGACAACCTTGGACACCTTCACTCCTTTCCTGGGGCCGCTGGGTCGATCGGCTCGTGCGATCGTCTCCAGTCAGCCTGTGGTGGATCTCACGTATGAGAGTCCCCCCGCAGACATACCGCGTCAAACAATGGTTGGGCACCATTTCACAGTGCCGACAAGTGAATAGGTAGACACGCGCCATCGATTTCGGTACTGACGTCAAGTCCGTTGACGACGCTTCGCCACCTCGGTAGCGATCTCGAGAAAGCTATCCACCGACGGTGAACGGCCTTCTCTGCTAAATACCAAGTCTGTCCCGACCAACGGGGGAGGTGAGACCGGGCGCCACACGAAACCCTCGAACATTCGGGGGTAGTGGCGTTCGAACGTCACGAAAAACGCGTTTCCCGCGAGGATTTCGGCGTGGGCGAAGGTGTCGCCGAAGAAGGTGTCGTGCCCTAGTTGTTGGAGTTCATGGACACGCCCTTCGGCTGCGTGCATGGGGAACGAAGCAATCACCCGATCGTAGAAGCCGGGCGACAGATCTCTGGGGAGGGTGATGAGCAAGTAGCCCAACAGCTCGTCGACTGGGATCACGTCCAGATTGGAGAGAGGACTGCCGACCCCCACCACGGCGCCGAGCGGCTCGTGCATCAGCGTAATGCCCTCCAGCGCGGGGGTTAGCACCGCGCACCTGGCCACACCAACGTCTAGTCGTCCTTCTGCGACGGCGCTTGTCACATCTCGCGTCCAACCCTCGACTGTGACGACATGCAGGTCAGGGAGCCGCCGGTGAACTTCAACCATGATCTCCGGAAGGACGCCCTTTCCCACCGTGGGGGTATAACCGATCCTCAGTCGACCGCGTTCACCTGAAGCGATGCGCCGCGTGTCCTCAACCGCGGCGTCGAGCCGAGCAAATATGTCGCGCACGTATTCGTAGAACTTTGCGCCTGCAGCGGTAAGTTCCACCTTGCGGGTGGTGCGGATGAACAGCTCGACGCCCAACTCGTTCTCTAACTGCCTGATTTGGGTGCTCAGCGATTGCTGCGTCATATGCAGAGTGGTTGCAGCGCGTGTGAAGTGGAGCTGCTCGGCGGTCACAGCGAAGGCGCGAAGATGCCGCATATCAAACCGTACGGTCACGCTCTTACTCCTTCCAACCTACGGTTGCCCACCCGCAAGGGTCCGAAGTTGGCACTATGGCGAGCATAGGCCTGTTCGTCAACGAGTTGCGTGACGATTTGGCTGGTTGGTGTGATGACTTCGCCCGACAACGGGGGCGTGGTCACTGGAACCCACGGCACCCAGGTGTCCGGCCCCGGGCCCGGGCCCGGGGTTTCGCCCATCGCGGCCGCTGTACCACGGTTGCAACTGCCCGTCGGTAGCCGCCGGCGCTGTGGAGCCACTACTCGGTCACGATCACCGCACCCGTCGGACAATTCCTCACAACCTGAGTCAAGGCAGCACGCTTGTCGACAGGAACAGACTCCGACAGTACTTTCGTCGGCCCTCCGTCTTGTACCTCAAAGACATCGGGCAGCTCGGCTTCACAGACCCCCGCGGCGCAGCAGAGGATTTCGTCAACGCTGATCCTCATCGCTCACCCTGCCGACCCGTGGGGGTGAGCCGCAACGGCAGCCGGCTCGGCGTGTGAATGACGTAGCTGGGCTCATAGACCACTTCCGCTCCCTCGTCCGCGATCCGCAGGTCATCGAAACCCTCAAGCAATGTCTGGAACGCGACTCGCGCTTCTAACTTCGCAAGGTTCGAGCCGATGCAGAAATGTTGTCCGTCGCCAAAGCTGAGGTGGTCGCGGACGTTCTCTCGATCCAGATCGAACGTTCCTGGAGCGTCGAATATCTGATCATCGCGGTTGGCTGACCCGTACATCAGCCACAAGCTCGCCCCGGCCGGCACGCTCACGCCACCGACTTCGGTGTCTTCCACAGCTACCCTGAACAGGCCTTGCACGGGGGATTCGGCCCTGAGCACTTCCTCCACAAAAAGCGGGATATCTGCGGGCTTCTCACGAAGGCGATTTGCAATCGCCGGATGCTGGCAGAGCAGCATCGTGCCCGACGTGATCAGGCTGCGGGTCGTGTCCGCCCCTGCGGCGACAAGCTGTGCCACCAGGCCCAGCATCTCGTCGAGCGTCAGCTCAGTTTCCCCGTCAACCCTTGCATGGGCGATGGCGCTCAGGAGATCGGTCTCGGTACCCGTCGGCTGCGTGGAGCGGCGCTCTTTGAGTTCGTTCTCGAAGTACTCCCAGAACGCCAGTTGTCGTCGCACGATGTCGCGTAGCTCCTCGACCGATGAGTTTCGGCCGACAGCTTGGTGATGCGGATTCAGTGCATCGGCCCAGCTCTTGAAGTTGCCCGCGCTATCTCGGGAGACTCCCAGAAGCGTGGCGAGGGTCCTGACCGGGATGTGGGAGGAGTACTCGCGCACAATATCCACGGGTTCGTCCACGTTGAACGCATCGACCAACGAACTGCAGATGGACACGATCTCGGGTTCCATGCGCGCGACGATGCGCGGCGAGAACGCTTTTCCCATCAAGCGTCGGTGGCGTGTGTGCAGAGGCGCGTCCGCGCTGAAGAGCACGTTGCCCCTGCGGAGGACCGTGCTCGAACGTGCTGCGAGTTCCGGGTTGTCGGCCAATGCTTCGGCGATCGCCGCTTCGGTCTCTCGAATGCTGGGGCCCATGGGGCTCCTGCTCGAGAACAACGCCGGGTTCTGCAGAACGTGTTTGATGTCGTCGTATCGACTCACCAGGTAGAAGCCACCGGCATCGCTGAACGTGACTTTTGGTCCGTCACGCAACTCCGTGTACGCCGGGTAGGGGCACCGGACAGCGCCCTGTTCTCTCCCAATTAGCGCATCGATGAGCATCGTACTTCCTCTCTCTGGAGCAACTATCCGTGCACGTGTTCGATGACGCCACGCACAACTCGTCCCTCGACTACATCCCGATAGGCGAGCCCGACTTGGTCGACGCTGTAGCGCTTTGTGATGAGCTCGTCCAATTTCAGAAGTCCCTCGTCGTACAGTCGGGCGAGGCGAGGTACGTCGTACTGGCTGTTACACCCGCCCAGCAGGGCACCTCTGATGCTGATGTTGTAGAAAGTGACTCGATTGCCCGGGACCTGGACATTGACGTCCGCGGAGTCATCCGCGGTAGCGGTGAGGACAAGCCGACCGCCCTTGCCGACCATCTCAAGTGCCGACGACGTAATCTCCGAGGTCAAGACACCCACCGTCACAATGACGACGTCCGCACCGGTTCCGCGCGACAGGCGCCGAGCAAGCTCCGCACCCTCTTCCGCAGTCGCTGCCACGTGCGTAGCACCGAGTTCCCTCGCGAAGTCCCGTTTCATCGCGACCGGGTCCACCGCAATGATGTGGCTGGCACCGGCCGAACGTGCACCCTGGACTGCGTTGATACCGACGCCCCCCACACCGACCACAACCACGGTCTCGCCGGGTTGGACCTCACCGACGTAGACGGCCGACCCCCACCCGGTGGGCACCCCACAGCTCAGGAGTGCCGCGACATCCAGGGGGAACCACGGTTCGATCTTGACGCAGGACGCCTGCGTGACCACCACATGGTCCGCGAAGGTCCCCAGCATGCAGAATCCGCCGAGATACTCGCCGTCAAGGCGAGCTCTGAACGTGCCGTCAGGCATAGCGCCAGTAGGAACGTGCGCCGCCAGGTCGCACATACGGGACCGTCCCGTAGTACAGAACTGGCACATCCCGCACTGTGGCAGCACCGAGAGAATGACATGGTCTCCCGGCTGGAGTCGCGTTACTCCGTCCCCGACGGCTTCAACGATGCCGGACCCCTCGTGACCACCCACCAGCGGATACCGGCCTTCCGGGTTGCCGTGGCGCCGGTGTTCGTCGGAGCGACAGAGGCCCGCGTACTCGACCCGAACTAGAACTTCGCCGGCCTTGGGGGGATCAAGTTCAAGCGTCGCTGTCTGCCAGTCTTCGCCAGCGCCAGTGAGGATTGCGGCCTTAACCTTCACGTCAGAACCTCCAGGGTCTGGATACGTAGTAGTGAACTGAACACACCGCTGGCCTAACCCGCGTAGGGCAGCGATCGATTTGTGGTGAGGTCCCACACGACGGACTTCGGACGCAGGAATGCGTCCACTCCCGCGAATCTGTTTTCGCGGCCGAACCCGCTGTCCTTGACACCACCGATAGAGATCGTGGGATGGAGCGAGCGATAGGAGTTGACCCAGACTGTTCCGGCTTCGAGCCGGCGAACGAGGAACTGAATCGCGCCGGCATCGTTTCCCCACACCTGGGCCGCGAGTCCCATTCCCGTGTTGTTCGATCGATACAGGACCTCATCGATGTCGCGGAAACTGAGCACGCTCGCGACTGGCGCAAAGAACTCCTCCCGTGCGGCGATATTGTCATCCGTCACGTCCGCGAGAACCGTCGGAGCGAAGTAGTTCCCCGATCCAAGGTCCGCTTCCTCCGATGCGTAGCCCCCCGAAATGATCGTCGCGCCTTGGTCGACTGCATCGGCGACCAAGGATGCCACGCGGTCGCGCTGCGTCCGCGTGACAAGCGGGCCCATATGTGTCCGAGGATCCCGTGGATCACCCATCACCACGGTGTCAGCCACACGTTTGGCCATCTCGCAAAACCGTTCATGAAGGGACTCGTGTACGAAGACCCGAGATCCCGCGACGCAGCTCTGACCACTCTTAACAAAATTCGAATGCAGAATCGACGGGACCGCGACATCCAAGTCTGCGTCCGCCAGCACGATTACCGCGTTCTTGCCACCGAGTTCCATCGTCACTGGTTTGATTGCCCCACCGGCCTGCGCGGCAACTGCCCGCCCCCCAGCGGTGCTCCCAGTAAACGACACCATCCCGATTCCGACGTGCTCACTCAGAAGCTTGCCGGTGGCCGCCCCACGGCCGCTCACGACGTTCATCACTCCTGGGGGTAACCCGGCCTCGCGAGCTAGCTCAGCGAAGCGGTATGAGGAGAACGGGCTTACCTCTGGGGCTTTCAGGACGAAACAGTTGCCTGCTGCAAGAGCGGCGCTGGCCTTGATGCTGGCGAGGACGAGATTTGCGTTGAAGGGGATGATCCCGGCGACGACGCCGTATGGCTCTCGCACTTCGTAAGCCAGGCGGTCTGGATAGTTTGCGTATACGTGACTTTCAAGCTTGTCAGCCATGCCGCCGAAGTAGGTCAGCCATTGTGCCGCCCGCTGCGCGTCAGCCGTTGCATCCCTAGTCGGGTGCCCGACGTCCGCGGTTTCGAGTTCAACGAGCTCTTGCGCGTGCGCCGACACACTGTCAGCCCATGCGCGTAAAAGCGCTCCTCGCTGCTCTGGAGGCATATCTCGCCAGACGCCGGAGTAGGCGGCTTGCGCTCCATCGACGACGTCGTCGAGCTGAGACGCGTCGGCCTCGAGCACCTCGCCGAGAATTCTGCCGTCGGTCGGGTTGTGGACGGGCAGATAGTGCCCGAGCGGAACCTCGGCACCGCGTGGCCCGACCAACCCGGATCGCAAACGTTCCGCCATCGCACTATCTCCCAATCACGTGTGTTCGGCATTGGCCGAACGGTGGATTTCTCAGTTGAACACCTGTCTGCTCCGTGTGGAATACTTGCGCACCGTTTCTACGCGACAGTCAGACAGACAGAATTGGATATTCTCAAATCTAGATTCTCCAAGAACGTAACTGATTCGCATTGTCGTTCCGTACGTTCCGAATGCTGGACCGTTTCGTTCTCTATTAGAGCTACGGGACGTAACACTACCGCTGAATTTAGTGGTGTTCTAACAACAAATCGATGCGCTTTGACAGTCTGACTCGCTAGATCAGCGATGTGAGACGGTTCGTGCGGCCGCGCTTCGCAACGTGGATGTCGGGGGCCGTCAGGCGGCGACCTGCCCCGGGGTCGCGGGGTGCTGTGCTCAACAAGCAGTACGAGGCAGCTGTTGCCTCCCGACCCAGGCGCGGGCTACACGATATCGGCCAACAGGGCCGCGATTGAGTGCACCATTTGCACCGATCGCGGTAGGAGAAACCCGGCGAGATACTTACGTTCAGCACCCTTTTAGCGGGGACGGACCAGTAATGTTGCACATCATCGCGCGGGCCTTCTCGCGCGACCAACACGCAACCGCTGGCGGACCAGCATAGTCGGGTGAACAGCGCGATATGCGTTGACCCAGCCGATACGGAACTTGAGATGCCTGAGCTGTGCCACGCCGATCGCGCTGCCCCTGCTCGACCCATTGGAAGGAACCTCATCTGTTCCAGAGTCGATGCCACTTCCTCAGCGTCGCGACTTGTACTCGCGCAGTACACCCCGACTGATGATGGTCTTCTGGATCTCGCTCGTGCCTTCACCGATCAGGAGGAACGGTGCCTCCCGCATTAGCCGCTCGATCTCATACTCCTTGGAGTACCCGTAACCGCCATGGATCCGGAACGCGTCTTGCGTGACTTCGGCGCATTGCTCGCTCGCAAATAGCTTCGCCATACCAGCCTCTACGTCGTTCCGCTGACCCGAATCCTTCAGCCGTGCAGCGTTGACCATGATCAAGTGCGAGGCCTCGACCTTTGTAGCCATCTCTGCCAGTTTGAATGCAATGGCCTGGTGCTCGGCGATCGGCTTCCCGAAGGTTCTACGTTGTTGTGCATACTCGATCGCGAGCTCGAATGCACGAATCGAGATACCGCACGCGCGGGCGGCAACGTTGACACGGCCGACCTCGACGCCGTCCATCATGTGCGAAAATCCCTGTCCAGGAGCCTCACCGAGTACCGCGTCGGCTCCGATCCGGAATCCATCGAAGACGGCTTCGGTCGTATCGACGCCCTTATAGCCCATCTTGTCGATCTTTCCTGGGATGGCCAGGCCGGGCGCAACCTCTCCGAACCCTTCCGGCTTTTCGATCAAGAAGGTAGTGAGGTTCTTGTAGGACTTGTCGGCGCCTTCGTCCGTCTTTGCCAGCAGAGCAATAAGGTTCGAGCTACCGCCGTTGGTGATCCACATTTTGGAACCATCTATCACATACTCGTCGCCATCGCGCCTGGCCCGAGTCTTGATGGCTGCAACATCCGACCCGAGGTCAGGCTCAGACATTGAGAACGCTGCGCGAACTTCGCCGACGGCCATCCGCGGCAGATACAGTTGCTTCTGAGCCTCTGTGCCATGCCGCGCGATCATGTGCGCAACAATGAAGTGCGTATTGATCACACCTGAGACGCTCATCCAACCGCGCGCTATCTGCTCAACGACAAGCGCGTAGGTAAGCAGGGACTCCCCCAGTCCGCCGTAGGCGACTGGAATGGTCAAGCCGAACAGGCCCATCTCCTTCATACCGTCCACGATGTCCGTGGGATATGAGTCGGCGTGCTCTAGCGCGTTCGCGTGCGGGAGAATCTCCTTGTCGACAAACGCCCGAACGGTGGACAAGATCTCTTGCTGGATATCGGTCAGTCCTGCGGTCTGCGCAAGCTGGGCCATGTGTACTCCTTTGTGCCGGATCGACAATCAACTCTGCTACCGACTGCGCGGTCGAAAGTAGACTTCCATCTGTTCAATCGTTCGGGGACTACCGTGGCCGGATCCAGCAGAGCCTGGCCCGCCATTGGTCGCGGGGGGATGCGGAAGGGCACGACCTGCGTATCTATCGCCGCTGTGCGCCCCTCTGCCCGGTCACAGATGCGACGAATGAAATGCCGTGAACTCGCATTCGACCTCCGGCCGTTCGTCTTGGGCAGCACGGTTGCGGACCGTTCGGCTGTATATCTCGGCTCGGCACCGCCAGGTCAATGCGCTCACAATAATCCGGAATGCTTCCGATTGGCGACCGTCCGACCATCGCTGTCCCGACGTCGCCGCGGGCGACCGACACCGCTAACGGAGCGGCCGATGCTGTCGAGGCAGTTCGCTGATCCGGTTCGGCGGAGTCGATGGAACCATGACTGTCGACGTTCATCCTGTTGCGCGCCCTGGCAACTGCATCCCATGGCGGCTCGAGCGCGTGGCCGGCGGGAAGGTTCATGGACGCCCTACACCACCACGCTGCCTGGAAGTGTTGCAGAATGCCAGCTTTCGAGCGTCAGCCATTGCGTGACCGTTACCGGTCAGCCGTCGCGTCCCTCGTCGGATGCCGGACAGTCTTGTAAGGCATCCGACGTCCACTGCCTCTAGTACTTCGCGATGAATTCTGCCAACTGTCGGGCCGTGGACCGCAGGAAAGTGCCCAGCCGGAACCTCGGCGCCACGCGGCGCGACAAATCCGGATCGCAAACTATCCGCCATCGTATTATCTCCCAATCACGTATGTTCGGCAGCTGTCAATCGGTGAATCTCGCAATTGCGCGCCTGCCGGCCAGTGCGGACCACTCGCGCACCGGTCCTAGGCGACAGGCAAGCAGAATTTTACTTTCTCAATGAACTCCCAACGAAAGAGATTGATTTGCGTTGTCGTTCCAATACGTGCCGATCGCTCGACCACATCAATCCCTATTAAACCTACGGGCAGTAACACTACCGCTGAATTTAGACGTGTTCTAACAACAAATCGATGCGCTTTGACAGTCTGGCTAGCGAGATCTGCGATGCAAACCGTTCGAGGCGCCACTCCTCGCGACATCTGTGACGGACTGTCGCTCTGAGCTCGCGAGGTGCTACGGGGTAGCTTGGCCCTCCCACAGCTTGTGACTCTGCAGACCAGGACCGCTTCCTGTCGGCAAACCCACTCTCACATGTGGGCGAAACTCCAGAGAGCTATACCGCCCCACCAACCGCGGGCCCGCAGTACGGGACCACGAAGCCTGCTAGTAGGCGCCCTATAGCCTTCGTTCTCACTGACCAGTACCGTCTGAGGGAGCGCGTGTTCGCCGATCCGTGCTCACCCAGTCGCGCCGGCGATCGACTTCGACAAATGCGCGTTCGCGGGGTCTCCCCCGCGAGCTGCCAGTCTCCTCCTGGCGATGTCTCCACGATACGAACACAAGCCCCACTAGGCCCGGGACTGATCTCGAGGATATCCTGGGACCTACCGGAGTTCTGACGTGATGGCGTGTGGGTGGATGGCTGCTATGGGTGACACTGATCGGGATTGAGGCCTTCGATGGCCGATTTCGAGCCCCTTCCGACCCAACGTGACCAGATCAGTGGGGTCATAGCCAGTGGGGACATAGCAGATCTTGACGCAGCAGGCTTCGAAGAGCCCGTGGAGATCGGACACGGCGGTTTCGGGATGGTGTACCGGTGCCGACAGCCGCTGCTCGACCGCACTGTCGCAATCAAGGTGCTCACCGCGGAGCTCGATCCGGAGAACCTGGCTCGATTTCTACGCGAACAGCAGGCGATGGGCCGATTGTCTGGCCATCCGCACATTGCGAACGTTTTGCAGGTCGGTGCCACACGAAGTGGTCGGCCCTACATCGTGATGCAATACCACCGGCACGGTTCGTTAGAGTCACGGATACGCCGGACCGGCCCACTTGCATTGGCCGAGGCGTTATCCATCGGAGTGAAACTAGCCGGAGCGCTGGAGACGGCACACAGCGCACGCATCCTGCATCGCGATGTCAAGCCAGCGAACGTGCTGCTCACCGAGTACGGCGAGCCTCAGCTGACAGACTTCGGGATCGCCCGGATCGCCGGGGCCTTCGAAACCACGACCGGAACGATCGCCGGCTCTCCGGCGTTTACCGCTCCGGAGGTGCTAAAGGGCCAGAGCCCATCCCCTGCATCAGATATTTACAGCTTGGGAGCAACCCTATTTTGCGCAATCACCGGTCATGCTGCCTTCGAGCGCAACAGCGGCGAGAAGATCGTCGCGCAGTTTCTGCGCATAACCACTGAACCAGTGCCCGACTTACGCCAGCAAGGTATTGCGGCGGATGTGGCGGCAGCCATCGAGCACGCGATGGCAGATCAGCCCAAAGAGCGACCGGCCACAGCCGCTGAGTTAGGCGAAGAGCTCCGCCGTGCGCAACGCAACACAGGCGTGCATGTCGACGCGATGGCTCTACGCGGTGACGAACTGAGTACGGAACATCGACACGACCAGGATTCCGCAAGTGCGATCCCCCGGAGCAGAGAGGCTGCGACCGACAACCCCGACCCCTTGAAGACAGGCGCCCGGAATCCTTCAATTGCGACACTCCCATCCGAGAGCGATGCGATCCACCGCGGGGAGGGGCGCCTACCGTTAAATCTGACCAGTTTCGTCGGCCGCCGACGCGAGATTACGGAGGCAAGGGGCCTCTTGTCTGACTCGCGCCTGGTGACATTGACCGGGATCGGTGGCGTCGGTAAGAGCCGGCTCGCTCTCCGGATTGCTGAAGATTCGCGGCGGGTGTTTCACGAGGGCGCGTGGCTGGTCGAGCTGGGTGAGCTGAAGGAGCCTGATCTACTTGTGGAGACCGTGTCCGCGGCTCTTGGTCTGCGCGACCGCTCTGCCAGACCACCATTTGTGGTACTGGCAGAGCAACTCGCTGACAAACAGTTGCTGTTGATACTGGATAACTGCGAGCACCTCGTCGATGCGGTCGCACCTCTCGCCGAGGCGCTCCTCCGGACCTGCTCCAGTCTGCGGATTTTGGCGACGAGCCGTGAGTCCCTGGGGGTTCGGGGAGAGATCACGATGCGTGTGCCACCACTCGCGGTACCAGATCAAAACGTGTCGGCCTCGCTAAGCGAGACTTCCCGGTACGACGCCATAGCGCTCTTTGCGCAACGCGCTGCCGCGGTTGTTCCAGGGTTCACCCTGACGGACGACAACCGGGACTTCGTGGCTCGAATCTGTCGAACGCTGGAGGGTCTGCCACTGCCGATCGAGTTGGCTGCGGCGCGATTGAGTGCCCTATCGGCCGAACAGATCCTTCAGCGACTCAACGACCGGTTCCGATTGCTGACCGGCGGCAACCGTGACGCCCCAACCCGCCAGCAAACGCTGAGGCTGTGTATCGACTGGAGTCATGACCTGTGTTCGGTCGAAGAGCAGCAGTTGTGGGCTCGGCTAGCAGTGTTCGCTAGCACTTTTGATCTAGATGCGGTGGAGGGCATCTGTACGGGCCATGTGGCACAGCACGACGTGCTCGACTTGATCGCCTCGCTGATTGACAAGTCGATCCTGATCCGGGAAGAAGTAGGCTCGGCGGTGCGGTTCCGTCTGCTGAATACACTCCGAGACTACGGTCGCGAGAAGCTTCAAGAGTCGGGTGAGTACGCGCAGTTCCGACGACGCCATCGGGACTGGTATGGACAATTAGCGGTCCGGGCGAAGGCCGATTGGGTCGGATCCCAGCAACTGGTGTGGCTCGCCCGCCTGGACAGCGAGCTACCGAATCTGCGCGATGCGATGGAGTTCTGTATCACCGAGCCGGGTGAGGCAGAGACAGGGATCAAGATCGCGAACGCGGTGTACACGCTCTGGCGCTCTCGTGGCTTGTTTAGCGAGGGCAGGCATTGGTTCAATCGCGTATTGTCCTTTCAGAGCGGGCAGTTGACGGCCGATCGAGTCGAAGCATTGTGCGCGGACTCCATGCTGGCCGGATTGCAAAGTGATCTTCCGGCGTGTACAGCCTTGACGGCCGAAGCGCGCACTGTGGCAGAACAACTCGGTGATACCGCGACGAGTGCACTGGTCACATGCGCGGAGGGATATCTCGACGTCTTCCGTGGCGATCTTCCACGTGCCGTGCCCCACTTCAAGGAAGCTATCGAAGTGTTCCGCGAAAATGCCGTTCCCGCTCTAAACGAGACTGTCGCCTTGGCCGGGCTCGCGTACGCAGTCGGACAACTCGGCGACACGACCCAGGCGCTCGCCACTTACCGGGAGATGACCGCGCTGACGGACACCCAGGGTGAAGCGTTCTGGAAGGCCGAGTCGCTAGTAGGCCTAAGTCTGGCGATGTGGCAGCAGGGCGATCGCCAGCGCGCGACCAATCTCGCGGAGGACGCACTCCGGGCAGCCCTCACTGTGAAGGACCTTTTCAGCTGCGCCTGGTGCCTAGAAGTGATGGCATGGATTGCCGCCGATCATGGCAGTACCCAGCGCGCCGCTCAGCTTCTCGGTGCCGCAGACACCCTGTTCTGCGACACGGGCAGTGCCACGGCTGCGTTTCCCAGTTTGCCCATCCATCACGATGAGTGCCAGCGGCGAGTTCGCAGCTCCCTCGGCGAGCGAGCGTTTGACGCCGCCCTGCAGCGCGGCCGGGAGTTGAGTCTCAAGGAGGCCGCCGCTCTCGCTCTCGACGAGAAACTGCAGGCCTCAACGCCGTCGGCTCCCAAGCAACCAAGCAGGATCCTAACCCCTCGTGAGCAGCAGATCGCTGAGCTTGTTGCGCAAGGACTCACAAATAGGGCGATCGCAGACAAGTTGGTAATCTCGCAACGCACCGCAGCAGGGCACGTCGAGCATGTACTCACCAAGCTGGGGTTCACCTCACGCACCCAGATCGCGGCTTGGGTTGTTGAGCAGGCGCAGCAAGGACCAACCGCCTCGCATCCGGAGTTGACCTGATCGAACTCGACGCTTCAAATTCACCTGCGGCAAACCATATGGGTTGGGGCCTGATTTGACCACATCAGGACCGAACGATGATGGTCGACGGGCGCCGGGGACTGTCGTCGGACCTCAAAGTTGAAGGAGATCTGCACACTCTCTGTGATTCTGTTGCGGGGCTGTCTATACGGCGTGGATCACGCGTAGCGACGTCCATTAAGACTATTTACGAACGAGATTCAAATCTGACTGGCGCGTCGGAGCCCAATGAAGGCGGCCATCGCGTGACTCTTCGAGAGACCGACCAAAGTCACTCGATGAAGGACCACGCGATGACCAGTTCAGTGCCCACGATTTCGACCTGCTCCAGTTCCAACCGATCGGCGCACCGAGGACCGCCAGACCTGCTGCCCATCGGCACATCTGCTATTTCGTGATCAGCAGCGGTTCCGTCGACTGTTCCGACATCCTTCCCACCCTTGCCACTAGCCTTGAATCATTCGGTGCAGAATCGGTATTCGCTACAAACCCGATGAAACACCCCCGGCATCGACTGGGGTGAAATACCTGCACCCGTGGCTAGAATCGGCAGGATAAACATTGTCATGCCGAACTCGTTGGTCTAGGGCAAGCTGCCGATGGTCCACACTGCGTCGCTATCAGGATGCGATGGCGGCGCAGCCTCGTAAGGCTTGACGGACTGGCCACCGGTAGCAGCTACCGGTGGCCAGTCCGACCGTCACCGACAATCTGATGATGACGGAGAGGGCCTACATGCAAGAAGCACGCCACGTGTGGCACCGTGAGAGATATCAGGTCGCGCCCTTAAAGCATTCATGCACAATGTCCTGCTTCTGCACAGGCCCTTGCAATTCGGCGACGATGGCTCCCTTCCGAAGTACCAACACGCGATCGCAAATCGTGGCGAGTTGGTCGTAATCAGAACTCGCGCAGATCACCGACATGCCGTTGTCGGTTGCCTCACGGACGAATTCGAAGATCTGCTCGCGTGATCCGATGTCGACGCCCTGAGTCGGTTCGTGCAGCAACAGTACCTTGGGACTCGCGGCCAACCACTTCGCCAACACCACCTTCTGCTGGTTTCCGCCCGACAGTGTCCACAACTCCTGCCGAGCGTCGCGAGGCCGGACATCGAAGTCGTGCATGAAGGTCTGTGCCTGGTCCAGCATTCGCCGCCTGCGGAGCACACCGCCCCGCTTGAAGCGATCGAGAAGTTGGAGCGTTACGTTGTCCGAAATAGGCAGGTTCGGCACACTCGCGTCCCCGAGTCGATCCGCTGGGACAAGCGCGAGTCCTGCACAGATGGCACCCCGCGGCGTTATTCTACTCAGGTCGTGCTGAGCCCCATCGATCAACATCGTGCCCCGAGCGTCTGAACGAGAACCGAAGAGCAGATAGGGCAGTTCCTCGAACCCAGAACCGACCAGCCCTGTAATTCCCACCGTCTCCCCGGCGCCTACCTGCAGGTCGAACCCTCGAACCCGCGAACCGCTCACGTCCCGCAACCCGAGCTTGACCGGACCACCACGACCCCGACCAGCCTTCGGGCCACTGACCTTCAACTCGCGACCGAGGATAAGGTCGACAACCTCGCGCGGGCTCGTGTCAGCAGTGACGACCGTCCCCACGTTCGCTCCGTCTCGCAGCACGGTCACCCGGTCAGTTACCTCGCGCACCTCGTCGAGGTCATGCGAGACGAACAACACGCTCGCACCGCGCGCAACGATCTCACGCACCAGGCGGAAGACCTTTTCCACGCCTTCGCGCGGCAGGAAGACCGTCGGCTCATCGAGCACCAGGAGCCCCCGGTGGCCTGTTCCGCTATGTTGCAGCGACCGGTTCAGCGCGTCGACCGCCCGCACGATCGCGAGCAGAGCGCGCTCGACATGATCGATGTCGGCGACCTTCGCCGATGGGTCCAACGTAAGGCCATAGTCGGCAAAGAGCTTGATCGCTCGGCGGCGTTCACTACGCCACGACACATGCCAGCGGCTCATCTCCGATGCAAGGTCACTGAGCCGCAGATTCTCCGTCACAGAAAGCGAAGGAACCAAACCCAGGTCTTGGTGAACGAATTCGATACCGAGCGCGTGCGCCCCGCCAATGCGCATCGGAAGGTCGATCTGGCGCCCATCCACGAGGAGGCTGCCCGAGTCGGGCGCGTGAAATCCCGCCAATACCTTGATCAGTGTCGACTTTCCAGACCCATTCTCGCCCAACACGCCATGCACTTCGCCGGCCTCGATCCGGAGCGAGACACCATTGAGCGCCCTGGCACCACCGAAGCTTTTGACAATGCCGCACAGTTCGAGGGCCGGAGCGGTAGCTGACCCACGGCGCTCATCGCGGACAGTGACATCCAATGGGCTCGTCATCCGACGCCCCACGCTGCCTTGCGCCCGCGCACGACTTGCGAGATCGCTACTGCGAGCACCAACGCACCTCCATAGAACAGATTCTGCACAAAACTGTCCGAACCGAGCATCTGCAGGCCCGTGATCCCCGTGATGAGAAAGTAAACGGCGATCAGTGTCCCCACCGGATTGAATCTGCCAGGCATGATCGTTGTCGCGCCAAGGAAGGCTGCTGCGAACGCAGGCAGTAGAAGCTGGATGCCAGACGAAGGGTCCGCAGAGCCAGAGATCCCGGTATAGAGGATTCCGGCGACAGCACTGAGCAGGCCCGCCCATACGAATGAGCCAATTCGCGAGCGAGTCACATTGATTCCGGACAACTTCGCCACGCTGCGACTTCGCCCTACGATCAAGAGCCTCCGCCCGACTGGCGTGAACTCGAAGACGTACAACATCACTGCGCCAAGCAACAACGCATAATAGAAACCCATTGGTACACCGAACAGTTGCTTCACGATCACCCATTCGACCAGGCCCGGAGCGACCCCACTGATCGTGTTCGAGTCACTCATCCATAGCACCACTCCTCCGATGAACGTCCCGGTACCCAACGTGACAATGATGGACTCGATCCGAAAGAAGGTGACGATCGCGCCGTTGACGAAGCCCACAGCCGCACCTGCGAGGAGAGCTAGCAACATCGAGGGGACGATTGGCCACCCATGTTGAACATTGAGTAACGCGGTGATCATCGCCGACAACGTCAGCGTGAATGCCACCGAGAGGTCGTAGTCGCCGGCCGTCATCGGAATGATGAGTGCCAGCGCAAGTACCGCCAGCACGGCCTGCGAGCCAAAGATCGTCCCGAAGTTGTCGGCCGTCGGGAAGGTATCAGGCTTGAGGACGCTGAAAACAGCGATCAACACAGCCCACGCTCCGACCAATGCGAATCGTTCGACGAACCCTCGGGTTCGATCTGTTGGCCGGCTCGCCACGCTCGGGGCGGCCTCAGCGTTGCTGATTTGGGTAACCGGATTCTCGGATGGCCGAATAGTAACAGGAGTTTGCTGCTCTTTCATTTCTTACTTCCCTGTCCAAAGGCTCGTAAACCCATCGATGTAAGAGTTGCCGTAGCCCTTTTCAATCGCGGGCGGTGTTCCGGCCTCACTAACGTTCTCACGGGTGAAAACCCTCAAAGGAATACTCTGCTTTTCTAGCGTCGGGACGCCTGCCATCGACCGCATGATCTGGTCCATCACCGCCCAGCCAGTCCATTCCAGACCCTGTCCGACATCCATTCGGACGATGTCCTCGTCCTGCATCATCTTCAGCACGAAAGGCTGGCCGTTCTCAGTCGCAACATGTACCTTTCCGACACGGTTAGCAGCCTTAATCGCCGGCACGACCCACTGAGTCATTCCGTCGTAAATAGGAATTACGTAGTTGATCGAAGGGTCCTTGACCAGCTCCGACTGCACCGCGGACTGTATCCGGGTCGCCCACTGAGTCGCCGGCACGTCCACGATCGTAAGTTCACAACTGCTTCCGCACCGCACCTTAAATTCGTCTTTGAGTGCATCGACCATCGGCTGTGAGCTTGGCTGATCACTGCTCACCACAGCGACGACGTTGGCCTTTCCTGACGTGTCATGAATGGTCCAGTCCGCCATAAGTCGGGCAACAGTCTCCCATTCAAATGGAACCACCACGGGGACTGTCGAAGGAATCAGCGACATCTGGGTAGGTCCGAACTCCATGCTGCTGGATACCGTAATTCCGGCGTCTTGTGCTGCCTGCAGTTGTGGACCGAGCACACGTGGATCGATGGTGCTCAGATTGATAGCGTCAACCTTCTTGCTGATCGCCTGGTTGATCCCCGCGACGAAATCCGCCTGCGCGCCCTGACTCTGGAAGAAGGTGTAGTCGATGCCGTACTTCTTCGCCACCGACTCCATTGCATTGTTCAACGTCTGGTTGTAACTAACGCTACTCGAGAACGGGATGTTCATCATGGACTGCCCAGCGACCCCGCTCGCATCGAACGCGGGCCCCAGCGCCTCGAACTGGGGAACCCTGGTGTAATTGTCTAGCTGCTGCTTCACATACGCGAGGTCAGCGCTGGTCGATGTATCGGCCGGACCTCCGGTAGAGCGCGCATCGCTCGCTCCTGAACAAGAAGTGAGAACGGCCATTGCGGTCACCGCGATCAACGCTTCCACAATTCGTTTTCGAGCGCGTGCGCGGGTGAGGGCGTGGGTGCGAGGACCTCGGAATACCTTCAGATTGGACATCATTATCTCCTTGTCGGCTATCCGAACCCCGATGGCCGGCTGTCTTGTCAATACGCTGCGACAACGCCAACGGGCAAGATGACTTCCCTCATGACGCTGTGAGCCATGACACTATTCGCTGAAAACCCCCGTACCAACATCGATTTGCCCGAGATTCACCACTGCCGCCGGTTAATGCTTTCATTGGCTTCGACGGATAAGGGCACCACACTCCCACGTCCTGGTTGACATCTCGGGGAGTATGTCGCGTCATCTCAGTTCACAGCGACAACCCACATCCTTCCCGCCAGTGCGCTTTTGATTCCGCGAAGGGACATGCACTCTCCAGCGGTGACTCCGAAGTACCAGAGGCACAGCGATCCAGAGCTCTGGTGACAATCGCCGACCGATCGGACCCCGTGCGCACGCAGGAGGCACCGGGCGACGCCCATCAACGTACACCCGCGTGACGGGAGCCGGGCACGAGTCACGTTTTAATAGTTGGCCTTTCGATCTCCTGCCAGATCTTTCGAACCATAGTGTTTCGCGAGCTGCTCATCTGGCGATGCCAAGACTGCGCCGCACTGATGCTGCCACTAACGGTGACCTGTTCGTCATGTCGAAGCGAACGCCTCAAATCGGTGCCCGCAACGGGCCTGGGTGTCATCGAACTGACCTGGCTCTTCTGACCCTTTGATGGGTGATCTCCGCGAGCCTGATAGACGCAACGCCCTCCCTCGCATAGGTTTTGGTTTGCGAAGACAAGACCTAAGGGAGAAGGCGTTGCGCGCTGCCAGAATACTGCAGAAACTGCTGGGAATCGACAGGGCCCGGATAATCGATGTCGAATTCACGGACGACGAACGAGGACCAGTGATCGTGGTGTCCCTCGAGCCACACGCGTCGGTTCGGTCCCGCTGTCCACATTGTGAACAGCGCTGCCCTGGATACGATCGCCCGAATCGACCTCGACAGTGGCGTCACCTGGATATGGGCGGCATGCGGTGCTTCGTACAAGGTTCGGTATCGAGGATTCGATGCCCCGAGCACGGCGTGGTGACCGAGATGGTGCCGTGGGCACGGCCGGCTGCGAACATGACCAGGGCGTTCGACGACAACGTGGCGTGGTTGGCCGCGCACAGTCCAGCTACGTCGGTGTGCGAGTACGCCCGAGTGGCGTGGCGATCTGTGACCAGGATCGTCACCCGCGTCGTCGGCGATGCTGTCGGGCGTACTGATCGGCTCCAAGGATTGCGGCGCTTGGGGATCGACGAAATCGCCTACCGGAAAGGTCACCGATACCTCACCGTGGTGGTCGATCACGACACGGGCCGACTCGTATGGGCAGCCGAAGGGCACAACGAGAGCACCTTGAATCGATTCTTCGACGAGTTGGGTGAAGAACGCACAGCTCGTCTGACGCATATCAGTGCTGATGCTGCGAAGTGGATCGCCTCGACCGTGCGCAGCAGGGCGCCGCAGGTGAAGCAGTGTATGGATCCGTTTCATGTGATTCAGTGGATGACGCGGGCTCTGGACCGAGTGCGGTCGCGTGTGTTGTCGCGGCTGTGGGGATTCACCGACCGGGATCGACGTCAGCTGCGGTGGGCATTGTTGAAGAACGTCGAGAATCTCAGCCCCGCGCAGATATCAGTCCGAGCAAAGATTCTCGAGGACAGAAACAGCGAACTGTGTCGGAGCTATGTCCTGAAAGAATAACTGCAACATGTCTATTCCGGCTCGAGGAAGAGGGCCTCGGTACGATTGCGAGCATGGTTGCAGATGGCCCAGGACAGTGGGATCCCGGAACTTGTAGGCCTGGCTAAGAGCATCGCTCGCTATCGGCGCGAGATTCTCAACGCAATCGACTACGACCTGTCCAATGCCCGTGTCGAGGCTAACAACACCCACCTGCGGTCGCTGACGAAGCGATCCTACGGATTTCACAGCCCAGAGGCCTTGATTTCGATGGCGACACTGACACGAGGAGGTGCGTGCCCAGCTCTGCCACAAGTTTAGTCGCCCACCAAAGGGTCAGGACGGCCACTGACCTTCGACGGACACCACGTCCCCCACACCGCGGTCATCCACGTCCGCAAACCTGGTCGGGGAGGACTCAGCATCGCGGACCGGCTGGTCCTCCGGATCAACGGCTCTCTTGCCCTCGGCGTAGCACGAGCATGCCTGACCGAAGCCGACCGCATCGGACATCCCTGCCCACAGTTGTGGGAAACACACACCACCATCCGCACAGCACTCGACAAC
>NZ_BCWY01000103.1 GCF_001894825.1 Rhodococcus jostii NBRC 16295 | reverse complement strand
GCCGCCTCCGCCACCACCCCGGTCACGGGATTCGCCCTCGCCGCGACCCTCGTCCTGTGCGTCGCGGCGGCCACCACCGGCGGGGCGCCCCTCGTGCTGGCCGCGTTCCGCATCGCCCGCCGCCAACCCGACGCCGGAACCCGAGACCCCCGGCCCGAGGACGGACCGCTGCGCGGCGGGCGGATCATCGGACTCCTCGAGCGCGCCGCCGTCGCGGCCGCGATCCTCGCGGGCTGGCCGGAGGGCATCGCCGTCGTCCTCGCCGTCAAGGGGCTGGCCCGCTACCCCGAACTCCGCGAACCCCACGCGTCGGAACAGTTCATCATCGGCACGTTCACCAGCGTGCTGTGGGCGATCGCGGTGTGCGGAATCGGCCGCGCCCTCATCACATAGGGGGTTGAGGGACAGACGCCCGAGATCCGGCGCTAAGCACTGCATGCCCAGCGGTGTTGGAGTGCGGGCGCTGTTTCTTCTTCGGGCAGGCCGGGCCTCATGACTGCATTAGCCTTTAGAGGTGGTCATCCGCGTAGTAGTCGCCGATGACAGCCTCGTGGCCCGGGAGGGCATCGAAGCGTTGCTGGCGGCTGCCGAGGGGGTGGACGTCGTCGGCTCGGCCGACGACATGCCTTCCTTGCTCGCGGCGGTCGAGGACGGCAGGCCGGACGTGGTGGTCACCGACATCAGGATGCCGCCAACGCACACCACGGAGGGTGTGTCCATCGCGGCACGGCTGCGTGAGACACATCCAGGTGTGGGAGTCGTCTTGTTGAGCCAATACACCGATCCCGCCTACGTTCTGCTCTTGTTCGAAACGGGGTCGGACGGGCGCGCCTACCTTCTGAAGGAGCGGGTGCACCGACTCCGGGACCTCGTGGATGCAATCGAGGCGGTCGCCGAGGGGCGCTCTGTCATCGATCCGAAGGTCGTCGAGGTGTTGATCGACGCGCGGGAGCGAGCGGCGCAGTCGCGTGTATCGCAGTTGAGTGCGCGTGAACGCGAGATCCTGTCGGCCATGGCGGAGGGCAAGAGCAACTCCGCCATCGCCGAGACGTTGTTCCTGACCAAGCGCGCCGTGGAAAAACACATCAGCGCGATCTTCGTCAAGCTCGGGCTTGTCGATTCCGATGAGTCCCACGCGGTGAGCAGGCGGGTCGCAGCCGTGCTGATGTACCTGTCGGATTCTGCCCCGTCCTCGTAGCGCACATCCCGGCGACCGCGCACCACGTCGAGTGGGTGGAAGTGGTGTTCGGGGCGCGGGAGACAACCGCCGCACGGGTGTGGTGCCTGCCCGGTGGTGCGTGCGGCCGATGCGGAGTCACGGTAGGAGGTGACATCGACGTATCCGTGTGCGCCCCTGGTGTGCGGCGAGTACGACAGGGAGCTGAGGTGCGACGTGGACCCGATCGCTGCGTCTGCGGTGCGAGTGCTCACCGTGGACGATTACGCGCCCTTCCTCGGCATCGCGCGCCAGCTCGTGAACGGCACCCCCGGCTTCGTCTCGGCAGGAGAGGTCAGCTCGGGGCGAGAGGCGTGCACGGCGATCGAGGCGGCCGAACCCGCGCTGGCGCTGGTGGATGTGCACATGCCGGGCATGGATGGTGTCGAGTTGGCGCGGTGGATCGGGCTTCGTCATCCGAACGTCGTGGTGGTACTGATCTCGGCCACGGAGCCGGCGGCGCTTCCCGCGGCCGTGCACCGGTGTGGGGCCGCGGCGGTCGTGCGGAAGCAGGACTTGCGGCCCAGCCTGTTGGCGCAGCTGTGGCGGACGCATGGCGCCAGGTCGGCCCGATGATCGCCGACTCTGCCGGAAAGGCCTGTGTGCCGATTCTCGGCTGCATAGTCTGAGGCGGGAAGGTGTCTCGACGAGGTCCTTCATCGGGATGGTCTCGAGCAGCACTCAGGGAATCGCAGGCTGAGCCATGAACCGGACACTGGCTGCGGGGGCTGTCGTCGGTGTGGTTCTGGCCGGCCTCTCGGTCGGGGTGGCACTGGCCAACCGAGAGTCCCCGTGGCGGGTGACGTCGGCGGTGGTCGGGGCACTCACCGTGGCGGTCCCGATGGGGGTGGGTCTGTACCAATGGCGGTGGGATCCGGAGAATCGGCAGGGTCGGCTGCTCGTCCTCCTGGGGGGTGTGTGCTTCGGTGCCACGCTGACGGCATCGTCGAACGATCTCCTTTACAGCACGGGGCGGGTGGCCGCCTGGTTCGTCGAGCCGGCGCTGATATATGTGACCCTGGCCTATGCCCGTGGGCACCTGACGGGCCGGGCCGACCGCATCATCGCGGCCACGGCCTGGGCGGTGGCGGTGGCGGTGTTCCTGCCGCAGGCCCTGCTGCTGGAGTGGTTTCCCACGCCGTCCGTGTGGGGCACGTGTACGAGCGACTGTCCCGCCAACGCGTTCGCGGTCGCCGACACCGTCTCCTCCCCACCCGGCACCGTGGTGACGCTGGGGTTGGAAATCCTTGCCGTCGGCCTGTTTCTGGCCGTTGTCGTGGCGACCTGGCGTCGGCTGCGTCGCGGTTCGGCCCTGCTGCGCCGCACCTTGACGCCCGTGCTGGCCGTGACGATGGTCCGGTACGTCGCCTACGCGGTGTATCTCGGGCTGCGGCGCAGCGGCGCCGCACCGGAGGTGTTGGTGCCCCTCGGGTTCGTGATCGAGGTCCTGATTCCCGTCTCGGCGCTGGGCTTCTTCCTCGGTCTGCTGTCGTGGCGGGTGCACGCGGCCAGGGCGCTCGAGACTCTGACCGTCAAACTCCGGGGGGACGAGCCCGGCGACGCCGGGCTACGGAGGTTGCTCGCCGATGCCCTCGAGGATCCCAGCCTGGAGCTGTGCTTCGCCGGTGACGGTGATGTGCCGTGGCGCGACGGTGCCGGACGGCCGGTGAAGCTGCCCCAGTCCGCGGCGGACCGGTGTGTCTTCCAGATTCCCGACTCGACGACGCCGGTGGCCGCATTTCATCTGGACGGCGCGTTGCACGACCAGAGGCAGTTCGTGGACGCTGTCGGCGCGTGTGCGTTCGCGACACTGGAGCGACGCCGCTTGGCATCGGCACTGAGTTCCTCGGTGCGGGACCTGGAGGCCTCCCGCGCGCGATTGGTCGCCGCCGCCGACTCGGAGCGGCGTCGGATCCAGCGCGACCTGCACGACGACCTCCAACAACGGCTGGTCATGCTGAGGATCCGGCTCGGGGTCGCCGCCGAGGCCGCGGAGGGCGCGGCAGATCACCCGCTCCTGTGCGCGCTCGGCGCCGACGTCGAAGCGATCATCGACGACTTCCGTGCGGTGACCCACCGGATCTACCCGTCGCTGCTCACCGACGCCGGCGTCGAGGAGGCCCTGCGCGCGGTCGCGTTGCGGTCGCCGACACCCGCCTCGGTGAGCGCCGAAAACCTGCGCACCTACCCCCTCGAGATCGAGAGCGCGGTCTACTTCTGCGCGCTCGAGGCGCTGCAGAATGCGCTCAAGCACGCGCGCGGCGCGACGCACGTGTCCATCGGGCTACGCGATGACGGCCGACTGCGCCTCGAGGTCAGCGACGACGGCGCCGGGTTCGTCTCGGCGCGGTGCCCCCACGGCGCGGGGCTGGCCAACATGCGCGACCGCATCGAGGCGGTCGGCGGGGAGCTGTTCATCCGGTCGGACCCGGGCCGGGGAACCACGGTGGGCGCAGCCATCCCCCTCGCCGCCGCCGACGTCACCGACCGCACCCGCTGATGCGCCCGCGCACGGGTGGGCGGGCCACACCCCGGCCGCCCGCCGGTTGACGCCCTTGCTGGGCGGGACCGGCACCGAGCAAGGTGATGGGGACGCCGCAGTTGCGTCACGGCACGATTCCGGAATGACGTGCCGGCCTGTGCCCGGTGCCACCGAGACGAACAGGGCGTGAGCTTTCATGACCGATCAGAGCGTCTTCGTTCTCATCGTGCTCGTGCTGTGCTTCTCCGTCGGTTCCGGTCGGTTGAGGCGCGGTTACCTCTCGCCCGCAGCGGTTTTCGTCGCGGTCGGTGGGGTTCTCGGCGCGGACGGTCTTGGGCTTGTCGAGGTGCAGGCCGACCGGGAAGGGTTCCGGACCGTCGCCGAGCTGGCGTTGACCTTGATCCTGTTCACCCAGGCCTGCCGACTCGACCTCCGCACCATGCTGCGGCGCGGTGCGATGGCCCGCCGTCTGCTCGGCATCGGTATGCCGTTGACGGTGGTGTTGGGCACCGTTGTGGCGCTCCTGCTGCTGCCTGCCCTGCCTTTCTGGGAGGCCGTGTGCCTGGCCGTCATCGTCGCTCCGGCCGAAGCCGCCCTGGTGGAGGCGCTCTTGGTGGACCCCCGCATTCCCCGACGGATCCGGGAGGGGCTCTCGGTCGAGAGCGGCTTGTACGACGGGTTCGCCGTCGCCGCGCTCCTGACCGTCCTGGCCATCGCGTCCCAAGAGGCCGAGCCGGCACCGGGAGAGTGGGCGTGGTTCGCGTTCCGAACCGTGCATGTGTCGTTGGCCGTCGGCATCGTCATCGGACTGCTCGGGGGCAAAGCCATCGCGGTGGCACGAGCTCACGGCTGGACGACCGACTCCTGGGCGCAGCTGGCCACCCTCGCTCTGGCCGTGCTCTGCTTCGGTGCGGGTGAGCAGTTCCATGGCAGCGGCTTCGCGACGGCCTTCGCGGGCGGCTTGGCGTACGCCGCAATCAAACCCGGCCGCGGGCAGGACCGCGCACCGACGCAGGTTGCCGGGGCCGCCTCGGAGCTGCTGGAGCTGGTCACCTTCGCCCTGTTCGGCGCGGTCGTTGTGGTGCCGGCATTCCGGGACGCCGACTGGAGGGTCCTGGCTTTCGCAATCGCGGCCGTAACTCTCGTTCGGTTCGTGTCGGTCCTGGTGGCGTTCACGCGCAGCGATGTGCCCGCAGCGAGCGTGGTGTTCATGGGGTGGTTCGGGCCTCGCGGCATCACCACGCTCGTCCTGGGGCTGATTGTGCTCGAGGAGGGGGTGATGCAGGAACCGCTGCTGCTGACCCAGGCGGCCGTCGTGACCGTCGTGTTGAGCATCGTCCTGCACAGCGTGACGGCGCCGATCGGTATTCGCCTCCTTCACGCGAGGGACGCTGACGACGAACCTCCCCGCACGGTCCGACCGGGTCAGACCGCCGGCGACCCCGAACAGTCGACCTAGGAAAGGAACGGGCACACGCGGGCGGGCTGAACCGGTGACCGTGCGGCCGGCCGGGGCGGAGCAACCGCCTCCGAGCGGCGGGGCCGCGGCAGGATCCGGAGCCTCGCCGGCCGCTGATCGAAGGGAGACACTTTCGATGGACACACCGCTGACCCTCAATTCGAATCCGGTCACCGCCGAGGTGGCCGGGGTACCGGTGTGGGTGATCGTCATCGTGCTCGCCTCGGCGGGGGCCGCGATTGCGGTGGCATTGAAGGGACGCCCCGTCACCGCACATCCGGCCCGCACTGCCGACGAAGAGATCGCGGTCATCGCTGAGATCCACGACGTCGACCGGACCCTGACCGCGCACGCCAGCTCGGTACTGACGCTGCTGGCGATCGCCGCCGGCGCCTTCGTGACCATCGTCCGGACCGGGGAGGGCCCCGCGGCGCCGCTGTCCTTCGCCACCGTGGTGGCATTGATGACCGCCGGCGCCCTCGCCACGGCCGCGCTCGCGCTCGAGGGCGCGGTCACCGAGGCCGGCGCACTGCCCGCCGACGACCTGCGTCGCACGGTGGACCGGAACCTCAGGCGCATCCATCACCGCACCCAGCTGGTGCGCTCCTCCACTTGGTGCCTGTTCCCCACGGTGATCCTGGTGCTGCTCGGCGCCGCCGCCGTCGCGCCGTGACCCCCCGGGGTAACGGCGGCTGGCACCACAAGCGGACACCGGCCCACGCCCTTGCCGGGCGCAGACGGCTGCGGCAGGTTGGAAGGTGGCGTCACTGCCCCCGCGTGTCGAACCGCCATTGGAGACGACCATGAGCGCTGCCGAGACCACCAACGTCAACCCCGCGGCGAACCCCTACGGAGGCGGTCCCGGCACCGGAATCACCTACCCACCGTATTACCGACCGACCGAACACATGGGCAGTGCCTCCACGTACTACCCGACCTCCGAGGAACTCGGCAAGGACGAGATGCGGATCACGTTCGTCGGCACCTGCCCCTTCCCACCCACCAGGGACCAGGCCGGCACCAGCATTATGGTCGAACTCGGCAACGGTAAACGGTTCTTCTTCGACTTCGGCCCCGGTTGCCTGAAGAATATCCTCGCCATGCAGGTGCCGCTCCAGATGGTCAACGACATCTTCATCACCCACCTGCACGTCGACCACTACGCCGACCTGCCGTACCTGTACGCTTTCGCACCCTGGGCGGCCCGCTGGAAGCCACTACGCGTGACCGGGCCGTCGGGGAGGACTCCCGAGTTCGGTATCAGGGCGATGATCGACGGGATGAAACAGATGACCCAGTGGCACACCGACAGCTTCAACTGCATGCCGATCGGTGACGGCTACGAGGTCGAGGTCACCGAGTTCGACTTCCGCGACGACGGCGGGATCTGCTACGACCAGGACGGCGTCACTGTGCGCCATTGGAGGCGTGGGCATTCCAAGGACGGCGCATCCGCCTACCGACTCGACTGGAACGGGCTCTCCTTCGTCTGGACCGGAGACGGTCGCCCGGACGAGCTCACCCTCGAGTATGCCCGGGGCGTCGACGTCTTCGTCACCGAAACCCAGCCCGACATCGCCCATCTGCAAGAGGTGAAGATGGGGTTGCCCGAGATCATCACCAACGTGACCATCGATACCTGCCACACCCCCCACTACGCAGCCGGGTACATGATGCAGCAGATTCAGCCTCGGCTGGCGATGCTCACCCACATGGACTACGCGGCCGACCAGATACCCGAGATCCTCGCCGGCATCCGCTACCACTACAAAGGTCTGTTCCAGTTCGGCGCCCCGGACGGTGTCGTCATCAACGTCACCAAGGATGCGGTCTGGGCGCGCACCGCCGCGCTCTCGGAATCGGCGAACCCGGCCCGACCGAGCAAGGAAGACGCCAAGTACCTCTTCGACCTCGGCCCCACCCACCTCGAGGTCGACTTCCCGTCGCCGCGGCAATCGACCCGCGATATCCAGGAACAGTTCGTGCGGGACAAGGAGATCGACAAACAGCTCTACTACCCCCAGGACGTGGACCGGGACCTGGTTCCCGTGTTCCCGAACGACTTCAAGATCAGCATCCCGAAGATGGTGAAGAACAAGATCGTCGGCAAGATCAAGGACCGGTTGAAGTGACCGGGCCCGAACCTGCCGCCCCTCGATCCGAGGCGGACCGGTCCCGGCTCCCCTTGACCGTGCTCACCGGGTTCCTCGGTGCGGGCAAGACAACGCTGCTCAACAGGATCCTCCACGGCGATCACGGTCTCCGTGTCGGCGTGCTCGTCAACGACTTCGGCAGCATCAACATCGACGCCGACCTCGTCGCCGCTGTCGACAGCGATGTCGTCAGCCTCACCAACGGGTGCGTGTGCTGTTCGATCCGCGGTGACCTGGTCAGCGCCGTCAACCAGATGCTCGACCGCCCGGAGCGCCCCGAATTCGTGCTCCTCGAGGCGAGCGGCGTGGCGGATCCCACCGGGATCGCCCTGACGTTCGTCGACGACGCCACCATGGCAGAGCGTGTGCGGGTCGACAGCATCACCTGCGTACTCGACGCGGACCAACTGTTCGACGCACCCGAGTCCATGCACGCCAAGATCTGGCAGGTCGCCTGCTCCGACTTGCTGATCCTCAACAAGATCGATCTCGTACCGCCGGAACGACGAACCCAGGTCCGGGCCTGGCTCGATGACCACCTTCACCGCTACCGCCTGGTGGAGGCCAGCTACTGCGCGGTCCCCCTCGCGATCCTCCTCGGTGTCGGCCGTTTCGACCCGACCGCCCTCGATCACGGCCAGAACCCACCCCGCCGCGCGGGGACCGACCCGGACGGCGACACTCGATCTCGTCGATGCCACGACGCCTCACTTACCTTCGAAACCCGCACCTACGAGGACGACCAACCCCTGTCGCTGGCGGCGGTGCGCGACGCCGTCCGCCGTCTGCCCGCCAGCGTGTACCGAGCGAAGGGCATCATCTACAGCTCCGACCATCCCGAACACCGGACCGTGCTGCAAGTGGTGGGCAAGCGGATCGACATCACCCGCACCGACGCGTGGGGACACCGGCCCCGCCGGACCCGGATCGTGACCATCGGCCGACCACACGGCCTGGACGACCGCGAACTGCACAACATTCTCCAGGCCACTCGCGCGAACACCACCGCCGCCACCTGACCGTCGGTCGAGCACACCCCCGGCTCCGATGTTGCCAGCAGCCACCGCGAGTGTGCGGTGATCGAAAACTGCTGCGCCGCATCGTGTGCCGCTATCTGCGGTAACTCCTTGGCACCGGATTCCGGGCAGATGTCCCTCAACCCCCACATAGCCCACATCACCTAGCGCAGGCCGATCACCCGCGGTCACAGACCGCGGTCGATCAGGTCCAGGATCTCCTCGCTCGTGGCGGCGTGAATCTTGTCGACCGCGTCGCCGCGCGCGGCGCCGTCGCCCGCACCGACCTCGGCCAGCAGGCTCTCCAGTCGCTGCGCGATCGCCGACCGCGCCTCGCTGTCGTCGCCGAGTTCGGCGACGATCGCCCGCAGCCGGTCGACATCGGCGAACGCCACCGACACCGGATCCGGGACGAGTTCCGCCCGGAGGAACTCGGCGACGGCACGCGGACTCGGGTGGTCGAACACCATGGTCGGCGGCAACCGCAGCCCGGTGGCGGCGCCGAGCTGGTTGCGCAGGGCAACCGCCGCCAGCGAGTCGAAACCGAGTTCCTTGAACGCCTGGTCGGGGTCGACCGCGTCCGACGCGTCGTAGCCGAGTACCGCGGCGGCGCCGGCCCGCACCAGATCGAGCATCAGGTGCCGCTGCTCGGGAATCGACCGGTCGGCGAGGCGGTGCGCCCACTCCGACGGCCCGGACCCGGTCGACCCGGTCGCGGCCGAGTCCGATCCCGCGGCGCGCGGGCGGGTTTCCCGGATCAGGCCACGCAGCGGCGCCGGAACGTATGGTCCGGCGAGACCGGTGTGGTCGAACCGTGCGGCCACCACGGTCGGGGAGCCGGCGGTCAGCGCGCTGTCGAAGAGGGCCAGGCCGTCGTCGGCGGACATCGGCACCATTCCGCTGCGCCGCGCCCGGGCGAGGTCGAGGGCCCCGAGGTTGTCGGTCATGGCGCTCGGCGGTGCCCACATGCCCCACGCGATCGACAGCGCGGGCTTTCCGAGGGCGTGACGGTGACGGGCGAGGGCGTCGAGGAACATGTTCGCGGCTGCGTAGTTCGCCTGCCCGGGCGCCCCCAGGAGGCCGGCGAGCGAGGAGAACAGGACGAAGGCTCGCAGGTCGCTGTCCGCGGTCAGCCGGTGCAGGTGCCAGGCCGCGTCGACCTTCGGTCGCAGCACGGTGTCGAGCCGTTCGGGGGTGAGCGAGGCGAGGGTGGCGTCGTCGATCACGCCGGCCGCGTGGATCACCGCCGTCAGCGGGTGCTCCGCCGGTATCGCGGTCAGGAGCGCGGCGACGGCCGACTCGTCGGCGGTGTCGCAGGCGACGACGTTCACCTCCGCACCCAGATCGCTCAGTTCGCGGCGCAGTGGGTCGGCACCCTCGGCGTCCGGTCCGCGCCGGCTGGTCAGCAGCACGTGCCGTGCCCCGTGGTCGGTGACCAGGCGGCGGGCCACCAGCGATCCCACGGTGCCGGTGCCGCCGGTGACGAGGACGGTGCCGTGCGGATCGAACGGCACCGATTCGCCGTCGGCGCGCATCCGCCGCAGCCGCGGCGCCAGCAGGGTCCCGTTCCGGGCGGCCACCTGAGGTTCCCCGCTCGCCACCGCCGACGCGACGACGGCCTCGGCGTCGGACGCGTCGTCGAGATCGATCAGCACGAACCGGTCCGGGTTCTCGTTCTGCGCGGAGCCGACGAGACCCCACACGGCGGCGGCCGCGAGGTCGGCCCGGGCGCCGTCGTCCTGGTCGTCACCGGTGACCATCGCGTTGCGGGTCACGATCACCAGCGGGCTGTCGGCGACGGTGTCGTCGTCCAGCCACTCCTGCAGCAGTCGCAGAACCCGGGCGCACAGTTGGTGGGTCGCGGCCGGCCCCGGCTCGCCCGCGGCGGAGCAGTCGAGGAGCACCGTCCACGGTCGCCGATCGTCCTCGTCCGGTTCGGACTCGACCGCCGTGCGCAGCGCCGTCAGGTCGGGGTACCGCGGGAAGGCGGATCCGAGACCCCTGTCGCCGGGCGCCTCGGCGCCGAGGACGACCACCGGTCCGAGGGCCGGCTCGGTCGAGGCCGCCTCGATCCGGATCCAGACCGGCCGGTGCAGTGGCGGAGCCGCCGGACGGCCGTCGCCGCCGGACGGCCTCGACTCGACCCGCAACGCGTCGACGGTCAGCACCGGTGCACCGGCGGGGTCGACGGCCACGATGCGATACCGGCCGTCGTCGCCGGCGGTGAACCGGACCACCGCCGCGTCGGCACCGACGGTGTGCAGGCGGATTCCCGACCACGTGGCCGGCCAGCCGTCCCACCCGAGGATCGGGTCGAGCGCCGCCTGCAGCAGTGCCGGATGGATGCCGAACCCGCTCGTGTCGGTGCCGTCGTCGAGGCGCACCTCGGCCTCGGCGTCGACCGAGACTGGTTGCGGCAGCCCGGCGGCGGGGCCGACGACGTCGTCGATCGTCGCCGACGCATTCCGAACCCAGATGTCCGCGCCATCCGGCTCCCCCGGGTTCGACGTGAGGGTGACGGTGCGGCCGCCGCCGGGATCGGCAGGCGACACGAGCACCCGGATCTGTGCGTGGCCGGACGACGGGAGGTTCAGCGGCTGATGCAGGGTGAGTGCGTCGATGTGGTCGAGGCCGACGTGCTGGGCTGCGTGCAGGGTGAGTTCGACCAGCACCGCCGGCGACACCGTCTGGGGGGTGCCGGTCGACGGCGGTTCGTCGTCCGGGGCCGCCGGTCGCACCAGCCACGGATCCCGGTGCAGCGACAGCTGTCCGGTGAACATCACCGCGTCGTCGTCGAGTGTCACCGCCGCACCGAGCAGCGGATGATCGGCCGGGCTCAGCCCCAGCTCGGTCGGATCGCCGGTGTGCCGGGTCGCCGTCGTCGGCCAGTAGGAGCGGCGCTGGAACGCGTAGGTGGGCAGGTCGATGCGGCGGCGGCCGGGCAGCACGCGGTCCCAGTCGATCGGAATGCCCTGCACGTAGGCGGCGGCGACCGCCTCGACGAGGCCGTGCACCTCGTCTCCGCGTCCGGGCATCGTGGCGATCGTGTTCGGCACGATCTCGGCGGCGAGCGCGGCCAGTGCCGCGCCGGGACCGACCTCGACACAGCGGGTGACCCCGAGTTCGTCGAGGGCGCGGACACCGTCGTGGAAGCGCACCGGTTGCCGGATGTGCCGGGTCCAATAGTCCGGGGACACGAGGTCCTCGGCGGCGGCGACGCGGCCGGTCACGTTGGAGACCACCGGTATCCGTGGCGGCTGCGCCGTCAGCCTCGACACGACGGTGCCGAACTGGTCGAGGATGGGTTCCATCAGGGCGGAATGGAACGCGCGCTTGACCCGCAGGGTGGTGGTCTCCAGGCCGGCGGCGGACAGTTCCGACGCGACGGCCAGCACGTCGCGTTCGCTGCCCGCGAGGACCACCGACTCGGCGCCGTTCACCGCCGCGAGATCGACGCGGCCGTCGATCCGGGCCAGCACGTCCGCGGCGCCCGCCCGTACGGCGATCATCCGTCCCGGTTTCGTCGACTGCATCAGCCGTCCGCGGTCACCGACCAGGGCGGCGGCGTCGGGCAGGCTGAACACCCCCGCGACGTGGGCGGCGGTGATCTCCCCGATCGAATGACCGATCAGGTAGTCGGGGGCGATGCCCCAGTCTCGCAGCAGCCGGCAGAGCGCGACCTCGACGGCGAACAGCGCCGGCTGGGTGTATTCGGTGCTGTCGAGCTTCGCGCTGCCACCGTCGCCGTCGTCCCAGATCACGTGCCGCACCGGGGTTTCCACGTGCTCGTCGAGGGCGGAGCACACCTCGTCCAAGGCGCGGGCGAACACCGGGTAGGCCTCGTAGAGGCGGCGGCCCATCCCGATCCGCTGCGCACCCTGGCCGGTGAACATGAAGGCCGTCTTACCGCGGACGCTGGTCCCGGCGACGACGTTGCCGCCCGCTCGCCCCTCGGCGATGCGGGCCAGGCCGTCGCGGAGGTCGGCCACGGTGTCCCCGACCACCGCGGCGCGGTGCGGGAACCCGGATCGGGTGGTGGCCAGGGAGTACGCGAGGTCGGCCGGATCCGGTGGGTCCGTCTCGTTCTCGTCGAGGAACCCGGCCAGGCGTGCGGCCTGCGCCCGGAGCGCATCACCGGTCTTCCCGGAGAGCACCCACACCAGTGGCGTCGCCGACTGCGGGGCGACCGCCGGCGTCTCGACTTCGGGTGGCTGCTCGAGGATCATGTGCGCGTTCGTGCCGCTGATGCCGAACGACGACACCCCGGCGCGGCGGGGCCGTCCGGTGTCCGGCCACGCCATCGGTTCGGCGAGCAGGGACACCTCGCCGGCGGTCCAGTCGACGTGCCGGGTCGGGGCGTCGCCGTGCAGGCTCGGCGGCAGCACCCCGTGCCGCATCGCCATCACCATCTTGATCACCCCGGCGACCCCCGCCGCCGCCTGCGAATGACCGATGTTCGACTTGACCGAACCCAGCCACAGCGGCCGGCCCTCCCGCTCCTGACCGTAGGCCGCGAGCAGCGCCTGCGCCTCGATCGGGTCGCCGAGCGTCGTGCCGGTGCCGTGCGCCTCCACCACGTCGATGTCGGCGGGGCCGAGGGCGGCGTTGGCCAGGGCCTGGCGAATCACCCGCTCCTGGGACGGCCCGTTCGGGGCGGTGATCCCGTTGGAGGCCCCGTCCTGGTTGATCGCCGACCCGCGGATGATCGCCAGCACCCGGTGACCGTTGCGGCGGGCGTCGCCGAGCCGCTCCAGCACCACCATTCCCGCGCCCTCACTGAGCCCGGTGCCGTCGGCGCGGTCGGAGAACGGCTTGCAGCGGCCGTCGGCGGCGAGCCCGCGCTGGCGGCTGAACTCGATGAGCACACCGGGGGTCGCCATCACCGTGGCCCCGCCGGCCAGCGCGAGCGCGCACTCCCCGTCGCGCAGTGCCCGCGCCGCGAGATGCATGGCCACCAACGACGACGAGCAGGCCGTGTCGACGGTGACGGCGGGACCGGTGAACCCGAGTGAGTACGCGATCCGGCCCGAGGCCACGCTGTTACTGGTCCCGGTCATCAGGTAGCCCTCGGCGTCCACGTTCCGCTGCCCCATCAGGTGGAAGCCGTAGTCGCCGCCCATCAAACCCACGTACGTGCCGGTGTCGGTGAGATTCGGCGCGTCCGGCCGGATCCCCGCCTGCTCCAGGGCTTCCCACGCGCTCTCGAGAAGCAGCCGGTGCTGCGGGTCCATCGCGATCGCCTCGCGCGGGCTGATGCCGAAGAACGCGGCGTCGAATTCGTCGGCGTCGTAGAGGAATCCGCCCTGGCTCATGTACGTGGTGCCGCTGCGGTCCGGGTCCGGGTCGTACACCTCGTCGAGGTTCCAGCCCCGGTTGTCCGGGTACGCCCCCACCGCATTGCGGCCGTCGCGGACGAGACGCCACAGGTCGTCCGGGCCGTACACCCGGCCCGGGTACCGGCAGGCCATCCCGACGATCGCGATCGGCTCGTCGTCCCGTCGGGCGCCGGCCGCCTCGGGGACCTGCGGGGCCGCGCTGGTCCCGAGCAGGCGGGCCACCAGCTCCTGGGTGAGCGCGTCCGCGGTCGGATAGTCGAAGATCACCGTCGCGGCCAGTCTGACGCCGGTGGCGGTGGCCAGCTGATTGCGCAGTTGCACGGCGGTCAGCGAATCGAACCCGAGCTGTTTGAAGGCGCGCTCGGGGTCGATCGCCTCCTTCCCGTCGTGGCCGAGCACCGCGGCGACATGGGTGGTGACGATGTCCAGTACCCGGTTGTGCCGTTCCCCGGGATCCAGTGCCCGCAGTTCGTCGGCCAGCCCGGTCGGTGCGTCGGCGGCCGCGGCGCGGCGGCGCCGGATACCGAGGACCCGGCGCAGGATCGGCGACAACGACTCCCCATCCGATCGGGACGAGGGCATCGACAGCCGGACCGGCACGATCAACGGACGGTCCGCGGCCACCGCGGCGTCGAACAGGGCCAGTCCTTCGTCGGGGCTGATGGTGTCGATGCCGGTGCGACGCAACCGGTCGAGGTCGGCGGCATCCAGGTGCGACGTCATCCCGCTGGGCCGGTCCCACAACCCCCACGCCATCGAGATCGCCGGCAGCCCGCGGACGCGTCGATGCTGCGCGAGCGCGTCGAGGAACACGTTCGCCGCCGCGTAGTTCGACTGGCCGGCGCCGCCGAGCACACCCGCCGCGGACGAGAACAGCACGAACGCCGACAGGTCGCGGTCACGGGTCAGTACGTGCAGATTCCAGGCGCCGTCCACCTTGGGGCGCAGCACCGTGTGCAGTTGGTCCTCGGTCAGGGTGGCGGCGGTGGCGTCCTCGAGCACCCCGGCGGCGTGGATCACCCCGGACAGGTCCGGGATGCCGGCGAGCAACGCGGCCACCGCGTCGCCATCGGCCACGTCGCAGGCGACCACGTCGACCTCGGCCCCCGCCTCGGTGAGCTCGGCGCGCAACTCGGCCACGCTGTCCGCGTCGGCCACGTGCCGGCCGGTCAACACCAGCCGGCGCACCCCGTACCGGGCCACCAGGTGGCGGCCGATCAGTCGGCCGATGGTCCCGGTGCCTCCGGTGATCAGGACGGTGCCCTCCGGTCCGAATGGCGCCGAACCGTCGGGGGCGGCGTCGGCCACCGGCACCCGGGCGAGCATCGGCGCGAGCAGTGCGCCCTCCCGGACCGCCAACTGGGGTTCGTTGCACGCCAACGCCGCGGCCAGCAATGCCGGACTCCCGAGGTCACCGGCCTCCCCGTCCAGATCGACCAGGGTGATGCGGTCCGGATGCTCGTTCTGCACCGCACCGATGAAACCCCACACGGGTGCCGCGGACACGTCGTCGACGGGTTCGTTGTCGCGGATCGCCATGGCGAGCCGCGTCGTCACCAGCAGCCGGGTGTCGGCCAGGCGTTCGTCCCCGAGCCAGGATCGGACCGCCCGCAACGCCGCCTCCGCGGCAGCGTGCGCCCGGCCCGGCACCTCCGGATCGTCGCCCGGTTCGCCGGACCACCACAGGACGCGACCGGTGGGGTCGCCGCCGGCGAGCGCCTCCTCGAGCGGCATCAGGTCCGCGGTCGCCGTGGTGGACGACCCGATGGGCATCCACTCCACCCGGTAGAGGTCGTCGCCGACCGCGCGCGTCCCCGCGAGTGGCCCCGTGTCGCCGAGTGACCGCAGCGCCAACGATTCCGCGGTCAGCACCGGATTGCCGGCCCCGTCGTACGCGGCGACCCGGTAGCGCTCGGGCCCGGTCGTCGTGATGTGCACCCGCAGCGCGGTGGCGCCCACGGCATGCAGTTGCACGTTCCCCCAGGCGAACGGCAACCGGATGTCGCGGGCGCCGGTATCGGCGGTTCCGAGCGCGATCACGTGCAGCGCCGCGTCGAGGACCGCCGGATGGATCCCGTACCCGGTGACCGCCGCAGCCGGGTCCTCGCCGCCCAGGCGCACCTCCCCGTACAGTTCGTCGCCGCGGCGCCACGCCGCCCGCAGACCCCGGAACGTCGGGCCGTACCCGTAGCCGGCCTCGTCCAGCAGTCCGTACAGGCCCTTGACCTCGATCGGGGTGGCGTCGGCGGGCGGCCACTGCGGTCCGGGACCGTCGGCGGTGTCGGCGGCCGCGGTGAGGGTGCCGGTGGCGTGCCGGGTCCACGGCGATTCGGTCGGCGCGTCGGCGTGCCGGGAGTGCACCGACACCGTGGATCGGCCGCTGTCGCCGTCGGCGAGCACGCTCACCTGCACGGCGAGCTCACCCTCGGCGGGAATCACCATCGGCGTCTCGATGGCCAGTTCCTCGAGCCGGCCGCACGCGACACGATTCCCGGCGTGCAGCGCGAGTTCCACGAACGCGGTGCCGGGCAGGATGACGGTGCCGCCGACCGCGTGGTCCCTCAGCCACGGAAGGTGTTGCGGCGACAGCACACCCGTGAACACCGCGCCCCGCCCGTCGCCGAGTTCGACCGACGCGGCGAGCATCGGGTGTCCCCCGGTCTCCATGCCCGCCGACGCGACATCACCCTGCGCCGCCGGACCGTCCAGCCAGTAGCGGCGGTGCTGGAACGCATACGTGGGCAGATCCACCCACTGCTGCCGGTCGTCGCGCCGCGCCCACCGCACCCGGTCCCAGTCGATGTGCACGCCGTGCACCTGCGCCTCGGCCAGCGCCGCGGTGAACTGACGCAGACCCGCCCGGTCTCGCCGCAACGTGCCGATGGCGTGACCGGCGACGCCCGCCGCGTCCAGGGTCTCCTGCAACGGCACGGTCAGCACCGGGTGGCTGCACGACTCGACGAACACTCGGTACCCGTCCGCGGCGAGCGATCGCGTCGCCTGCTCGAACCGGACGGGTCGGCGCAGATTCCGGTACCAGTAGTCCGCGTCGAGCGCGGTGCCGTCCAACGCGCCCCCGGTCACCGCCGAGTAGAACGGAATCCGCGACCGCCGCGGCGTGATCGCGGACAGGGCGTCGAGAATCGGCTCCCGCAGAACGGACACGTCCGCGCAGTGGGAGGCGTATTCCACGGCGATCCGCCGGGCCTGGACGCCGTCGCCCTGAAATTGCGCCACCAACGTGTCGAGGGCGTCGACGGGTCCGGACACCACCGTCGCGGACGGCCCGTTCATCACCGCCACCTCGACGGCGCCCGCCCACGGCTGAATCTTCGCGCGCACCGCGTCCGCAGGCAGGGCCACCGACGCCATGCCGCCGCCGCGCCGGGCCGACGCGGCGATCACCTTGCTGCGGGCGGCGACGACGAGCGCCGCGTCGGGAAGACTCAGCGCGCCGGCGACATACGCGGCGGCGATCTCGCCCTGCGAATGCCCGACCACCGCCGCCGGTTCGACGCCGTGTGCGCGCCACAGCTGCGCGAGACCGACCATCACCGCGAACAGTGCCGGTTGCACCACGTCGACCCGGTCCAGCGAGGCCGGATCCCGGTCGCGGAGCACGTCGAGCAGCGAGAACTGCGTGTACGGGGCCAGCGCGTCGGCGCACTCGAGCACGCTGTCGGTGAACACCGTCGACGATTCCAGGAGTTCGGTGGCCATGCCCACCCATTGCGCGCCCTGGCCGGGGAAGACGAACACCGGCCGGTCACCGGCTTCCAATGCCACGCCGGTGACCACGTCGGGACTGGGCGCGCCCCGGCTCAGCGCGTCGAGGCCGGCCAGCAGGCCCCGCGGCTCGGCACCGATGACGGCGGCGCGGTGGTCGAAGGCGGCCCGCGAACCCAGCAGCGCCGCGGCCACGGCGGCGGGTGACAGTTCGGGGTGGTCGGCGGCGTAGTCGCGCAGCCGCTCGGCCTGGGTGCGCAGCGCACGCTCGGTGTGGCCGGACACGCACCAGGCCACGACTTCGCCTGCGGGAGCGTCCGATTCGGTCGACACCGGCGGCGCGACGGGGCCCTGTTCCAAAACGACGTGGGCGTTGGTGCCGCTGATGCCGAACGACGAGACCGCCGCCCGGCGCGGCCGATCAATCTCCGGCCAGTCCCGGTTCTCGGTGAGCAGGGACACCGACCCGGCGGACCAGTCGACGTGCGGGGTCGGGCGGTCGACGTGCAGTGTCTTCGGGAGGACGCCATTCCGCATCGCCATGATCATCTTGATCACCCCGGCGACGCCGGCGGCGGCCTGGGTGTGCCCCAGATTCGACTTCACCGAGCCGAGCCACAGCGGCCGGTCGGCCGGGCGGTCGCGACCGTACCCAGCCAGCAGGGCGGACGCCTCGATCGGGTCGCCCAGTGTGGTGCCGGTGCCGTGCGCCTCGACCACGTCGACGTCGGACGGGCCGAGCCCGGCGCTCGCCAGGGCCTGCCGGATCACCCGCTCCTGGGCCTGCTTGTTCGGGGCGGTCAGGCCGTTGCTGGCGCCGTCCTGGTTCACCGCACTGCCCCGGATGACGGCGAGTATCCGGCGACCGTTGCGTTCGGCGTCGGACAGCCGTTCCAACGCGATTATCCCGGCGCCTTCCCCCCACGCCGTACCGTCCGCGGCGGCGGAGAACGCCTTGCACCGCCCGTCCCGGGCCAGTCCGCGCTGCCGGCTGAACTCGACGAACACCGCCGGGGTCGCCATGACGGTCGCCCCGCCCGCCAACGCCAGCGCGCACTCCCCGCTGCGCAGCGCCTGCATCGCGAGGTGGATGGACACCAACGACGACGAGCACGCGGTGTCGACCGTGATCGCGGGCCCGCAGAGGCCGAAGCTGTACGCGACGCGGCCGGAGGCGACGCTCATCGCGTTGCCGGTGATGAAGTACCCCTCGAGGTCCTCGGGCGGCGTCCCGCCGGCGCGGGCCGCGTAGTCGATGCCGGACAACCCGGTGAATACCCCGACCTGGCTGCCGTGCACCGACCGTGGGTCGATGCCGGCATGCTCGAAGGTTTCCCAGCTCGTCTCGAGCAGCAGCCGCTGCTGCGGGTCCATGGCCAGCGCCTCGCGCGGCGAGATACCGAAGACCTCCGGGTCGAACCCGGCCGGGTCGTCGAGGAAGCTGCCCTGGACGGTGTAGGTCTTACCCGCCTGCTCGGCCTTCGGGTCGTAGAGTTCCGCCAGGCCCCAGCCCCGGTCGTCGGGGAACCCGGCGACGGTATCGGACCCCGATTCGACCAGCCGCCACAGGTCCTGCGGCGACCGCACCCCGCCGGGGTACCGGCAGCCGATCCCGATGACGGCGATCGGTTCGCGGCTCACCCCCTCGACCTCGCGGATCTTCTCCCGGGCCTGGTAAAGCTCCGCGGTCACCCGCTTCAAATAGTCGAGGAGCTTCGCCTGATCGGCCATCCGAGATCAGCTCCAATCCGAGAGCCCCCCGTGCCGTCGCGGGAACCTCGATTGTATCCGCCCTCACCACCGGGACGCAGCCGTCTGCTGATCACGGTCGATGGGCGCGGTGTGCTGCCCTACCTCGGAGTCTGCCGGTCAGCCCTGGGGCGGGACGGGCGGCGGAAGCTGCCCCGGTGCCTCACCCGGATACAGCGGGGCGTGCTCGTCGGCGCCACCGGGCTTCGTCAGGGGTCCCGGACCGTCGACAGGCCGCCGGGCCTCGACCTCCGCCGCCCGGACGGCCTGCGCGATGGCCGGGTCGGATTTGGTCTCGAACCAGTCGGCGACCTCTTCGGAGTCGTCTTCGGGTTTCGGTAGATCCTCGTCCGTCGTGGACGGCTCGTACCGGAACACGCCGTCCTGGCCCTGCGCGCCGAGGGTCTTCGCGAAGCCCTTGAGGGCGTCACCGAAGTCGCTGGGCACCAGCCACACCTTGTTGGCGTCGCCCTGCGCCATCTGCGGCAGCGTCTGCAGATACTGGTAGGCGAGGAGTTCGGGGGTCGGCTTGCCGGATTTGATTGCGGCGAACACCTTTTCGATGGCCTTCGCCTGACCCTGTGCCTGCAGGTACTTGGCGGCCCGGTCGCCCTGTGCCCGCAGGATGCGGGACTGCCGCTCGCCCTCCGCGGTGAGGATCGACGCCTGCTTGGCGCCCTCGGCGGCGAGGATGCGGCTCTGCTTGTCGCCCTCCGCCGTCTTGATGGCCGATTCCCGGTGCCCCTCGGCGGTGAGGATGGTGGCCCGCTTCTCGCGGTCCGCCTTCATCTGCTTCTCCATCGACTCCTGGATCGACGGCGGCGGATCGATGCTCTTGAGCTCGACCCGGGCGACGCGCAGACCCCACCGGCCGGTGGCCTCGTCCAGCACGCCGCGCAGCTGCCCGTTGATGGAGTCACGCGACGTCAGCGTCTCCTCCAGCGTCATGCCGCCGACGACGTTGCGCAGCGTGGTGGTGGTCAGCTGCTCGACGCCGACGATGTAGTTGCTGATCTCGTACACCGCGGCCTGCGGGTTGGTGACCTGGAAGTACACGACGGTGTCGATGTTCAGGGTCAGGTTGTCCTGGGTGATCACCGGCTGCGGCGGGAACGACACCACCCGTTCGCGCAGATCCACCTTGGCGCGGATGCGGTCCGCGAAGGGGATGAGGAACGTCAACTGACCCGACACGGTCCGCGCGTACCGGCCGAGCCGCTCGATCACCGCGGCCTCGGCCTGCGGCACCAGGGCCACCGATTTGGCCACCACCAGGGCAACGAACAACACGAGCACGATCAACACGATGAGTGCTGCCATTTACGGTCCCCTCCATACGACGGCGGTCGCGCCGTCAATTTGCATTACCGTCACGGTCGTTCCCGGTGGATACACCTCGGTGCTGTCGAGCGGGCGGGCCGTCCAGACGTCGCCGCCGAGTTTGATCTGCCCCGCATGCTCGGCGACCTCCTCGAGCACCAGGGCCTGCTTGCCGGTCAGCGCCTCGATGCCCGTCGGCGTCCGCGGCGGTGTCTCGAACTTGCGCAACAACACCGGACGCACCCCGAGCACGAGGGCCAGGGACAGCACCCCGAAGAACACCGCGTCGACCCACACCGGGAAGTCGGTGATCGCGGTGATCCCGGCCGTGGCCAGCGCGCCGCCGGCCAGCATGAGGAGGAAGAAATCCCCCGTCAACGCCTCCGCAGCGGCGAGCAGCACCCCCGCCACCAGCCAAATCAATGCAGCCACAACACCATCTAACCAGAATCTCCGGAACCGACGGTGACGAAGTCGACCAACTGTTCGACCGCTCCGATCAGCGGCGCTTCGAGGTCGCGGAACGTGTTCACCGCCGAATAGACGCGACGCCACCCGTCCCGGGGTGTCCCCCACCCCAATTCACGGCACACCCCGGTCTTCCAGTCCTCGCCGCGCGGAATCTTCGGCCACGCCGCGATCCCCACCGCCGACGGGCGGACCGCCTCCCACACGTCGATGAACGGATGCCCGGTGACGAGTACGTTCGGTCCGAGGCCCTGCGTCAGCTGAGTTTCCTTGGACCCGGTGACGAGGTGGTCGACGAGCACACCGACGCGCCGTCCGGCGCCGGGGCGGAACTCGGCGAGCCGCTCCCCGAGGTTGTCGAGACCCTCGAGGTGTTCGACGACGACACCTTCGACCCGCAGGTCGTGCCCCCACACGCGTTCGACGAGGGCGGCGTCGTGCACACCCTCCACCCAGATCCGGCTCGCCAGCGCGGTCCGGGCGCGCAGCCCCTCCACCTTGGTGGAACCGGACGCCGATCGGGTGGTCGCCGGGGCGGCGGGCGTGGCCGGCGGCCGCACCAGCGTGACGGGCTTGCCGTCGATGAGGAACGCCGCCTCCCGCATCGCGAACAACCGGGTGCGCCGCGCACCGTCCTCGAGTCGCACGAAGTCGCCGTCGTAGGTGCGCTCGAACCCCACCACCGCACCGCAGAACCCGGTGCCCGCATCCTCGACCACGAGGTCCCGCTCGGCCGGGACGGTGGGGGTCACGGGCTTCCGGACCCGGGGGTGGCCGGAAAAGATGTCGCCGTATCTGTCGCCTCCGCTCACGGGCGCTGACGCTATGCCAGCGGCGCCGTTACGCACACGCCGCCACGCCGACATATGCTCGTTTATCGTGACTTCACCCAGCGCCACTCTCACCGTGTGGGCCAGTTCCTGGCTCGCCGGGCACAGTGCACCCGACGACGTCATCGACGCCCTCCACGCGTGGGCGCCGATGCATCTCGCGTGCGCGGAGGATCAGGCGACGGCCGGGCGCACCGGGCTGCCGTGGCCCGACCCGCAGGACGCCGGGGTGACGGCGCTACTCCAGACCATCCGCCGGTCGGTGTCGCAACCGGAGACCGAGATCCGGCTGGTCCTGCCCGGGCCGGGGGACGTGCAGGGACTGCCCGTGGGAACCGAGTTCGCGTGCGCGGCGATCGGCGCCGGCGAGTGTGTCCTCGTGGGACCACCGGGCCGGCCAGGCACGGGGCTCGTCCCGCACGTCGAGGGTCCCGACGTGCTGCGGTGGACGGTGTCGTCGATCGAGCGGCTTCCCCTCGACGCCCACCACACCGGGCTGGGCGAGGCCGAGTTCACGATGCGGCAGGCGGTGCGGGACGCCGCGGCGGCGCTCGAGGCCCTCCACATGCTCGACTCCGGGTTCGGCGCCGACCCGCGCGCGTTGATCGCGGATGCGTTGGCGCAGTCCGCTCTTCACCGGTATCCGGCGACGATCGCACCGCGGGCGCTGCGGATCCTGGACTCGGCGGATCAGGTGGCCGCGATCCTCACCGTCGCCGAGCAGATGGCCCCCGCCCGCACCGTGTCCGCGTCGGGCGCGGCGACGATGGAGGATCTGCTGCGGCCACTGCGTTCGGCGGTGCGCTCGGCGCGCACCGCCGCCGTCAACGCGAGTGCGCGGGACGGACTGACGGCCTGACCACGGCCCGGCAGCAGTCGACCGCGCAGGACTGCCCGTCGAGGGTCGACCCGAGCAGCGGCTCCGAACCCAGACGCTCGGCCTGCCCACCCGCCACGTGCTCGCCGACGAGTGCGACGACCAGCTCGGCGAAACGCCGATCGGTGCCGGGGGTCCCGGCGCGCACGAAGTCGATGCCGAGTTCGGCCGCCTTCTCCCGCGCCTCGGTGTCGAGATCCCACACCACCTCGAGGTGGTCGGAGACGAATCCCACCGGGCACGCGATGACGGCACCCACCCCGGTGCCGGCGAGTGTGTCGAGATGGTCGCAGATGTCCGGCTCGAGCCACGGCACCTGGGGTGGCCCGGACCGGGACTGCCACACCAGGTCGAAGTCGTCGAACCCGGCGGAGCGGGCGGTGAGCCGGGCCGCCTCGGCCACCTGCCGACTGTAGAGGCGACCACCGTCCGCGGGCGGTCCCGCGTTGACGTCCGCGGCGACCGGCACCGAATGCGCGGTGAACACCAGGCGCGCGCCGTCCCGTCGCTCGGCCGGGAGCTGCGCGGCGGCCTGACGGACGGCGTCGGCGAACGCCGCGATCAGCAGCGGGTGGTCGTAGTACTGCCGCAGCTTCACCAGGTGGGGTGCGTCGTCCCCGACGGCGGCCCGCGCCCGCGCGATGTCCTCGTGGTACTGCCGGCAACCCGAGTACCCGCCCCACGCCGACGTGGGGAACACGAGGGCCGAGCGCACCCCGTCCCCGGCCATCCGCGCGACGGTGTCCTCGACCATCGGATGCCAGTTCCGGTTACCGAAGTAGACGGGCAGATCTATTCCGGCGCTTGCCAATTGGGACTCGACCCGGGCGATGATCTCGCGGTTGAGGGCGTTGATCGGTGACACACCGCCGAAGTGGAGGTAGTGCTCGGCGACCGCGTCCAGCCGCTCGGGCGGCACTCCCCTTCCCCGGGTGACGTTCTCCAGGAACGGGCGCACGTCCTCGGGCTTCTCCGGACCCCCGAACGACAACACGAGAAGGGCGTCGAACCGGGAATCGGAACCGTCCGTCGAATTCACAGCGATCATGATTCCCATCTTCCGTGGTGCCGTTCGGGGCGCACTCCCCGGGTAGTGCCCTAGCCGGCCATCGCGTGGGCGCCGCCGTCGACGTAGATGATCGACGCGGTCGTCCCGGGCAGCCAGTCGGACAGCACGGTGCACACGGTCTTCGCGACCGGCTCCGGATCGTCGACGTTCCAGCCGATGGGCGCACGCTCGTCCCACGCCGTGTTGAGTTCGTTCATCTGCTTCGCGTCGTCGGTGGCGGTACCGGCGATCGCCTTGGCGGCGAGGGTCTTGATCGGACCCGCCGCCACCAGGTTGGAGCGGATTCCGCGCTCACCGACCTCCTTGGCCACGTACCGGTTCACCGACTCGAGGGTCGCCTTCGCGACGCCCATCCAGTTGTAGAACGGCACCGCGCGCGCGGGGTCGAAGTCCATGCCGACGATCGACGCGTTGTCATTCAGCACCGGCAGCAGCGCCTTCGCCAGGGACGCGTACGAGTACGCGGACACCTCGAAGGCCACCCCGACATCGGACCACGGGGCGTCGAAGAACGGGCTGCCCAGGCAGGACCGCGGCGCGAACGCAATGGAATGCACGACGCCGTCGACACCCTCGGGCGCGATCTCCCGGATGCGGTCGGCGAGGCTCGCGAGGTGCTCCGGGTTCTGCACGTCGAGTTCGAGCGCCGACGGCACCGGCTGCGGGAGGCGCTGCGCGATGCGATCGATCAGCCGGAGACGGTCGAAGCCGGTGATGATCACCTTGGCGCCCTGTTCCTGGGCGACCTTGGCGACGTGGAACGCGATGGACGCGTCCGTGATGATGCCGGTGACGAGAATGGTCTTACCTTCGAGCAATCCGCCCATGAGGTGTCCTCCTGTGAAGAAAAAGTCCGGGAAGTGAGTGGGAGTTCTAGTGGCCCATGCCGAGGCCGCCGTCGACGGGAATCACCGCGCCGGAAACGTAGGCGGAGTCGTCGGAGGCCAGGAAGCTCACCACGGCGGCGACCTCCTCGGGCTTGCCCTGCCGCTGCAGCGGAACCGCACCGGTGATCATGTCCTTGTACTTGTCGTCGAGGACCGCGGTCATGTCGGTGTCGATGAATCCCGGTGCCACCACGTTGGCGGTGATCGAACGGGAACCGAGTTCGCGGGTCAGCGAGCGCGCGATGCCGACGACACCAGCCTTCGACGCCGCGTAGTTCACCTGGCCGGGACCGCCGGCGAGTCCGACGACGGACCCGAGGAACACGAACCGACCGAAACGGGACCGCAGCATCGACCGGGTGGCCCGCTTCGCGACCCGGAACGCGCCGGTGAGGTTGGCGTCGACGACGGAGGTGAACTGTTCCTCGGTCATGCGCATGATCAGCGTGTCGTCGGTGATGCCGGCGTTGGCGACGAGGACCTCGACGGGACCCTGGTGCGCCTCCACCTCCTTGAACGCGCGGTCGACCGACTCGGTGTCGGTGACGTCGCACTGGACGCCGAACAGGCCGTCGGGCGCACCCGAGCCGCGGTGCGTGACCGCGACCTTGTGGCCGTCCGCCGCGAGGCGCTGCGCGACAGCGAGGCCGATCCCGCGGTTACCGCCGGTGACGAGCACCGAGCGAGGAGTGGACACCGTCCGCGCCGACGCATCAGTGGTGTGTGGGTTAGACATGGGGATAAACCTATCTGTTCAGGTGTGCAGGAGTTGCAGTGCGGCGCCGCGGTGGAATGAAGATCACGGCAGCCGTTGACGCAGGACAAGCGCGAGGATCAGCCCGACGGTGGCGGACAGGACACCCAGCACGAGCCAGGGGCGGCTGGCATCGCCGCGGGTGGTCTCGAAGCCGATCTGTTCCTCGAGGGTGTCGTAGACGTCGCGGAGCTCCTCCAGGCTCGAGGCCGTGAAGAAGCTGCCCCCGGAGAGATTCGCGATCTCCCGCAGCGAGGGGTCGTCGACGGGCACCGGGATGCGTTCGTCCTCGATCTCGACCTTGCCGTAGCTCGTACCGAACGAGATGGTCGAGATGGGAACGTCCTTGTCCTTCGCCTGCCGGGCCGCGGTGAAGCCGCCCCGCGGGTCGTCGGGGTTCTCGGGCACCGTCTGCTTGCCGTCCGACAGCAGCACGATGCGGGCGGGCGGCGCCTGATCGCTACCGCCGAGCACCGCCGCCAGGGTGTCGATCGACTGCAACGACGTGAAGATGGCCTCACCGGTCGCGGTCCGCTCGCTGAGCTGCAGGTTGTCGATCGCAACCTTCGTGGCCTCCCGGTTGGTGGTCGGCGAGACCAGCACCGACGCCGTCCCGGCGAACGCGACGAGACCGAGATTGATGCCGGGCGTGAGCCCGTCGGCGAACGACTTCGCCGCGTCCTGCGCGGCCGCGAGCCGGGTCGGCTCCACGTCGGTCGCCTTCATCGACAGCGACACGTCGATGACGAGGATCACGGTGGCCCGGTTCCGCGGAACCCGCTTGTCCTCCGTCGGGCCGGCCAGCGCCACGCTGAAGAACACCAGCGCCAGCACCATCAGCAGCGCCGGGATGTGCCGGGCCCGCCCCGGCCGCGACGGCGCGACCTTCTCGAGCAGGGCGAAGTTGGTGAACCGGAGGGTGTGCTTGTGCCGCTGACGCTGCACCCACACGTATCCCGCGACCAATGCCACGACGACCAGGAGGAAGAGCAACCACCACGGTGAGGTGAACTGGGAAAGACTCACCGGCGGGACCTCTGGTTCGTCGCGGTCCCGTAACTGTGTTTGCGGGCGGACACGAAACGCACCACGTCCGAGATCCAGTCCCGGTCGGTCCGCAGGCTGAGCAGCGGTGCCCCGCAGCGCCGCAACGACTGCTCCACCTGCAGCCGGTGCTCGTCCGCGGCCCGCGCGAAGTCGGCGCGCAGTTGCGGTGTGGTCGTGAACTCGCGGGTCCGTCCGGACTCCGGATCGTGCAGCACTACATCCCCTATGTCGGGTAATTCCAGATCTCGCGGGTCGAGCACCTCGACACCGAGTACGTCGTGACGACCGGAGATCGCCCGCAGCGACCGCTCCCAGTCGATCGGGCCGAGGAAGTCACTGACGACGACGGCCAGCCCGCGGCGACGCTGGGGCCGGCGCAGCGACTCCACCGCCCCCTGCAGGTCGCCCCGCACCCCGTCCGGGGCGTGCGGGGTGGTCGCGATCTGACGCAGCATCGCCTGGGCGTGGATCCGGCCACCGCGGGCCGGGATCCGGGTGGTCTGGGCGCCGGTCGACACGATCGCCCCGATCCGGTTCCCGCCGCCGCTGGTCAGATGCGTGACGGCGGCGGCCGCCGCCACCACCAGGTCCCGTTTCTCGCAGCCGGCGGTGCCGAAGTCGAGGCTCGACGACAGATCGACGACCAGCCACGTCTCGAGTTCCCGGTCCGCCACCGACTGCCGCACGTGCGGGTGCGTCGTCCGGGCGGTCACCGACCAGTCCATCTGACGCACGTCGTCGCCCGGCTGGTACTCGCGCGCATCCCCTGGCTCGGAACCCGGTCCCGGGATCAGGCCCAGATGGTCGCCGTGCAGCACCCCGTCGAGGCGCCGACGGACGGTCAGTTCCAGCGTCCGCAGCGCCGCGGACAGTTTGGGATCACGGAGTTCGCCGGAGCGAAACGACGGCGGCGGGCCGGCGCTCTGTGCGCCGGCGGTACGCGCACTCACCGTGGCTGGCTCATCGCCGTCGGTCCGGGCACCGATGTGGACGGGGCGGGAGGTCCGTTGTGACCGGCGGGAGCCGCCGGGACCGTCGTCGGCTGGGCGGCGATCTGCGGCAGACCCACGGTCTGCAGCACACGGGAGATGACGTCGTCCGGGGTCACCTCGTCGGCCAGCGCGTCGTACGACAACACGAGACGGTGCCGCAGCACGTCGGGAATCACCTCGAGGACGTCCTGTGGCACCACGTAGTCACGTCCGCGCAGCAACGCCAGCGCCCGTGCCGAGGAGATGATGCCGAGCGTCGCGCGCGGCGACGCGCCGTATGCGATCCAGCCGTCGACCTCGGGCAGCCCGAACTCGGCGGGCGTTCGGGTGGCCGCGATGACCCGGACCACGTAGTCGACCAGCGCGTGGTGCACGAACACACCGCTCGCGACCTTCTGCAGGCGGACGAGTTCCTCGGGGTCGAGTACCTGGTGGGGTTCCGGCGCGGCGACACCCATCCGGTAGACGATCTCCCGCTCCTCCTCCACCGTCGGGTAGTCGACGAGGATCTTGAACAGGAAGCGGTCGCGCTGCGCCTCGGGCAGCGGGTACACACCCTCGTTCTCGATCGGGTTCTGCGTCGCCATCACGAGGAACGGGTCGGGCATGTGGTACCGCTTGCCGCCGATCGAGACGTGCCGCTCGGCCATCACCTCGAGCAGGGCCGACTGCACCTTCGCCGGCGCCCGGTTGATCTCGTCGGCGAGCACGAAGTTCGCGACGACGGGGCCGAGTTCGGTGTCGAACTCCTCCCGGCCCTGCCGGTAGATGCGCGTACCGATCAGGTCGGTCGGCACCAGGTCGGGGGTGAACTGGACCCGCGAGAAGGAGCCGCCGACCACCTTCGCGAACGTCTCGACGGCCAGGGTCTTCGCGACACCCGGCACACCCTCGAGCAGCACGTGGCCCTTCGCGAGCAAACCGACGAGGATCCGCTCCACGAGCCGGTCCTGACCGACGATCACGCGCTTGACCTCGTAGATCGCGCGTTCCAGCGTCTGGACGTCGGCGGCGAGACTGGGCGCGACCGTGTTCGTCGTCGCGCTCTGCGTGCCCGCGTTCGGTGAGAGTGCCTTCGGCGCGGTGGTGTTCTGGGGACCCGATCCGTTGGCCGCACCCCCGTTCTTCACACCGTCGGGAGCGGCCTGCGCGGGCGACTCCTTCCGGGCTGCACCCTCCGATACCGCATCATCACGTGAGGTCACCAAGAATCCACCGCTTTCACCTAGATCGTTCCGCCCGTTCACGTACTTGCTCAACTATTCCAGGTGCAAGCAACCCCCGCCGCAACCAAGCACGATCCGCACTGCGGACTACTTCATCGACATCATGGATCACGACACCATACGCACAGCGTAGGGGGTCATGCCGTCCCACCGCACCGGGGAGATCTTGACGACGTCTCCCGACTCCGGCGCCTCGAGCATCTGGTCGTCGCCGAGGTACAGGGCGACGTGCTGGCTGGCGTTCGGGCCCCAGAAGATCATGTCGCCGCGCTGCATCTCCTCCGACGGAACCTGCTCTCCGGCGGTGTACTGGTACCCGGTGTAGTGCGGCAGGGAGATACCGATCCCGGCGAACGCATAGATCATCAGGCCGGAGCAGTCGAAGCCGATCTTGTTGAAGTCGCCGTAGCTGTCGGCCACACCGCCGTCGCGGATGCCCTTCGTGGGCCCGTTCTCGTCGCCGCCGCCCCACGCGTACTCGACGCCGATCTGCGACAGCCCCCGGTCGATGACGGTTTCGATGGCCTCGCTGCCGGTGAGGTCCTCGCCGCTGGTCGAGGGTTTCGACTTGGGTGTGGACTTCGGCGTCGTCGACTCGCCGTCCGACTCGGAATCCTCTTCGATGGTGGTGTGCGCGCGCTGCCCGGCGGCGAGTTCCGCGGCGCGTTGCCGGGCGGCCTCGTTGGCGGCG
>NZ_BCWY01000102.1 GCF_001894825.1 Rhodococcus jostii NBRC 16295 | reverse complement strand
CCCCCTCCCAGGGGAAGCCGGAGCCTCGGACGAGGTATCCGAAGCATTGATGCCAACTCCTTCGAGGGGTCAGGCCATTCTCCTCTGCCCCAGCGAGAGCCGATCGCAGCAGCGAGGGGATCTCTCCCGGATAGCCTTTCGGGGTGAGGAATTCGGAGACGAACGTGGCCGCTTCGCGTTCCTGACTGTTATGTGGAGGTGCCGCCGGCCTTGCCGGCGGTTTTCGACAAGCAGAACTCGGAACCGATCGGTGAAGCCTCAGGGCGAGGTGCGCCGCGCTCCTGGCGTAGTCGTCGTGGGGAGCCTGGGCTCCGGGTTCCATGTCGAGACAGCCCAGATGACGACGACGTCGAGGGCGATGATCAGCAGGGACCACGCCGGGTAGTAGGGCAGCCATAGGAAGTTCGCCAGGATCGAGATCGCGGCGACGATGATGGCCGACACCCGGGCCCAGCCGGCGCCGGTGAACAGGGCGAGGCCGACGATCGCGACGAGGGCGCCGAGGACGATGTGGATCCAGCCCCAGGTGGTGAGGTCGAACTTGTAGACGTAGTCGATCCCGCGCACGAACACTTCGTCGTCGGCGACCGCGGCGATGCCCTGGCAGAACTGGATGAAGCCGACGGTGACCATGATGATGGCCGCGAACATGGACGTGCCGGCCGCGAAACTCTGTTTGGTCGATGGATACTCGGACCTCGCTGGGCCCTCCCCCACGCTGCGATCGGACATGGCCGGTCCTCCCCGAAGCTTCGATTTGTCGGTACGCCGATTGTCCGCCGCAGCGTGCTGTATTCGCGGGAGAACCCGGATTCCGGCACCGTGGCCCTGCGCAAGCACGAAGAATCAGCGGACAGAAATCAGTGTTGCTGCAGGACGAATGGTGGTCCGGCAGGCCGGTTCGGACACGAACTCCTCGACGCCGACCCCGGACAACCGGTGGGGTGACGGCATCCCCCACGGTGGTAGTCAGATCCTCCGGTCTTCTCTCACGATGAGAATCACGTTCATTCGGGGTGTGGTGGACGGCCGCCCTCTCCGGTTTCCCGCTCCCGGGCCTCGTCCTCTCTTGTCACCGGTTACGACAGGCGTGGTGTGCGACGGGCGAAAATCCGCCGCGCTCCCCGGATGCTGATCGTGACCGGTGGGGCGGGGAAAAGTTCAGGGGTGAGCACCGGTGCCGCAGATGTCGCTGGACGGCTGTCCGTGGCATCGAGTGTGCGCGTGGCGGCCCGTTCGACCAGCAGCGGGACGAAGTCCCGAACGCGACACCCCTCGAACCGACCGAGCGCGGCCTCGATCAGATCCTCGACCACCTCGGGGCCGAGGTCCGGGTAGCGCTGCATCAGTCGGGTTCGGACGACGTCGATGTCATGTTCTTCGCGGTCGTCCATGCCACTTATTGTCCGCCCGGCCGGGCTGGTAGGAACACGTTTCGGGTCCCATTACCTGGGGTTCCACGGCGGAGACCGCGCTCTCGGTACACGGCCGGGTGATAGGGATCGACTCTGGATGCTCGGACCGAGGCATTCAATGCACCTGCGCCGCTGATGATCGGGACGAGTTGGTGGTCCCCGGTGGTGGCTCGGTGATGCGGCCGGGTGTATGGCAGTGGCTGTGGCTGTGACTGTGACCGCTACCTTCCTGCACCGGATTCGGAGGCGGTAGGGAACGGGCTGGGGCCGAGAGCAACGATGATCGAGGTGGGGTGAAGTCCGATCTCGCTCCAGCTGGTGGTGACGGTCAGCGACCCGGTCCGCGAGTAGGCGCCGATCCAATACAGCGGCGTCGTCCGATACGGACCGGATTCGCCGCAGTGGGGTTCGCTCCGGTGAATCGCGTCGGCGGGTCCGTCGCGGTCGTCGACGCGGACCAGCACCGTCAGATAGGACCACCGCGCCGACCAGTCGTGCGGGTCGGTCAGGGAACGGGTTTCGTAGCGGGCGAAGTCGGCGCGGATCCCGGTGACCCGAAGCGCCAGTTGCAGCAGCAACCCGGACGCGAACGCAGTGACCGTCGACAGTTCGAGGGTCAGGTCTGTCTCGGCCGCGATCGGCATCGGCGCGTGCACGCGAAGACCCCGATCTGCAGGCGGCGCGATGGCCGGCCAACGATGGCGGCGCATATCTCATCATCGCACCCCTCATCACCCACCGGGGTGCGATCGGCCCGGCGAGGATCACCGTTTTCGGTTCCGGAAGTCTCTGTCCCGCAAACTGTCCGGAGTGCCGTTCCGGGAGGGTGCGTGCCGCATCGTGATCAGAGGACCCGATCGGTACAGGCCGGAGAGATCCCTGCATCGTCCGCCTGGCCGTGGCGTTGCGGCGGGCGACTGACCCGGCCGCCACGAGGCGGCGGACGCCGACACCGGGGTACGCCTGCGCCCGCGCCCCGCGTTCGCAGCGACTAGGTCAGTGCTGTGCTCTTGAGCGTCTCGAACTCCTGCGGGGTGATCGCCCCCGAATCGAGCAGCGCTTTGGCGTCGGCGATCTGCTGGGCCGGGGACTTGCCCGAGACCTCCCGGATATGGGTGTCCTGGGCCTGTTTGATCTGCCCGAAGGCCGCCGCGGACCGCTCGGTCATGCCCTGATTGCGCACGATCAGGTAGATCAGCGCCGACAGGAACGGGATCAGGAACAAGAACAGCAGCCACAGCGCCTTGAGCCACCCGGACATCTGGTGGTCCCGGAACAGGTCGGTGATGATCGCGAACAACACTCTCAGGTAGGCCACGAACAAGTAAAAGACGAAGATGAACCAGAAGAACTCCAAGAAACTGTCCATGGTGGGTGTTCCGTCCACTCGGTGATTCTCCGGTCAGGAGGCCAGGATCTTGGCCTTCTCGGTGTTGAACTCGTCGTCGGTGAGAACCCCCTGATCGTGCAGCTCACCGAGTTGCTTCAAGGCGGTCAGACGGTCGACACCGGCTGCGGGCGGTGGGGCGGGCGGCTGCGCGGGCGCGGCCGGCGGCGGCGGTTCGTCCGCGGCCCAGCGGCGGCCTTGCCGCCGCGAGACCCGGTTGGACACGGTGGTCGCGGTTCCCGCGACCACGGCGGTGCGGGCAATTCCGCGGAGAAGTCCGGGCATGATGTGCTCCTCACACTGGTTCGGTGGGGGCGGCGAGGGCATCGAGCGCCGCCAGGATGCCCTGGACGGGTATTCGCCCCGACGCGACGAGTTGGGCGCCTTCCCGGCGCAGCGCGCAGGCGAATGGTGCGGCCCAGCGGTTCTCGTAGACGAGGATCGCTCCCGCGCAGCCCGGTTCGAGGACAGCGCCTGCCTGCTCGAGGTCGTCGCGGTCGATCAGGCCCGACGATGCCTCGGCGAACAGTGTCACATCGACGGTGCCGGTGAAACCCAGATCCTCGACGGCGATCCCGGCGAGCGAACCGTCGGCATTTTTCCGGACGAAGACCAGGTCGAGCACCCGGATGATGTTCCGCTCGACCAGGTCGAGTAACAGCGGAAGAGCGGAGCCGTCGGGCGGGTGGTCGGCGGGGAATTCCACGACCAGGTAGTCGATCGGCCCGACCTCGTCGAAATTGGTGTCGGTCACTGGCCCTGACCTCTCTTCTGAAGACAGCAGCGAGGCAACGTCAGGTGAAACCTCTGCTGCCGGGGACGGTCGGACACCGCCGCCCAGTGGTCACAGTTTCCCACCCACAGCCCAGGTCATGTGGGAAAACAAGAGTGGGACCGTTGTTCGTCTATACATCGCCAGCGCCGGCACCTTGCCCAGCACTGGACTGACGATCATCAGTGTCGATGCCTTCGCCGACACGTCTTCCCTCTGACTTTGCAGCTCGTCGAGCACGGCGAGCTGGAACGGAAGATGCCGCGGGAACGCGTGGGAGGGCTGACTCGGCCAGGTCCAGCAACGACATAGAGACGCGACCGCCCGGGGGCCTCGGCCAAGGGAAACCGAAAATCTGACCGGCGTGCTCGAAGCAACAGTGCGTGACCCTTCCAGGTCGGGCCCCACCGCCAGGCTCATCCGCGGGCTGACAGCCCAAGAATCCATCGGCGTCGACAGGCGACCGGCGGAGTCGCTGCCGTATGCGCATCCGCACACCGTGATCAACCGCTGACCCGACGACAGAAGAGGGCCCTGCACCGGATCGGTGCAGGGCCCCTCTTCCGTGAGGTACAGGGGATTACTGCGGGAGCAGTCCCTTGTTGGCGTCGATGAGCTGCAGGATCTGGGGATCGATCGCGATGCCCTGAGCCTTGGCGGCCTCGATCGCGCTGTCGACGACGCCGGCGTACTGCGAGGTGCCGTTGGTGCTGGGGACGCCGCCCGTGAGGTAGGGGAGTGCCGGTGCCGCGGGGGCCTCGGGCACGGTCGCGGGGGCGTTGCGCTGGGTGGGTGCGCTGCTCAGGCCGAGGCTCGAGGAGCAGGACGGCCATGCGCCCCAGCCCTGGGAGTCGAGGACCTTCTCGGCGACGACGATCTGCTGTTCACGCGTCGCCTGGTTGGCGGTGGCCGCGTACTGGTTTCCACCGTGTGCGTTCCAGGTGCTCGGGGAGAACTGGAGTCCACCCTGGAAGCCGTTTCCGGTGTTGATGCCCCAGTTTCCGCCGGACTCACACTGCGCGAGGCGGTCCCAGTCGGAGTCGGGTGCCGCGTTCGCGGTGCCCGAGAAGGCTGCTCCGGCGACGCCCATGATGGCGCCGGTGACGGCGACCTTGGCGACGGTGCGACCGGTGTTGGTGGGCTTGCGATGGCGTCCGCTCATAGTGGTCGAGATCCTCTCCACACGCGCCTGCGAGGTCAGCTGTCGGGTTCGGGCTGAGAGGTCGCCCGGCCTCGCCGCTCCTGGCTGGAGAGGGTCTGGCTTCACCCCAAGATCCGAGTGCGCGAGGCACATTCGGGCCGGTGTCCTTCCCGGAAACTCGCGTTCCCTGGAGGACTTTTGGGTCCCCCGTCCTCGTCCCTGGAATGCTTCGTCGGGACTCCGGTACCCGCGGGACGAGGCTTGGCGCGGCGGGCCGGATGTGGCCGATGTTTCCTCGGCCGGTGACGACGGTAACGGGCCGAGGCCGCAATGTCACCATTTGATAACGCGGTGTGTCTTCCCCTGTTGCGGGACCCCATTGGACGCGCAGAGACCCTTCCCAGCTAGTGACGACGAGACACGGGTATCGCCGATCCGTTGCCCTTCCGTTACCCGGCCGTTATGTGAGGAAGCTCACGTGGGTGCGTCGCCGATGTCCTTGCCGAGGGCCGCTCGCCCGCCGCAGAGAGGTTGCACAGGGATCGATGATGGTCGGCGAGCACGTGCGGAGAGCGGATCGGCGCCCATCATTGGCCCGTGGTGCCCGGTACCACCGGGCCCACCCGGAGCTGGGTGGTGACGGGTTCGGGTCGGCTGCAGGCGGTACCCGGGCGCTCGAGATGGAGAGGGACTTCGTCTCCCGGCAGGTAGACCCGCAGGCCGGCTACCGCCACCGGACCGCAGAGGTCTTCGTCGTAGTTGCGCACGTTCACCGCCACGACCAGTGCGGACGCCGGCTCGGCGACGCCCACCCGGACCGGTCCCGGTGGCCGCTGCCCCTCGGGTACCGCGGAGGCACCGACGGGTTCGCCGTCCCGGCCGGTGACGTAGGAGACCCGGGGGAATCCGTCGAGCTCGCAGGTTCGTGCACTCGCAGCGGTAAAGATGATCGGAAACCCGACACTGCCGGCGGCGCTGGAACTTTGTCCCACCGTGGCAGTCACATCCGATGCCCGGCAGGGTTGCGGCACATCGGGTACGACCGACGACGCCGCCGGTGCGGTTGGTGGGGACACCGACGCCGAGTGCGGCTGGTCAGCCGATGGCGCAGCGGCGGTCGTTGTCGAACCGGAGTCGGGCGCGGTACACCCGACCCCCGCAAGGACGATCGCGGCGAGCAGCCAGGCAGCTCTCGCGGATTGTCGCGCCACCCTGTGGACCGTACGCCGGGTCGGTCCCCTACCCGAGGCCCGCCCCGCCCGCGTCCGGCGAATCGTCGTGTCGGACGGGGAGCGCGGGGCGGTGGGGTCCGTCGTCGGTGGCGAGGGGTGCCGCGGCGCCATCGGGTGCGTGAGCACACGAGCTTCCCTTCTCGCTCCGTGTCCCGTCCGTGCGCGCCCCACCGCGTCTGCCCTGTCCGGCGCCGCGCACCCGGTATCCCCTTCGCGTGGGGTTTCGGGGGTGCGCCGTGTGTGTTCAGTACCCGGGCACCCCGAGTTGGTGGGCGAGTGCGGCGATGGCGTCGACGAGCGACCGGTTCCCGAGCTGATTCCAGCCGTGGCCGTCCGGGCCGCGGATCTGATCGAAGACGTCGCGGGCGCGGTCCGCGGTGCCGGCGGGCAGCGGGGCGGGCGCCGCCCCGGCCGGGGGTGGCGCCATCCCGGGAACCCCTTGGTGCAGGCCGATCTCGGCGAGCGCGTCGACGACGGACCGGTTGTTCAGTTGGGGCCAGCCGGCACCGGCGGGGCCGAGGAGCTGCAGCCAGAAGTCGAGGACGCAGTCGTCGACGCTCAGTTCGCCGGGGGCGCCGCTGAACAGGGTTCGGAGGCCGTCCAGGGTGCCCTCGTAGGCGTTGACGTCGACCAGCCGGCCGGCGACCTGCCCCTGGTCGGAGAACTGGAGGATCTCGACCGGGACGCCGGGCGTGTAGTTGGCCCAGCCGGCGAATCCTTTGCCGGGGTAGATCACCGAGGCGTACCCGGACGCGGTGACGTAGTGCGAGTTCCACAGCGGGGGGAGATTGTTCAGCGGCGGGGATCCCATGTGACCTTGCCAGTACCAGCGGGGCAGATAGATCGCGCACACCCGCAGGCCGGCGGCGTGGATGGCATCGACCAGGGCGCGCAGGTTGGCTCCGCTACCACGGGTGTCGGGGTCCTCGTAGTCGATCATGACCGGGATGGTCGGGTCGCCGAGGTGCGCTGTGAGGTTGGCGACCTGCGCGTCGATCGGGTCACCGTTGCGGGCGAAGTGGTAGCCGCAGAACAGGCCGGGGAAGTGCTGCTGCATCAGGTCCCGGTTGCGGGGCCAGAAGGAGTCCTTGAAGAAGTCGCCCTCGGTGCACTTGGCCGCCATGAAGGAGAACCCCTCGCGTTTGGTGGCGGCGATGTCGAAGTTGCCCTGGTGGTTGGAGATGTCGACCCCGTAGAAGGTGCCGGTGGTCGGGTCGATGGTGCCGGTGGGTGGGTTGGCGGCGCCGACGAGCAGTGGTTGGGGGTCGATCGGGGCGCCCCCGAACCGGCCGGGGGAGGTCCAGGCCTCGAAGTGCAGGTGCGGGCCGGTGGAGTCGCCCTCGGTGCCGACGCGGGCGATCTGCTGGCCGGCGCGCACGAACATGCCCTCCGACACGAGCAGGTCCGCGGCCCGCATGTGGCCGTAGACGGTGTCCACGTGGGCGGTGGGCTGGTGGTCGATGACGATCCAGTTCCCGAACCCGGAGGCCGGTCCGGAGCGGACCACCACCCCCTCCTCGACGGCGTAGATCGGTTCGCCCAGCGGGGCGGCGAAGTCGATGCCGTTGTGATCCGGGCGTTGGGGTGTCCGGAATCCGGAGGAGATGATGTTGTTGCCGTTGGCGACGGGCACGAAGCGGAAGGCCATCGGAGTAGTCCCTTCAGTGACGGGGGTGCTGGTGACCGGCACCACCGGTGTGATGCCGGAGATCCGGTATTGCATCGCCCGGTACGGGTTGCCGTCCGCCGCCCATTGGCTGACGATCATGCCGAAGCCGCCGGTGCGGTCGAATCGGCTGTCGGGGTGGATGTAGCAGCCGTAGAGCCGGTCGACGACGTCGGGACCACCCGCACCGAAGAAGGAGCCCTTCACCGGGCGGTAGGTGGGGGCGGTGTGCCAGTTGTCGGTCGGCTTCGCCGCGACCTTGACGAACGCGTTGTAGGCGCCGGCGTCGAAGCCGGAGAACACCAGGTTGCCCTGGATGCGGCGCAGGCAGATCTCACCCAGTTTGGTGCGGTCGGGCAGGATCCCTTTGGTCGGATCGTCGCCGGGCGGGTTGCCCCACCCCCAGGAGGTGCCGTTCCAGCCCCACGGCACCCAGGCGGCCGGGTCGGCGATCCGCGCCTCCGGGACCCGGTGCAGGATCGCGTTCTTGTTCCGCGCCAGGCCGCCGGTGGAGAGGATGTAGACGAACCCGTCGCCGCCCTTCTCCCAGGTGACCATGGTGCGTTTACCGCCGTAGACGGAGGTCGACCACTTGACACCGGTGTCGGTCCAGTTCTCACCGAGGTCGTCGGAATACCGGATCTCGCACCACTTCTCGTTGCCGAGGCCCTGGGTGACCATGACCCACAGGTAGATCCGGGTGCCGATCGAGATCGCGTCACAGGGCAGGATGGTGGAGTATTCCGGGTTGTCGTGCACGTAGTCCCACAGCTGCCGGGCGTTGCGGGCCGCCGACGCGAAGGTGATCGGCGTGGTCACATCGTGGGTGCCACTGCGCAGCAGCATCGGGGACCGCCAGTTCGGTCCCCCCACCTGGGGCTGTGTCCCGGCGAACGTGTCGCCGAGGAGAAAGCCGATCTGACCGTTGGGCATCCGGAACGGAATGCCCAGGTCGGTGCCGCCGATGCCGAACTGCGGCAGCGGGTTCAGGGACTTCACGAATGACATGTCGCCTCCTCGCCTCAATCGTGCGGGACCGTGGCATGAAATCCGGAAAGTGACACCGCTCCACGGAACCGACACATGAGGTGACCAACCGGGGCACATCGGCTTGCGATGGCCGCGCCGGACGCTCCTGACGGGATGGGGGAATCCGTAGCCGGCCCTCACCGGAAAACCACAGCTCACCAGACCGGGGAACTGACATCGACCGGCGGAAAGCGCAGACGTTGTGGGGCGATGGCGTGTCCACGACGCCCGCGGAGGCACGAGTCCGGTCACGCCGGTCGGTGCAATGGAGGTCGACCCGTGCGACGTCGAGCTGACGACCCATCGTTCCCGCCCGCGTCCCCGGCGCAGTGGCTGGTTTCCGGGGAGGTCCTATCGTGAGCGCATGGGACTGCGCCAGTTACTACTGGACCTGCCGACCGCGTGTTCCCGCCAGGAAGCCCTCTATACCGCCGCCGATCTGCACGACCGCGGCATCCGCGGGTGGCGCAACCTCGAACTGCGCACCACCGATCCGACCAGCACCGCCTCGATCCGCCGGTTCACCTTCACCTACTGGCACCCTGGCACCGTGCCGGCCGCTCCGCCGAACCTCAGTTACCACGTCCTGTGGGAGCGTATGGACCAGCCCGCCCGCACCGCCCTGCTCCGACTGGCACCCGCGACCGTTGTGACCGCACAGATCGAGAACGCCCTCACCCGCGCCGACGCACACGATGTACTCATCCGCGACCCCGACGGCCGCTACCACCTGCCGCGCAGCCTGCGACTGTTCCTGCGGGCCCTCGCCGACGAATACCGATAGGCCCCGGCGCATCGGGGATCCTCATCACGTACGTTCCGTGGCGCGCCAACACCGAGTATTCCGCCATCACCCCCGCAGCCTGCATCTTCATTTCACATCGCACGACTACCTCCCCCGCGGGGTGCCCGGCGAGCGTTTCCGGTGAGTCGGAACTTTGCCGGTGCGCAGCAGGTGAAAGGGAACCCCCGGATCCCATCGACCCGCGTACTGTCCACGTTCATCGACTCGGAACGCCGAGAGGCGGCATCGGTCGGTGACCTGCGAGATTGCCGTGCCGCCCGTCGCGGCGTCATCGAGATCGAGCGGGGCACACACCCACATCGGTCGTGCTGCACACCCCGCGGGAGAAGTGTTACTCGATGTGCCCGGACGAGTCGATCTCGGCGGATACCTCGTCGAGGCGGCGTTTGGCCCTCTCCAGCCCGCCCTCGAGTTCGAGGATTTCCACCACCAACTCGTCCCGCTCGGCCAGCCGGCGGGCCAGCTCGTCTCGAGGGGATTTGGTCTTCATCCATTCACGGTACGCCCAGGTCACCGACCGATGCCCGCCCCAGGATCGCCCGCGTTGCAGTCCTCCCCCGGTGTTGTTGCGCGGCGCGACGCACCCGCGTGTGTCCCGTAGGGTGAACCGGCCAATGATGCCGAACCGTAATGGAGAGACAGATGAGGCAGATCGGTAGCGCCGGAGAACGACACCTCCAGCATCGGTACGGCACCGTCGAGCGTGCCGTCCGGTTCTATACCGAACAGGTGCTCGACCATCTCACTCCGGCCATGATCGATTTCGTCGGCCGCCAGGAGATCGCGTTTGTCGCCACCGCGGACGCGGCCGGCGAATGTGACAACAGCCTGCGCGCCGGCGCACCCGGATTCCTGCACGTGATCGACCCCAAAACCCTCGCCTACCCCGAGTACCGAGGCAACGGGGTGATGGCCAGTCTCGGCAACATCACCGAGAACCCGCACGTCGGACTCGTGCTCGTCGATTTCGTCCACGATCTGATCGGGCTGCATATCAACGGCGCGGCGCGGATCGTCGAGGACGAGGTGCTGCGCTCCGCACTCCCGGATCTACCGGGCGACTGCGCGCCGGGACGCATCCCGCAGCGGTGGGTGATGGTGGCGGTCGAAGAGGCATACATTCACTGCCGCAAGCACATTCCCCGCATGGAGCCCGTTCCGCACCACCGGGACTGGGGAACCGACGACGCGAAACGCAAGGGCGGTGACTACTTCGACGCGAAAGACACCCGGCGATACGACCGGGTCACGGTGGAGTCCGCGCTACCACCGAGGACGTAGTCGACGGCCGCTCCACGACGCCGTCTCGATTGTGACGCCGATACCCGCCGTCCCCCCGGTCACTGAGTGGGAGGGGCGGAGGCCGCTGACTTCTCCAGGGACAACCCGGGTGATGGCGACGAGGACCAACCAGGCGCCCGTTCCGGGACGACGGTGCTCCGTCCACCGGCCGGGGGGGGGCACCCGTGCACCTGCCGCACCCGCTCTGCGGGCTGGACCGTTCGGCTTCGTCCCCGATAGCCAGACCTGCCGGCCTTCCGATCTCTCCCCACCTGGCCGCCGCCCCACGGATTCACACCGTGATCGAGCGGGTATCCGCGAGAATGGGCACATGGCACCGCGGTGGCCTTCCGGGTGGTAACTCCATCGCTCACGCGCACGGACTGTTCAACATGCTCGGTGGCCTGTGGCCCCTGGTGCATCGCCGGAGTTTCGAAGCAGTCTTCGGGACAAAGAACGATCGATGGTTGCTCTACACCGTCGGCGGCCTGCTCACCGGCAACGGTGTCGTGCAGATACTCTCGTCGGACACCGCGGAAGGATGGCGGCGTGCACGAGATCTGGGGGTGGCCACCGCCACGGTATTGCTCACGATCGACCTCCTCTACGTTCCGGCCGGCCGAATACCGAAAATGTATCTGCTGGACGCGGCCATGGAGATCGGGTGGCTGGCCGCATGGGCACGGGAAACAAGCCGATGCCCCAGGCAACCTCACCCTCGCCTGTGAAGGCCGCAATGCCGGACCTGCAACAGAAGGACACTGTCTCCGGGCGGTGGAGGGGCAGCGTGACGATGTATGTCAGCAGACCCTTTCGTCAGCCCTCCGGCTTCGGTGTCACCACGAAGTCGTAGGGCGCCATCGGGCCGACGAGGCGCAGGGTGACCCGGTCGTCCCAGCGCTCGGCCAGGTCGCCGACCGTCTGTTCGAGTTCGTCTTGCAGGTCCACCTCGAGCAGGACCGCGATCTGGACGGCGTCCTCGTCGTGGGTGGGTTCGCGGACGGTCACGGTGTCGGTCAGCGGTGCCAGCACGTCGAGAGTGGTGCCGGTGTCCGTCTCCCGCTTGGCCTCGAGAGTGTGACCGATGATCTCCCCCAACGCCATCCGGTCATCCCGGGTCAGTTCCTCGGGTTGGTCGCGGATCGACTTCAGCAGGGCGGTGGCCTTCGGGTTCTCGTCGACGATCTCGCCGATGATGGTCTCCTCGACGTAGCGGCCCTTCACCAGGTATTGGGCGAAGCCCTCGAGCTCGTCGAGGGCGGAGGCGAACTCGTCGTCGTGTTCGGCGAGCAGTTCGTTGACTACCGCGTCGCGGTCGGACAGGACGGCACCGAACCGCAGCGGCAGCACCGGGGCGACGTGCGAGGTGCCATCCAGGATGTGGGCGTGGGCCTGCAGGTCCGCGGGGGTGCCGAGGCGTTGGTCCGGGTCGATCTCGCTGACCAAGGCCGCGATGTCGCCGTGGGTGACGATCTCGATCGGGGCGTCGTGGATGCCGGTGGCGTCGTCTTCGGGTTGCACGTCGGCGGGCACGATGCCGTACACGTAGATCCCGGTCGCTGCCGACGTGGCCTCGTCGTCGCCGTCGGTCTCGGTGTCGGGGTCGGTGTCATCTGGGGAGGTCATTTTTGTCTCCGGTGGGGTGCGGGTTCGCGTTCGCTGCCGGATCCGCCGAGCAGCTCACCGAGCGTTTCCCCGACGCCCTCGAGGACACCCTTGGTCTTGGACTTCGTGCTGCCGCTGCCCTTGACGTCGGAAACGAGGTCGCTCAGGCCCTTCGGTTCACTGCCGATCGCGAGCCGGTTCGCCGCCTCCGCGAACCGCAGGTAGGTGTCGACGCTGGCGACGACGATGCGGGCGTCGATGGTGAGCAGTTCGATACCGACCAGCGACACCCGCACGTACGCGTCGATGACCAGGCCCTTGTCCAAGATGGTGTCGATGACGTCCGCCAAACTGCTCGAACTCGGCCCACCCGCTGTGGTCATTGCTGTGCTCCTCGCTTCCGGCTCCCAGGCGTTTTCGCCTGGGCGCGCCGATCCCGACCGACCGCGAGTACCCCACCGACCGTCCCCCTGAACAGGGCCCCGACCACGGGCTTGCGCGGGGTCGGCGGCGTGTGCCGATGCCACCGACCGAGTGCCACCGAGAACCCCTGTAAACGTCGCCGGTCATTGCGGTAAACAGCGGCTGAACACTGACCCGACCGCGGTGAGCCTCGGCGCACTCGGGGTACGCGCCCAGAGGCGCCACCGCCAGTCCATGCCATCAACGCCGAAGGGGCGAACCCGCATGAACACAACCGATACCTCCACCCTGCTCGCGCAGCTGCGCGCAGTCCTCGATCTCACCCACACCGAAATCCAGGTCGCCGAAACCCGCGTCGTCCAGGCCCGCACCGACGCGGTGCGCCGCGAATTGTCGGAGAACGCCGCCAACGGCCGCTCCCGGGCAGAGGCCATCGACGCCGCGATCCGCCAACTCGGCGGTGTCCCCGAGCTGATCGGCCCGTTCCTGGGCCGCGCCGCCGCCGCGGTCAAGGCCCTGACCGAGCAGGCCCAACCGTTCGACGAGGCGCTGTTCGGCGATCTGGCGCTCGAGCACCAGCTTCTCGATCGCGCCCGCTACCTCAAGGCCCTCGCCGTCGCGGCCGGGGAAAGCGACATCGAGAACCTCGCGTTCCGGTTGATCGCCGCCCATTCGGCCACGGTGGATTGGCTGACCACCGTCCTCGCCGAAGATGCCCTCGGTGGCCCGGCGGCGCTGCGCCGCACCCCGTTGCAGGCGGCCGCCGGCGCCGCGGTGAGACTGGTCAACGTGCCCGTCACCTGGTCCGCGCGCGGGCTGGACCGCGCCCTCGACACCGTCCGCACCACCCCACCCGCCCTGAACGAGCTCCTCAGCCGCGGCGCCCGGGCCGGGGACGTCGCGGTCAAGACCCTGACCGCATCCCGCGACGCGGCCCTCGAGACCGCCGAACAGGTCACCCGTCGGCAAGGCGCCGACGGCGTCGCCGACGTGATCCATTCCGCGCGCACCGCCACCGGCGTCCTCGAACCCGGGGAGCGGCCCATCGACGCCTACGACGAGTTCAACGTCACCCGGGCGGTCGCCGCGGTCCAGGAACTCACCGAACCGGGCGACGTGCGGGTGATGGTCGCGTACGAGGAGGCACACAAGAACCGGCACGGCGTCGTCTCCGCCGCCCAGACCCGGCTGGCCGCCATCGCGCACGAGGTGATCGGCCTCGAGTAGGCGACGCGAACCGAAACAGCACCATCCGGACAGCCTTAATTTGCACCGACTGGGGCGCATGAGCCACGGCCCCACCTCCGGCGGCCGGACGCAGGGCGCGGGCGTGCCTCGGCCGCCGCTGCGGCGTTCGAACCGCACAAAGCCCTCGTCGATCACGCCGCCAGCGAGATCCGCTTGCGCGGTGGTCGGCGTACTCATCCGACAACGATGAGTACGCCGACCATCGCGACCGCGAGTGCCGAGGCGCCGACGCAGGTCACCCATGCCGGCACTGCAAGCCGGTGCCAATCGTGAACCCGGGACGCCGCGTCGACGGTGCGCAGCGGCGACTCCGGATCCGCAGCGGCAGTCTCCGCTGCTCGGTGCACTCGGCGGCGGGATACCGCATCCGCGGTGACCGCGACACCAGCGGAAGCGACGATCACCACCAGCGCGGCCACCAGGACCACGACCATCCAGGGCATGTTCATACCAGGCACTTCGGATCTCCCTGCTTGCGTGTGGTGTCCGCCGCTCACCGCGATCGGTTCCGCCACCGGTCGCCTTATCCGGCCGCTATCCGGCACTCGTGCACGTTGTGGAGTGCCCGGAGCGCGGCCGCATCCCGGCGTGTGGTCGCGTCGTCGAGTGGCGGATCGGCCGCGGCGGCCGTTGCGGGGTCGAGTTTGATCAACATAGCGGTCCTCTCTGAAAAGGAAATACCGGCCACCTTTGGTGGCACCGGAATGCCCGGCGACCGCATCCAAAGTCGCGTGGGCAATACACCGTGACGGTCGAATCTAATTGTTCCGCACGCTGCAATCGTGAATTTCGGGTTGATTGTGCCCGAATCGCCGGTCACGGTGTCGATCGACCCTTCTCGCCGGCCCCGCCGAAGCTTGCTGCGCCCGAGTCCCCGCGACGGTGCGGATCCGCCGCCGACATGCACGTACTGCTGATCAGGGCGGTGGCCCGGCTGCCCCCAGGCGAGCCGGGCCACCGCTGTCCCGGATTGCTCCGTCGGTCAGCTCAGGCCGATGCCGCCGCCGAAGGTGATGCTCAGCCACTTCAGGAACGCCTCGAATGCGACGCTGAAGTCGATTCCTGCAGAACCCATCAGAATTCACTCCTTCCACTGGTGATGAAAATCCACGGGATCGTCGATCGCCGCTTACACCATTTATCGACTTCGCAATCTCGGGGCGTTTCACCAAACCCGAGATATTCTCACATATTGAAATTTAACAACCGTCCACATTGCTGGACAATTGATCAAAATCGCTATTCCAGCGAGAGTTCGTTGTTTCTCGTGTTTATTAGAGCGAATTGTGAGCAATCAGAGGGGCCAGAGGCGGGTGAGCGGCGCACCGTCCCCGGGAGCGCCGGGTGAGGTTTCGCCGTCGAGGTGCTTATGATCCGGGTCGGTGCGAGCGGAAGGTGCAGACCGATGCCCGAGAAGAAACACAAGCCGAGACCCGAGCCCGGCCCGCTGGGCACGGGCGCGCGGGTGCTGGTGCGCCGGCCGTCCGAAGCGGACCAGACCGGGCGGATCATCGAGGACTACGCCGAGCTGACCGACACCGACGAACGCGGGCACGCCTGGGCGCCGGTGCACCGGTGGGCGGTCGCCCTCGACGACGGGCGCCTGGTCTTCGCCGACACCGACGACCTGACCGCGGACCCGGGCACGCAAGGATCCACCGGGTAGACCGGCCCTGGCCGGTGGAACGACCAGCCAGGGCCGTGCCCCCGGGACCGGGACCGAATTGAACGGCTACGTCACCGCCACGCTGCCGGTGAAGAAGAACGGCGCCGTGCCGCCGAAGCAGAAGACGGTCGCGTTTCCCTTCACGAAACCGCTGAGCTTACCCGCAGGCCCCGGCCCGAACGCACCGGTCTTGAAGTTGAAGCCCGAGTCGAATCCGAAGCAGGTCCAGTTCTCACCGGCGGGGACCGTCACCACCACTTCACCGGTCGCCCCGGCGCTCAGCGCCGGTACCGCGTGGGCGGTACCGCCCACGAAAACCATCGCGGGCGCGATGACCGCCGACGCGATGGCGGCGCGTACCGCGATCTTCTTCTTCATGATGCTCACCTCATTCTGAGAGTCCCCGACTCTTGCAGCGAACGGGTGGCGGAACACCCCCCACAGCACCGCTGGGCGCCGATTCGGGCACCCGTTCTTGTGAACACATCAGGATTTCCCCGAAAAACCGCAGGTGAAACGACGGAACGGCGTCGAAGCTCGAGTACGCGGCAAACTCTCCGGCAACAGCTGACGGTGCCGGGTCGTCCGATTCGTCTGCTGATGGGACGCGCGAGCGCATACGATCCGCTGATGCAGTGGCTTCCCGCGGATGTCCGCCGTGGACAGCTCATCGATGCCGCGCTCGTACTCGCCGCGCAACAGGGTGTCGCCGCGTTGACCATCCGCCGCGTGGCCGAGGCCGCCGGTGTGTCGCTCGGAGTGGTGCACTACCACTTCGAGGACAAGGACGAACTTCTCACCGAGATGGCGGAAAGCCTGATCCTCGCCATCAGCGAGTCGATGCGCACGGCGTTCATCCACCTCATCGGAACCGCGGAAATGCGCGGCATCGAGGGCCTTCGTGAACTCCTGCGGGCCGGCATCGGGGGCCTGTGGCCGATCATCGAGGCCACCCCCGACCAGCAGTTGCTCACCTACGAGATCACCGCGCTGGCCCTCCGGCAACGCGGGGCCGGCCACGCCGCGGCCGGGGCGATCGCCGCCCGGCAGTACCGCACCATGGACACCGAGGCGGTGGCGTTCCTCGATCTGTGCGCACACCGGGCGGGCGTCACGTGGAGCATGCCCGTGGATCAGGTCGCCCGGTTCGCGCTGGCGGCGCTCGACGGACTGGTGCTGCGCTGGCTCGTCGACCGGGACCGCGACGCCGCCCTCGCCGCACTCGACGACCTGGTACAGATCATCGCCACCAAGGCAGTTCCGGATCGGCCCAGATGACCTGTATAACCTCGATCCCGATGTTCGAACACGCGTCGGCCGCGTTCGATGGGTGGTAGGGATCGATCATCTCCGATCACCTCCCGTGCGCCGAGGACGGTCCAGGCATGGTGGTGTGGAGGCGTTGTGCTCGTGCGTTTTCGTGGTCGACGATCGCGTCCTGCCACTGACGGTCGGAGCATTCGCGGTCCGGTGCGCAGGGATCGGGAACCCCGAGCCGGGCGCCGATCTGCGCCCAGGACGCGCCCTGTGTCAGGGCGGCAGTCACCGCCCGGGCGAGGAGTTCCTCGCCCAGCTCCCCGGGCGGGGCGAGCTGAGTGCGATCGTCTCGGTGCTGCCGCCGCCGATCCCGATGGTGGTCTGGCGCCATCTTCGGGACTGTATCGGACCCCCGGCCGGTGACGAGACGACGTTCGCCCGCGGCGAAGTCGGAGCCCGAGCGGGCCTCGCGTGAAGGACGTGTCAGTTGAGACCTGTGCGCCGATCCCGCAGTGGTAGTCGACGTCGAGCGGAAGATGCTCGCTCATCTCCGTGCGCGGCGGTGCCCCGCCGCATCGGGCAGGCCACCGACCGGACGCGATCGCGGCCTCACCCGAAGTTCGGTGCGTGTCCGCCGTCCCACAGTTGCTCGGTCACGTCGTGGAAGCAGACGAGCAGAACCGGGTCGTCCGCCCGTGTCAGCACGGACTTGCTGATCGCCGCCCGCACAGCAGAACCGTCTCGGTGCGTGAGCGTCACGATCGTCCCCGCCGACTGTTGCAGATCCTCCGCGACCGGAGGGGACGCCGTCGGGAGCAGGTCGCGCATCGATCGCCCCGAGAGCGCATCGTGCGGATACCCCAACATGGCCTCGAACGCGGGATTGACGTGCACGACGTGACCGTCGCGGTCGACAGCGAGCACCGGCACCGGGAGCCGTTCCAGCAACACCAGCGCGGGAAGCCCTTCGAGGTAACCCAGTGCGGTATCCGGATCCGCACGTCGTCTCTCCATAATGATGTATCGAGGGTGCGGCCTCGCTGTTACCCCCGACGCCGGAACACCGGCAGCGGCGGCGACCCTCGATCGAGCCACGTCGACACCCTAGCGACTCGGGCCCGGCGGGAAGTCATGCAGCGTCGTCCCGCCGCGCGACGAAGCCCCATTCAACGGCCTCCCTGGGATCAATTGCTCTCGCAGTCAACATATTTCAGGTCCGCCCTCCTGATGAGTCCCTGCTCATCATGGACTGGTCGAGACGTCCCTCGAGACGCCGGTGCCGTGGGTGCTGTCAGGGCTGCGGGACCTCGACGTGGTCGGGGAGTTTGTCGCGCATCTGGTCCACCTGCTACTCGATCCGGTCGACGGCATTGTCGTTGTTCAGGACGGTGACCACGCCGGCGGCGAAGGCAATCGAGATGACGATCGCCAGCGCGCTCAGCACCAGGCCGGCGATCGCCACACCTTTCCCGGTGATCCCCACCCGGCGGGCCGCCCGCATACCGAGGACACCGAGGATCAACCCGATGATGCCCAGGACCAACCCGACCGGGGAGAGGATCACGATCAGCACACACACGAACGCGGCCACCCCGACCGCGAGCGCGAACGCCGCGGCCGCGCTGGTGCGCGCCGGCTTGGTCACCACCCGCTCCTCCACCGCGACAGTGCGGTCGTCGACGACACGGCGGTCGTCGACCCCGGGCTCCATCCGCCGCGGGTCGTCATCGCGTCCCGGGCCGGTCAGTGGTCTGCTCATCGCTTACCTCCGTGTCGTCGATCCGCCGCATTCGGTGCGGGCGGCACACCCACTCCTCGCTGCTCGGTATGCCACCCACAACGCTTGCCCAGCTCACGCGTGTTCCAATCCGACGAGCCGGCGGCCACCGGGCGGCCGTCCCAACGGGCGGCGGTTTCTACTGGGCGTGGGAGGTGTCACCGCTGCGGCGATCAACCGATCCCCGAGTCGGGGGCGTACGCCGCGGAACTGTCCGCCGGCTCCGGGGCGTCATCACGCTCGCGTAGCGGGCGGGGTATCCGGTCGCCGGGCACCACCCCAGCCACCCCCGGGACGGCGCAGCGGGTGCTGCCCCCTACGGCCTGACTTGCACGATTTAGTGTGCCAACGCTGACTACGAGTGCGGGATGTCCAGTGCGGTGAGGATGCGGGCTGCGTCGGCGGTGTGGGGTTGGCCGGCGATGGTCAGGCGGATTTCTCGCAGCGGCCGGAGGGTTTTTACGATGCGTCCGATCGAGATCCCGGTCTCGGCTTGCAGGTAGCGGGCTACGGCGAGGGCGGTGAACACGACGGTGAGGTGGGCTTCGATCGCGTGTCGGGTGTGGTGGAACATCGGCCGCGCCCGTAGATCAGTTTTCGACATGCGGAACGACTGCTCGACGTGCCAGAGGTCGTGATATTTTCCGATGACCTCGCCCGGTGTCATCAGGGTGACGGAGAGGTTGGTGACGTAGCCCTTCAACCCGACGAGCGACCGGGCCCGGTCGAGAGATGCGATGTCGAGGGTGCGGCCGCCCGCGGTGGTCTTGACGAACCGCGTCGATTTCGGTGCCTTCGCCCCGTCGACGACCTCGCGGGCCCGGGCTTCTTGGGCGTTCAGGGTTTGGTTGTCGCGGACGGCGCGGCGCTTCGAGTACTGCCACACCGCCCGCCACGACTTCGGATGTCCGGCTGCGTCCCAGACGGGTTCGGTGCGGTGACGGACATTCGCATGCCTCGGGGTGACGGTGTCGATGATCTGACCGTCGGTGAAAACGTCACCGTTCCAATGGAAATGGTTCGCCAGATCAGCGGGCGCCTTGGTAACACGGGAGCCGACGATGAACTTCAGGCCGGCGTCGTCGAGGTCCTTGAGGTTGCCGGCCGACAGCATGCCGGCGTCCGCGGCGACGACCATCTCGACACCGGCAATGACGTGCCGGGTCTGGAACAGCCTCAACACTGCTCGAATGAGAGACAATCCGAAACAGTGTATAACTATGCAATATTCATGCCGATACGCTCGGCCCTACTGCAAAACAGGACCAACCGGTCTTGACCTTTCGACGATCAGCAGCGGACGATTGAGGTTCCTAGATTTCCACTCATCTACCCGCCGGAATCCGTGGCCCCACCGCACTACGTCAGCGAGACCGCAGCTTCACGACGGCCGGCGTGTACGTCGGTTGAAGAGTCAATTCGAAAGGCAACCTGCCATGGGCAGCACGGACCTCATCACCTACTTGAACTACATGTCTACCTGGGAGACCGAATCAGATGAAAACATCGACGGCATTATTTCTGAGCAGGCTCTCTTTGTAAATCTTGGAGAATTCGATTCAGACACGGCGGTCAACGCCGAATTCACGACGCTGTACGACTTGTCGTGCGAGGTGCGTGACCTGACCGTTGCGAAGGACGCTACCCAGATTGCCGCCGACGGAGCCGCGGTAGCTGCAATCTGGTCTTTCGGACTTGGGATGGCAGCGTTCGCCGCTCTCCAAGCTGCCGAGATAATTCAGGAAAAAGTTATTTCATCGAAGTCAACCGATCTCAACAATAAGCTGACATCGGTCGACGCTGACATCTCCGCTCAAATCAACTCGCCGGTGAGTGATTACGTCGCTAAATACAAGCAAAACAACAATCTGATTGCGAGCAAGGCTCCGGTGGGCCTCGACACGCGAACATGTCGCGGCCTTCTACTGCAATTTTTAGCGCAGGTGCAGAGAAACACGACGTTGGATGTTGGGACTTTCAAGCAGTACGCTGAGTCCGCGCGGCGTCTATACAACAGCGACGAGATAAACGCGGTCTACGATGCTTTGGATACGCTGAATCTCAGTCAAAAGACTGATGCCGACGTCAAGAAATTCATGGACTTTCTGGCGGGTTTTGATTTCCCCGGTAAGACTGAGATATCCATGGTCCAAAATGCGTGCATAGCGATTATGTTTTATAAATTGAAAATTGCGAACGCCACCATTAGGGAACAAGCAGAAGCTGCCGGCCTTCCTGTGGAGGAAGTAGACGCCACTGCTTTTGGCGCCATGGATGCTGTCGGCAAGTTCATCGCTGTTGTCGCAGTCGTCATGTCGGTAGCGGACGTTGTGTTTGAAATCCTGGACATTGAGAACGTAGTCACACAGTGTGACAAGATGTGCGATCAACTGAACGGGCCCATTAAGCAAAGCTACCTCGACTATTTTAACGGAATAAAAACGTCAGCGCGTGCATACAAGGCGGCAATCCAGCCCGACTCTGGCAATAGTGCCGGACGCGACATCCAGCAGATGCAGAGTCAAATACAGCAATGGGGCTCGATCACCCAATTCGGGATCCAGATCGCAGAGATCACGGGTACGGCAGATAATCCCGATCAGAAAAGCGGAACAGCAACCAAGACGGACCACGCGTTCTCGGGCTACAACGGGAGCTGGGAAATCGGAAACTGGGGAGACACGCTCAGATTCACCAACTAGTGGTGGTCGGCGTTAGTTCGTCGGGGGTTCAGGTCCACGCGGTGGGGTCGGCGAGATAGAGGCCGCAAGCGGTGTCCGGGGCGTCCTCGGCGGTGCCGGCGCTGTAGCCGGTGGGAAGGTAGGACCTGACTTGCACAGGTCGATGGGGATTTCCGGCTTCGGCTGGCGTTTGTGCTGGTAGTGGATTCGCGGGTCGGGGATATGGGGCACTAATCGGTCGGTAGGATCGCCGGTTGTGGCTGCCTATATCCGCAAGGTTCGGACCGCGTCGGGGGCGACGGCGGTGCAGATCGCCGCGAAGGACGGGGGCCGCCACAAGATCCTTGAGCACCTCGGTTCCGCCCACACCGAGGGCGAGTTGGCGGCACTGTTGCAGGCGGCCCGGGAAAAGCTGCAGGCCGGCCAGCAGGAACTCGACCTCGACCTCGGCGGTGGCGGGGAACGCGGATCGGTGATCGCGACGAAACGGTCTCGCTGGCTGATCGAGGCGATCGAGACCGGATGGCGACGACTGGGTCTCGATGCTGTCGACGACGACGCGTTCTTCCAGCTGGTCCTCGGCCGGCTCGTCGAGCCGACATCGATGAGCGACACCAGCCGGGTCGTCGCCGAGATCGGCCTGACCCCGGCCCACCGCAACACCTACGCCTACGCATTGAAGCGTTGCGCCACAATCGATTACCGAGACCGGGTCGCGAAGAAATGTTTCGAGCATGCCGCCGCGACCGGCGGATTGAGCTTGGTGCTCTACGACGTCACCACGCTGTACTTCGAGGCAGAGAAGGAAGACGACCTGCGCAAGGTCGGATATTCGAAGGAACGCAGGGTGGATCCGCAGATCGTGGTAGGCCTGCTCGTCGACCGTACCGGGTTCCCCCTCGAGATCGGCTGCTTCGAAGGGAACAAGGCAGAAACCCATACCATCGTCCCGATCGTCCGGCAGTTCCAGGCCCGCCACGACATCGAGGGCGTCGAGATGGTTGTCGCCGCCGACGCAGGCATGCTCTCCGCCGGCAATCTCAAGGACCTCGACGAGGCCGGACTCAAGTTCATCGTCGGGTCCCGCGTCACCAGAGCCCCCGCCGATCTCGCAAACCATTTCCATTGGAACGGAAATACTTTCGCTGACGGACAGATAATCGATATGGTCACTCCCCGGCACGCGAAGAGCACCGTCAACAACGTCAACAAGCGCACCGAACCGGTCTGGGACGCGGCCGGACATCCGAAGTCCTGGCGGGCGGTCTGGCAGTACTCCAAACGACGGGCGGTCCGCGACAATCAGACACTCAACGCCCAGGAGGCCCGGGCCAGGGAGGTCGTCGACGGCGGCACAGCTCCGAAGTCGACGCGGTTCGTCAAGACCACCGCGGGCGGCCGCACCCTCGACACCGCATCTCTCGATCGGGCCAGATCATTGGTCGGGTTGAAGGGCTACGTCACCAACATCCCCGCCACACTGATGGACCCGGGCGAGGTGATCGGCAAGTATCACGACCTTTGGCATGTCGAGCAGTCGTTCCGCATGTCGAAAACCGACCTACGGGCGCGGCCGATGTTCCACCACACCCGCGACGCGATCGAAGCCCACCTCACGGTCGTGTTCACCGCGCTCGCGGTCGCCCGCTATCTGCAGGCCGAGACCGGAGTCTCGATCGGGCGCATCGTGAAAACCCTGCGCCCGCTACAAGAAATCAGCCTGACCATCGCCGGCCACCCCCACACCGCCGCCGACCCGCTCACCGTCGAAGCCGCAGCCATCCTCACCTCGCTGGAACTACCGACACGTTGACCGGGGCACTAAAACTGTGCAAGTCAGGTAGGAGTTTTGGTAGTCGTCGTGGCTGACGCGGTAGATCGCGAAGCCCCACATGTTGGCGTAGCCGGCGTACTCGAGGCGGCACAGCTGCAGGGTCTGCCCGTCGGTCAGGACGGCGTCGACATAGGCGTACGGTGCCCGGAACCGCAGGTCGATCCGGGTGATCGCGGTCCATCGGTCGCGAGCGCGGGCGGACAAGCGTTGGCGCAGCGAGGTCTTCGTCGAGTCCGGGATGGCAGCCATGACGGGACGGCGCAGCGGGTGCTGCCCCCTACGGGCACGGGAACCGCGGCAAGCGCTCCGACAACGGACATGACAGTGAGGCGCCGCGGAATCGTATGGACGCACCGCACCGCCGCTTCAGTGCCCGTAATCCCTATGGCGATCCCGTCATCCGGTCGATGAGCGCCTGTTGGGCCTGCTCCTCCTCTTCGGCCGTGATGTCACCCCGGGCACGGGCCTCTTCGAGTTCCTCGAGCCCGCGGCGGATTGCCGCCGGGTTGTGCATCTCCTCCTCGACCTGCCGTTGGATCAACTCCGCCAGCGAGATCACACCCTTCACCGGCTGGAGCGGCAGCGTGACGATGAATGACAGCAGTCCCATGGTTCAGCCCTGCCCCGCCGGATTCTGGGTGACCACGAAGTCGTAGGCGGCCATCGGCCCGAGCAGCTTCATCTCGACCCGGCCGTCCCACTCCTCGGCCAGTGCTCCCACCGCCTCTTCGAGTTCGTCCTGTCTGTCCACGTCGGCGAGGACCGCCACCTGCACGGCCTCTTCCTCGTGCGTGGGTTCGCGGCGGTTGACGGAGGCGGTGAGGCCTCCCAGGGCCTCGACCGTCTTGCGGGTGTCTTCCTCGCGCTTGCCGGCGATCGCGTTGTTCACCAGTTCCCCGAGCGCCATCCGCGCCTGGCGGCCGGCGTCCTCCGACTTGTCCCGGATCTCCTCACGCAACTGCGCCGCCTGCTCGTTCTCGTCGAGGATCTCCCGCAGGATCGCCTGCTCCACGTACCGGCCCTTGACCACGTACTGGGCCCTGCCCTCCAGTTGTTCGAGGGCCGCCGCGAACTCGTCCGCATGTGCCGAGAGCAGTTCCTCCTTCACCGCGTCGGCGTCGGTGAGCACCGCCCCGAACCGCAGCGGCAGCACCGGCGCCACCCGGGACGTCCCGTCCAGCACGTTCGCGTGGGCACGGAGGTCTTCGGGTTTGCCGAGCGGACGGTCCACGGACATTTCGCTCACCAGGGCGGCGATGTCGCCGTCCGCGACGACGTCCACCTTCCCGTCGGCGACCCCGGTCGCGTCGTCCCCCGGTTCGACGTCGGCCGGGACGATGCCGTAGACGTACACCCCCGCCGTCTGCTTCTTGTCCGACTTCTCTGCGTTCTCGCTCTTCTGGTTCTTCGCCTGCTCCGATGTAGCCATCACCTGTCACCTCGAGTCGACTTACGCGACACCCGTTCCCGTTCCGGTTCCTCTTGCCCGCCCAGCAGGCCGCCGAGCTTCTCTTCGATGGCGCTCTTCGTCTTCGACTTGGCGATCTTTTCCGTCCCGCCCGACACCAGATCGGACAGCCCCTTCGGCTCGCTGCCGATCGCGAGCCGGTTCGCCGCCTCGGCGAAGCGCAGGTAGGTGTCGACGCTGGCGACGACGATGCGGGCGTCGATGGTGAGCAGTTCGATGCCGACCAGCGAGACGCGCACGTAGGCGTCGATGACGAGGCCCTTGTCCAAGATGGTGTCGATGACGTCGGCCAGGCTGCTCGAACTCGGCCCACCCGCTGTGGTCATCCTCCTCGCTCCTCCCTGCCCCGCCATTGGCCCGACCGTCCCGCAACGCCGTGTGCGGGCGGCTCGGCGCCGTGTGGCGGTACCGGTCGTTCCTCGGCCTGCTCTACGCTCACCGTCGCCGCGTCCAGCCCACCCCTGTGGCATACCCGAAGTGAAGACGTAAGTGCGGACTACCGGACTACCCGGAACGGCAGTTGTTCAATCGATCAAAGACCGCCAGGGACTGACCAATTCGACGCGTCCACCCCTGCGCGAAACGGTCCGACCGGTCGGCTCCTCGGGTGTGTCGTTGGTCTTCTGTTCCGACGTTGACATCACTGGTCCTCGCGAGTGGACTTGCGTGGAACCCGTTCGCGCTGAGGTTCTTCCTTCCCGCCGCCGAGGAGGTCGCCGAGTTTCTCGCCGGCGGCCCCGAGTGCGCCCTGGGTTTTCGATTCGGCCTCGCTCTCGCCGCCGCCCCCGGCCAGGTCCGTCAGGCCCTTGGGCTCGCTGCCGATCTCGAGCCGGTTCACCGCCTCCGCGAACCGCAGGTAGGTGTCGACACTGGCGACGACGACGCGGGCGTCGATGGTCAGCAGTTCGATCCCGACCAGCGACACGCGCACGTACGCATCGATGACCAGGCCCTTGTCGAGGATGGTGTCGATGACGTCGGCGAGACTGCTCGAGCTGGGTCCACCGGCCGTGGTCATGCGCGTGCTCCTGTCCTACGCCGCGGCGTTGCCTTCTTTGCTGCGGTCTTCTTTGCTGCGGTCTTCTTCGCGGGGTTCTTCTTCGCGGGGGTCTTCTTTGCCGGGGTCTTCTTCGCGGCAGCCTTCTTCGCGGGGGCCTTCTTCGCGGGGGCCTTCTTTGCTGCGGCCTTCCGGGGACGACGCCGACGCGGCTCGGGACGCCGGCGCGGCTCGGGCTCCTCCTCGGGTTCCTCCTCCTCGTACTCGCCGGTCTCGTCCTCCGGCTCCTCCTCGGGTTCCTCCTCCTCGTACTCGCCGGTCTCGTCCTCCGGCTCCTCCTCGGGTTCCTCCTCCTCGTACTCGCCGGTCTCGTCCTCCGGCTCCTCCTCGGGTTCCTCCTCCTCGTACTCGCCGGTCTCGTCCTCCGGCTCCTCCTCGGGTTCTTCCTCCTCGTACTCGCCGGTCTCGTCCTCCGGCTCCTCCTCCTCGTACTCGTCGGTCTCGTCGCTCTGGTCCTGTGGCTCTTCGCCTTCGGCCGTCTCCTCGTCGGACCGGTCCTCCTCACCGGCGGCCTCGTCGTCGGCTGTCTCGTCGTCAGCAGGTTCCTCGTTGTTGTCCTCGGCATCCTCGGGTTCGACTACCTCGCCGTCGCGGATCTCTCCGCGCCACCCCTCGATCTGGTCGGGGTGGAGGATGGATTCGGTCATGACGTGACGTCTGAAGTGCTTCAGTTCCAGACGCGCTCGGCGTCCCTGTGCACGCCACAGGTTTCCGGTCTTCTCGAACAAGCCCTTCGGGTGATACTCGAGGACCAGGAGGATGCGGGTGAGGTTGGGGGTCACCTCGTGGAACGTCACCGCACCGTCGATGTAACCTTTGGCGCCCTTCGACCGCCACACGATCCGCTCGTCGGGAACCTGCTCGAGGATCGACGCGTCCCAGGTTCGGTGGGAGAGGAAGATCTTCGCCTTCCATTCGAGTTTCTCGTCCGATTCCTGTGCGACCCGTTCGACCTTCTTGGTGAACGTCGGAAAGTCTTCGAACTGTGTCCACTGGTTGTAGGCCAATTGGACCGGGACACCGACATCGATCGATTCGATGATGTTGGTGAGTTTGAGTTTCTTGCCGCCTTTACCGCCACCGCCGCCGCCGGTGATCGTGTCCTTCAGGTCGGAGGCCGTGTCCTTCACACTGTCCTTCAGCCCGGTCAGGCCCGAGCCGAGCGCGGAGAGCGGCGACTTGCCGTCGTCCTCTTGCTCTTTGCCTTGCTCCTTGCCGGTGACTGCGGACAGCAGGCTTCCGCCGCCGCCTTCGGCGTAGTCGGTGAGCCGGCCGGTGGCGCCCTGCACCTTGTCGGAGACGGTGGAGATCGCCTTGTCGGTCAGGGTGCCGAGCAGGCTTTGCGCTGCTGTCTGCAGCGGTGACAGCGATGCGGCCTTGCCGGACGCACCGGAGACGTTCTCGCGCAGCTTCTTCGCTGCACTGTCGAGGTTCTCGGTCATCGTCGTCACTTCCGGTTGCGTCGTATGGGGATGACATCGGTCGTCGCCTTGGCGCGCGACTTGCGGGCCCGGGTGGGGGTTTCGTCTTCGTTGTCGTTGTTCGTCGACGACCGGGACCGTGACCGGGTGGGTCGGGAACTGCCGCTGCTCGAGGTCCGCCGGCGCGGGGCCGGGCGCTTGCGGGCGCGGGGCGCCTGCTCCTCGGCTTCGTCCTCCTCGGCGGTCTCGTCCTCCGTGTACTCGTCGTCGTAGTCGTCTTCGGGCTCCTCGTGACTCCTGTGCTTGGACCTCTTCCCGCCCGCGGCCTCGTCACCGCCCGATTGCAACCGGGAGTTGAGCGATTCGATGCGGTGACTGGCCGCGGTGACGGCGGCCGTCTTCGCCGCGTTCATCAACTCCTTGCGGACCACCCCGCCGAGCTTGGCGACCTCGGGCGAATCCGCGAGCAGCTTGCCGGCCTGTCCGAGCATCCCCAGTGAGCCAGAAGGAAACCGACTGGATGCTCCGGCGCCCGCGAGCATCAGCGCCAACTTCATCTTGTGCGTACGCCCCAGCATGTACCCGGCACCCACGGCCAACGCCATCTGACTTTTGCCTGTCATCGCCCAACCCCTTGTTTGTCGAGTAGATGTGGTGCACCTCGGCGCCGGCGTCGGCGAAAAGGGTGGGGGGCCGTGGTCGGTGGGGGTGCGTTCGTTCCCGCCGACTACCCCGGGGCGGCGACGCTCAATCCGGCCGCACGCCACATCTCCCAAGCCGGAACGGACACCGCACGAAGCAAGCGGAGCCGGCTTTCAGGGAAACCCGCGTAGCGCAGTGGCAAGCGGGTACCCGCTGAGTACGCTGCCCGCGCCGCAATGGCGGTCCGGGCAGCCAGCCCCGCTTCGGCCGTTGAACCCCTCGGCCCGCGGGGCGCCCGCCGCGCACGGACCGAGGTCAAGTGTTCGCCCACCCCGCCTCAACCTGCGCGCGGCACCCACATTCGCAACCTCGTGGATCACGCGAATACACACCAGAAACGAATGCGCCGATTAATTCGAAGTCACCCCCGATTACCTAATCCATTTGTCTAGAACATTATGGGCGGTTGTTAATTTGCCCGAACATTATGGGCGGTTGTTAATTTCATTATGTGAGAAATTCGTTTTTTAGTGAAACGCTCCTTCCCCGAGCGCGATAGGCACCGTAAGCGGGGATCGACGATCCCGTGGATTCATCACCAGGAAAGGCGTGATTTCTGATGGGTTCTGCAGGAATCGACTTCAATGTCGCGTTCGAGGGAGGTGGCTGAGCGTCACCTTCGGCGGCGGCATCGGCCTGAGCTGACCGACGGAGCAATCCGGGACAGCGGTGGCCCGGCTCACCTGGGGGCGGCCGGGCCACCGTCCTGATCAGCACGATCACCGGCCAGGTCGCCGCCTGCCCCCCGCCGCCGTCCTCGGCCGGGAAGTGAGCTCGGTCTGCGGGGGTGCCCGGTCGGCAGGCGACCGCGCAGATGAGTCGATATCGTCACCCCGAAATGGGGCCAGTCGACCCGGAATAACCTTGCGCGAAGCGTGGTTCGAGAATGTGGGTCGCCTCGAAATAAGCGCGGCTCGAGAATGTGCTCCGTGCCATATGTACGCGTGATTTGCCGACACCGGGTATCCGATGGTCCGGTGTCTGCATTTTCATCACCGCGCACGGGAGTGGCGGGTCTCGGGACTTCCCCGGCGCGCAGCATGTACAAAGGACACCCCACGGAGACGACGCGGATGAACACCAGATACCGCGTCTTCACCAGCATCGTTGACCAGCGCGACTTGCCCGCATCCATGCCCCGCACCCCCGCGAATCGGCAGGGACCGCGGCGTGGGGCATCGGATGGGAGGGGCCGTGGAGATCTCCGCCTCGGCATGTCACCGCCGCCGATTCCACCGCTCGGGGGCCTTCCGGTGAAACGAATGCGGCAGCCGGTGCGACATAACTATTCACCGAAAGATGTTGTGCAAGAATGAAACCGACCAGTCGTGACTGAACTATTCGAACCATACCGTGTGCCGCAGGGCGCCGCACAATCCGGGTTCCCCGAAGAGGTGACCCGATCCGAGCCGGGATCGTTGTCGGGCGCGGCGATGTCGGCGCAGCTGGTCGCCGCGGTGGAATGCGCGCCGGCCCCGGTGGGGCTGTGGGAGTTCGGTTCGGGCCGTCTCCGCTATCTGAACCCGGCCGCGGCCGCCCTGGTGGGATTCCCGGAGGGCTGCGAGGTGTCCGCGCGCACAGCCGCCGACGTCTGCACCGACGCGGCGGTGGCGCAGGCACCAGAGGTCTCGGCTGCGCTGACCGGACGGGGTCGGTGGTGCGGGCGGACGGAGTTACGGCATTTGCGCACCGGGGCGCCGATCCCGATGGTCCTGTCGGTCTTTGTCACCGAGCGCGACGAGGACGGGCGCCCGCTGCTGATCGGGGTGATCGGCCGGGAGCCGTCCACCGCGGGCGAGCAGGAACACCCGCTGCTCGCCGCCCTGGCGGAAGCTGATCAGCGGTGCCGGGAACAACACGTACTCGCCGAGCTGAGCCGACTCGCGGTCACTGCCGACCTCGACACGCTTCTGACCGCCGCGACCGCGGAGGTCACCGCGCTGCTGGGGGTGCGGTGCGCGGCGGTGGCCCGGGTGCCGGACACCGGCGGGGCGGCGCTGACGGTGCTCGGCTACCACGGGCCCGGGCCGCGCCCGATCACCGTCGCCGCCGGTCGCGGTTC
>NZ_BCWY01000101.1 GCF_001894825.1 Rhodococcus jostii NBRC 16295 | reverse complement strand
GACGCTTTTTTCAAGAATGCGTTGTCCTTTTCCAGCTCGGTGACCTGCTTGCGCAGTCGGGTGAGTTCGTCTCGCTCGGCCGGAGTCAAGGGCGCTTGCCCCTGGGCGGTGGCCGCGTCGACGCGGCGGCGTTCGTCGGCGACCCAGGACCCGAGTAGCGATTCGTTCAGGCCGAGGTCGCGGGCGACCGAGGCGATCGTGCGGCCCGAATCGATGACTCGATGGGCTGCCTCGACCTTGTATTCGGTCGTGTACGACCGACGGGAACGGGACATGTGAACATCCTTCCAGCGAGACCTCAGGTCCCGCTATCTCGGTGTCCACTATTTGGGGGGAACCCCAATGTCGTTGTCCTAACGGCGGATTTCGCGCACACTCTTTGCCGAGCTGCGCGCGGAAACTTCCACGTCGACGTTCCGCAGCCAATCGGTCAGGGGTGTCTCCCGAGTGCAGCTGCCGCAGTGAGAACGGCCTGCCTCGTTGGGAGCCGATGGACTCAGTGCCGACTCGGCGAGGCAGTGACGGCACGCGGCATGGCGACCGCCGTCACGCGTCCTGACATGGCCGTAGACCGCCCGTGCGACCATGAGCTCCCCCGGCGCCACACGTGGCACCACCGCATGCCAGGCATTGGGCAGGTGGGTTTCGTCAAGTGGTCTGGCCCCGGCGGTCGGCATGAATTGCGGCCCCACTGGGGGTCAGGCGGGCTTTCGGTGGTGGGTCTTGCTGGTGCGCAGTCGATAGGATTGGGTTCCGGTTTCGAGGATGTGTGCGTTGAAGGTGATGCGGTCGACGATCGCGGCGACCAGCCGCGGATCGGGAAAGACGGTTCCCCACTCCGAGAACGGCAGATTCGATGCGATCCCGATACTGGCCCGTTCCTCCCGTTCCGTGATGATCTGGAACAGCATTTCCGCTCCGCGGGGGTCGATTTGGACGTAGCCAAGTTCGTCGAGTAGCAGCAGATCCAGGCGCCCGTAGCGGGCGACGACACGGGAGAGGATCCGTTCGTCGGCGGCCTCGACGAGTTCGTTGACCAGCTGAGCGCAGGTGATGTAGCGGACTCGGCGGCCTTGTTCGCAGGCGGCCAGGCCGAGCCCGATCAGCAGGTGTGATTTGCCGGTGCCGGAGTCACCGAGCAGCACGACCGGCTCTCCGGCGTCGAGGTAGCCGCCGGCCGCGAGATGCCCCAGTGTGCCCGCGGAGATCCCGGGAACGGCATCGACGTCGAAGTCGGCGAGCCGTTTGATGCGCGGGAACTTCGCGTCGTTGAGGCGGCGCGTCCGGCGGCGTTCGGTGCGGTCGTCGACCTCGGCGGAGAGCACTTCGGCGAGAAACGCCAGATGTGATTGTTGTTCGCGGGCAGCGATTTCGGCGAGCCGGACCGCTTCGGTCCGGATGGTCGGCAGATGCAGTTCGCGGGTGGCCGCGCCGATCGCGGCCTGGGCTGCGGTGTCGGAAGAAACCATTTGTGGGCCCTCAGCTTCCGGTGAGCAGGGCGTCGTAGGCGGTCAACGACGGAACGGGCCGGTCGTAACGGGTGAGCACCCCTATCGGGACCGCGGTCGAGGAATCGGTGCGGGCCAGCCGGCGGGCGTCGATGAGGACGAGTTGGGGATCGATGCACCCGGACTCGATGGCCCGATCGAGGGCCTGGTGCACCGTGTCGGGAGCCAGGCTGCGGTGCGCGAGCAGCACATCGATCAGGGCGCGGGTGCCGGCGCGGTCACCGAGCAGCTTGCGGGCGATGTCCCAGTACCGCTGGTGGCTGGCGGTGAACGCCCCGGCAGCCTTGGCCTGCGCCAACGCGGTCGCCCCAGGGAGAGCACCGGGTTTGCGGATCAGCACCTCGAGGTAGTGATCGAGGGTGAGGACCTCGGTGAACCGGCCGAAGGCACGGTCGTGGCCGGCGACTATCCGGGACCCGTCGAGCACCTCGACCCGGCCCGCGCTCAGCCGCACCGGCAACCGGCGGCCCGCGTAGTGGGCGGGCACGGAGTAGAAGTTCTGCCGCACCGACACCCGGGCATGGGTGTCGACCCGCGCATACAACAGTCGAGCGCAGTCGAACGGCTCGGCGGGCAGCCGAAGCAGCAGCGGTTGCTCGTCGGCGAACGCGGTCGCCACCGTGACCGGTCGGCCCCCGATGACCCGGGTGTCATCGATCAGGTCCGCGGCGGCGACCTTCTCGTTGAGTTCGGTCAGTGAGGCCACCTTCGGCACCGGCACCAGGTGCCGGCGCCGGAATCTACCGATCTCGCCCTCGACGCCGCCCTTCTCGTGGGCGCCACCCTGGCCGGGGATGCAGAAGAACGAGTCGTAGCCGTAGTGGCTGCGCAGGGCGACGAATCGGTCCGACTCGACCCGGTCCCGGCCCCGAAGTACCCGCACCACAGCGGGTTTGAGGTTATCGTAGCGGATGCGGTGCGGCACACCACCGAACCAGTCGAAGGCCCGCACGTGTCCCTCGAAGAACGCCTCCTGCGCCTGGGTGCCGAACACCACGTGGCAGGCTCGTCCGGCGTGCGAGAGTCGCATCACGAACATCCAGCACTTGGTCATCTCCCCGCCGATGACCGCGTAGACCTCCCCGAAGTCGACCTCCGCCTCGGCGGCCGGCAGATGGGTCTGCGGCACCATTATCTCGATCTCGACCAGCCCCAACTCGCTGCGGCGGCGGCGCACATACCGGGTGACTGTCGCTTCCGACATCGTCGCCCCGTGCTCGGCGACCAACCGCTGCCACACCCGCCGCGCGGTATGTCGCTGCTTGCGCGGTGCCTGCTGGTCGGCGACCAGCCAGGAATCGATCAGCTCGGCCCAGTCGTCGATCGCCGGTCGCACCCGGCGGCGATACGGTTTGCGCGGCGGCGGCACCGCCGAGGCCAACGCCTGCCGCACCGTGCGCCGATGCACCCCGTGCCGCTGGGCCAACTCCCGAATCGACAATTCCGAATCCCGCCGATCACGGCGGATCTGCTCGAACAACTCCATCCGCGTACCCGATCTCTTCACCGGTCCTCCTCGCTGAAACACGTCCAACGAGGAGATCCGAACCCGGGTGGGGCCAAGATTCGTGCCGACACGCCGCACCACCCGATCGCGGACCACCGGCATCCTCAGCCGGGGCCAGAATTCGTTCTGATCAGTGGCCTGACTGGGGCCAACTCAGGTGACCACACCCAGGCAGGAGACTACGTGCCGCCGAAGTTGAGAAGAAGTGCCCACAGTCACATCGCACGAACTCAGGCGCCACTACCTCCTCATGCCCGTCCCCGCCGGTCACACCGAAACCGCTGAGCGCAAAACCATTCCACATATGGCGCCGTCGGATAGTCCACACCGCCGGTTGCACTGACACGACAACAAGGCCATCGCACAGCGACAGATCGACCCACTACGCCGCCGCGTCACCCCCCTCGCCACCTCGACCACGTACCCTGCCCGCTGGAGGCAGCACACAGGAGGAGAGATTGTATGGGGGTCGGATCGGTGCACGAGACGCTCGTTGACGACGACGGCATGGACTGCGGCCGGGTGTGGGGCGTGCAGGTCACGACAGATGTGCGACACGACTTCGGCAGGCCGGCGGTGGTCCCGCGATGAAGCCCGTCGAAATCGCCGATGGTGTGTTCTTTGTGCACTCCGAGATGGTCAACTGGGTGCTGCTCACCGACGGTGACGCGGTGACGGTGATCGACACCGGGTACCCGGGGCAGCGGAGTGATGTCGAGGAATCGATCCGGGCGATCGGACGGGATCCGCACGGCATCGAGGCCGTGCTCATCACCCACGCGCATGTCGACCACGTCGGCAGCGCACAGTATCTCGCTGACACCTACGGGGCGCCGGTACTGGTGCACCCCGAGGAGGTAGCTCACGCCCGGCGTGAATGCCACGAGGTCGCGACGCCCTGGGATGTGCTCAGCAATATCTGGCGGCCCGGGGTCCTGCCGTGGGCAATCAAGCTGATTCGGTTGGGTGGCACGGCCAAGTACGGCATCGACTCCCCCACCGCGATGCCCGTACCCGGTGCGCTGACCTGCCCGGGCGCCCCGGTCCCGGTTCTCGTGCCCGGCCACACCTCCGGTCACACCGTCTACCATCTTCCCGATCGCGGTGTGGTGATCTCCGGGGACGCTTTGATCACCGGGCACCTGACCTCACAGGTCGCCGGACCTCAATTGCTGCCGCAGTGGTTCGACCACGACCGCACCGCGGCCGCCGAGTCGCTGCGCATCATCGGAGAGTTGGACGCCGACCTTCTCCTGCCCGGCCACGGGCCGATCCATCGCGGCTCCGTCGCCGAAGCGGCCACCACCGCACGAGAACGCGTCGGCGCCGCGCGGTGAGGATCGGATCGCACTGACGCGAGAACTCCGTTCCCACAAGGTCTTCGCGCAACCTGGCCCGACGAACGGCTACACGTCGGGCCTGACTGCCCTGATTGCACGCAAGGCGGACAATGCGTGCAATTGGGAGGTGTTGGGTGGGCGAGTTCTGAGCGTGCGGTCCTCGCCAGCGGAGGGGCATCAGAGTTCGCGGGCGGAAATCTCCACACCTGCACCGCGCAGTCGTTCGACGAGAACGTCGCCGAGCGCGGTGGCCGGGGTGAGGACACCGGCCTCGTCGGGGAGCCGGTCGCGATCGAGCACCAGGCTCAGGGCCGCCTCCCCCAGCAGGACCGCGGTGGCGCGGTATCCGGGATCGCCCTGTGCCTTCACCCGGGCGGCGTAGCGGGCGCCGGTCGTGGTGGTGGTGGTGTAGATGTCCATCGCGAAGTAGCCGTTGCGCTGCGTTTTTTCGCTGGGGCCTTCGCCGGGTGCGGGGAGGATACGGTCGAGGACGTACCGGGTAGGCGGAACGCTGAGACCGAGGACGAGTCCACCCAGGATGGCGGCGACACCGGCAGCGTAGACGCGGGACAGGCGCGAGTTACCGACGCTCATCACCTCCCGGTATTTGAACGTCCGGCCGTACACCCACCCCCGGAGCGCGTTGCTGCGCCGCACGACGCGGGTGTTGTAGGAGCCCATGACGAACGGGGCCTTCCATCCGCGTACCTGCGGGTCGATGTCCGCACCGTCGACGACGGCGACGTCGGATTGTCGGCCGAGGTCGGGTTCGGTCGTCCGGTCGGGGCTGAGCGAGTACGGGGAGGCGGCGAGCCGGCGCAGCGCCCGATCCTTCTTCGATTCGTCGATCTGCGTGCGCAGCGTATCGATGGTCCCACCGGAGACGCCGCCGCTCAGCGATGCGACCAGGGTGGTGTCGGTGAGTTCCCCCGCGTTGTCGGCGTGGACTCTTTGGTGCAGTACGTGCACGCCCAGGTCGGAGGGGATGGAGTCGTAGCCGCAGGAGTGCACGATTTTCACACCGTTGGCGCGGGCTTTGTCGTGGTGGGCGTCGATGCTTGCCCGGACGAACAACACCTCCCCGGTCAGGTCGACGTAGTCGGTGCCGGCCGCGACGCAGGCTGCGACCAGTTCGGCCCCGTACTTCACATAGGGCCCCACGGTGGTCGCGACAACCCTTGTGCGGGAGGCCAGTTCGGCGAGAGCCACGGCGTCACTGGATTCGGCGAGGATGATCGGCCAGTCGGCGGCGCGGGCCCCGAGCGCGGACCGCGTGGCCTCGAGTTTCGTTTGGGACCGTCCGGCGAGGCCGATCCGCACACCGTCGGGGGCGGTGCGTGCGAGGTAGTCGGCGAGCAACCTTCCGACGAACCCGGTGGCTCCGTAGATGACGAGATCGAGTTCGCGTCCGCTGTCAGTCATGCGCGCGAGCCTACAAGCGAAGCGGATCAGACAGAAGAGGTAGCTGTAACCCGGCGTAACCACATACCTCGGACCGAAGCGAAGGGGACGTGTCTAACCCCCGGACAAGATTCGTTCACGACGCGTTGGGCGCAGATGACAACGCGCACTCGGCGAGTCGTGCGGTTCCGACATGGGTGTGGCCCGGCATCGGGGGGTGATGCCGGGCCACTGGGGGTGTTCTGCGAGCAAAATCTGGGGGGATGCTCAGCAGAACGACCCCGAGTTTACGGATGGTCACCGACAGACGAGTGCGCGGACGCGACACCCGCTCAGCAGACGGGCTTGCACCGGAGCAGGGCGGGATCGGCACTGCCAGACCCGAGGCTGGGGGTAGGGCGGCGCCCGGAGTTCTCGGTCGCCGCTGCTGGGGACCCGCAGCCCTCCCACCCCATCAAGCACTGGCCTGGCCCCAACGGGTTGCCGTTGGGGCCAGATGGCGCCGATTGGCGCAATTTTATCGCACACCTGTTCGATCGGATGGTAGCCTCGGCACTGCCCCGATCGGAGGGTTCGGGTGTGTCTGTCCAGCAGGTTCCCCGTTCGAACATCGGGGCACAGAGCGTGGTGCGGGTCGGTGGGGCTTTATGCCCGGGAAGCATCGGCCCGCACCTCGTCCGGCCGCCGCGCAGCGATCGCGGGTGAGCGCCCGGCGAGAAGTGCGGTCAGCTCTTCGGCGTAGGCGACCTGTTTGCGCAGTGTGCAGTTGCTTTCCTCGGCGGGCATGGCATTCGGTCAGGAAGGCGTGTGCTGCCGCCTTGTCCTCGGCAGGCTGGTCCGAGGCCAGCATCTGCAGGGAGTCGAGGAGCCGGCGCATTGTCGAGGGCGGGCGCCGGTGTTCCGACCCATTTGTGTCAGAGGGACGATCTGCGGTGGCGATCGCGACGAGCAACAGGTCGCCACTCACTGCCCAGACCGGTGTCCCGTTCCCGGTCCTGATCTGCGGGGTTCCGCAGATTGGTGTGTGGCGGCCTGTTGCTCTGTACACGATGCGGCGGCGGGGCCGAGTCGACGATCGACCTGCTGTCTCCGGCACCTCCGCGGTGCGCGCCCCGACGGACCTGACGGGTACGAACGGACTCGTCGGACTCTTCCGGGGCCGCACCGCTACGGGCGGGTTGATCCCAGCCGTTGCTGGTCCCGTTCCTGGATCATCTGGTCGGCCAGCCGGTATACCGCCACCTCGTCGGGGATCCCGACCTTGATGGCGGCCGCGCGGGCCGCGAGGAACGCCCGGACCTTCTCGTCCCCTGTTGCGCGGTCTCGGTACAGGAACGCCTGGCGTGCCTCGGCGAGGTCCTCGAGTACCCACCACTGGAAGCGGTCGAGACGTGCGGCGATCTCGGCGATCCGCGCCCGCTCCGACTGGCGGGTGCGCAGGCGGTCGGCCAGGTCCGATCCGGCGAGTAGGACGCCGAGGACCATGGCGCAGACCGCGGTGATCACCGCGCGCCCCCTCGCGCGGCCGCGGCCTTGGCCGGCTCACGGGTGACCGCGATCAGGGCGCAGGTCGCCGCGAGCGCGGCCGCGAGGATCAGCACCAACGGCAGCGAGAACTCGGCAGCGGTCACCGCCCCGACGGTCGTGGCGATGAAGGCGAGCACGGCGAGCGCCCAGAGGACGCGGGCCACCGCGGTGCGATGGGTGAGCTGGGCGGCCGAGCCGCCGACGACCAACAGGGCGCCGATCCAGAGGGTCCAGGTGGTCATGGGTGGTGCGGGGTCCTTCCGGCGTTCGGCGGGCGTGACATTTCGACTGACAGGGTGTCATGCCACCGGCGGTCGAGCAGTCCGGCCGGTCCCGGATGGGGCCGGGATCGCGCCGCACTCCCGGCAACGTGACCCGGAGAAGGTCGCCGGAGCTGCGTTAATGGGCGCACAATCGGCCCTATGCGGCTGATTGCGCCGATGCTGGCCACCCCGGGTAACCCACCGGAGAACACCGGCGACTGGGCGGCGGAAATGAAGTACGACGGCTTCCGCCTACTGGCCGCGGTCGGCGGCGGTGAGCCGCCGGTGTTGTGGACCCGCAACCTCAACGTCGTCACCTCCTCGTACCCGGAGGTGGCCGCGGCGCTGTCCGAGACGTTCGGCGGGCGTGGCCGCATCGTCTTCGACGGTGAGATCGTGGCCCTTACCCAGGGGCGGCCGTCGTTCGCCCGCTTGCAGAAGCGGGCGAACACCCTGCGCCCGACCACGGCCCTGCGCCGGCAGGTGCCGGTCACGTACCTGCCGTTCGACGTTCTCGCTGCCGACGGCGGTGATCTGATGGCGGCCCCGTATCTGGAGCGCCGTGCCGCCCTGAGCGACCTCGGCCACGAGCTGCACGGCGCCGGCCTGCCCGTCCAGTTCTTGCCGCACTGGATAGGCGTCGATGGTCCTGTCATTCTGGATGCCGCCCGAAATTCCATGATGGAAGGCGCGATTTTCAAGCGGGTGTCCTCGCTTTACCTGCCAGGTCAGCGCACCCGGTCGTGGCGGAAAGTGTTGTTACGCACCAGAAGTTCTGCCCTTGTGGTCGGCTGGGTCCCGGGTGGCGGTGTTCAGCGCAACATGGTCGGCGCCCTCGTTCTCGGCGCCTACGACGACGACGCGGTTCTCCGCTATGTGGGTGCGGTGGGGACCGGATTCACCATGGCGGTGCGTCGCCAGTTGAAGGAGAAGCTGGCCCACCTCGAACGCCGCAGCAGCCCGCTCGCAGCAGAGTCCGAGGCCGCCGCCGCACAGGAGCACGGGATCGTGCGCTGGGTCGAACCGGTGATCGTGGTGGACGTCGATTATCGCGAATACCTTCCCGGCGGGCTTCGCCATCCCAGCTTCAAAGGACAACGCGGAGATCTGGATCCAGGGTCGGTCACCCGGGATGCCCTGTGACAAAGCGTATCCGATCAAGGGGAAGCCGCCGGCACCTTCCCCGGCGACAGCGGTTCCACATCCCCCTTCACCCGGGAACGCTACGCAGTGCAGGTCTTACCCGGCCAGGGGGACGGTGATGCCATATCGCCTCTCGGCAAGTGGTCGCTCGCAGCGACTCTTCTGGTGTGGTACCCGGGGTATGAGCGCCACCGTCAGCCTTTTCAACAGCGGACGAGTTGGTGGTATTCCGACTGGCCCCGGCGCTCACATTGGCGATCGGAAACGTGCGTCAATGGGCGTCGCGGAACCACTGCTCGATCTCTGCGGGGATGCGGCCGCGGGAGGAGAGCTCGTAGCCCTGCTCGAGCGCCCACGCTCGGATCTTCTTCGTTTCGTCCCGCGGCCGCTTCCCGGTAGTGGGGTTGCCCTGCCGATCCGAGCGGTGTTTGCGGCCACCGACCCGGGTGGAGTGGGCGATGTAGTACTCGAAGGTCTCCCGGAGTTCCTTCGCGTGCTCGTCCTTCAGATCGATCACGTACTCGACACCGTCGACGGCGTAGCTGATGCTCTCACCGTCGTCGCCGAAGACGGTGCCGTCGATGTCGTCGGCCAGCTCTAATACGACCTTGCGTGCCACAGATCCACCCCTCGAGTTCTTCGGTACGGACCAGACGACACTACTGGCAGCACCGGAAGAAAACAGTGTTCTGCCGCCTGTGGGCTCTCGGTCGACCTACCGTGAAGTCCCACGGGGTCCGCGACACTCGTGGACTCACCGGAGGAGAAGCGATGACTGCGAAGTTCGAGCTGTTCAAGGACACCGCCGGACAGTTTCGGTTTCACCTGAAGGCTGCGAACGGCGAAATCATCGCGGCCAGTCAGGGTTACACATCGAAGGCGGCGGCCCAGAACGGGATTGAGTCGATCAAGTCCAATGCGGCAACCGCCCCGACCGACGACCTGACCTGACACCCGCTCCACGTCGGGGCGATACGTCGCGAGAACGAAGACGCGGCAGGAGTGTCAGTCGGCCGGGGCACCGACGGGGAGCTGGCTGGCCGCGGCCAAGATTTCGTCGGCGTAGCGGGGTTCGAAGGTGGGTGTCAGGCCTGCTGCCGCCCAGTAACCATGCTCGGGGTGGGCGGAGCCGATGAGGCCGCCGGCGATGCAGGCGATGGAGTCCGAGTCGCCGTTGCTGGTAGCCGCCCAGGCGAGCCCCTCCGGCCCGGTCAGGGCGGCGGCCGCGGGATCATTGTCGGAGGTGGTGGCGAGGTCGGCGACCAGCAGGGCCAGGGCGACCGCGCTGGCCGACTCCCACCCCTCACCGATCCCGGCACAGGGGTCCCCGAACTCGGCCGGCGGCAGAGGGCGCAGCTGTTCGAGGCGGCCCGCGGCAGCGGTGAGGATGTCCGCGGTCCCGTCGTTAAGCCCTTCTACCAGGTAGGACGACATGTCCCCGATGATCGGGGCGAGGACCTCCCGCAGGTACGGATCCGTGGCCCAGGTACTGGTGCCGTTGTAGATCTGCGCGGCAGTCGTGAGAGCGTGCTCGAGGAACCGGCCGCGGCGCTCCGGCGCGTGGCGGGTGGCGTCGGCGAGCAGCAGTGCCGGCACCACGGCCCGGGGGTGTTTGTGGGTGATCACGGCTTGCAGGGCGGTCAGGCCCAACCAATACTGCTGTGGTGCGAAGGCGGTGGGGACCAGGCGCATCACTGCCCCGCAGCCGGCGGATTCGACGGCCCCGTCGGTGTCGTACCAGCGGGCACCAGCACGAAGGTTGCGCAGCGACGTCATGCAGGTGCGGCCCGGGGCCCGGGTGTTGTCGGGGTCGACCTGCCACAGCAGAAACTGCCGGATAATGGCGTCGGTGACCGTCTCGATGTCGGCGAAGTCGGTGACCTCGGCCAGAGCCCAATGCAGGGCAAGAGTCATCTGCGTGTCATCTGAGATCACCCACCACCGACCGGTGGGTGGGGCGACGGGGTAGGCGGGCATGTGTGCGTAGCTGGTGAATTCGACCTGGTAGCCCCAGGCGTCGCCGGCGGCCAGTCCGGTCAAGGCGTTGGCGTACCGGATCTGGGTGTCGGCCGGCGCGGTGTGGTGGCTTATCGACGGCGTCACGGTCATGGGGTCTCTCCTCGCGAGATGGCGTAGGCGGCGGTGCGGACGGTCTCGATGTCCATGAGGTCTAGGTCGGCGACGCGGCCGAGGTAGTCGGCGATCGCGTCCGGGGTCATGCCTTCGTCGAGGTGCCGACGGATCTCGTCGAGCTGCTCGTCCCTGAGTGCGGCCATCTCCGTAGTCCTTCCATCGTCGCCCCTCCGAAGGAGGGGACATGTCATTTTAGCTGGTAGAGAATGGGTTACGCGGCCTTGGTCGCGCCGCCGCCGGTGCTGCTGTCGGCTTCGGCGACGAGGTCTTCGGCGACCATGTACACCGTCGGCCGGCCTCCGATGCCCGTGTGGTCGACCTTCACGCACCGCAGGTTGGTGCCCATCGGGAGGACGACCTCGTCTTCGGAGGAGAACTTCGAGATGGACTTGAGCGGTAGCCCGTCTCGGGTGCGGACGACCATCATGTACGGCGGGTGGCCGGCGAAGGCGTTCGCGGTGCCGTGGTTGGTGGAGAAGCTGGTCACCTTGCCGATCTGCATGCGGGAACCGACCGTGAAGGCGGCGTCGATGTATTCCTCGGTGCTGCCCGTCCAGCCGCTCGGCACTCGGGTGCCGCGCACGAGTGTCATCGGCGCCTGGTTCGGGTTGTGTTCACGGAACTTGTCGAATGCCGAGTCCAGCTGGGACACCACGGTCTTGACGTGGCCGGAGGGACTGGGGTCGCGGCCGGTGATCGCCGCATTGATCGCGTGGTAGCTGCCGCCGGTGTAGGTGGTCAGCGCGGTGCGTTCGGTGTAGGTGAGCATCTTCTGTACGAACTGCGCGTTCGAGGTGGTCAGCGACCCGATGCTCGAGGTCTGCACATGCCCGCCCGGTCCGGTCGCAAATCCCCATGCCTTCAGGTCCCCGGCCCTCTGTGCGATCACCGGGTAGTCGTCGGCGGTTTCCTTGCCGTAGGCGCGTATTCCGCTGCGCCAGAGGCTGGCGTGCTTGTCGGCGCCGAGGCTGTGCGGTGGGATGTCGTGGTCGAAGTGTGGGATCACCCCGCCACCGACCGTGGGTGTCCCCAGTGCGCGTCGGTGCGCCTTCGCGTACGCGGCGTCCGCCTCGGCCTTGCTCGCGCCGCCGGTGAGGGCTTTTTCCCGCGCCTGCTGCCCGGCCTCGGCCGCCGCCTGTTCGCGCAGCGCGATCTTGTGCCGTTTGATGCCGTCGTGGATGTCGGCGCGGGCCGGTCCGCCGCCGAGCGCGTGGGTCAGTGTGTCTCGGGCCTCGGCCATCTCTTCGTCGATCACCGCCTGTTGCGCGGCCGGCGTGGACGCGGCGCCGGAGACCGCCTTACGGGCCACGTGCAGTCCGACCTCGCCCTTCATCGCGTGGGCTTGTTTCTGCAGGTCGGTGGCGCCCGTCGGCAGCGGATCAGGCGCGGTCATGACTGGGATTCGGTTGGCCTTGGCCAGAGCATCGTTCTTGCTGCTGGCCTGCCCCACCGGGTGGTAGGCGTCGCCGCTGCGCTGCAGGATGATGAAGTCCGAGTAGCCGCGTCGGTAGATGGCGGTGCCGCCGTCGAGGATGCGTCCCTCGACGTCGGTGACACCGGAGCCGGTTTCCATCGCGATGGTGCCGGCGGTGTAGACGGTGGTGTCGCGGGGAGTCGAGGCCAGGGCGGGTTGTCCGCCCTCGGTGAGCGCCTGCTCCGCGGCCGGGGCGGCGCGGCGGTTGAGCGATCGGGTGATCGTGTCGACCTCGTCATCGGACAGGGATGCGAAGTAGGCGTCACGCTCGGCGTCGGTGGCCATGTCGTCGCGCATCCCGAACTTCGCTGCGGCCAGATCTTCCCGGGCCTCGACCTGCCGGTGCTTGGCGTCGAGATGCGCCTGCTTGGCGTCGTCGAGGTCCTTCTGCTTCGCTGCGACGTCGAACGGTGAGCCGGTGCCGTCCTCGACGGCCTTCTTGGCCTTCCTCAGTCGGGCCCGAATCCGGTTGACGGCCTTGCGGGCGTCCTCGACGTCCGCGTCGGCGGTGGCCAGGTTTTGTTCGGCTTCATCGAGTGCGGCCTGCGCCGGGGTGATCGACGGTGCGGTGAGTGTCGCGCGTTCGGTCTCAGCGTGCGCGATCAGCAGTTTCGCCGACGGCGGGTTTGCGTGGGTGCTCGGCATCGGGGTGTCTCCCAGCACCGAGGGGTCGATTCCCAACGCGGCCATCAGCTCTGGTAGGACGCTCGGGGGTGCCGCCTGCACCGCGGCCGCGGTCAGGGCCATGCCTTGCTCTTTCAGGTGGTCGACCACCTTTTTCCGGGCTTCACGGCCCAGTCGTCTGTTCGCGTTGGCTTTTGCAGCGGCCTTGTAGCTTCCGCAGCCAGGGCAGCGGCGGCCACTGCCGTGGGCTTTCGAGCGGCACATCGGGGCATCTTTCTGGGCAGACGGCACGTCCCCACACGCGGGTCGGCCGCCGAACTTGTAGCGGGCGAGGCGGTTACATCGCCGCCCTGCCGGGTGCACGGGCACAATGAGTACGTTGCCGTGGGACATGGCGTTCACACCCCCGCCCCGGTCCGTTGCACGCCAGCCTGCCGCGGGCAGCAGGTGTCCGAGAATCATCTCGCCGCCCACGAGACCCACACTTTACAAGGTCACGCTTTAATGTTGCAACCGGGATCCGCTCGTCGGGAGTGTCGTTCGTCCAGATTGCAAACCCACTTATGTCGGCGACGCCAGTGTGGTGGCCGGCGACCCCGAAACAGCCGAGGGCACTGAACGGCAGGTCGATCGGGCGTCGGATCTTGCTGCGGTTTCGGCTCATCCGCGTCGGTCGCCTGCTGTTCGGGCTGCTTGGTTGCGCAGTCGTTGCCGGTCGATCTGACCGCTGGTCAGCGCGTCGGGGCGGTGACCGATATGGAACACTCCCGTGGTGTGCGGGCAGGTGAATACTGCGAGTCCCTTCTCGCCGGGGTGCCTTTTGCGGACGGCTTTGGCGTCGGCGCGGCTGTGGTAGCCGCGGTGATGACACAGGTGGCAGAAGGTCCAGCGGGCGGCCGGGTTGTGGGCGCGGGAGGTCATACGGACCGTCCGATCTGCAGATTGAGCCAGTCGGACAGCCAGGTGATCGCGTTGCGGCCGGCGTTGTCGACGACCAGGGCGTTGTAGTTCGTGTGGGCGCCGGAGGTGAAGAAACTCGCGGCCTCCAGGCCTTCGCCGACCAGGGCGGTCAGGTCCTCGGCACCCCGGGACTGGGCCATGGTCGTCAGGGAGCCGGTCAACGCCGGCAGATCAACGTTCTCCGTGTGGGTACTGATACTGGTGGCCGTGTTCGTGGGTTTGCCGAGTAGTTCCGGTGGGGACTTGGATGCCTTGCCGGAGAGCATGTTCACCGCCACCGAGGCCAGGTCGAGGCCGACGGGCAGCAGGCCGGCCATCGCGGCCCCGGCGCCGAGGGGGTCGGGTGCCTGCCCGGGAGGCGGCAGCAGTTTCTCCACCGCGGTCCAGGCGATTTCCTGGATCTGCCCGATGAGGGTGGCCAGCCGAATGACGTCGACGCCTCCCAGGATGGAGGCGACGAGTGCGGCGATCTGGGTGTACCCGGTGGGGTCCGGGATGACCGACAGCACCTGCGACACCCAGCGCAGATCCACGGCCGCGGCCATCTTCACCAACGGCGCGAACTGGTTGTTCAACTCCCCCGCCACCTGGTGCGCACCGTGAGCGTCGAGCGCGGCGACCTTCTGCGGCAGCGCCGTCAGGTTGTGCAGGATGCCGGGGACGTCGAGAGCGGTCACCCCGGTGGCGACGTTGAGTACCTGGTTGACGACCGTGGCGGGTTTGAGTACTGACAGCACAGTGGAGGCCGATGCGAGCGCATCGGCGGGAACCGAGGTCAGCGGGGCGAGGTGGCCACCGAGGGTGGTGGCTGCGGCCGACAGCTGCGGCAAGCCTTCCGATGCCCCGGCCATGGTCGACGAGCCCGACTCGGCCAGCTTGTCTGCGGTGTCGGCGATCGTGGTTACCGTGGTCAGCGCGGTGGACAGGTCGGATGCCCGGGCGTTGGAAAGTACCTGGGAGGCACTGTGTTCGGGGCTGCCCACCGGGGCGGTGGCAAGCTGTGCGGTGGCGGCGTGTGCGGTCCCGGAGTCGATCAGATCAGCGATCGGGGCGAGTGTGCCGGCGAGGGATGATGCGGTCGTGGCCACCGCGCCGACATCGATGTTCGGCTGCGAGAGTTGCTGGGAGAGTGCGTCGACCCCCTCGCCGAGTGCGGGCAGGTCGGCACCGGAGAAGTCCGAGGTCAGCGCGGTGGCCAGCTGAGCATTGTCGTTGTCGTTGCCGCGGGTGTTGCTGGTGTCACCGTTCGTGCTGGGGGTCTTGGACAGAATCGATCCGAGCGAGCCCAGCAGAGGGTTGTCGCCCTTGCGGATCGAGCAGTACAGGTCCCCGGGATCGCAGATCGAGGCAACCCTGCCAGAGAGCGTGCCCATTCCCTGGGGGCGTGGATCAGCGATGCCTTCGCCGGAGGTTCGAGGGCCCACAATCGCCGACCCCTTGGTGCCGGCGCCGGGGTCGGCAAGCAGGCCCACGGCCAGGACACGATCAGCGGGCACGGGCCCGTTGTCGTTGCCGATCCCAGATGCAAGGTCTCCTGCTGCATCGGCGCCCTGGGAGTAGCCGGTAATCGTGAACTTCGTGTTTCTACACCTGCTCGCGACGTCGGTAAGTACGGCCTTGGACTTGCTGAGGGCGTCAACCTTGCTGTCGGCGTAGGTGTGTCCGTTGTCGAACGCTCGCGACATATAGGGCAGAACATAAATCTCGGCCTGCTTACCGTTCTCCCGTTCGATGGCCTCAGCGACCGGCGCCAGCATCCCAACAGGCCGGCCGGGGTCGGCGTTCTCTGATGTCTCCCAGGTACCGGGGATGAGCAAATTGAACGTCGCCGCACAGCTGGTGGGGTCAGCGTGCGCGATAGCGGGGGCTGTCAATGCGACGCAACCGCCGGCGACGGTCGCGCACGCAACGAGAGCGACCACGCTGCGGGCTCTCGAACGTCTTGCGGGCATGGGCACCTCATCAGTAGCGGCGAGCGTTGAAGCTCACCCCTCGATGCGGCCCCGGGATGCCACACGCAGCCTCCGAAGAACACACACCGATGAGGTGAGGTGCATACGGTGACCGAATTCGGCAGCCAGATTCAACGGGGTATGTGGATAACCCTCAGTCGCACGTCGCCTGCCGCCCGACCCTCCGCGCAACTCCTGTGTCTTCCCCGCGGTATGACCTGCGGAAACGGCACGTCCCCTTCAGATCAGATCCAGTCTATGTGGACGGAGTCGATGTGGTCGAAGTGGAATCCGAACTGGTCGCTGTACGTGTCGAAGCCCTTGTTCTCGGGGTAGTCGAGGGTGGCGTGCCGCTCGAGCAACGCGACGACACGGGCGTGATCGTCGTTCGCCAGTGCGGCGGCGAGTTCACGGGACTCTTCACTGGTGAACGGGGTGTCGGAGTTCGCGAAGTCCAGGGTGCGGATGCGGTAGTCGTAGCCCTCGTCGGCGCCGTTGCGGACCATGACGCCGCCCTTGACGCGGATGACCGCCTTTTTGGGTGTTCCGTCGGGGCGCAGTACGCCGGCGCGTTTCATGATGTCCTGCGCTTTGACGTTGCGGAGTTTCTTGCTGGCGTCGGCGCGCAACTCGTTCGTTTCCCCGGACCGGTATCGGGAGACCGCGGAGCGGGATCGGCCGATCTTCGCGGCCACAGCGTCGATGCCGCCGAGGCGTTCGATCGCGGCACGGCGTTGCGCACGCTCGAGGACGTCGGCGTGCGGGATGCGGCCTTGCTGGGCCCACCGGCGCAACGTGCGGGCGGACGGCGGTGTGCGGCCGGCATCGATCGCGGCCTGCCGCAGGCCCTCGTTGCCGAGTTCCTTACGCAACTGTTTCACCGAGACCTTGCTGGTCAGACCCGCGAGTCCCCCGCTTTTGACCTGCTTCGACTTCTCCACACCGCTGGTCGCGGCGCTGGCGACGGAAACCTTGAGGCCATCGAGACCGACCGCCTGCTGCGGCGGCTTCGTGGTGCGCGGCTTCGGAAGATGCAGGGCCATCAGTCCTCGTCTTCCTCGGCGAATGCCGCTTTGATCGTGAGTTTCACATCGTGCACGTCCTCCGCCGACGCCAGGTCAGACAGAAGCGTGTCGGTGAGCAGTGTGTCCTTCTCCACCGACATCTTCCCCAGCGCCTCGCTCGGGTCAGCGATGTCCTCACCGCCTGAGAGCAGGTACACCCAGGAGTCGGTGATGGTGCGGACCGGCCAGTGGCCGTGCTCGCGGGCGATCCGCATCGCCACCCGCCGCCCGCGCCACCGGCAGTGGGCGATGATCGCCGCACGCCACAGCGGTTGGTGGTGGTGTTGCATCTGCTTGGCAGTCCACATGTCCGGGTTGACCATCCGCCCGATGTAGCCCTTGTAGCAGGAGCCGATGAAGCTCTTCATTGCGGCGTCCTCGGTGTCAACAGCGCTCTTGCGGGCCTCGCGGAGGATCTTCGCCCACTTGTCCAGTACGCGGCCCTGCTGCGGGTAGACCCAGGCCTCGGTGATGTCGAGGTCGCCCCGGTCGGCGCCGATCCCCCCATCCGCGACCGGTGAGCACAACCCGTCGAGGCTGACCGAGGTGACCCACGTCTGCACCGGCTGATCCGCCCGCATGTGCGGGTGCGGGGGCGGCAGCTTCTCGGGCAGCGACAACGTTTGCCCCGCGGGCAGGGTGATCCGCCACAGCCCGAACGGGGCACCCTTGTCCCCCACCGCCGCCGCGGCCGCCGCCCCACCGGTCAGATGTGTGGGTTGCCCGTAGCCGAATTCGAGCATCCCGGCCGACGCCAGGTAGGCGGCCCGTTGGTCGATGGACACCAACCGGCGTACACCGTCGAGATCCTCCGCGTCGGGCACGCGGACCCAGCCGACCGCGGGTTCGAGCTCCTTGCGGGGAGCACCATCGAGCGGTGGTACCGGGCCGGCGGTCGCCACCACAATGCCCTTGCCCGATCGGGTGCGTTCGCGCTTGATCTTGTCGAGGATCGCGGCGCCGGTGCGGGCCGGTGTCGGCCCGGGCAGTACGCCGAGGTGTTTCGCGGACCACGCCAACCGGCGACCCAACTCACGGGCGGCCGGCAGGTCGTCGTCGGGGAGATACGTTCCGGCGGTGGGTGAGCCGAGAATGCCCATCTCACCGACCCGGTTGTTCCAGCCGAAGTCCTTGTTCCAGTACGTCCACACGTACGGCTCGATCACCACATCGACCATGGAGGTGAACTTGCCGATGCTGCGGGACAGGTGCACCACGTGTCCCGGATCGCCGCGCAACTCCCACCCAGCGCTGAGCATCGGGGTGAGGGCGGCCTGCAGGACCGCGGTCAGCTCGGACGCGGCGCGGGTGCGCAGTGCCTCCATGTCGTCGAAGTCCTCTTCGTTGCCCGGGTCGATCACCCACCCCAACGCCTCACACGCGCCCTGGCCCACGATCCACACCTGCGGTGGCGCGCCCAACGGTTTCAGGGCGGCCCAGCGAACCAGTTTGTCGAGCTTCTCGACCGAATCGACCGGACCGGTCAACTCCCGCCCGGACGGTGTGTACGTCCCCGCGGCGGTCACGATCAACGCGTGCTCGTCCGCCTCGGCACCGACCGGCAGCGACTCCCACACCGGTGCGGGTGGTGTTGTCGTGTCGCTGCCAGCCTCGTCGCCGTCCACCGCTTCGTTGTCCACCTCGGGAGACGGCGACGTCGGGGCATCGTCGGCTTCGGCGACGTCGCACTGCTCGGACGATTCACGGTGTCCGGCAACGGCTGGCCGCGAGCCCGCCTGATCGGCTTCGACGAAGACAGCAGCATCGACGGAGACAGCGTCGTCGACGGGAAGAACGTCGCCGTCGGGAAGAACGTCGCCGTCGGGAAGAACGTCGCCGTCGGGAAGAACGTCGCCGTCGGGAAGAACGTCATCGTCAGGGATAACGTCATCGTCAGGGATAACGTCATCGTCAGGGATAACGTCATCGGTGGAAGAGGGAGATGTCGTCAGGGTTGTCTCGGGCAGTGCGAACAGGGGTATCTGTTCCCACGGACTGCTCATGACTCCTGCTCGGTGATCCGGCCGTCATGATCTGCCGGCGGGACGCTGCAGCGGTCGAAGAACTCCTGCAGGGCCACGTCCACAACGTTGGTCACCGTGGATTGGCGATTGTTCACCAGCCAGTTCAACCGGGCCTCCGTCGAGGCCAGGACGCGGGTATTGAGCGGAACCTTCGTCGGGCCCTTCCTCGGTTCCAGCTTCGCCGTCAATTCCGGACTCGGCGTTCCCGGACCACCGAAGTCTCCCGCACCGGAAGCGCGCTTCGCCGAGCCCGCGGCGGCTCGTCCGGCTCCGGTCGGGCGGCGGCGGGCGCCGCCTCCGGAATTTCCTGTCTTCGCCATCCCCACCCACTCGTGTTCGGTGTGCCGCCCGTGTACGTGCGCGGACATCACCCTACCCACTACGTGCCTTGTTGCAGGTATTTTCGCTGGCATGTTTGCGCGCAGATTTGCGCCCAAGATCTGACCGGGGTGCTACCTCCCGCCGGGGATTGACGCCGCTGGTGGCGACCTCGCCGGAGACACGGCCCGGGCACGTCAGCGCAAGAAACCGTCACGACTCGACAACCGCGGAGTCGTCATTCCACCAGCGTGATCGGCACCCCTGGGGTGATGAACAGGTGGTGCCGGGCGCCGTCATGGGTGAGCGACATCGCCACACCCAGAGTGTGTCCCTCGGCGAACCGTGCGAGCAGCTCCCGGGTGGCCTCGAACCTGGTCTGGCTGATGCCGTAGGTGACGCCATTGAAAATGAGGCTGGGCACGCTAGCTCCTTTGCTGACGGTGGATCGTTGCCGGAAGTCTCGCGGACACCGCTCCTCTGCGAGGACGGACACACCGTCGCGACCCGACGGGGGTTGCCGGTTCGGGGGTTACCAGTGGTAGACGACGGTCGGGTTGGGCTCGTCGCTGCCGACAGGCAATCGGTTGACGGAATCGTGCGCGGCGCAGCGACGCCATTTGGTTGAACTGTTGCGCCGCAGCGCAGCCGAATCCCTCGCCTAGCGACGAGTACGGTCCTTTCGACGAGACGCGCGGACACATCGCATACCCTGGCCCGGTGACCGATCCGACAGATCCCACTGCCGAAGCCGCCATGGTCCTGCTCCGCGAGCACGGGCCCATGCATACCGACGAATGGGCGCGGCGGCTGGTCGCCGAGGGGCACGGCTATCTCGCCGACATGGAGGAACTCGCCGAGTACATCGGCCATCCGCGGCTCGGCTACCTGGCGGACGGTCGCAGCGTGGCCCTCGACGCCCTGCTCGCCGGACGCGTGCTCACCCACCGGCTCACCGACGTGGAAATCGCGTCCGGCATCCTCGACGCCCACCCGGACCTGACGCCCCTGCTGCCGTTCGACGACCACGACCCGGCCGCAGGCGGGCTGAGCACCCTCTTCCGTGACCTCGACGACGACGTGTTCGACGAGCGCGGCGTCGACGATCCCGACTGGCCGACGGACGCGGCGCTGCTGCTCGAACCGGACGCACTCGTCGAATTCCGGGCCGGTGACCTGGTCGCGCTCGCCTTCGTCGACGGCGAGCTGCGGCTCACCGCCGCGGCGGCCCCACCCGCACCCGCACCCGATCTTGCGGTCGCGCTGGCCGACCTGGTGCCGATGGACCGCCCCGAGCCCCTGGACACCATCATCTGGCAGCTGATGGCCGACGACCGGGCCCTGTTCGCGGCGCCGACCACACCGATCGGCGACCTGATCACCGACGCCGGATACGTGTGCAACGGCGACGACATCGCGGTCCGGGGATTCGACTTCACCGCCCATCGCGGGAAAGCGCACGCCGCGACGGTCACGGCGGCTCACCACCTCACCGACGACGAGACGGAAGCGGTCATGGCGTTCATCGCCCTGATCGGCGTGCTCGAGCGCACCCCCGACGACGAGCGCGAGCGCGCTGTCGACGCGGTCGTGACGAGCGCGAGGGACCGGTTCGCCGGGCTCGCCCGCCCGAACGCGGCCCGCGCCGCGTTCGGCGAGGCGTACGCCACCTGCCGCGCCGGCACCGAAACCCTGCGCCTGGCCGCCGCGGTGCTCCGCGACCGCGGTCCCCGCAAGATCGCCCCGACCGCGCATTGGCTGGCGGGCAAGGCGGCCGAACTCGACGGACGGACCGCGGACGCCGAGCGGCACTACGAGCGGGCCCTGGCCGTGGACCCGAACTGGGACGAGGCGCTCGAGGCTTTGGCCCGCTTCGCGTCCGATCGTGGTGACGCGGTGCGAGCGATCGGGCTGCTCGACCGGGTCGAGGGTGCGTATCGCGAACCCATGTACGACCTGCTCCAGTTGTTTCTACCCGTCGACCGGCCGGACCTGGGACGCAACGATCGGTGCTGGTGCGGATCCGGGCGCAAGTTCAAGGCGTGCCACCTCGGCAGGGCCGAGCACCCGCTCGAGCAGCGGGCTGGGTGGCTGTACCAGAAGGCGGGCTCGTTCGCGCAGGGCATCGAGTGGCGGCCGCTGCTGATCTCGCTTGCCCAGATTCGGTCCGCGCACGACGACGATCCGTTCGCGCTGTATCACGCGCTCGACGACCCGCTGGTCGCGGATGTGGTGATGTTCGAGTGCGGAGTGTTCGAGCGGTTCGTCGAGGATCGCGGCGTTCTGCTGCCGGCGGACGAACTGCTCCTCGCGCAGCAGTGGTTGCTCGCCGAGCGGTCGGTGCACGAGGTGGAGGCGGTGCGTCCGGGCGAGGGGCTGACGCTTCGCGACGTGCGCACCGGCGACCGCCTGGAGGTCACCGAGCGGACCGCCAGCAGGCAGTTGCGGGTCGGCGACTTCTTCTGCGCCCGAGTGGTTCCCGCCGGTTCCACGATGCAGATCTTCGGCGGCATCGAACCGATCGAGCCCGGGCAGCGTGGTCGGCTGATCGAGTTGCTCGATTCGGAATCCACCGACCCCGAGGAGCTGGTCGAGTTCCTCAGCGCCCGGTTCGCGCCGCCGCGGCTGGTCACCACCGACGGGCATCCGATGGTGGCGTGCCGGGCCGTGTTCGACGTGGGCGACACCGCCGGGATCCGGCGCAGGCTCAGTCGCCGCTTCGGCGCCGCCGCCGGAGACCGGTGGACCTGGACCGAGCAGGGCAGTGTGCTCGGCGTGCTGAACCTGGCCCGGGACACCGAACCCTGGGTGCTCGAGGTCGAGGCGATGAACGAGCCGCGGTTCGAGTCGCTGGTCGACGCCGTGGGGGCCGCCGATCCCGGGGCGAGACTGCGCGAGCAGACCCGGACGCCGGCAGCGGAGCTGATGGCTCAGGCGCAGGAAAACGTTCGGCCGACACACCCCGTCGACCTCGACCCCGAGGATCCCGCGATCGCGGCGGCACTCGACGAGCACATCCGCAGATACGAGCAACAGTGGCTCGACGACTCGATCCCCGCCCTCGGTGATCACACACCGCGCCAGTGCGCCGCCGATCCCACCCGCCGCGACGACCTGATCCGGCTGCTCGACTCCTTCCCGCAGAAGGAGCGCCCGGGGGCGATGAGCGCGCACCGACTGCGGGAAGCATTGGGACTCTAGAGTTCCGGCTGCCGCCCACGCACCGAACCCGGCGAGTCGTCGCCCAAGGGTGACGACCGTGTCCCGCTCCCGGGGCGAGGGCGAGGGCGGCACGGTGGGCGTCGTTGAGCGGGTTTTCCGCCCGTGCCCGTGTGTCCACCGGGTTCGTAGCGCGGCGAGGTGTCGACCGGGTGCCTGCACGACCGCGGACGGTTGACCCAACCGGCTTCAGGCGACGTCGAGAGCCTGCTCGACGGTCAGCGGTGTGCGGTATGCACTCGGGATGGCGGAGATCCGCACCAAACACGGCGACGACGATCCAGTCGAATCCGATCGGTGCGGGCCGGGACAGAGTTAGACCGTCGATGCGTATCCGATGGTGCGTGCGGCGGTGCGGATGATCGGCCGCACGCGCGGGTGATCGAGTGATCGAGTGAACTCGGGGTCGGTGGGGAACGAGTCGGCGGCGGGGTTCCACAGGACGACGTTCGGACGGCCGGTCATGGTGGACGATACGTACAGACCATCGAGATGCGGCCATGTCAGGTGGATGGTGCGTGCCCAGGTGCGGCACACAGTGCGCGGTCCGTGCAGCAGTGCGTACGAGGCGCGGTGACGTATCAGCCACGTTTCGGTGAGGTTCAGCAAATTCAGGGGACGGGTCGGGCGCCACCCTGTCAGGGCAGGCGCCCCGATCGTGGTGTCGATCGTTCGTGTCGCCTGGTACACCTCGGCCAGCGCGGTGGCGACATCGCAGGCGGCGTAGAGGACCCCGGTCGTGGTCGCTGCCGGGGCGGGGCCGGGATGCGGGTCGTAGCGCATGGACGCGATCGGCCCGTAGGTGCGCAGAGTCCGCCAGGACACCACGTGGGGACCGGTGGTGCGGTGGATCCGCCACAGCACACCGTCGTATGCCAGGACGTCCTCCGGGGCAACGGTGAGCGGGGTCCGCGGTGCCCGCGGAATCTTCGGGTGCCGACCGCTCACCAGGTGTCGAGGGATTCCAGGAGCGCGGCCACCGGTGCCGGGTCCGCCGCCGCGGCCAGATGCTCGAGAGGGGTCCGGTCGCCGAGGTCGGGTTGTGAGGTGTGCATGAGCGCGGCGACCGACACCGGGCTGGCGGTCGAGGGGATGGCCGCCACGACAGTACTGAGTCCCGGCAAGACATCGTCGCTGACGAACTGCCATCGCGGGATGCGGCGGTGCCCGTGCAGATCGAACGCCCACAGCGTGCGCGCGGTGAGCCGCCGGGACACCACCGACCTGTCGATGCCGAGCAGCGCCGCCGCTTCCTTGACGTCCAACGAATCCGCGAGCACCGTCACGGTTTGCCGCGCGATCTCCACCGCGCGAGCGCGGATCTCGGCCACCGACGACCACTGGTCGAGGACTTCGCCGACGCCCTCGCCGGCGTGGGTGCGGAGGAACTCGATCTCTCCAGCCGACAATGTGTCCGACGCGGCGGGTACCGCGGTGAGTGCAGCGTCGAGTTCGCGAAGCATCTCGCGGGCGGTGAGGTCGACGTGATGCTTGGCCAGCAGCGCGTCGAGCGAATCCACCCTCTCCAACGACCTCATATGCACATCTTAGCGTGCTTGTGCACTCTTGTGCACATTAGTCGCCGGAGTTGGCGCCTGCGGGGTCGCGCGAGGCAGCACGAGATTGCATCGCAGCATTCTGATCTCACCGAGCTACATGTCGCCTGGACAGCTTCGGGAGCCCGAAGCCGAGCCGGGACAGCGGCGGGGTTACCCCGGTAATGAAACCCTGTTTCGATAAGGCACCCTCTGGTGGCGATTCGCCTGCTCGAATCCGTTGCCGAGCTACCAGCTCGCGAGCTGCTGACTCCCCGGCCGTTGCGCATCGGTGGCGACTCCCGTCGCCAGCGGCCGCGACGAAACACCGCCCTCAGGACGAAACACCGCCCTCAGAAGGGACCAGGACGCGACACCTCCGCCGAGTAACGCCTTCATCCCCACCAGAGGCATCACGTCATCAGAGGCATCACGTCGTCGGGGCCCTCACGACCCAATGCCCCACAATGTTCCCACTCCAAGGCGCGTCCCCCGCCCCACGCAACGAGGGGCTACCCACCACATCTCGGGAACTGCCCTCTCCACGGCGGCGCACCAGGCCCATCGAATAGCTGAGCCCACACTTGCCGGCGCCCCCACCAGCAGGTGCAACCAGGTGACGCGCATGAGCAGCGTCATCATCAGCTTCCCCAACACTGGTGGCGCATCGAGATGCTCCTCCACCTGGACGAGCGCTGTGTTGTGGAGAACGGGTCGAGGCCTGGGGCTGGCGTGAACCACCGCGCCGCTCTCAGCTGGCGGGGTGGCACCGTTGCTGCGGACCGGGCCGGACGCCTGGTCGGCGTCCGGCTATCCTCGGCGCGGTGAGGTCACCGAATCGTGCGGCGCTCGCGGCCCTGGTCGCCGAGGCCACCGTCGACTGCTACAACGACAGCGAATGCGTCACGGGTTTCTACACCATGCTCGACGACCATCTCGAACTGCCGTTCCAGACATCTGTGTTGGGTGCCCAGGTCACCGTGTCGGGCATCGACCTGGCCGACGAACACATCGTGGTGATCTGCGCGCGTGGCCGGTCGCGACAGCGCATCCCCATCCTCGATCTGCCGTTGCCGACGCCTCCGCCCGCCGGTGCGCAGTGGATCGAGGCATACCGCCACTGGCTGAGGTAGGCGAGGACATGAGTGTGAACACCGGCAACACCGGACCCCTGAGCGCGATCGGCGAGCACCGGATACGAGCGACCGAGCAAGAAGCCTCGCTGAACCTGCACACGGTGCTGCAGCTGTGCGCGGCGGGTGAACTGCGGTGCAGCGAGAAGACCCGCCGCCCCTCCGCGGCGACGGTCGCTGCCGTGGGCTCTCAGCTCGCGCACGGCGACTTCTACCTGCACGACCCGATCGCGTCGTTCGCGTGGCCGCTGATCATCCAGGCCGGTGGGCTCGCCAAGATCGAGGGCGGGCGCCTCCACCTGACCCCCAAGGGCCGCACCGCCCTGCGTCGGCCGCCGGCAGAGGTCATCCGGCAACTGTGGCAGCGCTGGCTTACCCACGCGGTGATCGACGAGTTCAGCCGAATCGAGCAGATCAAGGGCCAGCGCGCACGCAATGTCCTCACCTCGGCCAAGACTCGCCGACAGACGGTCGCGCAGGGATTGGCCAGCTGCCCACCCGGAGAGTGGATCAGCGTGGATTCCCTATTCACGACCATGCGACGGAAAGGGATGAGCCCCACCGTCGCCCGCAGCGAGATGGCGCTGTGGAAGCTCTATCTCGTCGACTCCCACTACGGCAGTTTGGGCTACGACGGCCACCACCGGTGGGAGATCCTCGAGGGCCGCTACACGGCCGCGGTGCTGTTCGAGTACGCCGGCACGCTAGGACTGCTCGACCTCGACTACCTCCACCCCACCGGCGCCCGATCGGACTTCCACGACAACTGGGGCGGCGACGATCTGGACGCGCTGAGCAGGTACGACGGACTGCAGTCGATCCGACTCACCGCCCTGGGCTGCTACGCCCTGGGCCTGACCGACACCTACCACCGGCCCACCGACGACGAGACCACCGCGGCGCTCAAGGTCCTGCCCAACCTCGACGTCGTCGCCACCGGAATCCTGTCCCCCGGTGATCAGCTTCTCCTGTCCGCCTATGCCGCGCACACCGCGGACCGGGTCTGGACCATCTCCGCCGCGAGTCTGTTGTCCGCGATCGATACCGGCCGCAACCTCGAGGACCTCGCCACCTTCCTCGCCCAGCGGACCACTCATGAGCTGCCCGGCTCGCTGACGACCCTCCTCACCGATGTCACCCGCCGCGCCACCCAGCTGACAGACCTCGGCCACGCCCGGGTGATCGAATGCACCGATGACGCACTGGCCGCGCTCATCACCCGCGACCGCGCACTCCGCAACCTGTGCCTCCCGATCGGCGACCGCCATCTCGCGGTCCCACTCGAACACGAACTGAAATTCCGCAGGGCCCTGTTGAAACTCGGCTACGTCCTGCCGAGACAGACCACCCCCTGAGCGACGTCGTCACACACCGCCGGCTCTGCACCCCGTTCTTCCGGAGGTGGGCCGTCGCGGTGGCCGAGTTCGTCTGGTACAGGCGAGCGTTGACGGTGAACGTCCCGGTCCGCCTCCGTTGATGACCATCGCATTCGACGTCACGACGGAATCCGGGTAGGTCGTCGTAGCCGCGACCATCGGCGTCGTCTGCGTCGCAGTCGCGGTGTTGCTCGGGGTGTACATGGATGAGACCAGAGCCTTCATCGATTTCATTTGCACAGCAGCCACGGTCGGCGTGCTCATCGCAGCCGTGGCCGTTGCCTTGGCTGCGGGGACTGTCGAGGACGCGGACCGACCCGGAGCAGCTGCCGCAGCGGACGCGGTCATCACCGGGGCGGTGACCTTCGAGCCGCCGGGACGACCGGTGCAGGGGAGCGTCGAGGACGCCGTTATCACCGGTGCAGCGACGGTCGCGGTTCCGGTCGCTGTCACGACGGCCGCAGGCATCGCCGCCGTTGCAGTCATCATGGGCGGCTGCCGGTTGGCATCTGCCGACACGGCGTGGTCGCCGATCGCCGCGGTCGCGGTCATCGCAACAGCCGAGTCGCGCACCCACGAAGGGACCACCTCTCCCCGCACCCGCGCATTATTGAACTGCTCGGGCACGTCGACCTGAGGAGACCGTCATGGCCCCGGCAACCCCGGATTCGGTGCCCCCTCGGTCGAATGCACTCGGTTGCTGCGGCCGTTCTGACGCGCTCGAAGGTAGCGAGCTGCGAGGAGCTCCACTCCCGACAAGCTTGCATCGTCGGTTCCGATGGGCAGCCGTCACGCGCGGTTCCATGACCACCGCAGCTTCCACGCGAAGCCGAAGGCGGCGATCCTCCCGGATCGGGCCGACCCGTCATTCCACCAGCGTGATCGGCACCCCGGGTGTGCTGATCAGGTGGTGTCGAGCGCCGCCATGGGTGAGGGACATGGTCACTCCCCTGGTGTGTCCCTCGGCGAACCGTGTGAGCAGCTCGCGGTGGCCTCGAATCTGGTGTGGCTGATGTCGTATGTGATGCCGTTGAGAATGAGGCTGGCCACCATACCCTCCTTCTGCTGACCGGTGGATAGTTGCCGAAAGTCTCGCGCACACCCACTCATCCACGAGGACGGACACACCGTCACGGCCCGCAGGGGTGTCGGCTGCGGGGCGGGCTACCAGCGGTAGATGACGCTCGGGTTCGGCTCGTCGCTGCCCCGAATCGCGATCGGAGTCGCCGGCGTAATCAGGAGGCGAACCGTGGAGTTCTGGCTGACGAAACCGACGAATCCGCCGTTGCCGTTGTCTTCGAAGATGCGCCGGACAGCTTCCTCGAGGCCGTGGGCGGCGGCCGCATCGGCGAGCGGATATCGGATTCCGTCGTAGATCGCTTCGTAACTCATGAGCCTTCTCCCGGTGTCGTGGTGCTTACAGCGTAGGAGCGCCACCTTTAGCCGCTTTTGGTGTTATTAGCTTCTTTAGGGTTGGGCAGCGTTTCCGATCCCGCTCCAGCCCGCCGCGGGCGTGCACAGCGGGCGTGCACAGCGGGCGCGGACAGCGGGCGTGGACAGCGGGCGTGGACAGCGGGCGTGGACAGCGGGCACGGACAGCGGGCGTGGACAGCGGGCGTGGACAGCGTCGGCCTCCGATACTGAGCAGGCATCCACCAGGACCATCGGCATTCGGGCCGGTCGGCGGTTACCGTCTGTCGGTATGGGGACCACCTTCCACGGGCCGAGCCCGTGGCCGCACATCACCCGCGCCATCCGCACTCGCGGCGCCCGGTACGCCGCGATCGGCTACCTCGGACAGGACGCACCCGAGCTGCTCCCGCTGCGCGCCGGGGACCTGTTGGTCGTCAACGCCTCCAAGGCCGCGGTCCGGGCGCACGCCACCTCCCCCGCCGCCCTCGCGTACTACGTGAACAAGGGGGTGCGGGTGCTGTCGTCGCCGACCCTGCACGCCAAGGTGATCGCGACCAACACCCGGGCGGTGATCGGGTCGGCGAACGCGTCGGGAAACTCCACCCTGGCCGACGACGCTGTGGTCATCACCGACGACCCCGACATCATCGCCGCGGTTCGGTCATTCATCGACGGCCTCGACGAGATCACCGAGGTCGATCAGGTGTTCCTGGACGACGCGATCCTGGAGTGGGAGATCGGCCGCGCGGTCCCATTACCCGGGGTCACCGGCCGGGTTCGCATCGAGACAGATTTCCTGCCGACGCCGGTGACTCGGATGTTCGTCAAACACGTCGTCGACTACGAACCCACCCGCACCGAACAACAGGTCCTCGACGAGCAGCGGGGCCGGCACCACAGCCGCGGCGGCCCGGCGGCGAAGTATCAGCTCGAATCGCTTCGCCTCGACAGGCCCAGCGGTGTGAAGCGGGGCGACGTGATCGTCTTCGCCGATGACGAGTGGATTTACGCCCCGGCCGTCGTGGTGTCCGACCCGATGAAGATCCCGCGGTCCGGTGGAGCGGTTCTGTACTTCCTGCGCCTGCGCACCGGCCTGTCCCCGCTCCCCCTCGAAGACGCCGAGAAGGCGCTGACCGATCTCGGGCACCCTGGCTCACGGCTGCGGACTGACCACTTCGTCCGCTCCCCTGGCCTTAGGTCCGCGTTGCTGGGGTTGTGGGACCTGTGATCGTCAGCGGGTCTGTGTCAGTGTGAGAGTCAGCGCCGCAAAACCGGAGCGTCGTGCGTTCGTCGCGCCTTGACGGATCCGCCCCAGCGCTCGCGATCCCCGGGGACCGGCGGGGTAGACCCGTTTGGACACCCGTAGAACTGACCTCGCACCAGGCGGGGCGAGCAACTTTAGGTGCGGCCTGGCGGATCCGAACACCCAGAGCATGAGGACGAAACAGCCATGGCCACGACTACGATGCACCGACAGTCACCGAATCCGACGAGACGGACACTTCCCTCGAACAGCTGACCTCCAGCCGGGAAAGGCACCCAGTCACTCGTCGTCGACGTCGAAGACACCGATACCGCCGAATCCTTCGAACTGCCCGGCGCCGATCTATCCGGTGAGAAATTCACCGTCTACGTCATCCCCCAGAGTTGGACGAATTCACTTGCACCAGCTGCTTCCTCGTCCACCACCGCAGCCGCCTCGCCGACGCTGCCCAGGTGGTCTGCCGGGAATGCGCCTAGGACACATCGATTTCCTGAGGGCACCGGGACTTATCGAGACTCCCGAAACACCGAGAACCCCCGCCTCCCGAAACCCCTCGGACGCATCCGCAGGCGGCGCTGTCTGCCGCCGATCACACCCGATGTCTGCTGGGTGTCCGCACAGCCGGATCCGGATCATGGTCGGGCGGTGGGAGCTCGGGTCGATGGTCAGATCTTCGGGATCGGCGAAGATCAGTCGCCCGTCGTCGAGCGCGATTGTGCACGGACGGAATCAGCTCTGATCCCACGGCGATTGCTCGAGACTGTTGAGCTCATCGAGAACCAGGTCGACGGCGGTGGTCGGGATCCGGAAGTTTGTGCCCTCCGATGCCCGGAGGCGGTCGCGGACGTAGGCAAGCATGTCGAGCTCACGCTCGACTTCGGCTGCGGTTCGGTCGTTCACGGTCCCATCATCCTGCCCTGAGTCGGCGGCGAACCTGCGCCG
>NZ_BCWY01000100.1 GCF_001894825.1 Rhodococcus jostii NBRC 16295 | reverse complement strand
CCCGCGCGGAACGTGCGATGAAGGCCCGTCAGAACGCCGCCGCCGTCGCCGCGGCGGTCGCCCAGTCCGGGCAGCGGGTCGCCGAGCACCTCGGCGAGGTCGTCGACGCCGCGATGGCTCACCGCGACGAACTCGCCCGGGCCCGCACCGAGCGGACGGCGCAACTCGAGCAGGTGAAGGAAAAGGTGCGTCAGCTGACCGGACAGCTGGCGTCGCTGACCGACGCCGTGCACCGTGACGAGGTGGCTCGCGCTCAGGCCGCGCTGCGCATCGAACAACTCGAGGAGGCGATCCTCGAACAGCACGGGATCGGACTGGACGATCTGATCGCCGAATACGGTCCCGACGTTGCGCTGCCGCCGTCGGCGCTCGAGATGGAGGAGTACGAGCAGGCGAAGGAGCGCGGCGAACAGGTCACCGTGCCCGCGCCGATTCCGTACGACCGCACCACTCAGGAACGTCGCGCGAAACGCGCCGAGAAGGACCTGGCGACGCTCGGCAAGGTCAACCCGCTGGCGCTCGAGGAGTTCGCCGCGCTCGAGGAGCGCTACAACTTCCTCTCGACGCAACTCGAGGACGTGAAGACCGCGCGCAAGGATCTCCTCGCTGTGGTGGCCGATGTCGACGCCCGCATCCTGCAGGTGTTCACCGAGGCCTATTCGGACGTCGAACGCGAATTCGTGCAGGTCTTCGCGAAGCTGTTCCCCGGCGGCGAAGGCAGGCTGGTGCTCACCGACCCGTCGGACATGCTGACGACCGGCATCGAGGTGGAAGCCCGTCCACCGGGCAAGAAGGTCAAGCGCCTGTCGCTGCTCTCCGGTGGCGAGAAGTCGCTGACGGCGGTGGCGATGCTCGTGGCGATCTTCCGGGCCAGGCCGTCCCCGTTCTACGTGATGGACGAGGTCGAGGCCGCACTGGACGACACGAACCTGCGTCGTCTCATCGGGTTGTTCGAGCAGTTGCGGGAGAAGTCGCAGCTGATCGTCATCACTCACCAGAAGCCGACGATGGAGGTCGCCGACGCGCTGTACGGCGTGAGCATGCGGGGCGACGGCATCACCACCGTCATCTCCCAGCGGCTCCGTGGCCAGGACATGGCGGCCGCGGACGCCTGATTCCGGTCCCGCCCGGGACCGTCCGCGGGGGAAGGCAATGCGCGGCGAAATCCGTGGCCTGAAACAATGGGCGGCGTGACTACCGGAGCCTGGATTGCCATCGCGGCCGCACTCGCCGTTCTTCTCGTCGTTCTCGTCGTCGGATCCCTGCTGTATCGGCGTCGCCAGATCTCGCTGAAGGCGCCGGACACCCCGCAGGTCACCACGGCGGAGAAGGACCGTTCCGGCGGTTACCGGGCGGACGGCGGGTTCAACTTCAGTCAGGGGTCGACCGCGACCGCGCCGCCGCGTGAGGTCGTGCCCGAGCCCGTACTGCCGGAACCCGTACTGCCAGAACCCGGGATCACAGCCGAACCCGAGGTGGTGGCGCCCCCGGAGGCGGAGACGGCGCCGGCGCCGGAAAAGGCCCCTGAAAAGGCACCGGAAAAGGCACCGGAGAAGCCGACCGCGCCGGAACCGGTCACGTACGAACCCGTCTACGCCCCCGAGGTCGAACCGGAACCCGAGTTCGCGCCCGAGCCCGAGCCGGCTCCCGCCGGGCCGGCACTCGACGTGATCGCTCCCACCGAGGGCCGGCTCGACCGTCTGCGCGGGCGGCTGTCCCGTTCGCAGTCGGCGGTGGGCAAGAGCCTGCTCGGACTGCTCGGCGGCGGCGACCTCGACGAGGACTCCTGGGAAGAGGTGGAGGACACCCTTCTCATCGCCGATCTCGGCTCGGCGACCACGACGAAGATCGTCACGTCGCTGCGTGAGCAGATGGCGTCCCGCAGTGTCCGCACCGAGGCCGATGCCCGCGCGTTGCTGCGTGAGGTCCTCGTCGCCGAACTCCGGCCGGAACTCGATCGTTCGATCCGTGCCCTCCCGCACGACGACCACCCGGCGGTCCTGTTGGTCGTCGGTGTGAACGGCACCGGGAAGACGACGACCACCGGCAAGCTCGCCCGTGTTCTCGTTGCCGACGGCAGGCGGGTTCTGCTCGGGGCCGCCGACACGTTCCGTGCCGCCGCCGCGGACCAGTTGCAGACGTGGGCCGAGCGGGTGGGCGCGGAAGTGGTCCGGGGCAAGGAGGCCGCCGATCCGGCGGCCGTCGCGTTCGATGCCGTGTCCAGGGGAATCGAGAACGGTGTCGACGTGGTGCTGATCGACACCGCTGGCCGGCTCCACACCAAGACGGGTCTGATGGACGAGCTCGGCAAGGTCAAGCGGGTCATCGAGAAGAAGGCGTCGGTCGACGACGTCCTCCTCGTCCTCGATGCCACCATCGGCCAGAACGGCCTGGCTCAGGCGCGGGTGTTCGCCGAGGTCGTCGATATCACCGGTGTGGTGCTCACCAAGCTCGACGGCACCGCCAAGGGTGGCATCGTGTTCCAGGTTCAGCACGAACTCGGGGTTCCGGTGAAGCTCGTCGGTCTCGGCGAGGGTGCCGATGATCTGGCACCGTTCGAGCCGGGCGCCTTCGTCGACGCGTTGCTCGGGTAGAGGCGAATCGACGGCCGTCTCGGGGCCCCGGACGGCTCCGGGGGGCTGAAACCGACTGCAAATCGCCTGGCGAAACGTGGACGCAACAAAATAGGCCGATGCGTTCACGAGCGCGAAACAGTGCAGTGGCACAGCCGAAACACCAACTGAGCACCCTTCTTCTCAGGTCGTCAGCCGCAACCGGCTGGGCAGAGAAGGAGGAGGCTCAAGGTGGATTTCCCCACTATCGGTGCACCGGACACCGGGGACACAGCGTGGATGCTGACCAGCGCCGCGCTCGTGTTGCTCATGACTCCGGGACTTGCGTTCTTCTACGGCGGCATGGTGCGGGCCAAGAGCGTGCTGAACATGGTCATGATGAGCATCAGCGCGATGGGTGTCGTCGGCATCCTCTGGGTGCTCTACGGCTACTCCATGGCATTCGGGGAGGACAAAGGGAACTTCATCGGTGATCCGTTCCAGTACTTCGGGCTCAAGGGCCTGTTCGGCGGTTCCTACCTCGCCGAAACCGACGAAGCCGGTTCGGTGGTCGCCGATGCCGCGATCCCGCTCGTAGGCACGATTCCCGCGACGGTGTTCGTCGCCTTCCAAGCCATGTTCGCGATCATCACGGTTGCGCTGATCTCCGGTGCCGTCGCGGATCGCCTGCGCTTCGGTCCGTGGCTGCTCTTCGCCGGCCTGTGGGCCACGATCGTGTACTTCCCCGTGGCGCACTGGGTCTTCGCCTTCGACGGCGTCACCTCCGAGACGGGCGGCTGGATCGCCAACAAGCTCGCCGCGGTGGACTTCGCGGGTGGTACCGCCGTCCACATCAATGCCGGCGCCGCCGGCCTCGTCCTCTGCATCATCCTCGGCAAGCGCAGGGGATGGCCGGGAACTCCGTTCCGTCCGCACAACCTGACGTTCGTGATGCTCGGCGCCGGTCTCCTGTGGTTCGGCTGGTTCGGATTCAACGCCGGTTCGGCAGTCGGTTCCAACGGCATCGCCGGAGCAACCTTCATCACGACGGTCATCGGAACCTGCGCGGCCATGCTCGCCTGGCTCCTGGTCGAGCGTATTCGCGACGGCCACGCCACCACACTCGGTGCGGCGTCCGGAATCGTGGCCGGCCTGGTTGCCATCACGCCGTCCTGCTCCTCGGTGAACGTCGTCGGCGCACTCGCGATCGGCGTCGTGGCCGGCGCACTCTGCGCCCTCGCGGTCGGTCTGAAGTTCCGCTTCGGATTCGACGACTCGCTCGACGTCGTCGGTGTCCACCTCGTCGGCGGCATCGTCGGAACTCTGATGGTCGGCCTGGTCGCAACGTCCGAGGCGCCCGCGGGTGTTGTCGGTCTGTTCTATGGTGGAGGCCTCGACCAACTCTGGCGTCAGGCAGTGGGCGCCGGAGCAGTACTGCTTTACTCGCTCGTCGGTACCGCCGTCGTCGCATTGATTGTGAAGTTCACGATCGGTCTGCGGCTCAGCGACGAGGGTGAATCACTTGGAGTGGACGAGTCGGAACACGCAGAAACCGCCTACGATTTCGCCGCTCTCGGCGGAAACTCGGCAACTGCTCGTGTATCCGGCAAGGAGGGATGAGGAAATGAAGCTGATCACAGCAATTGTCAAGCCGTTCACTCTGGAGGACGTCAAGACGGGACTCGAGCAGGCGGGCGTCCTCGGCATGACCGTCAGCGAGGTTCAGGGGTACGGCCGGCAGAAGGGCCACACCGAGGTGTACCGGGGAGCGGAGTACTCGGTCGATTTCGTTCCGAAGGTCCGGGTCGAGGTTGTCGTGGACGACGCCGCTGTGGACAAGGTCGTCGAGGTGATCGTCGAGGCGGCACGCACCGGCAAGATCGGTGACGGCAAGGTCTGGGTCTCACCGGTCGAGTCGGTCATCCGGGTACGTACCGGGGAACGCGGCGCGGATGCGCTCTGACCCCAACGGGTCCGGTAAGACCGGCCCTGGTCCCGTCGCCAAGGCGACGGAACCAGGGCCGGTTGCGTCAGGCGGATCGAACGAAGCGGCGGACCTGGCCCGCGCACGCAGACAACTGCTCACCGGGGGCTCCGAGACCGGTCCCGGCGCAAGGAATCCCGCAGGCCACGGACGGCGACTCGACTCTGCCGCTCTGCGGCACGCGCTCGTCGATCTGCACGAGTTCTGGTTGACCACAAAGGGTGCCGAGCTCGGCATCAAGCCGGACAGCGGCTTCGCGCTCGTCGCGGTCGGCGGGCTCGGTCGCCGCGAACTTCTGCCGTTCTCAGATCTCGATCTCCTCCTGCTCCACGACGACATGGATCCGGCGGTCGTCGCCCAGGTCGCGGACCAACTCTGGTATCCGTTGTGGGACGCGCACATCAAGCTCGACCACAGCGTCCGGACGATTCCACAGGCACTCCAGGTGGCGGACACCGACATCACGGCTGCTCTGGGCATGCTCGAGGCGCGTCACATCGTCGGCGACGTCGAGCTCACCAATCTCCTCATCAGCGGGGTTCGCCGGCAGTGGCGCACCGACATCCGCAACCGCTTCGACGAACTCGTCGCGCAGACGAAGTCGCGGTGGGAACGCAGCGGCGAGATCGCCCACCGCGCGGAGCCCGACCTGAAGAGCGGTCGCGGTGGACTGCGGGACGTACAGCTGCTGAACGCGCTGTCCATCGCGCAGCTCACCGACGGCATGCCCGGACTCGGTCCGGAGTCGCCGGGTGGCGGATTGGCACTCGCGCACCGCCGGCTCCTCGACGTCCGCACGGAACTGCACCGGGTGGCGGGCCGCTCGCGGGATCAGCTGCGCGCCCAGGACGCCGACGAGATCGGCGCGGCACTGCGGATCGGTGATCGGTTCGACCTCGCGCGCATGCTCAGCGATGCCGCGCGCACCATCAGCTACTCCGTCGACGTCGGTGTGCGGACGGCGGGTCACGCCCTGCCGCGGCGTGGTCTCGCCCGGTTGCGCCGTCCGCCGGTGCGGCGGCCCCTCGACGAGGGTGTCGTCGAGCACGCCGGTGAAGTGGTGCTGGCCCGCGACGCCCGGCCCGCCAAGGATCCCGGGCTCGTGTTGCGGGTCGCGTCGGCGTCGGCGACGACGGGCATGCCGATGTCGGCGTCCACGTTGAATCGCCTGGCCGACAACGCCCCCGAACTGAGGGAGCCGTGGCCGAAGGAGGCGCTGAACGACCTGCTGGTGATGCTCGGGTCGGGCAGTCGTGCCGTCGCGGCGATCGAGGCCCTCGATCGCACCGGATTGTGGGGCCGACTCCTTCCCGAGTGGGGTGCCGTCCGGGATCTGCCGCCGCGGGACGCGGTGCACACGTGGACGGTGGATCGCCATCTCGTCGAGACCGCCGCCCACGCCAGTGCGTTCACCACCCGGGTCGCCCGCCCGGACCTGCTGATGCTGGGCGCGCTGCTGCACGACATCGGCAAGGGGCGCGGCGGCGACCACAGTGTCGTCGGCGCGGAACTGGCGACGCAGATCGGGAAGCGGCTCGGATTGTGGCCTTCGGACGTCGTGCTGCTGACGGCGATCGTGCGCCATCATCTGCTGCTGCCGCACACCGCGACGCGGCGTGACCTCGACGATCCGGCGACCGTGGAGAAGGTCGTCGAGACGATCGGCGGCGACGGTGTGCTGCTGGAGTTGCTGCACGCGTTGGCGGAGGCGGATTCGCTGGCGACGGGTCCCGGTGTGTGGGGCGACTGGAAGTCCTCACTGATCGGGGAACTGGTGCGCCGATGCCGCCTGGTCATGGCGGGAGAGGTTCTTCCCGCCCCTGATCCGCTCGATCCGGAACATGTCGCGTTGGCGGCGACGGGCGGCGTGCACGTCGCGCTCGTCCCCGCCGACAGTCCGCACAACTATGTGGTGACGGTCATCGCACCCGATCAGCGGGGCCTGCTGTCGAAGGCGGCGGGCGTGCTCGCGCTGCACTCCCTGCGCGTCTACTCTGCATCGCTGGGCAGCGCCGAGGGGTCGGCGGTCAACTCGTTCGTCGTGTCCCCGAGGTTCGGGGCGCCGCCGCAGGCGGGACTGTTGCGGCAGGAACTGATCCGTGCACTGGCGGGGGAGCTGAACCTGCTGGAGATGCTCACCGCCAAGGAGGAGGAGGCTCGCGAGAGCCAGCGGGTGGCCGCCGTGGAGGAGCGGGGCGAAGCCGCGGTTCCGGTGCAGTACGCACAGGCACCGCCGCGGGTCATCTGGTTCGACACGACCTCCCCCGGGGAGATCATCCTCGAACTCAGGGCCGAGGACAGGCTGGGGCTGCTCTCCAGGCTGGCCGACGCGTTCGACACGTGCGGCGCCGATGTCCGCTGGGCCCGGGTGACCACCCTGGGTTCGTCGGTGATCGACTCGTTCTGCCTCGACCTCGGCGGTGGCGACACCCGGGCGAGCCGGGAAGAGGTCGAGCGCGCGATCCTCGGTGTCGTTCCGCTCACGAAGCCGAAGAAGCAGGAGGGCAGCGGGGGAGAATGAACGACCGGACGTGAGCGGCTAGTCTGGTGCCCGAGAATATCCACCGCACACTCGCACGACTTCAGGAGCGCACTCGGTGTTCGAATCCCTTTCCGACAGGTTGACCGGAGCCCTCAAGGATCTGCGTGGCAAGGGTCGCCTTTCCGGAGCCGACATCGATGCCACCTGCCGTGAGATCCGGTTGGCCCTGCTCGAGGCCGACGTCGCGCTGCCCGTCGTCCGCTCGTTCATCGCCAAGATCAAGGAACGCGCCAAGGGCGTCGAGGTCTCGGGGGCGCTCAACCCGGCGCAGCAGGTCGTCAAGATCGTCAACGAGGAACTCGTCGGGATCCTCGGCGGCGAGACCCGCCGGCTGGTGTTCGCGAAGACGCCGCCGACGGTCATCATGCTCGCCGGTCTGCAGGGTTCCGGTAAGACCACCCTCGCCGGCAAGCTCGCCAAGTGGCTGCGCGACCAGGGGCACACCCCGCTGCTCGTGGCCTGCGACCTTCAGCGCCCCGGCGCCGTCACCCAGCTGCAGATCGTCGGCGAGCGGGCGGGGGCCACGGTCTTCGCGCCGCATCCCGGCACCTCGATCGGTGGCGGAGACAACGAGCTGGGCATCACCGCGGCCGACCCGGTCGAGGTGGCCCGGGCGGGTGTCGAGGAAGCACGCAACAAGCAGTTCGACGTGGTCATCGTCGACACCGCGGGTCGCCTCGGTATCGACGCCGACCTGATGGCGCAGGCGGCGGGAATCCGCGATGCCGTGAATCCGGACGAGACGATCTTCGTGCTCGACGCGATGATCGGTCAGGACGCGGTCAGCACCGCCGAGGCATTCCGTGAGGGTGTCGGATTCACCGGTGTCGTGCTCACCAAGCTCGACGGCGACGCCCGCGGTGGTGCGGCGCTCAGCGTCCGCGAGGTCACCGGGCAACCCATCCTGTTCGCGTCCACGGGTGAGAAGCTCGAGGACTTCGACATCTTCCACCCCGACCGCATGGCCAGCCGCATCCTCGGGATGGGTGACGTCCTCAGCCTCATCGAGCAGGCCGAGCAGGTCTTCGACCAGAAGCAGGCCGAGGTCACCGCCCAGAAGATCGGCTCCGGCCAGCTGACGCTCGAGGATTTCCTCGAGCAGATGATGGCCGTTCGCAAGATGGGCCCCATCGGCAACCTCCTGGGCATGCTCCCGGGCGCGGGGCAGATGAAGGACGCTCTGGCGAACGTCGACGAGAAGCAACTCGACCGGGTGCAGGCGATCATCCGCGGCATGACCCCCGCCGAGCGCGACGACCCCAAGATCATCAATGCGTCCCGCAGGCTGCGGATCGCCAACGGCTCCGGCGTCAAGGTGTCGGACGTCAACCAGCTCGTGGACCGCTTCTTCGAGGCTCGCAAGATGATGGCCGCGATGGCCGGGCGAATGGGCATGCCGGGTTCGCGCAAGCCGCAGCGCACCAAGAAGGGCAAGAAGGGCAAGAAGGGCGGCAAGGGCCCGACGCCGCCGAAGGTGCGCGGAGGATTCCCCGGCGGCCTGCCGGGCGGGTTCCCGGGTATGCCGCCTGGAGGGCTGCCCGCGGGGATGCCGGATCTGTCGAACATGCCGAAAGGCCTGGACGAGTTGCCGCCCGGACTCGAGGGCATCGACCTGTCGCAGTTCAAGCGGCCGGAGAAGTAACCGGTGGGTGCGCTGCACTTGCGCGGTACCGGTCTGCCCGACGAACAGCCCGTCGAGTTCTGGGTCGACCGGGGTGTGATCTCGACCGAACCGATTCCCGGCGCCGAGACCGTCTGCGAGTCGGGTTGGATCGTTCCCGGTCTCGTCGACGCCCACTGCCACGTCGGGATCAGGTTCGGCGGCGGCGGTGGCGAGACAGTCGAGGGACTGATCGCGCAGGCGGAGACCGAGCGTGACTGCGGGGTCCTGCTGATTCGTGACGCAGGTTCGCCGGTCGACACCCGTTTCGTCGACGACCGCCCCGACTTGCCGCGGATCGTCCGAGCCGGTCAGCACATCGCCGCCCCCAAACGCTACATCCGTGGGCTGCCCGTCGACCTCGAGGACGAGTCGCAACTGCCGGACGAGGTGGTGAGGCAGGCCCGGGCCGGTGACGGGTGGGTCAAGCTCGTCGGCGACTGGATCGACCGGTCCGTGGGTGACCTGGCGCCGTTGTGGAGCGACGACATCCTGGTCGAGGCGATCGCGGCGGCGCACCGGGAAGGGGCGCGCGTCACCGCGCACGTGTTCGCCGAAGACGCGCTTCCGGGCCTGATCAACGCCGGGATCGACTGCATCGAGCACGGCACCGGGCTCACCGACGAAACGATCGAACTGATGGTCTCGCACGGGACGGCGCTCGTCCCGACGCTGATCAACATCGCGACGTTCCCGGAGATCGCCGAGTCCGCCTCGCGGTTCCCGGTCTACGCCGCGCACATGCGTGACCTGCACTCACGGGTGAAGGACACGGTCGGTGCCGCTCACGACGCGGGGATCCCGATCTACGCCGGCACCGACGCGGGCGGATCGATCGTCCACGGACGCATCGCGGACGAGGTCGAGGAACTGAAAGCGGTCGGATTGTCGCCGACCGAGGCGCTCGGCGCCGCGTGCTGGGACGCGCGGACGTGGCTCGGACATCCGGGTGTGGAGGCGGGCGCGCCCGCGGATCTGGTGGTGTTCCGGAACGACCCACGCGCGAGCAGCGACGCCCTCGCCGCGCCCGATGTCGTGGTGTTGCGGGGGTCCGTCGTCAAGACCCGGTGACCTGGTTTCCCCCGCACGGTGTTCGTCTGGCAGAATGAACCGCTGTTCGTCGCATCCGGTCACGTACCGCGCGACGGTCACAGGTTAGAGGCAAAACCGGGCGCGCTATTCCTGCGCGTCGCCGAATTGCACGTGGCATGTGGGCACACTCGTGTGCGCACTGAAGGAGAAGTACAGCAGTGGCTGTCAAGATCAAGCTCACCCGGCTCGGCAAGATCCGGAACCCGCAGTACCGCATCGTCGTCGCAGACTCCCGCACCCGCCGCAACGGCCGTGCGATCGAGACCATCGGCAAGTACCACCCCAAGGAAGAGCCCTCGCTGATCGAGGTCGACTCGGAGCGCGCCCAGTACTGGCTCGGCGTCGGCGCCCAGCCCACCGAGCCCGTCGAGGCCATCCTGAAGATCACCGGTGACTGGCAGAAGTTCAAGGGCCTGCCGGGCGCCGAGGGCACCCTCCGCGTCAAGGAAGCCAAGCCCTCCAAGCTGGAGCTGTTCCAGGCTGCGCTCGCGCAGGCCGAGAACGAGCCCGTCGGCGAGGCCATCACGCCCAAGAAGAAGAAGGCGAAGGCCGAGGACGCCGAGGCTGCTGCCGACGCTCCCGCCGAGGCTGCTGCAGAGTCCGAGGCTGCTGACAAGTGAGTGCCGTCGTCGCCGATGCCGTGGAGCACCTCGTTCGTGGCATCGTCGCCAACCCCGACGACGTTCGTGTCGAGCTGATCACCGGGCGTCGGGGGCGCACTGTCGAGGTGCACGTCAACCCTGACGATCTCGGCAAGGTCATCGGCCGCGGTGGTCGCACCGCGACCGCTCTGCGCACGCTGGTCTCCGGTATCGGTGGCCGCGGGATCCGGGTCGACGTCGTCGACACCGATCAGTAGAGGCCGCACAATAGTGGAGCTCGTCGTAGGCCGTGTCGCGAAGTCGCACGGCATCAAGGGTGAGATCGTGGTCGAGGTTCGCACCGACGAACCCGAGGATCGATTTGCCGTCGGTGCCGAGCTGCGGGGACACAAGCCGCGCGAGCAGGCTGTGAGCACGTACACGGTGGAAGCCGCCCGGGAGCATTCCGGGCGGCTTCTGCTGCGCCTCGAGGGTGTGTCGGATCGGACCGGGGCCGATGCCCTGCGGGGCACGCTGTTCGTCATCGACAGCGCGGAACTCGAGCCCTCCGACGACCCCGACGAGTTCTACGATCACGAACTCGAGGGACTGTCGGTGCGCCTCGCCGACGGCACCGAGGTGGGCACGGTCATCGAGGTATTGCATTCCGCGGCAGGCGAATTGCTCTCGATCCGTCGTTCCGGCGAACAGCCCGGTGAACTCCTCGTCCCGTTCGTGGCGGCGATCGTCACGTCGGTGTCCGTGGCCGACGGCGTCGTCGAGATCGACCCGCCGGAAGGCCTGCTGGATCCCGACTTCGGTGACTCCGCCGACGGGAAGTGAGTCGGTAGCCGTGCGTCTCGACGTGGTCACCATCTTCCCCGAGTACCTCGAACCGCTCCGAGCGGCGCTGCTCGGCAAGGCCATCGACAAGGGCCTCATCTCCGTCGAGGTCCACGATCTGCGGAACTGGACGCACGACGTCCACAAGGCCGTCGACGACTCTCCGTACGGCGGCGGGCCGGGGATGGTCATGAAACCCACCGTCTGGGGCCCCGCCCTGGACGACGTCCTCGCCGCGGGTGACGGCGACACGGACCCATTGCTCGTCGTCCCCACACCGGCCGGTGTCCCTTTCACACAGGCCACCGCCGAACGCTGGGCGGGGGAGCAGCACATCGTCTTCGCCTGCGGACGTTACGAGGGCATCGATCAGCGCGTGTTCGACGACGCCGCCCGCCGGGTGCGCGTCGAAGAAGTGAGCATCGGCGACTACGTCCTCATCGGGGGCGAGGCTGCCGTGCTGGTGATGACCGAGGCGTTCGTGCGCCTCATTCCCGGAGTGCTCGGCAATCAACAGTCGCACCAAGAGGATTCGTTCTCCGACGGTCTCCTCGAAGGACCCAGCTACACGCGACCGGCCACGTGGCGTGGACTCGACGTCCCGCCGGTCCTGCTCTCCGGCGACCACGCGAAGGTCGCTGCGTGGCGGCGCGAACAGTCGCTGCACCGCACAGCCGACCGTCGCCCGGACCTGTTGCCCTGAACTGATTCCGGGCCGCCCAGGCGCTACCCCTGGGGCTGCGCCCAGTCGTCGACGACACCGGTCGGGAACACGGACTTCACGAATCCGGTCATCGTGTCCCGGGCGTGCCGCGCGCTGGAATCCTCGGTGACGTCGGTGAGTGCGGTGTCCGGATACGACTCCTCGTCGTCCTCGTACCGGATGTCCTCCCGCGACGCGACGGCCACGATGTAGCGGTTGTCCTCACCGATCACCCCGGTCGACACGTGAATCCACCGGTCGGTCACACAGCACATCCAGCCCTGCTTCACCCCGACGATCTTCTCCCCGGGCAGCCCGTCGGGAATGCCGAACCGCTGGTCGTACCCGTCGATTCCCTCGGGTGTCGACGCACGCAGATCGCCGACGAACTCGGCGATCCGGCCCTCGCCGAGGCCGTCGCGGTCGTCGAGGAGCCCGGCGTAGAAGGTCACGAGGTCGGCGGCGGTCGTCTCGGTGTTCCACCACAACCCGTCCCAGGGCGGTGAGGTGGCGGCGAGTCCGTAGCGCCCGGCGACGTCGACGACGAGGTCCGTGCCGCCGAGATCGTCCCAGAGCGTGTTGGCTGCATCGTCGTCGGAGGATTCGAGCATTCGCGCCAGCAGCAGACGGTCGTAGTCGGACAGCGGACGCTCACCGACCGCGTCGAGGTGATACATCTGGGCGGCGATGAACAGCTTGGCCAACGACGCCGTTTCGACCGGTTCGGTGGCGGCGTCCTCGAGGTAGTTGCCGGTTGCGCGGTCCAGGACGGCGATCGACACGTCGGCGCCGCGATCCGCGGCCGCCGTCGCGACCGCCGCCGCGATGCGCTCGGCCAGCGGTGCGGAGACCGGGACCTGCGCAGAGGGGAAGGGTTCCGGGCTCGGGGTGACACCGTCACCCGCGGGCGGATCCTCGGGTGGATTCTCGGCCGGGAGGAGGTCGGGGGTAGCGACTGCCGGCGACGTCACCGGGACGTCGACCACGGAGTTCGTCTCGGTCGGGATGGTGCAGGCCGTGGTTGCCGCAAGCAGGAAGATCATGACCGTCAGGCACCGGATCAGCCTGGACATGAAATTCTCCCGAGATTTCCGTGACGGCCTCACCGCCGACGATATTGTCTCAGAGTAGCGGTAGGGTCCATTTCCGTGACTCTCAAGACCGTGAACCAGCGCATTGCCGAGGAGCTCGACGTCCGGGAGGGACAGGTCGCGGCCGCCGTGGACCTCCTCGACGGTGGAGCCACCGTGCCCTTCATCGCCCGGTACCGCAAGGAAGTCACCGGAACGCTCGACGACGCTCAGCTCCGGCAGCTCGAGGAACGTCTGCGATACCTGCGGGAACTGGACGAGCGCCGGGTTGCGGTGCTCGAGTCGATCGACTCGCAGGGCAAGCTCGACGACCAGCTGCGTGGGCAGATCATGACCGCCGACACGAAGGCGCGCCTCGAGGACATCTACCTGCCTTTCAAGCCGAAGCGGCGCACCAAGGCGCAGATCGCGCGCGAAGCCGGTCACGAGCCCGTCGCCGACGCGCTGATCACCGATCCCGGGGCCGACCCGGCGTCCTACACCGCCGAACAGCTCGAGGGTGCGCGCGCGATCCTCGTCGAACGCTTTGCCGAAGACGCCGACCTGGTGGGTGAGCTTCGTGAGCTGATGTGGACCCGCGGGCAGCTGGTGTCCGCGGTCCGGAAGGGCAAGGAGACCGAGGGCGCCAAGTTCGCCGACTACTTCGAGTTCTCCGAACCGTTCGGCAAGCTCCCGTCACACCGGATTCTCGCGGTGCTGCGTGGCGAGAAGGAAGAGGTGCTCTCCCTCACCCTGGCACCCGACACGGAGGACCCCGTCCCGGGCGAGCCCACGGTCTACGAAGGCCGGATCGCCGGGCGGTTCGGCATCGCCGACCGCGGTAGGCCCGCCGACAGGTGGCTGCTCGACACGGTGCGATGGGCGTGGCGCACCAAGATGATCGTCACGCTGGGCATCGACACGCGGATGCGCCTGCGGCAGTCGGCGGAGAAGGACGCCGTCGACGTGTTCGCCAACAACCTGCGCGACCTGCTGCTGGCAGCCCCCGCCGGAACCCGCGCGACGATGGGCCTCGACCCCGGTTTCCGGACCGGCACCAAGGTCGCGGTCGTGGACGCCACCGGCAAGGTGGTGGCCCACGAGACGATCTACCCCCATCAGCCGCAGAACAAGTGGGACGCCTCCCTGTCGACGCTCGCCGGCCTCGTCGCCCGGCACGGGGTCGAGCTCATCGCGATCGGTAACGGCACCGCCTCCCGTGAGACGGACGCACTCGCGACCGAGCTCATCGCCAAGTCGGGCGCCACCAACCTGACCAAGATCGTGGTGTCCGAGGCCGGCGCGTCCGTGTACTCGGCGTCCGCGTACGCGTCGGCGGAGCTGCCCGACCTCGACGTGTCGATTCGTGGTGCGGTCTCCATCGCCCGCCGGCTGCAGGATCCGCTCGCCGAACTGGTGAAGATCGACCCGAAGTCGATCGGCGTCGGCCAGTACCAGCACGACGTGTCGGAGACATTGCTCGCGCGTTCGCTCGGTGCCGTCGTGGAGGACGCGGTGAACGCCGTCGGCGTCGACGTGAACACGGCGTCGGTGCCGCTGCTGTCCCGTGTGTCCGGCATCGCCGGTTCCCTGGCGGAGAGCATCGTCGCGCACCGCGACCAGAACGGCCCGTTCCGCAGCCGCAAGGGACTCAAGGACGTCGCGAGGCTCGGTCCGAAGGCGTTCGAGCAGTGCGCCGGCTTCCTGCGCATCCCCAACGGAGACGACCCCCTCGACGCGTCCAGCGTCCACCCCGAGGCCTACCCGGTGGTGCGCAAGATCGTCGACGCCAGCGGCAGCGGCGTGCGCGAGATCATCGGCAATTCGTCAGCGCTGCGCAGCCTGGACCCGGCAGAGTTCGTCGACGACCGGTTCGGTCTGCCCACGGTCACCGACATCATCGGTGAGCTCGAGAAGCCCGGACGCGACCCCCGCCCGGAGTTCAAGACGGCCACGTTCGCGGCGGGCATCGAGAAGGTGTCGCACCTGAAGCCGGGGATGACCCTCGAGGGTGTCGTCACCAACGTGGCGGCGTTCGGCGCGTTCGTCGACATCGGCGTCCACCAGGACGGTCTCGTGCACGTGTCGGCGATGTCCCACAACTTCGTCAAGGACCCGCGTGACGTCGTGAAGTCGGGCGACGTCGTGAAGGTGAAGGTCCTCGAGGTGGACGAGGCCCGTCAGCGCATCGGACTGACTTTGCGGCTCGACGACGAGGTCGGGGCCGGCCGCAAGAACGACGGACCCCGCGGTGGCGGGCAGCGCCAGGATCGGCGGGGCGGCGGACAGCCGCAGGATCGGCGGGGCGGCGGCAAACCGCAGCAGCAGGGTGGACGCGATCGCGGGCGTGACTCGCGTCCGGCGCCCGGCGGTTCGATGGCCGACGCACTGCGGAAGGCGGGGTTCGGCAAGTAGGAGGTCACCATCCCGACACGAGCCTCCACTTTTCGATGGAGTGACCAGTTCTTTACTGGGATAGTGGATGCCGATGTACGAATGGCTGGATCGGGAAATCGTCGGGCACGGGCGCCTGCCTCTGCTCTTTTTCCTGCTCGGGTTTCTCGCGGCCTTCCTGTTCATCCGGTTGAGCGTGCGAATGATCCGCGCCGAGGTGTCGTGGTGGCCGGGCAACGTGAAACCCGGCGGGCACCATGTCCACCACGTGGTGTTCGGCGTCGTGACGATGCTCGTGTCGGGAGTCTCCCTCATCGCCGTGTACGAGGACGGCACCCAGACCACCGGCGCCGTCCTCGCCACGTTCTTCGGGATCGGCGCGGCGCTGGTGCTGGACGAGTTCGCGCTGATCTTCTACTTGCAGGACGTGTACTGGGCGGATGAGGGCCGGACGTCGGTCGATGCGGTGTTCGTGGCGATCGGCGTCACGGGTCTGCTGCTGCTCGGTCTCCGGCCCCTCGAACTGATCAACGTCACCGACTTCCGGGATTCCCCGGATCCTTGGGTGCGGGTGGCGATCGCGCTGTCGTCCGTGATCAATCTGCTCATCGCGGCTGTGGTGCTGCTGAAGGGGAAGATCTGGACCGGGCTGCTCGGCCTGTTCATCTTCCCGATCCTGCTGATCGGGGCGCTCCGATTGAGCCGACCGAGCGCGCCGTGGGCACGGTGGCGCTACACGTCCAAACCGAAGCGGATGCTCCGGGCGCTCGAACGGGAGCGAAAGTGGCGGCGGCCGGTCATCCGGGCCAAGATCTTCGTGCAGGACTTCATCGCGGGTACGCCCAGCGCGGAGCACGTGAAGGAAGCCGCGGAGCATGCCAGGGTGGCGGCCGAGGTGGAACTCGACCATGTGGTGCATGCGGCACCACCGCCGATTTCTCTTCACCCGGTGGCGTCTGGCACAATGGACGGGTTGCCTGGACCAGGCAGCAATACTTGATCTGGGCACGAACCAGACGAGCGCCGGTGTTCTCCGAACGTCCGGGTGCCGCTCGGTTCCTCTGCTCCTGCGAAAACGCAAGGATGGAACACCGATGAACACTCTCGATTTCCTGGACAAGAAGTCCCTCCGCGACGACATTCCCGAGTTCCGTCCCGGCGACACCCTCAACGTGCACGTCAAGGTCATCGAAGGCTCGAAGGAGCGCGTGCAGGTCTTCAAGGGCGTCGTGATCCGCCGCCAGGGCGGCGGCGTCCGCGAGACCTTCACCGTCCGCAAGGTCTCCTTCGGTGTCGGCGTCGAGCGCACCTTCCCGGTCCACAGCCCCAACCTGGCGCAGATCGAGGTCGTCACCCGCGGTGACGTGCGTCGCGCCAAGCTGTACTACCTCCGCGATCTGCGTGGCAAGGCCGCCAAGATCAAGGAAAAGCGCTGACCTTTCCGATGAGCCCGGCACTGCGTACTCGCGGTGCCGGGCTAATCTGATTTCGTGACAGATTCTTCGAAGGAGCGGGCATTGTCGTCGGAATCCGAGACCACCGGCGATTCGGCCGCCACTTCCACCGAGAACGGTGGCGCGGCGAAGCCTGAGAAGAAGCCCCGCTCCTTTTTTCGCGAGTTGCCGATCCTGATTCTGGTCGCGCTCGTTCTGAGTTTCCTGTTGCAGACGTTCGTCGCCCGCGTGTATCTCATTCCGTCGGAGTCGATGGAGCCGACGCTGCACGGGTGCGCGGGCTGCACCGGCGACCGCATCGTCGTCGAAAAGATCGGTTACCACTTCGGTGAGCCGCAACCGGGTGATGTCATCGTGTTCCGCGGCCCCGATTCGTGGTCGCAGGACTTCGTCTCCACCCGGTCGTCCAACGTGGTGATCCGCGGTGCGCAGGAACTCGGCTCCCTCGTCGGACTCGTTCCCCCGGACGAGAACGACCTCGTCAAGCGTGTGATCGCCACCGGCGGTCAGACCGTCGAATGCTGTGACGACCAGGGCCGCATCCTGGTCGACGGCACACCGCTCGACGAGCCCTACGTCGTCATGGACTTCCCGTTCGTCCCCGGCTCCCAGACGTGCGACACGGCACTGAAGTCGGCGCGCTGCTTCGGTCCGGTCACCGTGCCCGACGGGCACGTCTGGGTGATGGGCGACAACCGCAGCAACTCCGCGGACTCGCGGTACCACGTCGGTGACGACATGCAAGGCACCATCCCGCTCGACAATGTGATCGGTAAGGCTGTTTTCATCGCGTTGCCGCCGTCGCGGATGGGCACGATCAGTTCACCCGATATCCAGGGCAAGTGACTTCCTGGCCTCCACGCATCATCATTCGCAGGTCGTCCGGTCTGCGAACGATGGAGTCGGCCCTGGTCCGCAGCGGACTCGGGCCGGTGGCCGGTGTCGACGAGGCCGGCCGCGGGGCCTGTGCGGGCCCACTCGTCGTGGCGGCCTGCGTGCTCGCGCCGAAGCCGTATCCGGCGCTGGCGCGGCTCGACGATTCGAAGAAGCTCACCGAGCGCACCCGGGAAGAGCTGTTCCCGGCCATCACGAGACTGGCAGTGGCCTGGAGTGTCGTGTCCTTCCCCGCCGAGGAAGTCGACAGGATGGGCGTGCACGTCGCCAACATCGAGGGCATGCGGCGCGCCGTCGCCGGGCTCTCGACCACCCCGGGCTACGTTCTGACCGACGGCTTCCGTGTCCCGGGGCTCCCGGCCCCGTCGTTGCCGGTGATCGGCGGTGACGCCGCGGCGGCGTGCATCGCGGCGGCGAGTGTGCTGGCCAAGGTGTCGCGTGACCGTGTGATGGTCGCGATGGACGAGACACACCCCGGCTACGGGTTCGCGATCCACAAGGGCTACGGGACGCCCGGGCACATGGCGGCGCTCGAGGAGCTGGGTCCGTGCCCGGAGCACCGGCGCTCGTGGTCGAACATCGCGGCGCTGCTGCACCGGGTGGATAACAGTTCCGGAAGTGCGAGATGATGACAATTCACACCAGAGCAGGAGGACTCCGAGACCGATGAGTGCCGAGGATCTCGAGAAGTACGAAACCGAGATGGAGCTGTCGCTCTACCGCGAGTATCGGGACATCGTCGGTCAGTTCTCCTATGTCGTGGAGACCGAGCGCCGGTTCTATCTTGCCAACTCGGTGGAGTTGCTGCCGCACAACGCTGACGGTGAGATCTACTTCGAGCTGCGGATGTCCGACGCGTGGGTGTGGGACATGTACCGTCCCGCCCGGTTCGTGAAGTATGTCCGCGTCATCACGTTCAAGGACGTGAACATCGAGGAGCTGGACAAGCCGGATCTGCGGCTCCCGGACAACGGTTTGTCCTGACGGCCCGAATATCGCGTCCGCGTACGATCATCCGATGACCGGACTGAGGCGCGTGGCGCTGGCTCTCGGTAGCGGCGGCGCCCGCGGGTATGCCCATATCGGAGCGATCCAGGTACTCGAGGACCGCGGATTCGAGATCGTCGGAGTCGCGGGATCGTCGATGGGCGCCCTGGTGGGTGGCCTCCACGCCGCAGGAAAGCTCGACGACTTCACCCGGTGGGCGGTGAGCCTGACGCAGCTCGATGTGGTGCGGCTCCTCGACCTGTCGGTGTCCGCGCCCGGCGCGATCCACGCCGAGAAGATCCTGCAGCGGGTCCGGGAGATTCTCGGCGAGATCCGCATCGAGGACCTTCCGATTCCGTACACCGCCGTAGCCACCGACCTCGCCGCGGGCCGGTCCGTGTGGTTCCAGCGCGGACCGGTCGACGCCGCGATCCGCGCATCGATCGCCATCCCCGGAGTCATCACGCCGTACGTGCTGAACGGCCGGGTGCTCGCCGACGGGGGCATCCTCGACCCTCTGCCGATGGCACCGCTCGTCTCCGTCAGCGCCGACCTGACCGTCGGGATCAGCCTGGGCGCCGAGGATCGGGACGGTCGCTCCCTGGCTCCGGAGAACGTCAGCGCGGAACCGCGGCCGGTTGACGAATGGATGTCGCGCTTCCGTCGGAGCGCCGCGCAGCTCCGTGACCTGGACATCGTCCGGTCGGTCGTCGGACGGTTCGGCGTCTCGCACACCGAGCCTGATCCGTCGGACGAATCTGACGGTCAGGTGATCGGCGATCAGCCCGTGGTCGAGGGCGACGCGGTGGCCGTCCCGAAGTTCAGTCGGTTCGCGGTGATGAACCGCTCACTCGACGTGATGCAGGCGACGTTGGCGCGCTATCAGCTGGCCGCGTACCCACCGGACGTCCAGGTGCGGGTGCCCCGGACGGCGTGCCGGAGTCTCGACTTCCATCGCGCAGTCGAGATGATCGAACTGGGTCGCGTGCTCACCGAGCGTGCGCTCGACGACGCCGGGCTCACCTCGACAGCCCCTGCGTCTCCGGTGAATTCGGACAGCGACACGGCGTGACCCGCGGAAGGGCCGGTACCGCGAACGCGACGCCGGCCCCTCCCGTCACACCGTCAGTTCGAGGCCGGAGCCCGGGCGGCCCCGAGATCACCCGCCGGCTCGTCGGTGTCACCGTCCACGTGATCGACGTGCTGGGGTGCCACGAGCAGGCAGAGGATGCTGACCGCGCACATTCCGATGAGGAGCCCGATCACCGGCCACACGCTGCCCGTCGCCTGGTACATGAGCGTGGAGACCAGCGGCGACAGCCCACCGAAGATCGCACCCGCACCCTGGTAGGCGAGGGAGATGCTGGTGTACCGGGCCTGCGGGCGGAACATCTGCGACAGCACCGCCGCGATCGGACCGTACGTCGCGGCGAGGACGAGTCGCATGACGGCGAAGGTCAGGAAGATCAAGAACACGGAACCGGATGTCAGGACCAGGAACTGCGGTGCGGCGAGCACCGCGACCGCCAGCAGTCCGTAGATCACCACGCGGATCCGGCCGACCTTGTCGCCGAGCCATGCGACCCCGAGGGTGGCGATCAGCTCGACTACCGCGGCGACACTGAGCGCGTTGAGGACGAGCGTCTCGGACAGCCCGACGTCCGGGTCGGTGGCGTAGGCCGTGATGAACGTCGTCACGAGGTAGTAGCCGCCGACGGCCACGGGCAGAATGCCCATGCCGAGCAGGATCGGGCGCCAATTGGTGACGATCGCGTACTTCAGGGGCAGCGCGTCGGGTGTGGTCGCCGTCTGCACCTCGGATTCGAAGACGGGGGATTCCTCCACCTTCAGTCGCACGAGCAGTCCGACGCCGATCAGCAGGGCCGAGCACAGGAACGGCAGCCGCCAGGCCCAGTCCTGCAATGCGTCGTCGCCGAAAGTCGAGAGGACACTGAAGAACCCGGTGGCGAGCAGTGCGCCCGCGGGATTGCCGAGCTGCGCGAATCCGCCGTAGAACGTCTTCTTGTCCTCGGGGGCGTGCTCGACGGCCATCAGGACGGCGCCACCCCATTCGCCGCCCACCGCGAAGCCCTGCACGAACCGCAGAATCACCAGCAGCAACGGCGCCCAGAAACCGATCTGCGCGTACGTCGGTAGCGCACCGATCAGGAAGGTGCCCGCGCCCATCAGCGTGAGGGTCACGACCAGTGCGGTTCGCCGGCCGAGCCGGTCACCGACGTGCCCGAAGACGATGCCACCGAGTGGGCGGGCGAAGAACCCGACCGCGTACGTCGCGAATGCGGCGGCGATGCCCGTCAGGCGGTCGGTGTCGGAGGGGAAGAAGATGTCACCGAACACGAGTGCCGCCGCCGTGGCGTACACGTAGAAGTCGTACCACTCGATGGTGGTGCCGACGAAGGCCGCGAAGCCGGCCTTGCGGGCCTTCGCGATCTGGGTGTCGTGACTCATGACTGATCCTCGGTGGTTGCAGTGGTCGAGAATAGGTCGCTGCGGGTGGAATGCGCCAGTTCGCCGTCGATCCAGGTTTCACGGACCTCGATCTCCGCGATGGCGTGCGGGTCGACGGCGAGTGGGTCGGCGCCGAGGACTACGAAATCGGCGCGCTTTCCGGGGGAGATGCTGCCCAGTTCGGCTTCGCGGCCGAGGGCGCGGGCCCCGTTCAGGGTGTGGGCGGTGAGGGCCTGGGCGGCGGTCAGTCGCAACGCGTTCGAGCCGAGTTGATGGCCTTGGCGGGTGATGCGGGTGACGGCGGCCTGGATGGCTTCGAGTGGTTTGGGCTCGGCGACAGGTGCGTCGGAACTGATCGTGACCGGCACGTCGGCTTCGACGAATTCGCCCAGGGGATTGAATCGCTCACCCGGGGTGCCGATGGCCGCGGTCACGCCCTCGCCCCAGTTGTAGTAGTGCTGCGGCTGGTTCACGGGGTAGACGCCCAGCGCGTGCATGCGCGTGATCTGCTCGGGGGTCGGCAGTCCGCAATGTTCGATGCGGTGGCGGGCATCGGCGTCGGGATGAGCGTCCTGCGCTGCCTCGATCGCGTCGAGGACCATGTCGATCGCGGTCGGCGACTGCGCGTGCGTCGCGGTCTGCAGACCGACGGCGTGCGCCTTCGCGATCAGGGCCGCGTAGTCGGCCGGCTCGTGATAGAGCTGACCGGTCCGGCACGGGTCGCCCACGTAACCGTCCGGGAAGTACGCGGTCCACCCGCCGAGAGTGCCGTCGGCGTAGAACTTGATCCCGCCGAACGCGAGGCGCGAGTTGCCGAACGCGCCGTGCAGTCCGGTGTCGAGCGCATGATCGAGCAGGTGGCTGAGGAGGTACATGCTCACGCGGGTCTCGAGCCGGCCCTGCTCCGCCAGGCGCAGGTACATGTCGAATTCCCGCCGGGTCACCTGGCAGTCGCCGATCGTGGTGACGCCGCCCTCGAGAAACTTCTCCTGAGCCACGGACAGTTGCCGCAGATGCTCCTCGGGTTCGTCCTCGAGGTGAAAGTTCGGGCCGTGGTGACCGACCTTGACGCCGTTCACGCCGGTGAGAATGTTGCACGCGGCGTCGGAGAGTTCCCCGGTCAGCTCACCGTCCGCGTCGCGGAAGAACTCGCCGCCGGGCGGATTCGGGGTGTCGCGCGTGACGCCGTGGAGTTCGAGGGTGAAGGTGTTGACGACGCCGCCGTGGCCGCTGGCGTTCATCAGGTATACCTCGCGGTCGGTACCGACCTGATCGAGTTCCTCCTTCGACGGGTGACGTCCCTCGGCGAGGTTGCGGTGCTCGTAACCGTATCCGCGGACGGGGATTCCGGCCGGCTGGTTCCGTGCCGCCTCCTGGAGGAGTGCGACGATCTCGGGGATCGTGCGTGCCTTCTCGGGACCGCAGTCGACCCAGCTGAGCATCTGGCCGTACATCAGGGGGTGGGCGTGCGGGTCGACGAAACCGGGAACGACGGTCGCCCCGGCGAGATCGATGACGTCGGTGGTCCGGGTGCCGATCCGGCGCGCTTCCTCACGACATTCCGCGACGGTACCGACCGCGGCGAACCGATTGCCGTAGACGAGGAAGGCCTCGGCGCCCTCCGTGTCTGCGTCCACGGTGCGGAGCGTGCCACCGGTGAACACGGTGGCGGTGGCGTCGAGGGGGGACGCCTCCTGGTGAAACAGCTTGCGCATGGGGATCCTTCGAGATGGTGGTGTGGGTCACGTTCCGGCTGAAGGGAAAATTACGCCCTGACCAGGGGCTGTGCAAAGCACTAAAGTTGCAGACCGCGCGGTCCACGGCGAATATGTTCGGTTCGAGGAGCAAAATCGCACCGATTCGCAGTATCTTGCGGTGTATGCGACAGTTCTTCACTGTCGGACGTGCAGAAAGAAAACGAGAACTCTCGAGGCATCATGAGTGTCGAACTGGATTCCAAGCTCATCGCAGCGTTGCAGTCGAACGGTCGCGCGACGTATCGGGAGCTCGCCGCGATGGTCGGCGCGCCACGCGCCGCCGTGTCCACCCGCGTGCAGACTCTGCTCGACACGGGCACGGTGAGCATCGTCGCCGTCGCCCATCCCGAGCTGCTGGGTCTCAAGGCGATGGCACATGTATCGGTCGCGGTATCGGGGCCGGTGGCGCCGGTGGCCGAGGCGCTCTGCGAGTCGGAGGCCGCCGTCTACATCTCGGCCGTGAGCGGGCGGTACAACGTCATCGCCGAACTCCGCGTCCCCAGTGAGCGGGACCTCTACGACGCGATCGCCGCGATTCGTGCGGAACCCGGCGTCCGGACCGTCGACACGCTGTACTACGCCGACGTCATCAAGGGAATCTTCATGCCCAAGAGTGCCTTACGGGCCGACGTTCGGCTGGATTCGAAGGACATCGCGCTCGTCGAGTTGCTGGAGAGCAACGGGCGGATGCCGTTTCTCGAACTGGCCGAGCGCACCGGACTCTCACCCAGCGCCGCTCGCAATCGAGTGAACCACCTGATCGACAGCACCGCGTTGCGGGTCGGCGCCGTCGTGAAGCGTCGTGGTGGCGGCAGAACACTCGCCATGGGCATCGGCGTCAGCCTCGGCTCGCGCGACCGGGAGACGTGCGAGCGGATCGAGGCCCTGCCCGGCATCGAATTCCTGGCGCGGACGCTCGGCAGATTCGATCTGATCGGTACCGTCGCCGCCGATTCTTCGGGCGACCTCTACTCGCTCGCGGAACACATCCGCACGATCGGTGGCGTCGTGGCTCTGGAGACGTGGACTCACCTCGAGGTGTTCAAGGAGCACTACGCCCGGAGCCTCGACGTGCGGGGATAGGGCTGAAAGCGGGCCACTTCGGCCGGGCAACTATGAGACGATCGGCCGATGCGCCTCGGGTTGCACGCACTCGGAATCGGCGCCGGCGCGCAGCGCTCGGTGATCGACGCGGTCGCGGTTGCCGCCGAGAACAGCGGATTCGCCACGCTGTGGTCGGGCGAGCACGTGGTGATGGTCGACCGGTCGGCGTCGCGGTACCCCTACGCGGACGACGGCCGGATCGCTGTTCCCGCCGTGGCGGATTGGCTCGATCCGATGATCGGGCTGAGCTTCGCCGCCGCTGCCACCCACACGATCGGCCTCGCAACCGGTGTGTTGCTGCTGCCCGAGCACAATCCCGTGCTCATGGCCAAGCAGGCGGCGACACTGGACCTGATGAGCGGCGGCCGGCTGACGCTCGGGGTCGGCATCGGCTGGTCCCGGGAAGAATTCGACGCTCTCGGGATTCCCTTCGGGCGTCGAGGTGAGCGCGCTGCCGAGTACGTTGCGGCGATGCGCATGCTGTGGCGCGACGACGTGGCATCGTTCGACGGCGAATTCGTCCGTTTCGATTCGGTGCGAGTCAACCCGAAACCCCCGCGTGATCGTCGGCTTCCCGTCGTCCTCGGGGGCAACAGTGACGCAGCGCTGCGCCGAGTCGCGGCGTGGGGCGACGGCTGGTACGGGTTCAACCTGGACGGCGTCGACGCTGTCACCGAACGGATCCGGACCCTTCACGACCTGTGCCGGGACGCGGGGCGTGACCCCGAGGAGTTGCGCCTAGCCGTCGCCTTGCGGGAAGTGGACCCCTCCGACGTCGAGGCGCTGGCCGATGCGGGAGTCGACGAACTCGTCCTCGTCGAGTTGCCACCCGACGATCCCGGTGCGGCCGCCGACTGGGTGGCGTCTCTCGCGCGCCGATGGATGCCCGCTGTCGGCTGACCGTTCGGTTGCAGGCTTGACCGGCCTGTCCTGGGCCTTTGGGGTGAACACTTCCTGCAGGGTGCCGAGTTGTCCACAACGTGCACTTCATACACAGCCCAATTCGTTCGCCCACTTCGAGCGAATCTTCCCGGAATCCGGGTCGGGGACAGCGGTGCGAGAGGCGCGGGTCGCATCGGTGGGCCGCCGGGGGACGGGGTGGTGGCTCCCGACTTTTGCCGCTACGTCTGATCCGTGAGTCTTTCGGCGCAAACCCGGTCCTTCGGGTCGGGGATAGCTGATCTGGTTTTGAGTTCCTAACGGAGTTCAAGCCACCTGGCGGCTCGTAGGCTTGGTCTTGGCGGGCTGGGCTGTTGGAGCGCATCGCGACTCCTGGGACTCCTGGTCCGCCGCCTGCTTGCGGCGCGCACGCACCCGTTCGTATCGGACGTTGTCGCGCCGCTGTGGGTCGATCTTGTAGCGCGCCGTGACGATCGCCCGGCCCTCGGCCTCGGTGATCGGCGTGCCGTCGACGTCCCGCTAGGCGTACGGCTGGCCGGTACGCATGCAGGCGGCGATCTGGGTCACCAGATGGGTGGCCAGATGACAGATCGCGGACTCGTGGTGCCGGTCGCCGACCATCAACCGCTGGTACTTCGCCGCGAACTGGGGATCGACCCTGCGGGCCTGGTCGGCGGCGGTGCACAGCATCTACGCAACAGCGGATCCCCGGCCTTGGTGATCGAGGACTCGACCTTGCTCACCCCGGACTGGCTGACCTTGGGAACCAGACCGGTGTACGCGCGGATCGCGGCCAGGGACGTGAACCGGTGCGGGTCGCCGATCCGTCCAGCGATGACCGCGCTGATCACCGCCCCCACGCCGGGAGCGGAGGCAACGATGCCGGCCGGGTCGGCGTCGGCGTAGAGGTTCGCGACTCGCTCGTCGATCTGCTTGATCTGACGGGTCAGGAACAGTGCCTGTTCGGCTTCGTGGGCGATGTCCTCGGCGAGCTCGGCGAAGTCCATCCCGTCAGACCCGTCGCCGGTGCCCCACAGGGCGAGGGTCTCTCGGGCCGCGGTGATGAGCCCGGCGGCGTGATCGTCGCGCCACGCACCGCGGGCCGGGCGATCAGGAACCTGGTCAGCCGCGCTCGGCCTAACCGGATCACGGCATGCGGATCGGCATAGCGGGCCAGGAACTCGAGCGCCGCGATGCCGAAGTTGAACCCGAGTACCGCGTACCACGCCGGCCCGAGCAACTCGACCAACGCATCGAGCCGGGCATAGACCGCGACCCGGCGCTTGACCATCGTGGAGCGCTGCTTGACCAGCCGTCGCAGCGAGTCGGCGGGCCCCTGCCCGGAGTACCCCCGCAGGCCTTCGGGGTGCAGCAAGGGCAGCCGGGCAAGCAATTCGGAGTCGATCCGGTCGTTCTTGGTGTGCTTGGAGTAGCACTTACGCAGGTCGGCCGACTGGGTGGTCGGGACCATCACCACGCGTGCACCGTGGCGACGGAACCACTCCGCCAGCACGATCCACGCGTTCCGGGTCGGCTCGACCACCACGGTCAGCTCAGCCGGATCGGGCAGGTCCACGTCCGCCCACAACCGTTCCCGATCGGCCGGCCGTGTCCAGAACTTCCGGCCCCGCCATACCGTGGCACGTCACGGGCGAGCGTCGCCTGATGCTCCGCCCGGACGGCCACGTCGATCCCCAACGTCCATGCCATCGTCATCGCTCCTGTCGGTCCACATCCCTGTTCACCGGGTGACTGACCATCGCGGCCACGGCCCAGACATTCTCCAAGCAGGAGTCCACGCCTACCGGCCGGCTCCAAGTTCCCGAACAAGGACACCGCTCGACCAGACACCGAACCCGCAGACGACCACCCAGAAAGCCAGGGATCACCACGTGTCCCGGTCGGACGTTCGGCCCGCCTGCGGACTCCCTCCGAGACTAAATGTCGGAGGTCGAAGTTACCGTCGAGGTCCTGCGAGAGGCGGGCGAGCGCTAGGGGGAGTTGGCGGATGACGACATCGTGTTGCCGGCATCGTTGTCCGGCCGGTTGTAATCAGCTGCAGTCGATGCAGATTCAACACCGGCTTCTTCAACACCGGCTTCCGGGGGATGCCGCCGCACGGTTGGGAAGGGATAACCGGTGAGCATCTCGGCAGATCGCGGGTCTTGTTCGAAGGCGAGGGTGCTCGCCGATCGTGAATTGTGTCCGGCATGACCGGGCCGGGATCGACTGCGCCGCGGCAGTTCGCGTTCACCACCCGCGCCCATGCGGCGGTCGACGACGCGACCGGCAAGCCGATCGGACTCGACGACGTCGACACCCGGGTGGGGTGGCTGCTCGACCTGATCACCGCCGCGAGTGGCGAGTTGGTGTCACGGCTGTGGCGGCCGGCGACGTCCGATGTGCTCGCCGCCGGCCGCGACCGCCAGGACCGCAGGCTGCCCGCACAGGGTCACGTCGCCGCGGCCCGCCTCGGCTGGAACCCGAGCTACCCGGACGGGGTCTACGTGCCCTCACGGGTGAGCCGGGTGGTGACGGCGCAGGTGATGGCCACCCTGCGGACCCTGGCCTACCGGGACACCGCGATCACGGCACTCTCGGCCCGCTTCGACCCGGACACCGGGGTTGTGGCGCCGCCGACCGAACATAGCGACTATGTGCCGTCGGGCTTCCTCCGGGGCGTGCGACGTCAGCTCGCCGCACGCTCACGCAGGGACGGCGGGGCACCGGCCGGCCCGTTGCGGATCACCGAAATACAGGATCCACCGCAGACGAGCGCGATGGCACGGCTCTCGGCCGCCGATCGGCAACTCGCACAGCTTGCCGTCACCGGTCACGATCTGGTGTTGACGGTGAAGCTGCCCACCTGCCCGGCCCCGGTGGGGCGGGCGCAGTGGCGCAGTGTCCGGCTGACCGCCACTATCCCGGCGCACCTGCACGGCAGAGCTGTCATCGACTGGCATCTGCCGACCCTCGTCCTCGACCACCGGGGCCTGCTCTGGCGGTGCGCCGCGACCGAACTCGTCCCGGCAGCCGACCTGAACTCGGCCACGATCGCGGCGGGGGTCGATTGGTCACCGACCACTCTGGGTGCCGCCGCCATCGCCGCCGAAAACCCCGAGGGGCTGGTGTCGGATTACCGGGGCTGGACCTACGACGACCGCGGCCTCGGGATCAAACTGGCCCGCCTGCAAGCCGAGGGGCAGCTGCTGCACGCCAAGGCGGCCCGGCTGACACGGCTGGCCGCCACCGCCCCGCCCGAGGTCCGCGCCGAGTTGGAGGAGAAGATCGCCGTCCTCGACGCCCACCGCACCGCGGTAGGCGCCAAGAGGGGGAAGGTCAACCGGGAACTCGCGTTCCACTTCGCCCGCCAGGTCACCGACTACGCCACCGCCGCGGGCGCGACGGTGATCGCGGTCGAGGATCTCACCACCCTCGAGACCCGCGGACACGGACGGGTCAACAACAACCGGGCCGCGCAGTCCGCCCGCCGCCAAGCGGTCGCCGCCCTGGCCCACACCGCCGCAGGGGTCGGAATCACAGTGGTCTCGGTGCCCGCCCGAGGATCCTCCGCACAATGTCCGGGCTGCGACGAACCCCTCTCCCGACCCGGCGGCTACCACACCGCGTGGTGTTCACGCTGCCGGGTCGGCGGCAACCGCGACCACCTCGCCGGGGTGAACCTGGCCAAACGCGCACTGCTCGGCAGAAACAAGGTCACCCGGCGGCGTGGGCAGATGCCCGCGGTCCGGGTCGCCGAACATGCGCCGGTGCGCCGGTGCCGGGACAAGAACGGTCCGACACCGCGTCGGCCACGGCACCGCCGGGTCCGCCGCAGCCTCCCTGACGTGACACAGCGGTTGGGGGTGAATCCGAAACAGCATGTTCCTGCACCACAAGCGTCGGTGTGGGACACGGTCCAACCCACACCACCGCACGGTGATGCGGGTAGCCGTGACACACGTTCATCTAACGCTCGCCACACCAGTGGCAGATAGCAGGAGATCTACGTAGACGCTGCTGTGGCGCACAATTAAGATCGCGCGGTATCTCACCGAGGCGGGCATGGAGATCGCCGAGCGAAACTGGCGATCCCGATACGGCGAAGCAAATCTCATTGCGGCAGGGGGAGACTGGCTCGTCTTCGTCGAGGTGAAGACGCGGCGCGGCCTGGGGTACGGCGGTCCCGCCGAGGCGGTGACGTTCTCGAAACAGCGCAGGATCCGGTTGCTGGCCGTCGAGTGGCGGCGGGACTCGGGCCGGTCGGCATCATCTCTCATTCTGAGGTGGTGCCCGCTCGATTCGGTTGGGCTAGAACTGATTCCATGTTCCATTGAACGCTGCTTGGCCGCAGGTCACTAGCAAGCCAGTACACCGGAAGATCGAACACGACGCCGATCATGATGTCTCCTAGAACTGATTGAACCAGAAGGCGAAGTTGTTCCACGCTTCTGCGAATGGACCAAGCCAGATCATGTAGAACAAGTCGGGCAGGTTCCCGGTCATAGTGGATTCCACCAGTTGGCGATTTGAACCAGTATGGGAACCAGAAAGCCCACTCTCCTTGTGAGAACTATCCTGGTAGGTGGCCGATCATGATGTCTCCTAGAACTGATTCCACCAGTTGACGAAGTTGTAGTGCCAGCTGGTCGGAGGCCACATGGGGTCTCCCCATCCGAGAACGACGATGGTCGCTCGATGTCGGTGACGCAGGTGGCGTGACGGAGTGCTTCGTCGGATCCGACGACACCGGCTGGTCGCGGCAGAGGTGAGACCTCGAGCCCGTTGAGAGTCCGCTCGGCGCACACTTCATCGTGCTCGCATGTCTGTAGTGCGAGTCGAACCGACTGATCGAGGAGAGGTTGGGGTAGAAACTTTCATATAGCGCACCTCACAACCGCATGAAGGAGTGAGATATGGGGTCAGCCGAGGAATTGTGGCGGAACTTCGTCGCGCAGGTGTTGAGCCTGTTGATCGCGTCTGGCTCGTAGCGGAGCTATTTGCCGGCATCCATCCGCCCGCGTCACCCCCGGATCGCCGTGTCCGCCTGGCGCGGTTGGCCATGTTCGTTTACCGGCGGTTTAGCACTAACTGAGAGCACGCCACGGACCGACATCGAGTCCTAATCGAGTCTGTGAGTCCTAACAGCGTTGTGCCGGAGGGGTAGGTGTGCCCGTCGTGGGTACTT
>NZ_BCWY01000099.1 GCF_001894825.1 Rhodococcus jostii NBRC 16295 | reverse complement strand
CCGAGCCCATGGACGGCGCCGCCGCCGAGCCGGAACCCGCCGCCCTATCGGAGACGGCCACCCCCGCGGCGCCGGGCTGGATGGACACGACGGGGGCGCCGACCCGGATGCTGCTGCTGCGCCACGGGCAGACCCCGCTGTCCGTCGATCGGCGGTACTCGGGTCGCGGGAACCCGGCCCTCACCGACCTCGGGCAGGCGCAAGCGAACGGCGCGGCCGGACGCTTCGCCGGCAACAGCGGAATCGCGGCGGTGGTGTCCTCGCCGCTGGGCCGCGCACAGCAGACCGCCTCGGCTGCGGCGAAGGTGCTCGGACTTCCGGTCACCGTGCACGAGGGCCTCACCGAAACCGACTTCGGGGAGTGGGAGGGCCTCACGTTCCGGGAAGCTGCGGAACGCGATCCGGAACTGCACCGCAAGTGGTTGTCGGACACGTCGGTGTGCCCGCCGTCGGGGGAGAGCTTCGATGAGGTGCGCGAGCGGATCCTGAAGGTCCGCGACGATCTCACCGCCACCTACGCCGGCTCCACTATCCTGGTGGTCACGCACGTGACCCCCATCAAGACGCTGTTGCAGCTGGCGCTCGACGCGGGACCGTCGCTGCTGTACCGGCTGCACCTGGATCTGGCGTCGCTGAGCATCGCCGAGTTCTACCCCGACGGCGGCTCGTCCGTCCGCCTGGTCAACGACACCTCCCACCTGTGAGTACTTATTAACCGCCCGCGGTTAGGAAGTACTCACAGGCCCAGAGGGCAACGACCGCGGCGAGCAGGGTCAACGGGGTGGTCACCAGCGCGAGAACGGTGAAAGTCCGTAGATCCGCGGGGGATCCGGCTCGCGCGGCCACCCGCCGCCACAGCATGATCGCCAGCGACCCCACATAGGTGAGGTTGGGGCCGAGATTCACACCGAGCAGCATCGCCAGAACGAGCGTTGCCGGGGCGTGGGGCCCGAGCGCTGCCAGTAGGAGCAGCGTGGCGGGGAGGTTGTTTACCAGATTCGCGGCGACCGCGGCGACGACGGCCATCGTCAGCAGCGCTACGAACGACGTGTCGGTCGGCAGCCGCGCGCCGATCCAGTCGCCGATCGGACCGTTCGCGACGCCGGCCACGACGACGCCGAGGACCAGGACGAACGCGCAGAACCACACGTCGACGGAGTACACGATGCGTCCGAAGTCGGTACGGCCGTCGCGCAGCGCGACGACGCCGAGCACGATCGCTCCGGCCGCCGCCACCCACCCCGGCGCGACCCCCACGAAGCCGGACACCGCGAAACCGACGAGTGTCGCCGCGATGATCGACAGGGCCACCGTGGGTGCGGGTGGATCGCGAGTCGGCTCCGGGTCGGCGTCCGGCCGAACCAGGTGGCGCCGGAAGAATATCCGGAACAGGATCAGTTCGACGATGATCGCCACCGCCCAGGGCAACGCCATGACGGCGGCGAAATGCAGGAAACTGAGCCCGGTCGCGGAGAACGCGATGAGGTTGGTGAGGTTCGAGACCGGCAGCAGCGTCGATGCCGTGTTCGACAGGTGAGCGCTGGCGTAGGAGTGCGGCCGCGGATCCATCCGCAACGAGCGGGCCGTCGCGATCACCGCCGGGGTCAGCAGAACCACCGTGGCATCGAGACTCAACACCGCGGTGGTGAGTGCCGCGGCCCCGAACACGAGCGTCAGCAATCTCTTCGGGTCTCCGCGTGCCCCGCGTCGCAGCCTGGCCGCGATCCAGGTGAACACACCCATGGCGTCGGCGAGATGCGCGAGAACGAGGATCGCCGCCAGGAACCCGACGGTCGGGGCCATCGCGGTCACTTCGTCCCACGCCTGCGCGGGTGTCACCAGACCGGTGGCCAGGGCGACGACGGCCGCCGGTGCGGCCGCGACGATCTCGGGGAGCCGGCGAGGACGGACGACCGCGAAGACGAGGACCGCGGCGACGAGCGCCACTGCCAGAACGGTCACCGGCGAGTCACTTCAGGAGCTTGAGGAGGGTGCGCAGATTCCGGGTGGTGGTGGAGGCCTTCAGCTTGGCGGAACCGGTGCTCTTGCCGAATCTGCTCTTCAGTGTCATGCCCCGCTCGACCTCCCAATACAGGACGCCGTCGCCGGCCTGGATCTGTTCGACCTCCGGATCCAGCTCGTCCCGGATGCTCAGAAGTGTGTTCAGGACCTCGGGTTCGGGCGTCACCAGCACGTACGGGTGCCAGCCCTCTCGCTCGGGATCGAACGGATAGTTGTCGACGATCTGCCGGACCGTGTCGAGGTCGAGGACGAAAACCCAGGCCTCGTACTTGAATTCGGCACGAAGCCCGGCTTCGATCTCGCTCTTCAGCGCGGGAATGTCGTCGCGATCGGAATCGAACAGCACATTGCCCGACGCGAGGACGGTCTTCACGTTCTCGAATCCCAGATCGACGAAGGTGCTGCGGAGGTCGGCCATCTTGATGTTGATGCCGCCCACATTGATACCGCGCAGAAGGGCGGCGTATCGGGTCATGCTCAGACCATAGTGCGGCGGCATGACACGTTCACGCGAACTGTAGTCTGATCGGGCGGACGAGTTGGCCGGGCGGCCGCGGCACAGGGAACCAGCACGTGAGTGCACAGGCCCCGAGTCGAGGAAAGTCCGGACTCCACAGAGCAGGGCGGTTGTTAACGGCAACCCGAGGTGACTCGCGGGACAGTGCCACAGAAAACAGACCGCCGGCGCCACACCCTCCGGGGTGAGGCGTCGGTCAGGGTGAAACGGTGCGGTAAGAGCGCACCAGCACCCCGGGTGACCGGGGTGGCTAGGTAAACCCCGCCCGGAGCAAGGTTGAAGGCCGCATCGGATCCTCCGGGATCCCGGTGCGGCTGCGCAGGTGTTCGAGGGCTGCTCGCCCGAGCCTGCGGGTGAACCGCTCGAGGTACCCGGCGACGGTGTATCCAGATGGATGGTCGCCACCCGGCGCTTCGGCGCCGGGGACAGGATCCGGCTTACACGCCAACTCGTCCGCCTCATCCTTGCGCCGGTTGGCGAGATCTCGACCCCGACTGGCAAGTAACAAACAGACCGGTTAGCATCTTTTCCGCATCGGCCCGACCGACCCGAATCGGGGTCGATGTCGGGGCCCGTCGCCCACGTCCGTGGGCGACGGGGCCCCACTGATCCGGCGATAGATGTTACTCGTGATAGCGGTAACATCTGTCCATGGACTTGCCTCATGACATCGCCGGTTCCGGCCCCACATTGGTGCTCGTGCACGGCATCGTGCATCGGCGGCAGGCCTGGAATGTCCTGCTGGACCAGTTGACGCCCTACCGCCGAGTCGTCACCGTGGACCTCCCGGGGCACGGCGAATCGGCGGCGCTCGAAGACGGCGCCGACACGATGGATCACCTCCTCGAGGAACTGAGCGCCTTCGTCCGCTCGGTGACCCCGGCCGGTGAACGACCACACGTCGCGGGGAACTCGCTCGGCGGCTGGCTCTCCCTCGCCCTCGCGGCCCGCGGCGAGGTCGCGTCGGCCACCGCACTCTCGCCGGCGGGATTCTTCGTCAACCGCGCCGATCAGGCCCGCACCATCTACACGTTCCGGGCCCTGCGCGGGCTCACCCGGGCACTCGGCTCGAACGCGCCGAGAGCGCTCGGGTACAAGGCCGTCCGCTACCCCTCGCTGGCCGCCTTCTTCGCGCGGCCCAGTCGAGTGCGGTACGAGGACGCCGTGATCGACGCCCACTCGCTCGCCACCAACACGCTGGTCGACAAGGGGATGACGGCCTCGTTCGACCTTCCGCGCGTCGTCGACGCGACGGTGCCCGTGACGGTCGCCTGGGGGCGGCGCGACTTGATTCTGCCGGTGTATCAGGCGCGGCGGGTGCGCAGATCCTTCCCGCAGGCGCGGATCCTCGTACTGCCGGGCATCGGGCACGTGCCGATGACCGACGACCCGAACCTGATCAGCACGATTCTGCTGGGCGGCAGCTCGTCGAGTTCCGCCGCTTCCCCGCGCTGAGGCCGGACTACCGCGCTTCGGCGACCACCGCGGCGCCGAAGCCGAGGAGGACCGTTCCGGTGATCCGATCCAGGACCCGCCGGACGGACGGCTTCTCCAACGTGGCCCGTGCGCGGGTCAGCAGGATGCTGTATCCGCCGAGCCAGACGATCCCGAGGAGCCCGTGGACGAGCACGAGCAGTGCCAGCGTCGGAGCGGTCGGCCAGCCGGGCGGAACGAGCTGGGGGAGCAGCCCGGTGTAGAAGACCGCGATCTTCGGGTTCAGGAGGTTGGTCAGGAATCCGGCCCGCCAGCTCGACCCCGGCGACGGAACCGGTGCCGGCTCGGCGTCGACGACGGCGCGCCGTCGGGTCCGGCTCTGCCACAGGGTGGAGACCCCCAGATACACCAGGTACATCCCGCCGACGATCTTCACGACGGTGTACGCCTCCGCGGACGCGGCGAGAACGGCGCCGAGCCCGACGACGGTCAGCGCGCCCTACACCATCAACCCGGCCACCACCCCGAACGTCGCCCGTAGCGCGGCGCCGCGTCCCCCGGACAGTCCGGCACGCGTCACCACCGCCATGTCCGGGCCCGGCATGACGGTCATGAGCCCGAGCACCGCAACAGCGGTCACCACGACACCGATCATGGGCCCCAGTATGTCGGGCGTCGTCAGCGCAGCGAAATCCACACTTGACACTTGCCGAGGACGGTGTGCCCGTCGAACGTCACGGTCAGGTCGATGCGTGCGGTGCCTGCGTCCTCGTCGACCTGGGCGGCCTTCGCGACGACGTCGACGACCGCTCCCTCCTCCGGGTCGACGATCACCGGCTTGGTGAAGCGGGCCCCGTAGCCGGTGACCCGTGCCGGGTCGCCGAGCCAGTCGACGACGCACTGGGTGGCGAGCCCGAGCGTGAGCATGCCGTGTGCCAGCACGCCGGGCAGGCCGACGGCATCCGCGACATCGTCCCGGTAGTGGATGGAATTGAAGTCACCGGACGCCCCGGCATAGCGGACGAGGGACTCCCGGGTGAGGTGGTATCGGGCTTTGGCGACGGTGTCGCCGAGCAGGATTCGCTGCGGCGACGTCATTCGTCACCCCTGACGAACAGGGTCGACGTCATGGTGCTCACGTGATCACCTGCGGCGTCGACGATGTCGATGTCGGCGACGAGCAGCGTGTGCGGACCGCGGGACGTCACGTTCGTGACGGTGAGCACGGCGGAGAGTTCGTCGCCCGCGACGACCGGGCGGATGGACGTGGCGTGTTCCGTGCTGTGCACCAGGTTGACCGGCTCGATCCCGGAGGTCGGATCGGCGACCAGCTGAGCGAGTGCCCGTTCCTGCACGATGACGGGAAATGTCGGCGGGGCAACGAGATCGGTGTGACCGGCGGTTCGTGCGCTGTCGACGTCGAACGAGGTGGGATTGGTGGCGAAGACGGCGCGGGCGAACTCCCGGATCTTCTCGCGGCCGACGAGGTAGGGCTCGGTCGGTGGATAGACACGACCCTCGATCTCTGGATTCACTGCCATCAGGTCAGCCTAGAGACGTCCCGTCCCCCGGGCAGGGCGAAGCGTTCGATGATTCGTCACGAAAGTGTCGCAGGCATGCCTGTGCCGTGACGAAGCCCAGATACGACGAAGCCCCCACCGTCACGTGCCGGCGGGGGCTTCGAGGATCGACTGGTCGACAGCCTCAGACGGGATCGACCATCAGCAGTTGGGCCCAGTACGTGGCGCCTTCGGCACCGAGGTAGGGAAGTAGCTGATCAAAAATGATCGTCGACATGCTCGCTCCATTCTCTGTTCGGGCACTGCGCACGGAAAGACGGGCCATCGGCACCGCACTGACCGGCGCCGGGGAACATATCACCGGACAGGTCTCCGAGGGTAACAGTCTGAGCGTGATCCACAACTCCATCCGTCCCACCGGTGCCACACTGAGGACATGACTGACGAAGATCATCTCTGGTACTACAACGTCGAGGACGGCACCGTCACCCAGGGGAAGGCGGCATCGTCGATGTCCCGGATGGGTCCCTACCCCGACAGGGACTCGGCCGAGAAGGCGCTGCAGATCGCCGCGGAGCGGAACAAGGCGGCGGACCGGGCCGACGAGGAGTGGAACAACTAGCGTTGCCGGGAGGGATGAGCGCGAGGTGTCGATGAGCCGTTTCGTAGCGCGCGGAATCGATTTCGGCACCGTGCGCACCGAATTCCACCTGCCGGAGGGCTATCCGCCCGCGGCGGTAGCGCAGGCGCGGGCAGCCTCCGACCGGTACGCGTCCGAGCGGGAGGACCGCACCGATCTGGCGTTCGTCACCATCGATCCGCCCGATTCCCTGGATCTCGATCAGGCGCTGCACCTGGGGCGCACGCGCGACGGTTTCGTCCTGCAGTACGCGATCGCGGATGTCGGCGCCGTCGTGGAACCGGGTGGGGTGCTCGACGTGGAAACGCGGAAACGGGGGCAGACGTTCTACCTCCCCGACGGCAAGGTGCCCCTGCACCCGAAGGAACTGTCGGAGGGATCCGCGAGTCTGCTCCCGGACGTGGACCGCCCGGCGGTGGTCTGGCGGATCGAACTCGACGCCGCCGCCGAACCGCTGTCCTGCACCGTGTCCCGCGCCACCATCCGGTCGGTTGCGCGTCTCGACTACGCCGGTGTGCAGGCCGATTCCGAGGCGGGACGGTTGCATCCGTCCATCGCGTCGCTGCCGGAGTTCGGCAGGCTCCGCACCGCGGCGGCGGTGACGCGCGGGGCGATCGAACTCCGGCTGCCGGAGCAGGAGGTGGTGTCGGACGGGGACGGCTGGCGCGTCGACCTCGCGCCCCGCACCGAGGCCGACGACTGGAACGCCGAAGTCTCGCTCCTCACCGGAATGTGCGCTGCGGCCATGATGCTCGACGCGAAGGTCGGGTTGCTCCGCACCCTGCCGCCGGCCGGGCCGGAGGCCGTCGACGCGCTGCGACGCACCGCGGCGGCGTTGGGAATCGACTGGCCCGAGAGCGTCGGCGTCGGCGCGCTCCTGGCCCGGCTCGACCCGAACTCGGCGTCCACGCTGGTGCTGATGACGGAGGCGCCGTCGCTGCTGCGGGGCGCCGATTACGCCGCGTTCGACGGCGCCCTGCCCGAATTGACCGTGCATTCCGCGATCGGCGCTCCCTACGCGCACGTGACCGCGCCGCTGCGCCGGCTCTCGGATCGGTACTCCACCGAGGTGTGCCTTGCGGTCTCGGCCGGACGGACGGTGCCGGTGTGGGCACGCGACGCTCTGGGTTCGATGCCCGAGATCATGGGCGGCTCGGATTCACTGGCGGGCAAGATCGACCACGCCTGCATCGACCTCACCGAGGCGACCGTGCTGGCGGACCGGGTGGGGGAGACGTTCGACGCGACCGTGCTGCGTTCGCGGAACGGCAAGCGGACCGCGGACGTGTTCGTCCCGTCCGTGTCCGTGATGGCGAAATGTGTGGGCGATCCCGCCGAGGGTGAGCAGGTGAAGGTCAGGCTCGTCTCCGCCGACGTCGTGAAGCGGACCGTCGAGTTCGGTTACCCCGCTTGACGCGTCAGTTGCGGAACCGGTCGGTTGCCTCGACGAGGTGATGGACGATGCCCGGCTCCACAGCGGAGTGTCCTGCGTCGTCGACGATCTCGAGCCGGGAACCGGGCCAGGCCCGGTGCAGGGCCCACGCGCTGGTCGCGGGGCACACCACGTCGTACCGCCCCTGCACGATCACGCCCGGAATGCCCTCCAGCGAGGCCGCGTCGCGGAGCAGTTGGCCCTCCTCCAGGAATCCGCGGTGGTGAAAATAGTGATTCTCGATGCGGGCGAACGCCAGCGCGAACCTCGGCTGCGAGGTCTCCGCCACCCGTTCCGGCTTGGGGAGCAGCGAACTCGTCGCTCCCTCCCACGTGGACCACGCGATCGCGGCGCGCGTCGCGACCCCGGGGTCGTCGGAGCGGAGGAGCCGGTGGTAGGCCTCGACGAGATCCCCGCCGCGCTCCGATTCCGGCACCGGCGCCAGGAACTTCTCCCACAGTTCGGGGAACAGATGCCCGGCTCCGCCGTTGTAGTACCAGTCGATCTCGCTGCGCCGCAGCAGGAAGATGCCGCGCAGCACCAGTTCGGTGACCCGGTGCGGATGCTTCTGCGCGTAGGCGAGTGCCAGCGTGGACCCCCACGACCCGCCGAAGACCTGCCAGCGGTCGATGCCGAGATGATCGCGCAGAAGCTCCACGTCGTCGATCAGACGGCCGGTGGTGTTCACCGACAGATCGGCCCCGTCGGCGACGTGCGGTGTGGAACGCCCGCACCCGCGCTGGTCGAGGAGCACGATCCGATACACCTGCGGGTCGAAGAACTGCCGTTGCGCGGGGTCGGTGCCGCCCCCTGGCCCGCCGTGGAGGAACACGACCGGCTTTCCGTCGGGATTGCCGCTCTGCTCCCAGTACATCTGCTGACCGTCGCCGACGTCGAGGTGCCCGAACTGGTACGGCTCGAGCGGCGGGTACAGGGTGCGCAGCTGTGTCACGGCGTACCTCAGAACCCGATCAGGCCGGACGCCAGATCGGGGATCTCCAGTGCGGTGATCGCCTGCTGCCGGATGTCGGGGCAGGCCGCGGTGGTGATCACGTCGATCCGGCCACGGTCCTGCAGGAAATCGAGCGCGTTGAGGTTGTTCTTCGCGATCCACGTCCCGACCAGACCGTTCAACCCGGTCTTGCCGATGGTCGGGGTGTAGGTGCGCCAACTCTGCAACTGACCTTCGAGGTCGGTGCACAACTGGGCGGCCTGCGCCTCGGTGACCCCACCCGGAACCAGGGCGGGCCCGGGAACCGCGGTGGTGGCCGGTGCCGGCGGCGCGGTGGTGCCGGGTGCGGGTGAGGTGCCCTGCCCGGCGCACCCCGTGACCAGCGCCGCGACCGCCACCGTCCCGGCCGCCGCGACGGCCAGGCGGTGACGACGTCCGGTGCCCCGCACGCATCGCTGTCGCATGAAGATCCCCCTCGAATGTGTGCCGGCCCGTGAGTCGAGGGCGACCTAGAAGCTGTGCTCTTCTGCCGGGAACGTTCCGGCGCGTACCTCGGACGCGTAGGCGGCGGCCGCGGTACGCAACTCGTCACCGACGTTACCGAAGCGCTTGACGAACTTCGCCGTCTTGCCACTGGTGTAGCCGGCCATGTCCTGCCACACGAGGACCTGGGCGTCGCATTCGATGCCCGCGCCGATGCCGACGGTGGGGATGGTGAGCTTCCGGGTGACCTGGCCGGCGATCTCGGCGGGCACCATCTCCATGACGACGGAGAACGCGCCGGCTTCCTGCACGGCGATCGCGTCGGCGACCAACTGCTCGGCGGCGTCGCCGCGTCCCTGCACGCGGAAACCGCCGAGCGAGTTGACGCTCTGCGGGGTGAACCCGACGTGGGCCATGACGGGGATGCCTGCCGCGGTGATGGCGGCGATCTGCGGCGCGACGCGCTCGCCGCCCTCGAGCTTGACCGCGTGCGCCAGCCCCTCCTTCATGAACCGGGTCGCGGACGCGAGGGCCTGTTCGGGGGAGCTTTCGTAGCTGCCGAACGGCAGATCGGCCACGACCAGGGCGTGCGGCGCACCGCGGACGACGCCGCGAACGAGGGGGAGGAGTTCGTCGATCGTGACGGGGACGGTGGTCTCGTAGCCGTAGACGACGTTGGCGGCCGAATCGCCGACGAGGAGAACGGGAATCCCCGCTTCCTCGAAGATGCGGGCGCTGGAGTAGTCGTAGGCGGTGAGCATCGCCCAGCGTTCACCCTCGGCCTTCATGGCCTGGAGGTGGTGGGTTCGGGTCTTGCGCTTGGGAACGTCATGCGATGGTGCTGATCCGTAGAGCCGATCTTCTGACGTGCTCGCGGACGACTTGCTATCGGACATCGTTGTCCCTTTCTGGCCTCGAGGCCCTTGGCGGGTCCCCGGGTGCGGGTGATGACGACTACAGTCTGCCACCGGCCCGCAGGGGAGCGAAGGGATCGCACGCGTGCAATAGGTCACATCCGCTGTCCGGCCTCTGACCTGCGGGAAGGTCGTCTCACTCGGAACCCTGGCACGATCGTCCTATGTCGAAGAGTGCTCGGGTACCGGCCGCGTTCGCGGGGTGCATCGCCGTCGTCCTTGTCGTCGCAGGCTGTGCGGGAGGCGGACGGGACGTCGGGGAGGCCGTCGCCGAGCCACCGGCGTCCGAGGCGGCTCCCGCCGGGCCGATCCCCCCGGGGCTCGAGAATTTCTACACGCAGGAGGTGCAGTGGGGCTCGTGTGAGGGCTACAGCACCGACGGGTCTCCGCTCGGCGACAACCTCGACTGCGCCGAAGTCACCGTGCCCAACGACTATGCGAATCCCGCGGGCGCCACTGCCCGGATCGCCGTCTCCCGGTCGAAGGCGACCGGCGACAAGGTCGGATCGCTCCTCGTGAACCCCGGCGGTCCGGGGGCGTCGGGAATCGGACTCGCGTCCGTCGCCGACGGCACCGATCTCGCCGAGCATTTCGACGTCATCGGGTTCGATCCGCGTGGTGTCGGCGCGTCCACACCGCAGGTGACCTGCCTGACCGCGCCCGAGGTGGACGCGAAGCGCAAGGACGACGACACCGACATGAGTCCCGCCGGGATCGCAGAGACGGAGTCCGAGAACCGCGACTACGCCGACAAGTGCACCGAACGCACCGGCGTCGACGTCCTGGCCCACGTCGGCACGTACGACGTGGTGCGCGACATGGACGTCATCCGCGCGGTCCTCGGTGACGAGAAACTGAACTACCTCGGCTACTCCTACGGCACCCGGCTCGGCTCGACGTACGCGGAGACGTTCCCGGGCAACGTGCGCGCGATGGTTCTCGACGGCGCCCTCGACCCCGAGCAGGATCCGACCGAGGAAGTGATCCTGCAGGCGGCCGGATTTCAGGACGCGTTCAACGCGTTCGCCGCCGAATGCATGCAGCAGCCGGACTGCCCGCTCGGGACCGACCCGGCGCAGGCGAACGCGAGGTTCCGGGCGCTCGTCGATCCGCTGATCGCCACGCCCGCCGCGACCACCGACCCGCGCGGGCTCAGTTACACCGATGCGATCACCGGTGTTCAGCAGGCGCTGTACTCGCCGAACCTCTGGGGTCCGCTCCGCGGGGGACTGGAGAGCCTGCAGACGGGGACCGGTGATTCGCTGCTGATGCTGGCCGATCTCTACGAGGGCCGCGCCGACGACGGCACGTACTCGAACCTCAACGACGCCTTCAATTCCATCCGCTGCATGGACGATCCGCCCGTCACCGACCGCGCAGTCGTCGGCGCGGCCGACGTCCGATACCGGCAGGCGGCGCCGTTCCTCGACGACGGTCGCGGCACCGGCAACGCACCGTTGGACGTCTGCGCGTTCTGGCGCGCACCGAACACGGGGTCGCCGCACACGGTCGCCGCGCCGGGCATCCCGCCGGTCGTCGTCGTGTCGACTACGGAGGATCCGGCGACGCCGTATCAGGCGGGCGTGGATCTGGCGAAGCAGATGAACGGTGCACTCGTCAGCTATCGGGGCACCCAGCACACCGTGGTTCTCGACGGTGAGGCGTGCGTCGACGACGCCGTCACCGACTATTTGGTGGACCTCGCGGTGCCGCCCGCGGATCTGACGTGCTGACGCGCGCCTGTGACGGGATCGACCGACGTGCCCGCACGCTGGCCCGATGCGGAATCCGGAAGAGTCGAATCAACGAAGTAACACAGATTTAACGAACTTTGCTTACTCTCGCGGACATGGATCGCCAAAAGGAATTCGTGCTTCGCACCCTCGAAGAGCGCGACATTCGGTTCGTCCGATTGTGGTTCACGGATGTTCTCGGATACCTGAAATCGGTGGCGATCGCCCCCGCGGAACTGGAAGGTGCCTTCGAGGAGGGCATCGGCTTCGACGGATCCGCGATCGAGGGCTTCTCCCGGGTGTCCGAGGCGGACACGGTTGCGAAGCCGGATGCCTCCACGTTCCAGGTTCTGCCGTGGAGTTCGAGCAAGGGGCATCAGCACTCCGCCCGCATGTTCTGCGACATCGCCATGCCCGACGGTTCCCCCTCCTGGGCGGATTCGCGGCACGTGCTGCGCCGTCAGCTGAACAAGGCGAGCGACCTCGGGTTCAGCTGCTATGTGCACCCCGAGATCGAGTTCTTCCTCCTCGAGAACGGGCCCATCGACGGCACCCCGCCGAAGCCCGCCGATTCCGGCGGCTACTTCGACCAGGCCGTCCACGACTCCGCTCCCAACTTCCGCCGGCACGCCATCGACGCACTCGAGTCGATGGGCATCTCCGTCGAATTCAGCCACCACGAGGCGGCTCCCGGCCAGCAGGAGATCGACCTGCGGTATGCGGACGCGCTGTCGATGGCCGACAACGTGATGACGTTCCGTTACGTCGTCAAGGAGGTCGCGATCGCCGAGGGCGTGCGCGCCACCTTCATGCCGAAGCCGTTCAGCGATCAGGCCGGATCGGCGATGCACACGCACATGAGCCTGTTCGAGGGCGACACTAATGCCTTCCACAACCCGGACGATCCGATGCAGCTGTCGGAGACCGGCAAGGCGTTCATCGCCGGCATCCTCGAGCACGCCAACGAGATCAGCGCGGTCACCAACCAGTGGGTGAACTCCTACAAGCGTCTGATCCACGGTGGCGAAGCCCCGACCGCGGCGTCCTGGGGTCCGTCCAACCGGTCGGCGCTCGTCCGCGTCCCGATGTACACGCCGAACAAGGCGTCGTCGCGTCGTGTCGAGATCCGCAGCCCAGATTCGGCCTGCAACCCGTATCTGACGTTCGCGGTGCTTCTCGCGGCGGGTCTGCGTGGCATCGAGAAGGGCTACGAGCTTCCCCCCGAGGCCGAGGACGACGTGTGGGCGTTGACGTCGGCCGAGCGCCGCGCCATGGGCTACCGGGAGCTGCCCGGCAACCTCGACGGCGCGCTGAAGGAGATGGAGAAGTCGGAGCTCGTGGCCGAGGCGCTCGGCGAGCACGTGTTCGACTTCTTCCTGCGCAACAAGCGTCGTGAGTGGGAGGAGTACCGGAGCCACGTGACGCCGTTCGAACTCAAGACGTATCTGGGGTTGTGAGCAACAGCATGGTGAAGCCTCCGGCAGCGCGTTCTGCCGTTCCCGGTCCGGGTCGTCTGGGCCTCGTCGAGCCGACCGCCCCGTCCGAACTCCGCGAACTGGGCTGGGTCGGCGAAGACAGCATCGAACTGCTCTGGTCGTTGTCGCGGGCGGCGAACGCCGACCTCGCCCTCCGCACCCTGGTGCGCCTGAAGGACGGCCTCGGCGAGGGCTGGGCCGAACTCGACGCGGCGCTGCGCTCCGACAAGGGTCTGCGTGGCCGGTTGTTCGGACTGTTCGGCGCGTCCAGCGCGTTCGGCGACCATCTGGTCGCGGATGCCCCGTCGTGGAAGATCCTCGCCGGCGACGTCCGCCTCCCGTCGAAGGACGAGGCGACCGCCACGATGCTGGCCGCGGTCGGCGCCGAGCCCGAGGAGGGCGCTCACCCGGACGCCGACCTGTACCGGGCCTCGGTCATCGGACCCGATGCGATTGCGGCGCTGCGCAAGGCCTACCGCGACGAGCTGATGCTGCTCGCCGCCGTCGACCTCGCGGCGACCGTCGAGAACGAACCGGTACTGCCGTACCAGACGGTCGGCCATCAGCTGTCCGATCTGGCGGACGCCGCGTTGAACGCCGCACTCGCAGTGGCCGTCGCGGCCGTGTGCCCCGACGCCCCGTGTCCGGTGCGTCTGGCCGTCATCGCCATGGGCAAGTGCGGTGCGCGCGAACTCAATTACGTGAGCGACGTGGACGTGGTCTTCGTCGCGGAACCCGCCGACGCGATCGCCAGCCGGATCGCGGGCGAGATGATGCGCATCGGGTCGTCGGCCTTCTTCGACGTCGACGCCGCGCTGCGGCCCGAGGGCAAGCGCGGCGAACTCGTCCGCACCCTCGAATCCCACGTCACGTACTACAAGCGCTGGGCCAAGACCTGGGAATTCCAGGCGCTGCTCAAGGCCCGCCCGATGATCGGCGACCGCGCGCTCGGGCAGCAGTACTTCGACGCCCTCAGCCCGATGGTGTGGACCGCGTCGGAGCGCGAGGACTTCGTGCCCGAGGTGCAGGCGATGCGCCGCCGGGTGGAGGAAATGGTTCCGCCCGAACTCCGCGAACGCGAACTGAAACTGGGCCGGGGCAGTCTGCGCGACGTCGAATTCGCCGTCCAGCTCCTGCAACTCGTGCACGGCCGCGCAGACGAGGCGCTGCACGTCCAGAGCACCATCGACGCCCTCACCGCGCTCGCCGCCCGCGGCTACGTGGGCCGCGACGACGCCGCGAATCTTGCTGCGTCCTACGAGTTCCTGCGGTTGCTCGAGCACCGGCTGCAGTTGCAGAAGCTGCGTCGCACGCACACCCTGCCACCCGCCGACGACGAGGAAGCGCTGCGCTGGCTGGCGCGGGCCGCGCACATGCGGCCCGACGGCAGCAAGGACGCACTCGGCGTGCTCAACGCGGAGATCAAGCGCAACGCGCACCGTGTCCGCCGTCTGCACGCCAAGCTGTTCTACCGTCCGCTGCTCGAGTCGGTGGCGCGTATCGACAAGGAAGCCCTGCGGCTGAGCCCGGATGCGGCCATCCGGCAGCTGGCGGCGCTGGGTTACACCGCTCCGGAGAACGCACTCGGGCACCTCACCGCACTCACCAGCGGTGCGTCCCGCAAGGGCCGCATTCAGGCGCTGCTGCTGCCGACCCTGCTCGAATCGCTCGCCGACACACCGGATCCCGATGCCGGACTGCTCGCGTACCGGCGGCTGTCGGACGCGATGACCGATCAGACGTGGTTCCTGCGACTGCTGCGTGACGAGGCGTCGGTCGCGGAGCGGCTGATGACGGTGCTCGGATCCTCGGCCTACGTTCCCGATCTGCTCATCAAGGCGCCGGACGTGGTGCGCCTGTTCGCGGATTCGCCGACCGGACCGCGGCTGCTGGAGTCGAAGCCCGAGGACGTCGCGCGCGGCATCCTCACGGCCTCGGCACGCCACGACGACCCGGCCCGCGCAATCGCCGCGTCCCGGTCTCTGCGCCGCTACGAGCTTGCCCGCATCGCCTCCGCCGACATTCTCGGCATGCTCGACGTGCCGGGCGTGTGCAAGGCGCTGTCGTCCGTGTGGGCGGCCGTGCTCAACGCCGCCCTCGCGGCCGTGATCAAGGCGAGCGAGAAGGAACTCGGAACCCCCGCTCCGGCGACGTTCACGGTGATCGGAATGGGCAGGCTCGGCGGCGGTGAACTCGGCTACGGTTCGGACGCGGACGTGCTGTTCGTGTGCGAACCACGCGAGGGGATCGACGAGACCGTCGCCGTCAAGTGGGCCAACAGCATCGGCGACAAGGTCCGGGCCCTGCTCGGCGCGCCCAGCACCGATCCGCCGCTCGAGGTCGACACGGGACTGCGGCCGGAGGGTCGCAGCGGCCCGATGGTGCGCACGCTGGCGTCGTACGAGGCGTACTACGCGCAGTGGGCGCAGGCCTGGGAGATCCAGGCGCTGCTGCGCGCACATCACGTCGCGGGCGACGCCGATCTGGGGCTGCGGTTCCTGCACATGATCGACAAGACGCGCTACCCGGAGGGCGGGGTGTCGGAGCAGGCGGTCCGCGAGATCCGGCGCATCAAGGCACGCGTCGACTCCGAGCGACTGCCGCGCGGCGCCGATCCGGCGACGCACACCAAACTCGGGCGCGGCGGTCTCGCCGACATCGAATGGACGGTGCAGCTGATCCAGCTCCGCCACGCGCACGAGATCGAGTCGCTGCACAACACGTCGACACTCGAGACGCTCGACGCGATCGGCGGGGCCGAGTTGCTCAGCGAGTCCGACGTCGAACTGTTGCGCGACGCGTGGATCACGGCCACGAAGGCTCGCAACTGCCTCGTGCTCGTCCGCGGCAAGGCCACCGATCAGCTGCCCGGTTCGGGCCGTGTCCTGTCCGCGGTCGCGCAGATCGCCGGCTGGGGCGGCGGCGACGCGGGCGAGTTCCTCGACCACTACCTGCGGGTGACCCGGCGGGCCAAGGCTGTCGTGGAGAGAGTCTTCGGGGAGTGATCGCCACCTGGGGGGTGCGGGTACTGATCGCCCTCGGCTGGCTGGCGGTGCTCGTCGGTGTGTTCGGTGTGGTGCTGAGGTTCCTCGACGTCCAGAATCAGCGTCTGCTGGTCCTGGCCTCCGCGGCGCCGTACCTGATGGCGGCCGCCGCGGTCGGGGTGCTGCTGCTCGGAATCACCCGGCACTGGGTCGGTTTCGGTGTCGCGCTGGCCGTGGCCGCGGTGGCCACGCTGTCGCAGGGACCGCTGTATGTGGCGAACAGTTCGGTGACGGCGTCCGGGCCGGAACTGACAGTGATGCAGGCCAACATCTGGCTCGGCAACGCGGACGCCGACGCGCTCGTCCGGCAGATCCTGGATCGGGACGTCGACGTGCTCACCGTCGACGAACTCACACCGGAGGCCGTCGACCGGTTGGTGGCCGCCGGAATCGACGCGACGCTGCCGTTCTCGTTCCTGATGCCCGGAAGCGGCGGCGAGGGAACCGGGATCTGGAGCCGGTACCCACTCACCGACAAGGTGCACCACTCGGAATTCGTCCTGTCCGCGCTGTCGGCCCGCGTGGAACTGCCGGACGGTGCGAGCACGGCGCTGTACGCGTTCCATCCCGTCCCGCCGTGGCCGTCGGATCCGTCTCTCTGGTCACGCGAGATGGACCGGATCAAGACCATTCTCGATGCCGTCCCCGCCGATTCGGGTCCCGTGATCGTCAGCGGTGACTTCAACTCCACCCGTGACCACGTCAAGTACCGCAACCTCGTGACCGGACGGTACCGGGACGCCGCCGACCAGGTGGGTGCCGGCATCCAGAACACCTACCCCGCCGACCGGCAGCCGTTCCCGCCGATGATCGCCATCGACCACATCGTCACCAGCGATGCGCACGCACAGTCCGTCGACTCGGTGGTGGTGACGGGTTCGGATCACCGCGGCCTGATCGCGAAGATCACCCTCGGCGACTGACCGTCACGGGAGCGTGACGAAACCCTTGTCCACCAGCCAGTCCCGTGCCACGTCCGCCGGTTCCTCGCCCTCGACGTCGACCCGGCGGTTCAGTTCGGTGATCTCCTCGTTGGTCAGCGCCGCGGAGATCGGGGCCATCACCTCCGCGACCTGCGGATGTGCCTCGGCGAAATCCTCACGCATGGTGATCGCCGGGTTGTACTTCGGGAAGAACTGGCGATCGTCCTCCAGCAGCACCAGATCGAGCGCGATGATGCGGCCGTCCGTCGTGAACACTTCGCCGAACTTGCACTGCGTCCCGTCGGCGGTGGCCTGGTAGATGATGCCGGTCTGCAGGATCTGGCGGTTCGCGCGGGCGGGGTCGAAACCGTACTTCGCGGCCATCCCGGGGAACCCGTCCTGCCGGACGTTGAACTCGGTCTCCACGCAGGTCGTCGCCGCCGCGGGATCGCGGTTGACGAGGTCCGCGTACTGGGACAGCGTGGTGATCCCGGTCTCCTCCGCGGTCTGCCTGCTCATGGCCAGTGCGTAGGTGTTGTTCATCGGGGCGGGATCCACCCACACCATGCCGTTGCGTTCGAGGTCCTCGTCGCGGACCGCCTCGAACTGCGCAGTGGGGTCCGGGATCGGGATCTCGTTGCCGAGGTAGTTGATCCACCCGGTCCCGGTGTACTCGTAGGTGACGTCGATCTGCCCGTCCAGCTGGGCGTCCCTGGTGCTGTTGGACCCCTGGATGTTGGTGAGGTCGCGGACGTCGGCGCCGGCGGCGCTCAGCGCGAACTCGATGATGTAACCGAGGGTGACCTGCTCGGTGAAGTCCTTGGAACCGACGGTGATCTTGACACCTTCGAGTTCGGGGACGGGCTGGATGCTGCCCGGTTCCACCGACAGCGGCAGGGCGCCACCGGATTCGAGGCCACACGACGCGGCGAAGACCCCGCACAGTGTCACCGCCGTTGCGGCGATCGCCTTCCGGACGACGTTCATCAGCGCAGTCCCTTCGGGCCGAGGAACTCCTCGGCGAGGGCGCCGCACCAGTCGACGAGCAGCGCGAGCGCGACCGCGAGCACGGCTCCCACGACCAGGGTCACGTTGTCTCGCAGCTTGTAGCCGGTGTCGATGAGGATTCCCAGGCCACCGGCGCTGACGAGGAAACTGAGTGTGGCGGTGCCCACGGCGAGCACGAGCGACGTGCGCAGTCCCGCGAGGATGTACGGGACGGCGAGCGGGAACTCGACCTTGCGCAGGACGAGACCGGCGGTCATGCCCTGTCCGCGCCCGGCGTCGATGACGGCGGGATCGACCTCCTGCAAACCCAGGATCGTGTTCCGGAGAACGGGCAAGAGGGAGTAGAACGCGATGGGGAGCACCCCGATCCAGAATCCGGTGGTCCCCGTCGCGAGGAAAAGCAGCACCAGCAGTCCGATGGCCGGCGCGGCCTGTCCGATGTTGGCGATTCCGAGGAAGATCGGTGCCAGTTTGGTGAACCCGGGCCGCGTCAGCAGGATCCCCAGCGGGACGGCGACGACGACGACGATCGCGACCACCACGACCGTGATCAGCACGTGCTGCCACGTCAGGGTCGCGATGTTGGCGGCGTTGAGACTGCCCTTCTGCGTGGCGGTGAGTTCGCGGTTGAAGGCCCAGGCGAGCACACTCACCACCAGGATAACGACGATGATCGGCTGGACCAGCAAGCGAGCCCGTTCCGAACGCCGGGCGGCAGGTGCGGTGGCCTTTGTGGCGACGGCGGCCGTCATGACGGTGTCCCGCCCTCACTTGCCTCGTTCTGCTGCGGCTCGCTGTCCTCGTCGTCGTGCGCGTGTTCCTCACGCATCGCGGACAGGTGGGTCACCAGTGTGTCGATGGTGATCAGGCCGCGGTACTCACCCCGCCGGCCGGTGACGATCGTCGACGCACTGCTCTCCGCCAGGAGCGCCTCGAGGGCGTCCTGCAGCGTCGACTGGGTGGACACCACCTCTTCGATCGGGTCGCCGATGTCACGCAGCGACGTGGCGTTGGCCAGATGCCGCATCGACACCCAGCGGGTCGGGCGATCCCGCGCATCCAACAGGACGCCCCACTTATCCTTGCGGGGTGCGATCGCCGCCCGCAGCTCGTCCACCGACCCGTCCTCGTACGCGGTGGGGCAGTCGAGGAGTTCGACCTCAGCCACCCGGGTGAGCGTCAGCTGCTTCAGCGACGCGTCCGCGCCGACGAACCCGGCCACCATGTCGTTGGCGGGATGGGCGAGGATCGCCTCCGGAGTGTCGTACTGCATGATGTGCGACTGGTTGCCCAGCACCGCGATCCGATCACCCAGCTTGACTGCCTCGTTGAAATCGTGCGTCACGAAGACGATCGTCTTGCCGAGATCGGACTGCAGTCGCATCAACTCGTCCTGCAGCAGTCCGCGCGTGATCGGGTCGACCGCGCCGAACGGCTCGTCCATGAGCAGCACCGGGGGATCGGCGGCCAGCGCCCGCGCCACCCCGACCCGCTGCTGCTGACCGCCCGACAACTGCCGGGGGTAGCGCTCGCGGTAGAGGTCGGGTTCGAGTCCGACGAGGTCGAGCATCTCGTCGGTGCGGTCGGCGATCTTCTTCTTGTCCCAGCCGATCAGACCGGGGACCGTGCCGACGTTCTTGGCGATCGTGAGATGCGGGAACAGTCCGGCCTGCTGAATCGAGTAGCCGATGCCGCGCCGCAACTTGTCCGGGTCGATGGACAGGGCGTCCTTGCCGCCGATCGTGATCTTCCCCGACGTCGGTTCGATGAGACGGTTGATCATGCGCATGGTGGTGGTCTTGCCGCAGCCGGACGGGCCGACGAGAACCACGATCTCACCGGCGGGGATGCGCATCGACACGTTGTCGACGGCCGCCTTCTCCTGGCCCGGGTAGCTCTTGACGACGTCTTCGAGGACGATGTCCACTCCGGAGACGGTGCTTCCGTTGGTCGGCGGTGTATCGAGATCAGTCACGGATCCCCCTGGAGGTGGTGAGTCGGCCGATGACGGCGAGGACGCCGTCGAGTACGAGGGCGAGGATCACGATGAGAACGGTCCCCGTGAGAGCCTGCGGTATGGCCGTCGGGCTGCCGACGCGGGACAGTCCCGAGAAGATGAGGTTGCCGAGCCCGGGACCCTTCGCGTACGCCGCGATCGCGAGGATGCCCATCAGCATCTGCGTGCTCACCCGCATGCCGGTCAGGATCGACGGCCAGGCGAGGGGCAGTTCGATCCTGCTCAGCACCGTCGTGCGGCTCATCCCCACACCGCGGGCGGCGTCGGTGACCGCAGGGTCGACGGACGCGAGTCCGAGGATGGTGTTCCGGATGATCGGCAACAGCGCGTACAGCACCAGGGCGGTGACGGTCGGGGCCACACCGAGCCCCAGGATCGGGATCAGCAGGCCCAGCAGAGCGAACGACGGGATGGTGAGGATCGTGCTGGCCAGTGCGGTCGCGATGGCGGAGCCCGCCGGACTGCGGTACACGAGGATCCCGATCGCCACCGCGACGATCGTGGCGATGACCACCGACTGCACGACTGCGCTGACGTGCAGGAACGAGTCGGTGAGCAGTTGCTGCTTGCGGGCGGAGACGAAGTCCCACAGTTGCTGCATGTCCAACCGTGAACACCTCTCTCCAGATGTGAAAACAGACCTCGGTCCTTCACAGTGCTATGTACCCGAACATCGCGCAGGTGAATCGGAAAGTCTGTTACGTGGTCGGGATCATGAACAGCAGCGTGCACACGCCGATCGAGATGCCGAACAGCGCGATCATCACGGCGTAGCCCAGGTTTCGCCGCCGGGTGGGTATTCCCGGATCCATCCACCACCCGAACGCCTTGAACGCCGCGGGAACGGCCCACCAGCCGAGGATCTGAGTGGTGACCAGGTTCCCGATGAACAGGGCCACGGCGATCGGCACCCCGCGCGACTCGATGAGTGGTGCACTGAAGAAATGTCCCCAGATCACGACGAGCGGGTACAGCACCAGCAGCGCCAGGAGATTGCTTCGGGCGACGGGCACCGGGGGCGGCTCGTCACCGGCAGCGCCGCGGAACCAGAAGTCGAAACCGTAGCTCGCCTTGCGGATTCGGAGATTCTTGTTGAACTTCTCGCCCTCCTTCAGGAGGGCAGCCCGCTCGGCTGAGTCCATCCACGACGCCAGGTTGTCCTCGGTGTCGAAGCTGAGCACGATCGTCCAGTCCTCGGTGATCCCCTGCACCGGCCTCTCGACCTTGTGCCCCCGGAAACCTCGGAACCCCGCCTCTGCGGCGGAGATCTTCCGCTGCCAGTCCATGAACGCCGACTCGTCCTCGGGGTCGACGTGACAGGAGATGACCACCGACGTCGCCGACTGCTCCCGGGTCTGCTCGCCGGTGAGCAGATGCACGTCCTCGTTGCCGATGAAGGCGTACTTGATCTGCGACACGAGTTCCGACCGGAGGTCGCTGTCGAGCCACGCGCGGGCGTCCTCGATGGTGACGAACCGCAGCACGTCCACCCAGTCGTCCTGCACGGGCGGCGACGGCGGCACGATGTCCTGGTCGATGAATCCCGGAACCGTCGTGAGGGCTTCCGCCGCGCGCGTCTGCCACCGTGCGTAGTCGGCGTAACTCGCGTCGTCGATCCGGCGTTGGAAGATCACCGACACCGGGGACGCCGCAGGGCTACGCGAGTGTGAATGCGGCACGTGAGATCACCTCCGTTCAGGTCGTGGTGCGAGCGAGGCCGCGGGGGAGTTGTCGGACCGTCTGGCGGAAGTGGTGAGCAGGAGCAGAATCCCCGCTCCGGCGCCCAGGGCGAGATAGAGCCAGCCCAGGGGCGCCTGGCTGGTCTCGGGCAGCACTCCGGCGACCGCCATCGCCGCACTGACGACGAGATAGCAGACCGCGGTGACGACGCCGCCGATCAGCCCGAGATTGCGGCTGAACAGGCCGAGGGCCAGTCCGTACATCTGCGGGCAGAGCACGCCGCATCCGGCCAGCGCGAGGCAGGCGCCGATGGTGATGGCCGGTGCGGTGACGACGGACAACCCGGCCGTGACGGTGAGCACGAGCGCGCCGGCCACGAACACCCACCACGCGCCGAACGCGAGCCGGCGGGTGCCGACCCGAACGGCCAGTGCGCCGCAGGCGAGTTCGCCGAGCAGGTTGGCGCCGCCCACGACGAGCGCGACAGCACCGTAGGCGGCGGGGGAGAAGCCGAGGATCTCCTGGTACAGGAAGGGTGCGACGACACCGAACACCATCTGGGCGGACGCCATCAGTCCGAACACGAGCACGAAGCCGACGAAGATGCGGTGGCGCAGAGCGGCCCCCAGCACCCGTGCCGCGGCGGTGGCGTCGACCGGTGTGCGCGATTCCGGCGGAAGCGTCTCCGGGAGTCCGGCGACGACGAGCGGAACGGCCAGAGCGGCCAGTAGCGCGATCAGCCCGAATACCAGGCGCCACGAGATGAACTGCACGAGTACACCACCCACCGCCGGCGCGAGAACGGGTGCCAACCCCCACGCCGCCCCGAGGAGACCGGACACGGACGTGAGCCGGGCACCCCGGTAGCAGTCGGCGGCGACCGCGTAGGCGAGGACGAGGCAGGCGCACCCGCCGATCCCCTGCACGAACCTCAGGCCGAGCAGGACCGTGATGTCCTGCACGAGGGCGCATCCCACACTGGTGACGACGAGGATCGCCAGGCACGTCAGCAGAGTGGGTTTGCGGCCCACCGCATCCGCGATGATGCCGACGGGAATGAACGCCAGACTCATGCCCAGCATGTACGCCGTCACCGTGTTCTGCACGACGGCCGCGGACGCGTCCAGATCGAGCACCATCTGGGGCAGCGCCGGGGTGTAGATGTCGAGGGGGATCTGGCTGAGCGGAATCACCAGCAACAGGATGACCACGACACGGCGCGGCACCGGGACGCCGGTCGGCGTCGAGGGCACTGACATCCCGCACCACCTGCTTCTCGACCCGTGGGGGCTGGAGAACGGAGCAAGTATCCCGAAAGCCTTCGAGCGAACGTTCCGCAACGGTCCGTGCGGTCGGTTCCCTGGATCATACGACTGCGCACTGCCGCGCCGTGCGGATTCCGGCGGCGGTGACCGGACCGGAGAAGGACACGACGCGAACGAGCCCACCCGCGTCACCGGCTGAAGCAGCCGGCGCCACGGATGGGCTCGTCAGGGAGTACCGGCCCGCATCTCGGCGGGCGTGACGACTTACACGTCGTAGTACAGCTGGAACTCGTACGGGTGCGGACGCAGGTTGACCGGAGCGATCTCCTGCTCACGCTTGAGCGAGATCCAGGTCTCGATCAGATCGGACGTGAACACGCCACCCTCGGTGAGGTAGTCGTGATCGGCCTCGAGGCGGTCGATGACGGCCGACAGGCTGGTGGGGGCCTGCGGGATGTTGCGGGCCTCCTCCGGCGGGAGCTCGTAGAGGTCCTTGTCGACGGGAGCCTGCGGCTCGATCTTGTTCTTGATGCCGTCCAGGCCGGCCATCATCTGCGCCGCGAAGTTCAGGTACGGGTTACCCGAGGAGTCGGGGGCGCGGAACTCGAGGCGCTTGGCCTTCGGGTTGTTGCCGGTGATCGGGATACGCACGGCCGCCGAGCGGTTGCGCTGGCTGTACACCAGGTTGATGGGGGCTTCGTAGCCCGGCACCAGACGGTGGTACGAGTTGACCGTCGGGTTGGTGAACGCCAGCAGCGACGGGGCGTGGTGCAGGATGCCGCCGATGTAGTGACGCGCCATGTCGGACAGGCCCGCGTAGCCGGCCTCGTCATGGAACAGCGGCTTGCCGTCCTTCCACAGCGACTGGTGGACGTGCATGCCCGAGCCGTTGTCGCCGAACAGCGGCTTCGGCATGAAGGTGGCCGACTTGCCGTGCTGCCAGGCGGTGTTCTTCACGATGTACTTGAACAGCTGCAGGTCGTCCGCGGCCGCGAGGAGCGTGTTGAACTTGTAGTTGATCTCCTGCTGGCCGCCGGTGCCCACCTCGTGGTGGCCGCGCTCGAGCTCGAAGCCCGCGTTCTGCAGGTTGGTGGAGATCTCGTCGCGCAGGTCGACGTAGTGGTCGTACGGAGCGACGGGGAAGTAGCCGCCCTTGGGGCGGACCTTGTAGCCCAGGTTGGGGCTGCCGTCGGCGTTCACGTCGTTACCGGTGTTCCAGGAACCCGAAATGGAGTCGAGTTCGTAGAACGCGCCGTTGATGCCGGAGTCGTAGCGGACGGAGTCGAAGATGTAGAACTCGGCCTCGGCACCGAAGAAGGCGGTGTCGGCGATGCCGGTCGACTTCAGGTACTCCTCCGCCTTACGCGCGACGTTACGGGGGTCGCGGCTGTAGGACTCGCGCGTGAACGGGTCGTGGACGAAGAAGTTGATGTTCAGCGTCTTGGCCGCGCGGAAGGGGTCGAGCTGGGCGGTGGCGACGTCGGGGAGGAGCATCATGTCCGACTCGTGGATCGACTGGAAGCCGCGGACGGACGAACCGTCGAACGCGAGGCCGTCCTCGAAGACATCCTGGTTGAACGCCGACGCCGGGATCGAGAAGTGCTGCTGGACGCCCGGCAGGTCGCTGAACCGGATGTCGACATACTCGACGTTCTCGTCCTTGATGAACTTGATGACCTCTTCGGCCGTGGTGAACGCCACGCTTGTGCTCCTTAAGTCGCTTCAGCCAAGTGGATATTGGCGAATTCGTCGAGCCAGACGGTAAGGACCTGGTGTTGCCCGCCGGTCAACCCTTTGTTTCGCCCGTGTTACGCGTCGAATCGTCCTGGGCTTTTGCACCGGCTGTGACTGCGCACACAGCCCAAAGCTCCGGTGTGAGGTCCTCGGCGACGCGACGCCTATCCTGGACAGCATGGCACGTATCACCGGTTCTTGGCTCTCCGGACCTTCGGCTGCCCTGCCGAACGGTGCGGACGAGACGAAGCAGTCCTTCCGCGGCGAGCGCCTCGGGTTGCAGGCGGAAGGTCCCGGTTCCCTCGCGAGCACGGGACGCCGGCTCGCCGCCCTGATGATCGACTGGGTGTCGTCGGCGGGCGTCGCGGCGCTGATCATCGGCGACAACTTCTTCGAGGGCCCGTTCTCTACCCTCACGCTGCTCGTCTGGTTCGTCGTCGGTGTCGTCACGGTGACACTGTTCTCGTTCACACCGGGGCAGGTGTTCCTCGGAATGCAGGTGGCGCGCGTGGACGGACCCGTCCGCGTCGGTTTCGTGCGGGCCCTGGTACGTCAGGCGCTGCTCGTGTTCGTCGTGCCCGGGACCATCACGGACATCGACGGCCGCGGCATGCAGGACCGCGCCACCGGTACCGCCCTGATCCGCACGCGCTGATTTCGCACGCGCCGACCTGCCGAACGACTTCCGCCCGATGTCGCATCGACATCGGGCGGAAACAGGTGGAAGGCGACAGCGTCTAGCGACGGCGGATGGTGCGCTGCACGCCGCGCATCTTCGCACCGCCGGGCATCGGGCCCTTGGGCAGTGCCGCGCCGCCGCCGCGGCTGCTGAGCGCGGCGAGCCGCGACTCGATGGCGTCCATCCGCTTGGTGTCGATGTTCTTGGGGAGCTTGTTCAGGTGCTTCTGCAGCTGCGACAGCGGGACCTGGCCCTCGTCGTTGCCGATGACGATGTCGTAGATCGGGGTGTCGCCGACCAGTCGCGCCGTCTTCTTCTTCTCCTGGGCGAGCAACGACTTCACGCGCTGCGGGGAACCCTCGGCGACGAGGATGACGCCGGGTCGTCCGATCACGCGGTGAACGGCGTCGAGTTGGGTGGTGCCCGCGACCGCGCTGGTGACGCGCCAGGCGCCCTGCATGTTGTCGAGCGCCCACGCCGCCGCACCCGCCTGGCCCTCGGCCTTGCCGTACACCGTCTTCTGCACACGCCGGCCGAAGATGATGAACGCGCCGAGCACGCCGAGGAGGAGACCGATCGGCAGGAGGAACCACTGCAGGCCCCAGATCAGACCGACGAGGAAGAACACCACCGCCAGTCCGACGAGTGTGCCGAGCATGAGCGGCAACAGCAGCTTGTCTTCCTTGCGCTGCATCTGGAACGCCTGCCACAGCTGGGTTCTGCGTTCCTTCGACGCCTGCCGGCGGGCTGCCTTGGCGGCTGCCTTTGCTTCTTTACTGGGTTTGCCCGCTTTACCGGATTTACTGCCGTTCGCCATGCTCTTCAGGATACGTCCCTGGCCGTGCGCGGTGATGACCCGTCCGGTGTCGATCACCGCGCACGCGTCCCGGTCAGCGGGCGAGACGCGCCATGAGGGAACTTGCCTCCTGCGACGCATCGCCGCCTTCGGCGAGATGTGCCTGTCCTGCAGGCAATTCGCGGCCATGGTGGGCCATCGCCTGCGCGTAGAGACGCCCGGCGCGGTACGACGAGCGGACGAGGGGTCCGGCCATGACGCCGGCGAAGCCGATTTCCTCGGCGGTCTTGGAGTGCTCGACGAACTCCTCCGGCTTGACCCACCGTTCGACGGGATGGTGCCGGGGGGAGGGGCGCAGGTACTGGGTGATGGTGATGATGTCGCAGCCCGCGTCGTGCAGGTCGTGCAACGCCTGAGTGACCTCGTCGGGGGTTTCGCCCATGCCGAGGATGAGGTTGGACTTGGTGACGAGGTTGTCCTCGCGGGCGGCGGTGATCACGTCGAGGCTGCGCTGGTAGCGGAACGCGGGCCGGATCCGCTTGAAGATGCGCGGGACGGTTTCGACGTTGTGCGCGAGCACCTCGGGGCGGGTGGCGAACACCTCGGCCAGCTGCTCGGGTTTGGCGTTGAAGTCGGGGATGAGCAGTTCGACGCCGGTGCCGGGGTTGAACTGGTGGATCAGGCGCACGGTTTCGGCGTACAGCCAGGCGCCGCCGTCGGGGAGGTCGTCGCGGGCGACGCCCGTGATGGTCGAGTAGCGCAGCCCCATCGCCTGGACGGATTCGGCGACGCGGCGGGGTTCGTCGCGGTCGAGGTCGTCGGGTTTGCCGGTGTCGATCTGGCAGAAGTCGCAGCGGCGGGTGCATTGTTCACCGCCGATGAGGAACGTTGCCTCGCGGTCTTCCCAGCATTCGTAGATGTTGGGGCAGCCGGCTTCTTCGCAGACGGTGTGCAAACCCTCGCGCTTGACGAGGCCCTTGAGCTCGGAGTATTCCGGGCCCATCTTCGCTCTCGTCTTGATCCAGTTCGGCTTGCGTTCGATCGGGGTCTCCGCATTTCGGATCTCGAGGCGGAGCAATTTGCGTCCTTCTGGGGCCACAGTCACGCGAACGATGCTACGCCCGGCCCGACGCGCACGACGGGCCGGGGAGCGGTCGTCAGCCGTACTGAACAGTAGTGAAGGTGGGGGCCGAGGACGGCTTCTCGGCCGCGGCGGAGTCGAACGTGACCCGCTCGATGTCGTGTTCGGTGACCGGGAGGGTGCCGTCGAGCGCCGCGACGACGGCCGCCGTGACGGCGGGGGG
>NZ_BCWY01000098.1 GCF_001894825.1 Rhodococcus jostii NBRC 16295 | reverse complement strand
CGCGGCGGAGTCGAACGTGACCCGCTCGATGTCGTGTTCGGTGACCGGGAGGGTGCCGTCGAGCGCCGCGACGACGGCCGCCGTGACGGCGGGGGTGACCTCCTCGATCGTGATGTCGCGGCCCAGCTCCCGCGACAGCGACGTGACTCCGGCGTCGCGGATACCGCACGGGATGATCGCGTCGAACCCCGTCAGGACGGAATTGCAGTTGAGCGCGAAACCGTGCAGGGCGACACCGCGCTGCACCCGCACCCCGATGGCCGCCACCTTGCGTTCGGGCAGCCACTGCCCGTTGTCGAGGGACGCCGGCAGCCACACACCGGAGCGGCCGTCGACCCGGCCGCACTCGATGCCGAGGTCGGTGCACACGGTGATCAGCGCCTGCTCGAGCCTGCGGACGTACCGCACGACGTCGACCGGCTCGGCCAGCTTGACGATCGGGTACCCCACCAACTGTCCCGGACCGTGCCACGTGATCTTCCCGCCGCGGTCGACGTCGATGACGGGAGTGCCGTCGGCCGGCCGGTCCTCGGGTTCGGTCCGCCGTCCCGCGGTGTAGACGGCCGGGTGCTCGAGTAGCAGCAGAGTGTCGGCGCCCACGTTCTCCGCGCGGTCGGCCGCCAGCGCGCGCTGGCGGTCCCAGGCGTCGACGTACCCGATCCTGCCGAGGTGTTCGACGGAGATCGGTAGGGGGCTGAAACGGGCGGATTGTGTCGCGCTGCTCATGCGCTAGAGGTTACGCCCGGGCGGCCGCGTCACCACCGCGACCTGGCTTCACCGCACCAGGGCGGCGTCGAGAGCTTCGCCGATCGTGTTGTGCCGGAACCGGAATCCCGTGTTCTCGAGCACCGTGGGTATCGCGCGCTGCCCGGCCAGGATGCCTTCCTGCGCGAACTCTCCCACCAACGCGGTCAGTGCGAACCGGGGAACGATCCACGGTGCGGGGCGGTGCAGCGTCCGCGAGACCGCGCCGTTGAACTGTGCGTTGGTGACAGGCGCCGGGCCGGTGATGTTCACGGGTCCGGCCACGTCGCCGCGGGTGAGTACGAACTTGATCGCATCGATCTCGTCCTCCAACGAGATCCACGACAAGTACTGGCGGCCGTTGCCGAGCCGCCCTCCGAGCCCGAACGAGTACAGGGTCTTCAGCCGGCCGAGCAGGCCGCCGTGCGGTGAGAGGACGATGCCGCTCCGCAACAGAACGGTCCGGACCTTCGAATTGCCGGCGGGGGCGGTCGCGGCCTCCCAGTCGCGACAGGTGTCCGCGAGGAAGCCCGTCCCGGAGGGGGAGGTCTCGTCGACGACACGGCTGCCGGTGTCGCCGTAGTAGCCGACGGCGCTCGCGTTCACGAACACAGGCACCCCGGCGTCGGCGACGGCTTCCGCCAGGACGTCGGTGGCGGCGATGCGGCTGTCCCGGATCAGTTGCTTGTACGCCCCGGTCCAGCGTTTGTCGCCGATCCCGACGCCGCACAGGTTCACGACGGCGTCGGCGTCCGACAGGATCCCCGTGTCGAGCCGGTCCTTTTGCGGATCCCAGCGCGACTCGTCGGGACCCGCGGACGATCGACGGACGAGACGCACGACGTCGTGGCCGTCGCCGCGGAGAGACGAGACGAGAGCGGTGCCAATCAGCCCGGAGGATCCGGCGATGACCACTCGCATGTGCAACAGCCTCCTTCACAGCGCAGGGGCACCATCCCTTCTGGAAATGGTGCCCCTGCGAAACTACGTTCGGCTCGAAGTCCGGTGACGGATCTTTAGAGACCCAGGTCGGCCTCGAACGATCCCTGCTCCAGACGCTGCTTGATCGTGGTCAGGAAGCGGCCGGCGTCGGCACCGTCGACGAGGCGGTGGTCGTAGGTTAGCGGCAGGTAGCACATCGAGCGGACGCCGATGCTTTCACTGCCGGACTCGTCGGTCACGACCACGGGACGCTTGACGATCGCGCCCGTTCCGAGCATCGCGGCCTGCGGCGGCACGAGGATCGGGGTGTCGAACAGGGCGCCCTGGCTGCCGATGTTCGTGATCGTGAACGTGCCACCGGACAGCTCGTCCGGCTTGAGCCCACCGGAGCGGGCGCGCTTGGCGATGTCCGCGATGGCGCGGGCCAGGCCGGCCAGCGACAGGTCTCCGGCGTTGTGGATGACCGGCGACAGCAGACCCTGGTCGGTGTCGACCGCGATGCCCAGGTGCTCGGCGTCGTAGTAGGTGATCTGCTTGTTCGCCTCGTCGTAGCTGGCGTTGACGTTCGGGTGCGACTTCAGCGCCTCGACGACGGCCTTCGCGAAGAACGGGAGGAACGTCAGCTTGACGCCCTCGCGCTCGAGGAAGGTGTTCTTGGCCTGCGCCCGGAGGGCCGCGATCCGGGTGACGTCGACCTCGAAGGTCTGGGTGAGCTGCGCCGTGCTCTGCAGCGACTCCCGCGTCTTGGTGGCGGTGATCTGACGGATCCGGTTGGCCTTCTGCGTGGTTCCGCGCAGGTGTGCCAGTTCGGGGCGGACCCCGGCGGATGCAGCTGCGGGAGCAGCGGCGGCGGCAGCGGCCGGTGCGGCAGCAGGCGCGGCAGCGGCGGCCGGTGCCTTCTTCGCCTCGGCAGCGGCCAGGACGTCCTGCTTGCGGATGCGGCCACCGACTCCGGTGCCCGTCACCGCCGACAGGTCGACGCTGTTGTCTGCGGCGAGCTTGCGCACCAGCGGGGTGACGTACGGGGTGCTGTCACCGGAGGTGGCCGCGGGAGCGGGTGCCGCGGCTGCGGGAGCCGGGGCGGACGCTGCGGGAGCGGCGGCC
>NZ_BCWY01000097.1 GCF_001894825.1 Rhodococcus jostii NBRC 16295 | reverse complement strand
TCCTGCTCAGTGCGCCCGCCTTACCGAACTGTACGAATGGCGGATCCGAGATTGCCTGATCCTCAGGTCTCTCGGAGATACAGGAGATGTAATGCCTAAACCAGAGATGGAATTTCACAGAACCCAGGCAAGATGGGTGCAGCCTGAAGACGCCGCGCCGGGCGTATGGGAACAGCAACTTTCGCACGACCCCGAGACCGGCGACACATCACTGCTGCAACGCTACGATCCCGGAACTAGGACCACGGCAGGAGTCATAACCCACGAATTCTGGGAAGAGGTGCTTCTCCTCGAGGGCGACCTGCGGGACATCACCCTCAACCGCACCTTCACGGCTGGCATGTATGCGTGCCGACCACCAGGGATGCGACACGGCCCATACCTCAGCACCTTGGGCTGCCTGATGTTCGTCAATACTCGCTACCCGACCGGCGCCTAGAACTCTCGCGCGCCCCGACAATCCCCCTGGCCGCGTAGATACTCATCGGTGCCCCGAACCGGTGTTGCAGCGCATACGTTTTCGACGCTGTAAGGGAGTTTTTCCGCCCTGATTCGCGTTCCAGGGACTGTCGGGTGAGCTTGCCTTCTCGCCGAGCTAGCTCGGCGAGAAGGCAAGACAATGACCGAAACACTCGATCCCATGGATCAAGCGAACGAAGGCGGCGCCGGTTCGAATAGGAATTCCCTGGGAAACTCGGCTTCGGTGTCTGCAGTGTCAGCCCTCGGCTGTTCATTCTGTTTCGGCGCTGTCGGCGCCCATTCCTGTAGTTGCTGGACCACCGTTCCGTAGAACGTGTCGGTCGACGAGGTCACGCTGGTGATGAAACTCGCTGCAGTACCCCACCGCCGGCCGCCCATCGGAAATGCTTGCTCGAGCGAGAAGGAGACGATCTCCCCGGCCCGGCCGTCGGCCAGCACCTTCGGAGCCGCCCGCACCGCATCGAGATGCTCGCACGCTTCGTTGCCTCGCTCGGAGAACACCGCTTCGACTTGCACGTCCCCGGGGACGTCCTTGAGCTGCTTGAGCAACCACGACAGCCGACGACCCGACGTTCCTTCGTTCGCGCCTCCACGGTGGTGCGGCAGCGGATCTTGTTGGTCCGCACATCCGCGATCACCACCAAATCCCGGGCCGTCTCGGGGATCCGCAGCACCGCCTCGAACACCCCATCCGTCGCCAATCTTTCCGCTACCGACGCATTCCGAGCAGCCGGGTAGGTGCCGTGACGGCGGGGCAGGATATGTTTGACAGTGACCCAGGAACGAATCCTCGCCTCGGGCTACGGGCTCCACCCACGTGCAGGGACTGACCTACGCCGCGATTGCCACCGTTCCCGCGTTGTACTCGGCATGGACACCGGTCGACTGAACCGGCGGCGACTGGTCCGGCGAATCGGTAGCCGCCTCGCCGGCGCCGTCGGTCGTGTGGGGTGCGGCGAGTCCGATCCAAGGTGTAGGCGTCGCACCTGACATGCCCGGAATCGGCCCTGACCACGGGTGATGCGGTGTCATGTGCAACAGATTCGCTCGTTGTGTGGTCCAGTTCTCATTTTCGGGTTGACTACTGACGGGCGAAATAGCACACTTACAGTCATATTCAGTCAGTCATCCACAGGAACGGTCACAGATGCTACCGGTTGAACGTCACAAGGCGATCGTGAATTCGCTCAATTCCGCCGGTGTGATCAGCACTGAGGGGCTGGTGCAGCTGCTGGGTGTTTCTCAGGAGACGGTCCGGCGTGATCTCGCGTTGCTCGAGGAACGCGGCACACTGCGGCGGGTGCACGGCGGGGCCGCGAGTGTCGTCGCCCGGGGCGGTGAGGAGCCGTCCTTCACCGAGCGCTCACAACTCGAACACGAGGCCAAGGAGGAGCTCGCCCAGGCTGCGGTCAGCTTGATCCAAACCGGTCAAACCATCGTGATCGACATCGGAACGACCGCGGTCGAGGTCGCCCGCGCGATTCCGCACAGCTTCCGCGGAACGGTCGCGACGCCGTCGCTGCTGGTGGCCGCGGAGCTCGCCGATCGTCCGGACATCGACCTACTGGTCTGTGGCGGCCGGGTAAGGAAAGGCGACCTGGCGTGTGCGAATGCTCACGCCAAGGCATTCTTCACCGATCTGTATGCCGATCTGGCGTTTGTCAGTTCCGGTGGGGTCGACGCGGAGATCGGTTTGACCGACTTCCATCTCGACGAGGTCGATGTTCGCAAGACGATCCTCGCCAACAGCGCACACAGCTACGTGCTCGCCGATTCCTCCAAGATCGGCCGGGTGGCTCCGCACCGGGTGTGCACTCTGGACACATTGGATGGCCTGATCACCGATTTCCCTGTGGCACAGGACATTGCCCAGGCATTCAAGGATGCCGGTGGAGTGATCCTGACGGCGTGAGTGAGGCGAAAGCCACTGACACAAATGAAAGCGGGCGACGTTGCAGCGTCGCCCGCCGGATCGAAAACCCAATTCCAGTCAGAAAGACGATCCATGAGTCATCATTCCACACCCCCAGATTCCGCCGGTGTCGGTGAGTTCGGCTACACCGAGTCCCTCGAACGCTCCACCGGCCGTTTCGCCTCGTTCGCTGTCGCCTTCGCGTTCGTCTCCATCGCTACCGGCATCTTCACCACCTACGGCAGCGTGCTCACTACCTCCGGTCCGCTCGGGATCTGGACGTGGCCGATCGTCGTCGTCGGACAGCTGGCGGTCGCATTGATCCTCGGGTCCCTCGCCGCCCGCATCCCCGTGACTGGTTACGCCTATCAATGGGTGTCGCGACTGGCCAACCCGGTGCTTGGATGGATCACCGGGTGGATCTCGTTCACTTTCCTGGCCATCGTCGTCGTCGCGGTCGACTACACCGTCGCCTCCACCGTGCTGCCCGCATTGTTCGAGTTTCACGGCACAGCCACCACCAGTTTCGTCATCACCGGCATCGTGCTGATCCTGCAGGGCCTGTTGGTCGGGCTGTCCACCAAATGGACCGAGCGGGTCAACAACTTCGCGGTCACCGCGGAACTGATCGGGATGGTGGCGCTGGTCGCGTTGCTGCTGATCGTGGGCGTCGTCGCGCACAAGCTCAACATCGGCAACCTGTTCGAGCGCGGGGACATCCCCGCCGAGGGGTACTGGAGCTTCGGTACCGCCACCTCGGCCGGACCGTGGATGATGGGCTTTCTGCTCGGTGCATTCACCATCGTCGGCTTCGAATCCGCGGCCAATCTCGCCGAGGAAACCAAACGCCCCGAGATCGTCGTTCCCCGAGCTATGTGGCAGGCCGTGCTCGCCTCCGGCGGTCTGGGGTTCCTGTTCCTGCTCGCGGTCACCGCGTTGACCGACGACCCAGTCGCGCTCGCGCAGTCCGGCACACCGGTCGCCGACGTCATCCGTTCGGTGCTGGGCTCCTACGTCGGGACCGCGCTGCTGGTACTGGTCGCCGTTGCGATCTTCGCCTGCGGGCTGGTCATCTTGATGACCGGGGTGCGGTTGGTGTGGGCGATGTCGCGAGACGAGCGCTTCCCCGGCTGGCAGTACATGCACAAGGTCTCGCCCCGGTTCAAGACCCCGCTCAATGCAACGGTCCTCGTCACCGTCGTCGCCGCGCTGATCCTCGGAATCTTCTCCACCCGCACCGACGCCCTGTTCAACCTGTTCGCCGCCGCCACGTTGTTGCCGTCGATCATCTACGCCATCACCGTCGCGCTGTACATCGTCAAGCGGCGCTCACTCCCGCCGACCAACGGATTCAAGTTGGGGCGCTGGGAAATCCCCGTCCTCGCCGTGTCCGTCGTGTGGTTGGTATTCGAACTGTCCCTCTTCCGCGACGCCTCGTTCCGCGACCCGTGGCTGTACGTACTGGTCATGGTCGTCCTCGGCGGCGTCTACCTCGGATTCCTCCTGATCACTCGCGGCACCCACGGCCTGCGGATGCCGGAAATGCGGTCGATCGACGCCGAACTCGACGCCACCGCGACCGCGACCGCGACCGCGACCGAAGACAATGGATTGGAGTCGGCGAAATGACCGTCCTCGCCATCGATCAGGGCACCTCGGGCACCAAAGCGGTCGTCCTCGACCCCGAGGAAGGAGTGGTCGGGGTCGCCGAGGTCCCGATCCACCCGCACTACCTGGACGGTGGTGGCGTCGAGCAGGATCCGGGCGAACTGCTCGAGTCGGTCCTGCAGGCCGGACGCACCGCCATCACGGACGCCGGCCGCCCCGTCCACGCCATCTCCCTGGCGAACCAGGGCGAAACCGTGCTTGCCTGGGACCCGCAGTCCGGAAACCCGCTGACACAGGCCATCGTCTGGCAGGATCGGCGCGCCGAAGGCCTGTGCCGTGACCTCGACGCCCACAAGGACGAGATCGCCGCTCGCACCGGGCTGGTGCTCGACTCGTACTTCTCGGCGCCGAAGATGGCCTGGCTGCGCCGCAACGTCGAGACCGCAGGGGTGGTCACCACCTCCGACACCTGGCTGATCCATCAACTCACCGGGGCCTTCGTCACCGACGCCTCGACCGCGAGCCGCTCACTGGTCGTCGACCTCGACGGAGCCGACTGGAGCGGTGAGTTGCTGGCACTGTTCGGTCTCGAGGGCGAACACCTCCCGCAGATCGTCGCCAACGACGCCGTGGTGGGCACGACGTCGGCGTTCGGTGGCGATGTCCCGGTCGGTGGCCTGGTGGTCGATCAGCAGGCCGCCCTGCTCGCCGAGGGATGTCTCGACGCGGGAATGGCCAAGTGCACGTTCGGTACCGGCGCGTTCCTGCTCGCCAACACTGGCACCACCGCGGTGCGCTCCGGTTCCGGGCTGACTTCGTCGGTGGCCTGGCGCACCGCGGACACGACCTCGTACTGCATCGACGGGCAGGTCTACACCGCGGCCTCCGCCGTGCGGTGGCTGTGCTCGCTGGGGATCATCAACAGCGCCCACGACCTGGACTCGGTCGCCGCCGCCGACAGCAACGGGGTGTTGTGTGTGCCCGCACTGGCCGGCTTGGCCGCGCCCTGGTGGCGTTCGGATGCGACCGCGTCGCTGGCGGGGATGTCGCTCTCGACCGGACGCGGGCACGTGGTCCTCGCCGTTCTGCAAGGTATCGCCGCCCAGGTCGGTGAACTGATGTCCGCGATCGAATCCGACATCGGCACTCCGCTGGCACGGTTGCGGGTCGACGGCGGTCTGACGCAGTCGAAGGTCCTGATGCAGGCCACCGCGAACATCCTGCAGCTCCCCGTCGACGTCTATCCCTCCGCACACGCGACCGCGCTCGGCGCCGCCGCCCTGGCCGAGCTGTCCCTGAACCCGAGTCGCGGTGTGCGTGACGTCGTCCCGGCCTGGGATCCCGCCTCATCCTACGAACCGCAATGGGGCCCGGACCGGGCCACCGAATTCCGCACGGCCTGGCGCGAGCTCGCCGCCACCACCTACAACACTCAGGAGTCATTGTGAATACCCCGCCAGTCCACGACGTAGTCGTCATCGGGGCGGGCATCGTCGGATCGGCGATCGCACGCGAACTCGCCGGTTACGGGCTCTCGGTCGCCTTGCTCGACGCCCGCGCAGATGTCGGTGACGGCACCAGTAAGGCCAACACCGCGATCTTGCACACCGGATTCGACGCCAAGCCCGGCACCCTCGAGTCGAAGATGGTCAGCCGCGGCTACGAGCTGCTCTCCGAGTACTCCGGCCGGACCGGCATCCCGGTCGAGCACACCGGCGCCCTGTTGGTGGCGTGGGATCAGGAACAGCTCGACGCGTTGCCCTCGCTGAAGAAGAAGGCAGAGGCCAACGGCTACAACAAGTGCCGGATCATCGACGCCGACGCCGTCTATGCTCAGCTTCCCCACCTCGGGGACGGGGCCCTCGGCGCCTTGACCGTCCCCGACGAGTCCATCATCTGCACCTGGACCACCAACCTCGCGCTGGCCACCGACGCGGTCAACCGCGGCACCGCATTGCTCACCAGTCACGCCGTCGGTGCGATCGAGGTCGGCGACGAGGTGACCACGCTGCACACCGGTGGTGGCCTGGTGCAGGCGAAGTGGGTCGTCAACGCCGCCGGCCTCGGCGCGGACGTCCTCGACGAGCAGTTCGGGTTCAAGCGGTTCACCGTCACCCCCCGCCGCGGCGAGCTGCTCGTCTACGACAAGCTGGCGCGTCCGCTCGTCGACAAGATCGTCCTGCCGGTTCCCACCGCCCGCGGCAAGGGTGTGCTGGTCTCCCCCACCATCTACGGCAACGTGATGCTCGGGCCGACCGCCGAGGACCTCGACGACAAGACCGCAACCGGCACCTCGCAGGCCGGCTTCGACTTCCTCCTCGACAAGGGCCGGAAGTTGATGCCGCAGCTGCTCGACGAGGAGGTCACCGCCACCTACTCGGGGCTGCGCGCGGCGACCGACCATGGCGACTACCTCATCGAAGCGGATCCCGACCAGCGCTACCTGCTCGTCGGCGGCATCCGCTCCACCGGATTGACCTCGGGAATGGCTGTCGCCGAGTACGTTCGGGATCGGCTCGAGGACGCCGGCCTGAAGCTGGTCACCCGAGCCGATCTGCCCGCCCCGCCTCAGATGCCCAACATCGGCGAATCGTTCACCCGCCCGTACCAGGACGAGCAGAAGATCGCCGCCGATCCCGCCTACGGCGAGGTCGTGTGCTTCTGCGAGCGAGTGACCAAGGGGGAGATCCGCGACGCCTTCGCCTCGGTCATCCCCCCGTCCGGGCTCGAGGGACTGCGGCGCCGCACCCGCGTGATGAACGGCCGTTGCCAGGGATTTTTCTGCGGCGCGGAGGTGCAGAGCCTCCTCGACCAGCGCGGATCGACGCCCTGCGGACGTGAACGACACAGCGCCCCCCAGACGGGCACGATGAAGCAGGAGATCGGACGATGAACACCGCTGTGACCACCGACGTCGCCATCGTCGGCGGCGGACCGGCAGGACTGACCGCGGCGGCGGAACTGGCCCGCGATCGGTCCCTGAATGTCCTCGTCCTCGACCGTGAATCGGTCGCCGGCGGCATCCCCCGGCACTGTGATCACCTCGGCTACGGCATCCGTGATATGAAGACCTTCATCACCGGCCCTGCCTACGCGCGCAAGCTCGTGGACAGGGCCACCGCCGCCGGCGCCCAGATCCGCACCAACGCCACTGTCACCGGCTGGGCGGACGACCGCACCCTCGAGGTGACCTCGCCCCAGGGACGCCTGAAGGTCGACGCCCGCGCCGTCATCCTGGCCACCGGGGCCCGCGAACGACCCCGCCCCGCCCGGATGATCCCCGGTGACCGCCCGTCCGGGGTTTACACCACCGGGCAGCTGCAGAATCTGGTCCACATCCACCACCGCACGGTCGGCACACGCGCGGTGGTCGTCGGCGGCGAACTGGTCAGCTGGTCGGCGGTGCTCACCCTCAAGCACGCCGGCTGCAGTACCGCCCTGATGACCACGACATATCCCTCGCCCGAGTCCTACGGGGTGTTCAACCTCGCCGGCAAGTCCCCCATCCTGGGCGTCGACGTCGCCACCCGCACCCGGGTCACCAACATCATCGGGAAACCCGCCCTGCGGGCGGTGGAGATCGAGAACATCGACACCGGGGAACGGCAGATCATCGACTGCGACACCCTGGTGCTAACCGGCGACTGGATCCCCGACCACGAACTCGCCCGCCTCACCGGCCTCGACATGGATGCGACAACCAAAGGCCCCCTTGTCGATACCGCACTGCGTACCAGCCGTGACGGTGTCTTCGCCATCGGTAACCTGCTCCACCCGGTCGACACCGCCGATATCGCCGCCCTCGACGGCCGGCACGTGGCCGAGTCCGTCCGCGACTACCTCGGTGGCCGCCCGCCGGTGCGCGACGGTGTCCGTATCCTGACCGATGCTCCGCTGCGGTGGATCTCCCCCGGTGTGCTTCGGCCCGGCGATAGCGCCCCGGCCCGCAACCGTCTGTTGCTGTGGACCGACACCCTGGTGCGGATCCCGAAGGTCGTGGTGCGGCAGGACGGCAAGGTCATCGCCCGCAAGACCCTCATGTGGCCGGCCTCGCCCGGACGCGTCTTCCGGGTGCCCTCGAGTGTCTTGGACAAGGCCGACCCCCGCGGCGGGCCCGTCACCGTCTCGCTCGGCTGATTCCCTCGAACCCGGGGCAGGCTGGATCGGTCTGCGCGGTCCGGCCTGTCCCGTACCAACGGGACACTTATGCCGCTAACTGCCCTGCACTGCCACCTGATTCGATCGAATCGACCGACCCAGGGTGCACGCAGCCCCGTGGATGTCGCAGTCGCTGCGCGACTGCTGGCGGCGCTGGTCGAGGAAGCGGTCTCCGTCGGGGACCGGGTCCACCTAATACCCGACGACCCAATCGGATGCGGTGACGAAGCGCATCTGCGGACTGCAGTCGATATCCCACCGCCACTGCAGTCGGGTGCCACGCCCTGAACCGTCTTGGCGACTCATCACTCCGCCCGAAGCACAACATCATGCCCTGTCCAGCTACGACTTCACCACCACCCCTCACAGGGTGCACACCGCCCCACTGAAAGGAACACCATGAGGAAGATCTTCCTGGCCTGCCCCTACAGCCACACCGACCCCTCGGTCACCCACGATCGGTTCATCGAGTCGAACAAGGTGGCCGCCACCATCATCGAATCCGGTAATGCCGTCTTCAGTCAGGTCTCGATGTCCCACCCGATCAACCTGACCTTCGAAGGCAAGGACAAATCCGGGATCGGCGGCCTGTGGGCACCTGTCGACGAGGTGTTCATGGACATGCTCGACGAGCTGATCATCCTCGACCTACCCGGTTGGGATCAGAGCTCGGGCATCAAGCGGGAGATCACCTTCTTCGAAACCCGCGGCCGCCGTGTCAGCCTGTGGTCGAACGTGTCCCACGAATTCGATCAGGACACCGTCACCGCCGCCACGCGCTGACCCCGACCCACGGCGATGGGCACGCGCGTGGAATCGTCCATGTACAGGTGAAGTACCCGGTCGCCACGACCGCGCCTCTTCGGCTCATTCGCCGTGATGCTCGTCCCGCCTGCGGATCTCGGCCGTCAGGCGGGACGAGCAGCCCAAACTCCGGCTCAACCCACCGTCTTCGGTAGGGGTGCGATGGCAGTGCGGGTGACCCGCTTCTGACCATTTCCTCGTCCGACACCCCACCGATCGAGGCAGTGCCACCCCCCCCTCCTACGCACCCCCGCCCGCTGCCGACCCCTCAGGACATCCCATGACCATCCCCGATAGGCCACCCCGCCCCACCACGGCTTCGCGCTCCGAGGCCACACATGCCGTGCGTCGCGCCCGAATCGTGTGCACGCTCGGTCCCGCGACCGCGACGAGCCAGCGGATCACCGAGCTCGTCGAGGCGGGGATGGACGTGGCTTCAGCCACGGTCTGCACGCCGATCACGCCGCCAACTACCGCCACGTGCGCGCCGCCGCCGCGACGACCGGCAGGACGGTCGGCGTGCTCGCCGACCTGCAAGGACCCAAGATCCGGCTCGGCCGATTCACCGACGGATCGACCGTATGGTCGACCGGCGAACAAGTCCGCATCACCACCGACGCCATCGAGGGCGCCCACGATCGTGTGTCCACGACCTACAAGGAGCTCTCTCACGATGCCCGGCCTGGTGATCGGCTACTGATCGACGACGGCAAGCTGGCGCTGACCGTCGCCGAGATCGACGGCCCCGACGTCGTCTGCACGGTCACCGAGGGCGGACCGGTCTCGAACAACAAGGGGCTCTCGCTGCCCGGAATGAACGTATCCGTCCCGGCGTTGTCGGACAAAGACATCGAGGACCTCGAGTTCGCGTTGACGCTCGGCGTCGATGTGATTGCCCTGTCTTTCGTGCGCTCGCCCGACGACCTCGCACTGGTGCACGAGGTGATGGATCGCGTCGGCCGCCGAGTTCCGGTGATCGCCAAGATCGAGAAACCTGAAGCCGTCGACAATCTGGAGTCCATCATTCTCGCGTTCGACGCCATCATGGTCGCCCGCGGCGACCTGGGGGTCGAACTACCCCTCGAGCAGGTACCGCTCGTGCAAAAACGCGCTGTCCAGATCGCCCGCGAGAACGCGCGACCCGTGATCGTCGCAACCCAGATGCTCGACTCGATGATCGAGAATTCTCGTCCCACCCGCGCCGAAGCATCTGACGTGGCCAACGCGGTCCTCGACGGTGCCGACGCAGTGATGCTCTCCGGGGAGACCTCGGTAGGCAAGTATCCGATCGAGACGGTACACACGATGGCGCGGATCATCGAAGCCGTCGAATCCGAATCCACATTCGTTCCGCCGCTACTGCACTCCCCACGAACGAAGGGGGGTGTCATCTCGTTCGCCGCCCGCGACATCGGCGAACGCCTCAATGCCAAAGCGTTGGTCGCGTTCACCACGTCCGGTGACACCGTGCGACGGCTGGCCCGGCTGCACACTCCACTCCCGCTGCTCGCCTTCGCCCCGACGGAGTCGGTGTGCAATCAGCTGACCATGAGCTGGGGCACCGAAGCCCACCAGGTCGGGGATGTCAGCACCACCGACGAAATGATCCGGCAGGTCGATCAACACTTGCTGACCCTGGACCGGTATGCGCCCGGAGACCTGATCATCATCGTCGCCGGATCGCCGATCAACTCCATCGGTTCCACCAACTTCGTACTCGCACATCGACTCGGGGAAGACGACTACTCCACCAACCACTAACCGTGACGAGGGGGCGTCGCTGTCATGCCGCGATCGAGCCCCCGTCGAAGTCCACGGCTCGCGGACGCATCCTGAACCGACATTCACGCGTGCGCAGCCTTGCCCAGCGCGCCGTCCGCCGTTCCTGATGTGGTGGGGCGGTGGACGGCGCGCTCTCTGCCGCATTGTGTGGCCGCGGGCGTGCGCAGCACCGCGGCACACCGAGGGTGTGCCGGGCCGATGAGGGAGCGTGATGCCTTACGTCCGCGGGACAGCTGTGTGCACAATCGGGGAGTGGTGGTTCGTTCGACCGCTACTGTGCTCCCGACCCGAGCACCGCGGTGACTTCGGGTACCGGCTTCAGGTGCTCGTCCAGCAGCTGCTGCAGTCGCTCGTTGTCGAATGTATCGAGCGCGTCGACGATGCCGCGATGTTGGGAGTCGATCAGCGGGGCCCGGCCCGGGCTGCTCTGCAGCGCACGCAGGCCGACCCGTTGCTGTCGCGAGCGCAGAGTGTCGTACAGCTCGGTCAGCACCGCATTTCCCTGTGCCTGCACCATGGCTCGATGAAAGCGCCAGTTCAGCTCTACGGCTTGGAGCCAGTCCTGGCGTTGTTCCGCCTCTTCCATCTCCTCGAGCAGGACATGCATCTCGGCAGGGGCGCCTTTCCGGTCGGCGCACAACGCGTGGCCCGCGTGGCCTTCGATCAGCCGCCTCGTCGAGTTCACCTCCTCGAGTTCTCGGGCGGTCACCACATGGACCTGGGCTCCCTTCCGGGGCAACTGATCGATGAACCGCTCGGAGCTGAGGCGGTGGAACGCCTCGCGCACCGGGGTCCTCGATGTGCCTACCGACTCGGCCACCCAGACTTCGTCGAGGAACGTTCCTTCGGCGATCCGACCGGTGATGATGCCGTCGCGGAGCCAGTCGTAGACCCGCCCCGCCGCCGACTTTCGGCTTGGCTGCGCCTGAACGCTGTTCGATGCCTGGATAACCACGACTTCGCCTCCTCCGCATACCGCTTCTACCCCGACACACTACTGGACACTCGAAGTACTCTTCGTGTATACATGGCGGACACACATTATTGTGACTCCCGCCACTGAATGTTTCGATTCGGTTACCGCCGCGCTCCTCCACGGTGCGCGCCCCCGTCTCCAGGAGTTTCCTCATGACACCACCCCACGCTGACCCCCGGTTTGCCGTTTGGCTGTCCGATCCCAACTTCGCTGCCGCGGAGATCGCTCGCGGTATCGGCTACGGCGCCACGGTCCTCGACATCGAGCACGGCGCGTTCGGCCTCGCCGACCTGGAACGGTTCATCCCCTTCCTCAAGGCGCTCGGGATGGACGTGCTCGCCAAGGTCCTCACACCCGACCGCGGGCCGATTCAGCAGGCCCTCGATTTCGGTGCCGACGCCGTCGTCATTCCACACGTGGAAAGCGCCGCACATGCGCGCGAGATCACCGCATTCGCGAAATTTCCCCCTCTGGGCGATCGCAGCCTCGCCGGTGGCCGGACCATCGCATACGGGCCGTACACCGACGACTGGGTCGCGGCCGAAGATATCCGGGTGCGGTGCTACCCGATGATCGAGGACGCCGGCGCACTCGCCGACATCGACGCCATCCTGGAACTCGCCACCGTAGACGGGGTATTCGTCGGCCCCGGCGATCTGTCCATCCGTCGCGACCGCGGAACCTACACCCGCGAAGCAGGCGATTTCGCCGACCTCCAGAAGATCGCCGACGCCGCCCACGCCGCAGGCAAACACTGGCTGATGCCCGCCTGGACAGAGGAGGAAAAGAGGTTCGCGTTGGAAAACAACGCCCACCAACTGGCTCTGACAATGCAACACGGGGCACTGCGCGCCGGGTTCGAGCAGCCCTTCGCCGAGACCGCGGCGCTGCTGGGCGGATTGTCCTCATGAGCACCGGCAGCATCGCCGCCACTCCGGAGCGAACGAAGACCCGCTTCGGACGTGTCCGCTGGCAGATCGCGGGAATCCTCGGGTTCGGGCAATTCGTCAACTACATCGATCGCGTCAACCTGTCGGTCGCCACCCCCGAGATCATGAAGTCGTTCGACATCTCGGCCGCACAGATGGGCGTCGTGTCGTCCGCATTCCTGTGGACCTACGCCATGCTGCAATTACCGATCGGCACGATCATCGACAAGATCGGTGTGCGCTGGGTCAATCGTGTCGGTGTGTTCCTGTGGGCGGTGGCGTCCTTCGCGTCGGCCGCCGCCGGCGGCCTCGGGTTGCTCATCATCGCGCGGCTGCTTCTAGGCATCGGCGAAGCCCCCGCCGTACCGGCGGCCTGGAAAGCGATCGGACAGTGGTTCCCGAAACACGAGCGTGGCACCGCCACCTCCGTCTTCGATGGTTCTTCGAAGATGGCGAACGTCCTCGGCGTCCCGATCATGGCGTTCCTCGTCTCCACCTACAGCTGGCACGCCGCCTTCATCTTTACCGGCGTGACGAGCCTGCTGTTCCTCGCCATCTGGTGGTTCCTGTACGACTCACCCAAGACCGCGCTCGCCAAGGGGCGGCTCAGTGAGACCGAGTACGAGATGATCCGCGCCGGCGGCGCCGAGGACGAAGACGCCGTCACCACCAGCTCGCTCCACGGAGTCGGTTACCTCCTGCGCCGCCGCAAGACCTGGGGCCTGGCCCTGGGATTCGCCTCCTACACCTATGCCTACTACGTACTGCTCACGTGGCTCCCGGGCTTCCTGGAGAAGCAGTTTGGGGTCAACCTCCTCAAGGGCGGGCTGTACACGATGATCATCTGGCTGGTGGCCGTGATCGCGCAGTTCCTGATCGCCGGGCTGTTGATGGACCGCTGGGTCGCCCGCACCGGTCACGTCACCCGTGTGCGGCGGATCGTGCTGGTCACCAGCCTCCTCGCCTCCCTCGCCGTCACCGGCGCCGGCTACGTCGACTCCATCGCGATGGCCGTCGTGTTCCTCTCGATCGGTGCGGCAGGCCTGGCCGTCTCTGTTCCCGCCGGATCGAGCATCGTCTCGCTCATCGCCCCCGAGGGCTATACCGGCACCATGGGCGGAATCGTCAACTTCGTGGCCAACATGATCGGCATCTCCGCACCCATCATCACGGGCATCATCGTCGACACCACAGGATCGTTTGCAGGGGCATTCATCTTCACCGGCGTTGTCCTCGCCGCGGGAATTCTCAGTTACACAATTGTTCTCGGAAAAATGGAACGCATCGCCCCGCCCCCGACACGCCAACCCAGCCCATCCGCCTGATACCCAGCCTTCAGGAGAATTCTCGTGCCCATCATCTCCGTCGCCCAGTTCGCCCCCACCGACGACAAGGCACGCAATGCCGCCATCATCGCCGACTATGTTCAGCGCGCCAGCACCGCGGGCGCCCGACTCATCGCCTTCCCCGAGTTCTCCATGTTCACGGTCTCGGCCATGGACGATCGATTCGTCCGCTCCGCAGAATCCCTCTCCGGTCCCTTCGTTCAGCGAGTCGGCCGCCTCGCAGCCGAACACCAGATCACGATTGTCGTAGGACTCAACGAAACCAGCTCCGACGGCCGAATTCACAACACCCTGGTCGCCGTGAACGTGGACGGACAGGTCACGGCGACCTACCGCAAGATTCATCTCTACGACGCCTTCGGATTCACCGAATCGTCGCGGGTCCGTCCCGGCGAGATCGACAAACCGGAAACCTTCGAGGTCGACGGACTCCGGTTCGGCCTACAGACCTGTTACGACCTCCGGTTCCCCGAGGTCACCCGTCGCCTCGTGGACGCCGGCGCGGACGCGCTCGTCCTTCCAGCCGCTTGGGTACCCGGTCCGCTCAAGGAAGACCACTGGAATACCTTGATCCGTGCCCGGGCAATCGAGAACACCATCTACGTTGCGGCCGCAGACCAAACCGCGCCCGGCGGTGTCGCCAACAGCTTCATCGTCGACCCGATGGGTATTCCGCTCGCGTCTGCAGGGGAGGCGGAGGGGCTTACGCTCGCCAGCATCTCCGCTGATCGGATAGCTCGAGTGCGGGCACAGAACCCCGCGCTCGAGCTCAGGCGATTCACCGTCATCCCGAAGTAGTGACCTGGTGATGGGTGGACCGCATTCGGGCCAGGTTCACCCATCACTGTCACTGCACAGAACCTCCGAAAGTCAGACCGTCACTTTTCACCACGGCTGAGGCCGCTGGCACGGATTGCGCGTGCACGGATCCCCGCCACGTCCCCATGAGCCGCAGTAAGACTCGACGGCGCTAGCGCCGATCGCCATCTCCGGAGCCCGAGACGGGGTTTCGTCGCACAGTAGCGGCCGCAGCCCATTTCACCTCGCTGTCGGGAGTACCCGCAGTTCTCCGAACGTGTAGCTCACCCTGCCATGGAGATCCACGGAGGCTGTGCGTCGAGCCACGCCCGGAGGTCGTCACCGAGTGCCGCTATCAGGTTAGTCGCGTAATGGTCTCTGTCCCAAGATAGATAGATCGGGACCTCGATCGGGTGTCCGTCGACGACGAGAGGAAAGGCACGAACACCGAACCGCGGCGGGTCGGTCACCAGAGCCAGTCCCCGACCGTTGGCCGCGAGCGCCTGTGCCACCGTCGGGGAGTTGACCGATCGCGCAGATTCCAGCTTGATGCCGTGCCGCGCACTCGCACTGCGTACCGCGAGTTCGACTCCGCTACCGTGGCCCGGGACGAGAACGTCGGACCCACTGACCGCGGCGAGTTCCACCAGGCCTGCCTCGTCGAAGAGTTCCGCCTCCTGCGGCGCGCACTGAACCAGTACCGGCGAGACCGACACCGTACGGCACTCACGATGGTCGGGTGGACGGTGCGTACCGACGGCAAGGTCGGCGTCTTCGTCGAGAGTGCGATCCACGTCGTATGGTCGCACCGTTCTGAGGTCGATGATTGGCGCGCCGGTCTCGGCGATGAACGGGGCCAGCAGGAAGTGTGCCGTCGTCTCCTGGGTCACCGCGGTCAATTGCGGCTCGTCTCGGTACATCGCCCGCATGACTGTCTCGGCGTGCCGGGCTCTGTGGAGGATGTCCGCACTCAGCTCGTACAGCTTCCGTCCGGCCGGTGTCAGCACCATTCCGGTCGGCGCGCGGTGGAAGAGCTTGACGCCGAGCCTGGTCTCCAGCCCGGCGATCTGCTTCGAGATCGCGGGTTGACTCACGACGCACTCGGCGGCGGCAGAGCTCACCGACTGCAGCCGAGCAACCGACTCGAAGTAGGTGAGCGAACGGAAGTCCATATAACTGATAGTTATGCAGGCTTGAGAAACTGTCAATAGACGAATGGCGGAACCGGTGCCAGGATCAAACGCACGCGATGTGCATCACAGCGACTGGCCCTCCCGACAGACGGGCCCATGAACAAAGCCCCGGCGCTTGGTTTCGCTCGCCCTGGACCGATCGATCGCCGCTGAAACCACCCGTGCGTCACGCTTGATACAGGAAAGAAGATCACGATGCCACTGCAACTTCCCGCTGGTAAGAAGATTGCCGTCAACATCGGCGCAGATTTCGACGCCCACAGCTGCTGGATGGGCACGTTCGGTCTGACGAGCCCCGGCGTGTTGTCGCGCGGTGACTTCGACGCCGAAGTGGGCGTGCCCCGCCTCCTCGACGCCCTCCGTCGATACGAGGTTCTGGGCAACTTCTTCACACCCGGCCACACTATGGAAACCTTCCCCGAGGTCTTCCAATCGGTTCTCGATGCCGGTCACGAGATATCTGCGCACGGATGTTGGCATGAGCCGATCATGAAACTCGAACCTGCACAGGAACGAGATCTGTTCGAGAAGGCGTTGGCTCAGCACGAGAAGTACGTCGGATTCGTCCCTCGTGGATACCGGTCGCCGGCTTGGGACTTCACGGACACCACTCTGTCGCTGATCGAGGAGTACGGACTCGATTGGGATTCATCCCTGATGGGGCGCGACCTCGAGCCCTATCACCCGCGTCCGACTGAGGTCCGGTACGAGGAGGGGAACCGACGCGGGGAGCCGAGTCCAATTCTCGAGTTCCCGGTTTCCTGGTATCTCGACGACTTCCCCGCGGTCGAACACATCCCAGGCGTCAATGCCGGTATGCAGTCGCCGGAAGTGATCTACCAGCGGTGGAAAGACCATTTCGACTTCGCCTACCAGCGGGTTCCGAATGGTTTGGTCACCATCACGGTGCATCCGCAGAGCATTGGACGGCCCCACAACCTGATGATGTTCGAGCGGTTGTTGGACTACATGACCTCATTCGACGACGTGTTGTTCACGAACTTGAGCACCCTCTATGACCTCTGGTCCGAGGACGAGACAGCGCCCACCTCGGCTTCTGCCTCGAGCCAGCAGTTGTAGCGGCCGTCATCACTCCCTCGCTTACCGAAAAGAAGAGAATCATGAAGCAATCATGGCGCCGACGCGTGCTCATTTCCTTGGTAGCACTCGCTGCTATTGCCCTCACCGCCTGTTCCACGGGGGCTCCGAGTTCCACCGGGATCAACGCCGGCCCCGGCGAGCCCCAACCTCTCGAGGACCTGAAGATCGGCGTCTTCATTCCGGCAACCAGCAACGCCTACCTGCAGGCGGAGAAGACCGGTGCTGAGGAGACCGCGAAGAAGGCCGGAATCGATCTGACGGTGGTCGCCAGCGATTGGGACCCTCAGCGGCAGAACGACGCCATGATGCTGGCCATGCAGCGCAAGACCTATGACGCCTGGATCGTCAACCCGATCTCTCCTCGCGAGCAGTGCAGTCAAATCAAAGATGCTGCTGCCCAAGGCATCAAGGTTCTGGTCGTGGTCACGGCTATCTGCGGTGACGACGGATATACCGACGGCACTCTCGGTTTCATCGGTGAGCAGAATGCAGCTGGCTATCGTGGCTGGTGGAAGCACATTTTCGAGAACACCGATGCCGGGAAGCTCGCAGCGATTACCGGCCCGGACCTGGACTTTGTCACCATGGCGACACAGTCGGCGTTGGAATCGGTGCAACCGGAGTACCCCGACCACACCATCGCCTCGTTCCAGAAGACCGATTACTTGACGGAAGAGGCGTTCGCTGTCACCCAGACCACCTTGCGGTCGAATCCCGACCTCAAGGCCGTCGCCTCCAACTACAGCGGGATGACGCGTGGAGTGGTCCAGGCTGTTCAAGAGTCCGGGAAATCGTCGAACGTCACGGTATTCGACAGCAATGGCGATTCATGGACGAAGTCGGCGATCGAGTCGGGAACGGTGAAAATGGCGCTCCCCGGCACTCCCTACACCGACATGAAGTTGGCCGTCGAGATGATGATGGCCTCGTGGCAAGGGCAAGAGGTCGCCAAGGTCACCAACCCCCTCGACCAGCTGCAGTTTGCCGGTGCTCCCTACATCACCAAGGACAACGTCGGCTCGTGGGTCCCGGAGTACTGATCGGCCTACGCATCAGAAAACCCTAGCTGCGTGATGAACTGAGGTAACAGATGATCGCCATCGAATGTATAGGCGTCACCAAATCTTTCGGCGGAACCACGGTCGTCGACCAAGTCGACGTCGAGGTCCGCGCGGGAACCGTGCACTCACTCGTCGGTGCCAACGGGGCCGGCAAATCCACCCTGCTCGGCATGATGAGTGGCCGGCTCTCCGCCACCGACGGCACCGTCAGCATCTTCGGAGAGCGGCTACACGGCGGAGACCCGAAGGAGTCGCGGCGGGCCGGGCTCTCGGCGGTGTATCAGGAACTCACCGTGCTTCCTGCGCTGACGACCGTCGCGAACGTCTTCCTCGGCCAGGAGATGGGCCGACACGGTCTGCTTCGCGAAAAGGACATGGTTGCCGCGTTCCTCGAACTCAGCCGCGACCTGGGCCTGGAGTTCGACCCCAAAATGAACGCGGGCGAGCTGAGTGTGGCTGCCGCCCAGATGCTCGAGATCATGCGCGCCGTGTACGCGTCCTCCCGTGTGATCTTGTTCGACGAACCCACGGCGGCATTGTCGGAACGCGAACGCAGGGTGTTTCTGGACCTCGTGCGCAAGCTGAAGGCCCGAGGGACGACCATCGTGCTGGTCACCCATAACCTGTCCGAGGTCCTCGAGGTGAGCGACGATATCACCGTCATGCGGAGCGGCCGAAAAGTCGCATTCGGTCCCGCAAACGAGTGGACGAAGGCATCACTGGTTCGGGAGATGACCGGAGAGACCGCCGCACCGGAACCTCGCTCCCGGCAACGGGTGGAGTTCGGCCAGGAACTCCTGGCCGTCGAGCAACTCACCCTGCCCGGTGCGATCGAGGACGTGACGCTCCGCGTTCGAGCCGGTGAAGTTGTCGGTCTCGCCGGTCTGGTCGGGTCCGGTCGCAGCAGCATTCTGCGGTCGTTGGCCGGCGCCGAACCACACGCGAAGGGCCGACTCCGTGTTCGAGGTCAGGAACAGAAGCTTCCTCGGTCGGTTCGCCAGGCAATCCAAGCTTTCGGGATCGGACTCGTTCCGGAAGAACGCAAGACCGAAGGTCTGGTTCTGAACATGAGCGTCCCGGACAACGTGACACTCGCTGACCTGGCCAGCGTCACGACGCGCGGGTTGGTCAACGCATCCCGGCAGCTCGAGGTGGCCAAAATCAAACTCGAAGAGCTTACCCTCAGCAGGCCGGTCGGCAACTACCCCGTGAGCTGGCTATCAGGCGGAAACCAACAGAAGGTGGCGCTGGCGAAATGGCTCCACCGCGATCCGGACATCCTCCTCGTCGATGAACCCACCCGCGGAATCGACGTGGCAGCCAAGGTCGATGTGCTCTCCGCCCTGCGCGCATTGGCCAGTTCCGGAAAGGGCGTCATCGTCACCAGCGCAGAAATCGATGAGGTCCTCGACGTCAGCGACACGGTCCTCGTAGTCGCCGGCGGTCGCATCGTCGCAGAGTTCGACACACATCGACACGAACCCACCGTCAAAGACGTCCTCGATCTCGCTTTCGGAGTAAATCATGAGTTCTAGCACCACCACCACCCCGGTGACCACCCCTGCCAGCGCCCCCACCACCTCACGGTCGAGCCTCGTATCATCCAGCCGTCTGCTGGAGTTTGCGATGTTCGGGGTCCTCGCCCTGCTCATCGTCATCGCCACGATCATCTATCCGGCGTTTTTGACGCCGGGGAACATCGGCATCATCCTGACCCAGATCGCGCCTCTCGGCATAGTGGCGGTCGGGATGACCTTGGTGATCATCGCCGGTGGATTCGACCTGTCCGTCGGCGCCGTCTTCGCCTGCGCTGCCACGCTTTACACCGCAATAGCGGATCGCTGGACACCCGGTGGCGCGATGGTCGCTGCGCTCGGTTTGGCCACCGTTCTCGGTCTCGTCAACGGCCTGGTTGTCACCAAGTTGCGCGTCAACCCGTTCATCACCACATTGGGAACGTCGTCGCTGTACTCCGGTGGTGTGCTCTTCCTGACCAACGCCGGTTCGTTCAGCAATACCGGCGAATACTTCCAGGCGATCGGGCGTGGATCCATCGCCGGAATCCGAATCCCCGTGGTGCTGCTGATCCTCGCCTTCCTGGCGGGAACCATCATCCTCGACCGCACCAAGTTCGGGCGCGGAATCTTCGCGGTCGGTGGCAGCCGCGAAGCGGCCCGCCTCTCCGGAATCAGCGTCGACGTCGTACAGGGATCGACCTATGTCATCAGCGGCTTCCTCGCAGGGTTGGCGGGCGTGATCACCGCAGGGCAGGTCGGCGCCGGGCAAGGATCGATGGGCGCGACGATCGCGCTCGACGCCATCGCCATCGTCGTGATCGGTGGAACGTCCCTGAGGGGTGGCGAAGGCCGAATCTGGCGCACTGCAGTGGGTATGGCGATCATCGCGGTGCTGAACAATATCTTCATCAGCCTCGCCGTCGACAACAACATCCAGTTGGTCGCCAAGGGGCTGATCGTCATTCTCGCCGTCGCCGCCGATCAGCTCGTCCGTCGGTCGAAGCGATGACCTCAGACACCACGCTCGAATCCGAGAACCTTGTCGCGGACGGGCTGTTCGCTCCGGTCACCGTCACAGTGGACGAATCCGGGATCTCGCACATCGACGCTCAGTCCCCCGAGGACGTCTTCTTCGCGCAGGGTTACATCGCCGCTCGCGACCGCCTGTTCCAATTGGACTGGTGGCGCAGAAAAGGGCTCGGTCTCATCTCCGAGGTGCTCGGGCCGCACTATGTCGAGCGTGATCGGGCTGCTCGCCTGTTTCTGTATCGCGGCGACCAGGTAGCCGACTGGCAGTCGTACGCGCCCGATGCCCAATCGGCGGTCCGCCGTTTCGTCGCAGGCATCAATGCCTTCATCGCCGCGACCGAAGCGGAGGCGTCGTTACTTCCGCCGGAGTTCACCAAGCTGGGATACGCCCCGTCCCGGTGGGCACCCGAGGACGTCAGCCGGATCCGAAGTCATGGACTGTTCGGGAACCTCGAGCAGGAGGTCGCGCGCGCCCAAACCCTGCACAAGTTCGGACCACAGGTCGAGGACCTGCGGCGCCACCGCGAACCCGCTATCGCGGTGACAGTTCCCGAGGGTCTCGACCTGAGCCTGCTCGATGACGAGGTACTTCGCGTCTACCGCCTCGCGACCGGACCCGTGTCCACGACTCCCCTACCGGCGCAGGAACCCGACGGCAGCAACAACTGGGCCATCGCTGCGACCCGGACCGCAACCGGACGGCCGATCCTGGCCAGTGACCCGCACCGCGCCATCGGGCTGCCCTCGCTGCGCTATCTCGTGCACCTGCGCTGTCCCGAGTTCGACGTGATCGGAGCAGGAGAGCCCGCCCTGCCCGGGGTGTCCCTCGGACACAACGGTCACGTCGCGTTCGGACTGACCATCTTCCCGGTCGATCAAGAAGATCTGTACGTGTACGAGCTCCACCCCGACGATCCGTCGCTGTACCGATACCTCGACGAGTGGCGACGCATGGAGAGCGTCACCGAGAGCATTCCGGTGGCCGGCGCGCCCGATGCCGAAGTGACCCTCGCACACACCGTTCACGGACCGGTCATCCACGTCGACCACGGTCAGAAGGCAGCCTTCGCCGTGCGAGCGGCGTGGCTCGAGCCCGGAATGGCCCCGTATCTTGCCAGTTTGGCCTACCTACGAGCACGCAACGGCTCCGACTTCGCCGACGCGGTGGCGCGGTGGCGCGCACCCGGGGTCAATCACGTCTACGCCGACATCGACGGTTCGATCGGATGGAGCGCACGCGCACTGGTGCCCGTGCGGCCGAACTGGGATGGACTGCTTCCGGTACCAGGCGACGGGCGATTCGAGTGGGACGGGTTCCAGCCTGCGGACGCGCTACCCTCCGTGGTCGATCCGCCCCGCGGATGGGTTGCAAGCGCGAACGAGATGAACCTGCCCGGAACGGACGAATGGGATTCGATCCCCGTGTCCTACGAGTGGTATGCAAACTGCAGAGCCCAACGCATCGCCGAAGTCCTCAGCGATGACTCCAAAATGACCCTCGCGCGGTCGGCGGCGCTGCAGAACGACTATCTAAGCATCCCGGCGCGCGAAGTCTGTGCACTATTGACCAGAACACCATCCGAGGATCCCGACACCGATGAAGCGGTACGCCTACTCACCGAGTGGGACCACCGCATGTCCGCGACCTCGTCTGCAGCCGCACTGTTCGAGACCTGGTTCAGGGGTGAACTCCGCACCGAACTCTACGACCGATTTCTTCAGAACACGGTCGACGCCGTCCAGACAGCCGACGCGCTGGCGGCGACGCTGCCCGACGAAACCATGGCAGGCGACCCCGCTGTCGACCTGCTGTTGCTCCGGCATGAGCACGCACGCGATCCGGAACGACTACAGGCTGTGCTAGGCCGGACACTCGTGAATGCCTTCCGACGGTTGAAGGAAACGCTCGGCGAGGACCACTCGACCTGGACGTGGGGGCGGCTACACCGAACTGTATTCCGGCATCCTCTGCACTCGGTGGTGGACGACCCCTCGGACCCCTGGATGACACTCGGGCCCTATCCCAAGCACGGCAGCCCGGATACGGTCGGTGTCGCCTCCTACGACCCGCGGACAGGCTTTCAGACCGCGGGCGCAACATTTCGGATGGTCATCGACGTCGGCAACTGGGATGCCTCCATCGCGATCAATGCGCCCGGCCAGTCCGGGGACCCCCGCGACGGGGCATACCAGGACCTGATTGACGACTGGCTGACAGACGCCTACTTTCCGCTCCACTACTCCGCACACGCCATCGAGCAATGTGCGCGTAGTACATTCCACCTTCGACCAGGGAGCCCAACTTGACGGCACGCCTACAGGATCTCGTCTGCCTCATTTCCGGAGGCCACCAAGGTATCGGCGCTGCGATCGTCGAGGCATACCGCGCCGAAGGCGCGATTGTCGTCTCCGCGGATTGGAAGAACGACGACGCCATGGTCGACGATTGCTATTGGACCCGGCGACTCGACGTCACTCGTAAATCCGAGTGGCAATCGCTCACTAGCGAGATCACTGCATCATTCGGACGCATCGACATACTGGTCAATAACGCCGGAACCACCGGATGGGCGTCGATCCACGATGTCGACGACACCGAGTGGGATCGCATCATCAATGTGAATCAACGCGGCACGCACTACGGAATGGCATCTGTGGCCGAGGGCATGATCTCGCGCCGGCGCGGCTCCATCATCAACATTTCCTCGATCTTCGGCTCACGTGCTGTGGCAAACCTTGCTGCTTACCATGCCAGTAAGGCCGCCGTACTAGGGATGACCCGCAACGCAGCCATCACCTACGCCCCGCACGCCGTACGCGTCAACGCCATCCTCCCTGGGTGGATTGCAACACCAATGACCGCAGGTCAGGCCGACGAACTCAATCAAGAGTTCATAGGAAGAACACCCATGAATCGGGGCGGAACCCCAAACGAGATCGCCGCAGCCGCCGTCTTCCTCGGAGCCAACGAATCCTCCTTTGTCACAGGTGTCGAGCTGCCGGTCGATGGAGGTTATCTCGCGCTATGAACAAGAACTCAGCGAAAGGTCTCCGATGAACTTGAACCAGAAGGTGGTCATCATCACCGGTGCCGCCACCGGACAAGGCCTCGAAACCGCGCGGCTTCTGTCAGAGCGGGAAGCACGTGTCGTGCTGGCCGACATCGACCCCACAGTCACCGAGGTGGCGGAAGCCATCGGGCCGGAGGCGCTCGGTGTGGTGCATGACGTCACGGACGAGGAATCCTGGGAGAAGATTGTCGAGACCGCCCTGAGCCGATTTGGTGCTGTCAATGGTCTCGTGAACAACGCTGGGATTTACCGTCGATCTCCATTGTCAGAGCCTGCGTTGGAGGAAGAGCGCCTGCTGCACTCGGTCAATCAACTCGGCCCACTCCTCGGTGTACTGGCCGTGAGCAAGGTGATGACAAACGGCGGATCGATCATCAACGTGTCCTCCACTGCGGGATGCACCGGAGCGGTCGGCATCTCGTCCTACACGATGACGAAGTGGTCGGTACGAGGACTCACTCGCTCTGCCGCAGCAGAATTGGCCCCGAGAGACATCAGAGTCAACTGTGTGATACCCGGTCTCATTGACACGGCCATGGCCAAGCACAACGGAGAATCGGTCAACAATGAGATTGTCGCGTCCACCCTGCTGGGAAGGATGGGAAGGCCAGGTGAGGTCGCCACAGTCAATGCGTTCCTCCTCAGCGACGACGCCTCATACATCACCGGTACCGACATCGTGGTAGATGGCGGGCTCTTGGCGACGCACTAGTTACTTCGACCTGAAAAAGTCGGTGTGCGTCGGTGCGTGATCGGCCAATGCTGGAACGGAAGGATGACCTCAACCCCTTGGGCTAGAAGGGATCGAGGCCATCGTGTTCCGTACCGTAGGCGATCAACCGTCCTTGTTCGAGTCGGTGCTGCCGCAGGAGTTGCTCCGGCTCCCTGACGAGCTGGCTCGGATCGACGCGTTGCTGGATGTTCCGGCGTTCTTCGCACCATTCGTGCCGTACTTCGACCCGCGGATCGGCCGTCCGTCGACGCCGATGGAGACCTACCTGCGGCTGATGTTCCTCAAGTTCCGCTACCGACTCGGCTATGAGACCCTGTGCCGCGAGGTGAGCGACTCGATCACCTGGCGGCGGTTCTCCCCGGATCCCCTTGGACGGGTCGGTGCCACACCCGACCACATTGATGAAGCTGACCACCCGCTGTGGCCCGGCGGCGGTGGACGGGCTGAACGAGGCGCTGCTGGCCAAGGCCACCGAGGCCAAGGTGCTGCGCACCACCAAGTTGCGGGCCGACACGACGGTGGTGCCCAGCAACGTGTCCTACCCCACCGACTCCGGTTTGTTGGCCAAGGCAATCCGACGGATCGCGGCCACCGGCAAGCGGATCCAGGCCGCCGGTGGAGCGACTCGCACCCGGGTGCGGGACCGGTCTCGTGCGGCGGGCAAGCGTGCGCACTCGATCGGTTTCAAGCTGCGTTTGCGCAGCGACGCCGGTCCCGACGAGGCCCTGGCCGCGGTCCGGCACACAACCGGGGAGCTGGCCGACCTGGCCGAGACCGCCGCCACCGATGCCGAACGGCTGCTGGCCAACCCCAAACACGCGCTGCGCCGGGCACGCGCCAAGGCCACAGCCCGGAAGGCCCAGGGCGAGCACGACAGGGCCGCGGGCCGCCGGCGCGGACGCCTGGCCCGCGCCATCGACGACCCCTGGGGACCTGGTCACCGCCACCCGGCAGATCACCGCGCAGACCCGACAGCGGCTGGCCGGGCAGACACCGGACGGAGCTACCCGGCGGGTCAGCCTGCACGACCCCGACGCCCGGCCCATCGCCAAGGGACGGCTCGGTAAACCCGGGGCTTCCCCCTTGAGTGAGGACATCCTGGACACTGGGTCGTGAAGACCCAGAGGAAGAGATGTCACTGATGGTGATGAAGTCGTACTCGGCGGAATTCAAGGCCGATGCCGTCGCGTTGTACCTGTCCGATCCGAGCCACACGCTCGAAGGCATCGGCCGGGATCTGGGCGTCAGCCGCGAGACGCTGCGCAACTGGGTGCGCGCCGAACGCAAACGCACCGGCGCTCCCGCGGCCGAGCGCGGAGCCAAGGGGCCGTCACGATCGGCCGGCGAGGTATCGTCCGAGTCCGTGTTGGAGGAAGAGAACAGGCAGCTCAAGGCCCAGATCCGGAAGCTCGAAACCGAGCGGGAGATCCTGCGGAGGGCCGCGAAATATTTCGCCGGGGAGACGAGTTGGTGAGCAGCCACTTCCAATTCGTTGACGACCACTGCGACACCTTTCCGGTGAAGTGGCTGTGCCAGCTCCTCGAGGTCTCCCGCTCGGGCTTCTACCGGTGGCGGGCCGCCGCGCCGGCCCGGGCCGCCCGCGCCTCCGCCGACGAGGAGCTGGCCGAGCGGATCCGCGCCATCCACGACGACTCCGACGGCACCTACGGGGCACCGCGGGTGACCGCCGAGCTGCGCGATGCCGGGATCGAGGTCAATCACAAGCGAGTGGAACGGGTGATGCGCGTGAACGGGATCGTCGGCGTGCACCTGCGCAAACCGGTGCGCACCACCGTCCCCGACCCGGACGCGGCCCCGGTTCCGGACCTGATCCGGCGGGATTTCACCGCGAGCGCACCGAACACCAAATACGTCGGCGACATCACCTACTTGCCGGTGGGTGATGGTGAATTTCTGTATCTGGCGACGGTGTTGGACCTGGGTTCGAGACGGTTGGCGGGGTGGTCGATCGCCGACCACATGCGCACCGAGTTGGTCACCGACGCGCTGCGTGCGGCGGCCGCCTGTCGTGGCGCCGCCGGTCTCGATGGGGCAATTTTCCACTCCGACAACGGGGCTCAATATGCATCGGCTGAGTTCGCTGACCTCTGCCGCGAGTTGGGGGTGACGACATCGCGGGGTGCGGTCGGGACGTCGGCGGACAACGCCGCCGCCGAATCGCTGAACGCGACGTTGAAACGGGAGACGTTGCAGGGGCGGAAGCGCTGGAACAGCGCGGGTGAGGCGCGCGCTGCCGTCTTCCGCTGGATCACGCGATACAACACGAGAAGGAGGCATTCCACTCTCGGCCAAATCTGTCCGATCGAGTACGAGCAGCGATCGGCTAGGCTGGCCACCGCCGCATAGGAACTGGTGTCCACATCTCGGGGGGAACGCCCCCCGTCGAGTTCGGCCACAAGGCCCAGCTTGTCGAAGGCGACGACGGCGTGATCGTGGACCACAACGTCGAACGCGGCAACCCGGCCGACGCACCCCAACTGGCACCAGCTGTGGATCGGGTCCGCACACGCGCCGGCCGCCCACCCCGCACGGTCACCGCCGACCGCGGCTACGGCGAGAAAGCCGTCGAGGACGACCTCCGCGCCCTCGGCGTGCGCAACGTGGTGATTCCTCGCAAGGGCAAGCCCTCGGCTGATCGGCGAGCCGAGGAACACAGACCAGCGTTCCGGCGAACAATCAAGTGGCGCAACGGAGTCGAAGGCAGAATCAGCGCCCTCAAGCGCGGATACGGCTGGGACCGCACCCGCATCGACAGCACCGAAGGCGCCAAGATCTGGGTCGGCCACGGGGTCCTGGCGCACAACCTGGTCAAGATCAGCACCCTGGCAGCGTGAAAGGCGCCGATCGGGGGAGTCTGTGGCCAACCCAATCCCGACCGGCCGGGACGGCCGAATCATGCTCACCGAGGCACTTCGTTTTTCAGGTCGAAGTAGCTACGCAGCTGAGGGAACTTATCTGCAAGGTTTCACACCGTCACCTCCAAGTAGCCTCGTCGTGTGCCAGCGCTTCGCGACGGTCAGTGTGGACTGGTCGACGGCGACTTCGCCGGAAGACTCGTTCATACACGAAATGCATTCTTTCGCTGACTATTTAGTCCGACACGCGCACCGACGACAGCAAAGGATTCAAGAGTCTCCTAGACGGTGGGTGACCGAGAGGACGTTCGCATGGACCATAGGCATCGTGCCTAAGTCCACAACTACGCGCTCCGGCCACTCAGCATCAAGCGATGATCTACTCGCCGTGTCACACTACCCGCGTCGACTGAACCCTCGGTCAGTTGTCAGACGGCCCCTGAGTAGCACTCGCAAAGTCAAATTCGATCGGCAGGTACTCATGCGCCTGCACGACTCCAGTTGCCGTGTGCACCCTCTCACCTTGGGGGATCCGAACGTTGGTGATTCGATTGAACAGTTCCTGAAAACCGATCTCGATCTGGAGCCGGGCGAAATGCAGACCGATGCAGCGATGCGGACCGATACCGAACGCAGCGTGAGGATTACGCTGTCGCTCGAAATCCAACTCGGCTGGGTGCGCAAACTGCGACGCATCCCGGTTGGCCGACGCGTAGTGCACCGCCACCCGGTCACCCGGTCGCAGCGGGCACCCGTTCAGCTCGGTATCTTTGGTGACCGTGCGGGCCATGAAGGCGATCGGCGAATCAAGCCGGAGAAATTCGTCCAGGTCACGCTTGACCCATTCGGGATCGCGAACCCGCGCCTCGAGCGACGGATCGTCGGCTATGTGCTTGACGATACTGCCGAGGGCGGCCTTCGTCGTGTCGAGACCACCGGTGAACAGGATCATCGTCGCGCCGACCCGCTCCTGCATCGTCAGCGGCCGCCCTTGCACGGTGGCCCGAATGATGGCACTCAGGATGTCGTCCCGGTCGCCGCCGAATGTCATTCGTTCGTTGAGCAGTTCCTCGGCGAGCTCAGCTAATTCGAAGAACGCCTCATTCCGGCCGTAGCTGCTGATGTCGGCGGCGAGCTGAATCGCGCTCTGCAGCCGGGTCTCGTTGTCGTCGGCAAGGATCACCTTGGCGAGGTTGCCGGACGTGAAGGGCACCGCGAACTCGGTCATGAACTCGAACCGGCCGCGCGGGACGAGGTCGTCGAGCAAATTGCGAGCGTACCGGCGAATGCTCTCTTCGTAACGGGATAGGAATGATCGGGTCAGGTAGTGATTCAGTGCCTTCCGGTACTCGATGTGGTTCGGCGGATCCTCCGTCAGCGGCGGCATCGGGACCGGTACCCCGCGCAAGCCGGCCTCCACGGAGCTGAAGGTCTCAGCGTCCGTCAGAACGGCTCGTACGTCGTCGTAGCGGGTGACAATGTGATAGCCGTCATCTGCGTCGGTCTTGAGCACCGGGCACGCTGTGCGTGCGAAGTCGAGCACCTCCCACAGCCGTTCGCTGTGCTGCGGGTCAAACAGATCGAAGTTCGGTGCGAGCTGCTCGACCGGCATTGTTGTGACGCCGTGGACCCTAGTCATGACAAGCTCCGTGCAGTGGCGGTGATCGCGCTCTCGGGGCAGTTATCGAGAGCGAGTTCCGCCGCGTGCGCGTACTCGGGTCCCGGTTCCGAGACCAATACGATGCCGAGCCCGTCGTCGGTCATGTCGAACAGCTCAGGGCTGATCAGGCAGCACCGTCCGTGCCCCTGGCAGCGATTCGTGTCAATCGTCAACGTCATTTTCCACTCCTACGGCAGTCGGCACGTGCGTCGACATCTGCGTCTGGCGCCACTTATGCATGCATAATGTCATACAACGTGAGGTACGTCACGGGATTTGGCACACAGGCACAGATTTGGGTTGGTCCTACCAGTTCATCCTGCGTCGTTTCGTTCCTCAGCCAGCGGAGAAGGTGGATATCGTCGGTTCTCATGCCCGGCCGGAACGCACAGAGACAGAGGACCAGGATTCCCATTCTCAGGGGAGATCTCTCTCGAAGACAGTTAGCGTCGCCTCGTCGACTGGCCTGTTCGCCCCGACGATGTCACGTGAACCGCCCGCACTGATCAACGGGAGGGCGGTCCGTAGTCGAGTCAGGGCGTGGCCACGGTGCCGGATTGCCCAACTGACGAGAACCTCGCTGCGGCAAACATCCCGGACAAATACAGTCACCGTGGGATTGATCTGTGACCGTCGTTCTCGTATTGCCAGAACGCTGCCTGCCGACCTGTTCAAACTCAAGGTTCGGGCCTCGTCAGGGCGTCGTGCTGTGCGCCCAATCCGCGTCGAGGACCTTGGGGTCGGCGAGCGTGGAGGTGTCGCCGAGGTCGCGGCCCTCGGCGATGTCCTTGAGCAGACGCCGCATGATCTTGCCCGACCTCGTCTTGGGGAGTTCGGGGACGATCGTGATCTGGCGGGGCTTGGCGATCGGGCTGATCTCCCGGGACACTTCGGCCTTGAGTTCGGCGATGAGGGTGTCGCCGGTGTTTTCGACACCTTCGCGGAGGATGACGAACGCGACGATGCCCTGTCCGGTGGTTTCGTCGGCGGCGCCGACGACGGCGGCTTCGGCGACGCCGTGGTGGCCGACGAGGGCGGATTCAACCTCGGAGGTGGAGATGCGGTGCCCGGAGACGTTCATGACGTCGTCGACGCGGCCGAGGACCCACAGGGCGCCGTCCTCGTCGTACTTGGCGCCGTCGCCGGCGAAGTACCAGCCCTGCTCGGGGTAGCGGGACCAGTAGGTTTCGCGGTAGCGGTCCATGTCGCCCCAGATGCCGCGGAGCATCGCCGGCCACGGCTCGTCCAGCACCAGGTAGCCGGAGCCGCCGGCGCCGAGTTCGTTGGCATCGTCGTCGACGATCTTCGCGGAGATGCCGGGCAGCGGTGCCATCGCCGATCCGGGCTTGGTGGTGGTGATGCC
>NZ_BCWY01000096.1 GCF_001894825.1 Rhodococcus jostii NBRC 16295 | reverse complement strand
GGGCGGTTAACAAGTACTCACGGGGGTACTGGCTCTGGTATGTCGCGACGTGTGGTTGCCCAGAGGTACGGAGGACCGGAGGTCCTCGCCGTGATCGACGTGGAACCGGCCGGTCCCGCCGCCGGTGAGGTGGTGCTCGAGGTTCGCGCCATCGGCGTCAACCCGTTCGACTACAAGCTGTACAGCGGAGCATTCGGCGCCGATCCGGCTGCCCTGCCCCTGAGTGTGGGCAGCGAGGCCGCGGGAGTCGTCGTCGAGGTGGGCGACGGCGCGACGGGACCGCTGGGGCCGATCTCGGTGGGCGACGAGGTGATCGTCTACCCGGTGTCCGAGGCGTACGCGGATCGGCTTGTCGTGTCCGGCGATTCGGTGGTCCCCAAGCCGGCGTCGTTGCCGTGGAACGAGGCCGCCGGACTTCTCGCGGTCGGGGCCACCGCGGTCGACACCCTCGACACGGCGAACATCGGCAGTGGCGACCTGCTGCTCGTGCACGCGGCGGCGGGCGGGGTCGGGTCGCTGGTCGTGCAGTTGGCCCGGGCCCGCGGCGCCACGATCATCGGCACGGCGCGCCCGGAGAACCACGACTACGTCAGGTCGCTGGGTGCCACCCCGGTGTCCTACGGCGCCGGACTCGGCGACCGTGTCCGCGTCCTGGCACCGGACGGGGTGGACGCCGTCATCGACACGGTGGGCGGCGACGAAGCGATCGAAGTGTCCGTGGAACTGGTGCGGGACCGGTCGCGGTTGGTGACGACGGTCCCCGGGCCTCGGCTCGCCGAGTCCGGGTTCCGGATCGTCGGCATTCTCGGGCCGGACGGCATGGAACCGCGGAAGCGGGCCCGCGCCGCCCTCGTCGATCTCGCGGGCAGCGGGGACATCCGGGTGCGCGTCGCACGGACCTACGCGCTGTCGGACGCGGCCACCGCGCACGCCGATCTCCGGAATCCGCACCCCGCGGGCAAATTCATCCTGCTGCCCTAGGAATGCTGCCCTAGGAATAAAGCAGACTCGCCCGGATCGTCGCCTTCACCCAGTTCCGGTATTCGTCGACGTCCCACCCGCACTGCCGGCGCAGCATCGAATACACCTGCGGGGACACGACGGTGAACAGGACGTCCGCAGCCCGCTGCACGGAGATCTCGGGGCGGAGCAGTTCGTGGGCGGCGAGGCCCTCCGCCAGGGTCATCGCGTTCTCCGCGGACGCCCGCGCTCCCTCGTCGGCGAACCGCCGCATGTCCTCGTCCGCCCCGGAGGATTCGATCGCCGTCGCCATCAGGGTTCCGGCCCGCTCCAGGACGTCGGTGCTGTACCCGACCATCTGGTCGAGGATCCGTTCGACCGGATCGCCGTCCCGTGGCGTGCGTGCGGGTACCGCAGCGGGGTCGCCCTCGATCGCCGCGACGAGTGCCTCGTGGAACAGTTCCGCTTTGCCGCCGGGGAACACGGTGAACACCGTGCGGGTCGACACCCCGGCCGCCTCGGCCACGTTCCGGACCGTGGTGCTGACGTATCCGCGGTCGGTGAACAGCCGTGCCGCGGCGTCCCGGACGAGGAGCCGGGTCCGACGTGCCGATTCCGCACGCAGCGGCGAACTGTAGGACCTCTTGGCGGCTTCGGGCACGGTCTCACGATAGACGCATTCGATACATCGGCCGTGCAACCAATGTGGCACCGCGATTCGCCGTGCATCGACCAGGCGAAACGCCCGATTCCTACGACTTCGGGTGTTCCACCCAGGCATCGGATCCGGGAAACACGAGCGCCTCGTGGCCGTCGTCGTACCGGACGAGATAGGGCGGTTCGCCGTTCTCTCCGTGAACCTCCACGACCTCGGCGGTGGTCTCGTGCACTCCGACCACCCGGCCCTGAACGTGTAACCGGTCTCCCACTGCTACGTGCATGACTGCTCCTCGCGACGTTCGAGTCCGTACTCTCAGCTTGCTACTTCCGGAGTCGGCGCGAAAGGGTCGACTCGCCGCCGTCTCCGTCTCGGTGTGTCGCCGCCGTCTCCGCCTCGGTGTGCCATCGTGGGGACATGGCAACGTACCGATACCTCGACAAGGACCACAACGTGCTCGAGGAGCACGACTTCGGCACCGTGCAGGACGCCGAGGAGCACCGGTTGTCCGTTCTCGGTGCCGAGATCATCGAGGAGGTCGACGACTCCGGCGCGTCCGACGGCTGACTGTCCTGCACGGCCCGCCGGGTGCGGGCATGCTGATCGAGTGCACACATTCGAGGTATGGGCCCCGATTCCGACATCCGTCTCCGTGGAGGTCGACGGCCGGCGCCACGACATGATCCGGTCACCGGACGGGTGGTGGCGAGTCGACGCCCCGGCGTCGCCGAATTCCCGGTACGCATTCCTCCTCGACGACAGCGATACTCCGCTGCCCGATCCGCGGTCTCCGCGCCAACCCGACGGGGTGCACAGCCCGTCCCAACTCCACACCCTCGACGAGAGCGCCTGGACCGACTCGCACTGGACGGGTCGGCAACTCGCCGGGTCCGTCGTCTACGAACTGCACGTCGGCACCTTCACGACCGAGGGGACGTTCGCGGCCGCCGTCGACAGGCTCGACCATCTCGTGGACCTGGGCGTCGACTTCGTGGAACTGATGCCCGTCAACGGTTTCAACGGGACGCACAACTGGGGTTACGACGGCGTCCTCTGGTACACGGTGCACGAGGGGTACGGCGGCCCGGACGGTCTGCAGATGTTCGTCGACGCCTGCCATGCCCGCGGACTCGGTGTGGTCCTCGACGCCGTCTACAACCACCTCGGACCGTCCGGGAACTACCTCGACCGGTACGGCCCGTACCTGGCGCAGGGCGCGAACACCTGGGGCCGGAGCATCAACCTCGACGGCCCCGGCAGCGGCGAGGTGCGCCGCTACATCATCGACAACGCGCTGCGGTGGTTCCGTGAGTTCCACATCGACGCGCTCCGCCTCGACGCCGTCCACGCGCTCGTCGACCACACCGCCACCCACCTGCTCGAGGATCTGGCCATCGAGACCCGACGGCTGTCGGCGCACCTGAGGCGGCCGCTGACGCTCGTCGCCGAGAGCGACCTGAACGATCCGCGCCTGATCACGTCGCGGTCCGCGGGCGGTTTCGGCCTCGATGCCCAGTGGGACGACGACGTGCACCACGCCGTCCACGCCGCCGTCTCGGGCGAGAGGCAGGGCTATTACGGCGATTTCGGTTCGATGGCCTGCCTCGCCGACACTCTGCGGCAGGGCTGGTTCCACGCGGGCACGTTCTCGACGTTCCGCGGTCGCACCCACGGCAGGCCGCTGGATACCCGGCGAACCCCCGCCAGTTCCCTGGTCACCTATACGTGCACCCACGATCAGATCGGGAACCGGGCGATCGGCGACCGCCCCGGCACCTATCTCGATTCGGGGCAGCTCGCGGTGAAGGCCGCGCTCGTCCTGTGCTCGCCGTTCACGCCGATGCTGTTCATGGGCGAGGAGTGGGGGGCGAGCACCCCGTTCCAGTTCTTCACCTCGCATCCCGAGCCGGAACTGGCGAAGGCGACGGCGGAGGGACGCAAGGCCGAGTTCGCGCAGCACGGGTGGCGCACGGACGACGTTCCCGACCCGCAGGACCCGGAGACGTTCGAGCGGTCCAAGCTCGACTGGGACGAACTGGCCCGCGAACCGCATGCCCGGCTGCTCGACTGCTACCGCTCGCTGCTCCATCTGCGACGGGATCGCGCGGAGCTGACGGATCCGTGGCTCGAGAGCCTGTCCGTCGACTACGACGAGGTGCAGCAGTGGATCGTGATCCACCGCGGCTCGCTTCGGATCGCCTGCAATCTGAGTGCCGAACCGGTGACCGTCCCGGTCGGCGGCTCCCCCGTGCTCTGGTGGGAGCCGCCGACGCAGGACGAGACCGCATCGGCAACGGTGCTACCGGGTCACTCGTTCGTGGTGCTCGACAGCTCGCCCTGACGGTCGCGCAGCATCCGCAGGACGAGGATCGCGGTCGCGAACAGGATCACGGCGGTCGCGCCGGCGGCGACGTGCATGCCGTCGACGAACGCCGCCTGCGCGGATTCGAGGAACACCGTCCGCGCCGTCTCGGGGAGGTGCTGAGCCTCCGCGACCGCGGCACCGAGAGTACCCTGGGCGGGCTCGACCTGGTCCGGGGCCAGCATCGACGTGTCGAGTCCGGTCCGGAAGATCGCCATGACGACGCTGCCCAGCACCGCGACGCCGAGTGCGATGCCAAGTTCGTACGCGGTCTCGGACACCGCGGAGGCGGCGCCGGCCCGTTCGGGTTCGACGGCGCTGACCACGAGATCGGACGTCAGGGTCAGCGCGATACCGACACCGGCGCCGGCGAGACCGAAGCCGACCACGAACATCGTCGGGGCACCGTCCACGCCGAGCGTGAGCATCAGCGCCGCACCCACACCCGCGATCGCGAGTCCGCCGCCGAGCACGTGCGAGGTGGCCCACCGCCGCACCAGCCAGGCCGCCGCGAGCGCCGTGATCGCGCTCATCAGCATGCCGGGCAGCATCAGCACACCCGATTCGAACGCGCTGTTACCCAGCACCAGCTGCAGGTACTGCGATCCGAAGAACAGCACACCCGCCAACGCGAAGATGGACAGCAGGTTGGTGAGGACGGCCGTCGAGAACGCCGGCTTTCCGAACAGGCCGATGTCGATCATCGGGTCCTTCATCGACTTCTGCCTGCGCACGAACACCACACCCGACGCGAGACCGACCAGCCCGACGGCGAGCAGCACCGGGTCGACACCGTGCACCACGGTCTCCTTGACCGCGTACACCAGCGGCAGCATCGTCGTCATCGACAGCGCCGCGCTGATCAGGTCGAAGCGTCCCGGGGCGGGGTCCTTGGACTCGGGGATCACCAGCGGGCCGACGGCGATCAGAACCAGCATCACGGGGAGATTGATCAGGAACACCGAGCCCCACCAGAAGTGCTCGAGCAGCCAGCCGCCGATCAGCGGGCCCGCCGCGGTGCCGCCGCCTGCCATGGCGCCCCACACGCCGATGGCGAGGGTCCGCTGGCGCGGGTCGACGAAGATCGTGCGAATCAGACCGAGGGTCGCGGGCATCAGCGTCGCGCCCGAGATTCCCTGCAGCACCCGCGCGGCAATCAGCATCTCCGGCGTCGGCGCCCACGCCGCGATCAGCGAGGCGATGCCGAATCCGGCGGCGCCGATGAGCAGCAGGCGGCGCCGTCCGATCCGGTCGCCGAGGGTGCCCATCGTGATGAGCAGGCCCGCGAGCACGAACGAGTAGACGTCGATGATCCACAGCAGCTGCGTGCTGCTGGGTTCGAGGTCGGCGCTGATGAATGGCAGCGCCAGGTCGAGCACCGTCCCGTCGACGGCGATCAGGAGGACGGCGAACGCCAGGACGACGAGTCCGAGCCAGTCTCGGCGTGATGCGGAGGACTGACCTGGTGCGCCGTAGGCGTCGTTGATCCCGCGATCCGTGGAGACAGACATTTATCTTCCTGCGACTTTCCGATTCGAGAGCTGACACGGTTTGTGAACCGTCCAGCCGGTACAGTTCCGTTACCATACCGTTAACCGTCCGGACGGTAAAGTTATTTCCCGGGTACAGTCGCTCTCCATGGCTGCCGGTACGCGCGATCGAATACTCGACGCTCTCGAGAAGCTGCTGCTCGACGTGGGAATAGCCCAGGTGACCCTCGAAGCCGTCGCCGCGGAGGCGGGGGTGTCGAAGGGCGGACTGCTCTACCACTTCCCCAGCAAGGAAGCGCTCCTCGCCGCCATGGTGCGCCGGCTCGGTGAGCGCGCCGACGCCCAGCTCGCCGACGCCGTGTCCGGCGGAACGTCGCTGTCCGAGTGGTATCTGCAGGTCCCCGACGCGAGCACCACCGAGGAACTCGCCCTCTACCGTTCGACCATCGCCGCGCTACGAAGCGTCGACGGTCAGCACGACGAGATCCAGAAGGCCGTCACCGAGGTCATGCGCGGCTGGGACGAAGGCCTGCAGAGCGAGATCGACGATCCGGTGCAGGCCGAGATCGTGCGACTCGTCGGCGACGGCATCTACCTGTCCGCACTGCTCGGGCTCCCCATGCCCGAGCCCGAGCTGTACAAGAAGGTCGTGGCACGGCTGCTGCAGCCGCAGCAACTCACGTGAGGTAGCGGTACGCCGGGCTCCCCGGCTCCAGACGTTCCACCTGCATCCGGGACTGCTCCATCCGCTCGAGCAGCTCGCCGAGCCCCTCGGCCTTGCCGAGTTCGATACCCACCAGAGCGGCACCGGTCTCCCGGTTGTTCCGCTTCACGTACTCGAACAGGGTGATGTCGTCCTCGGGGCCGAGCACCTCGTCCAGGAAACGCCGCAGCGCGCCCGGCTCCTGCGGGAAATCGACCAGGAAGTAGTGCTTCAGGCCGAGATTCACCAGCGACCGTTCCAGGATCTCGCCGTACCGGGAGACGTCGTTGTTGCCCCCGGAGATCAGGCACACCACAGTCGAACCCGGCTCGAACGTGATGTTTCCGAGCGCCGCCACCGACAGGGCGCCGGCGGGCTCGGCGATGATGCCCTCGTTCTGGTACAGCTCGAGCATCGTAGTGCAGAGCGCACCCTCGTCGAGGTTGGTCATCACGAAGCTCTCGGGATCGAGCCGGATCGTGGACGACTGATCGGCCTGGCCCAGCGACGTGTGCGTCACCACCTCGGCGCCCAGGGCGGACACCACGGCGTAGGGCAGGTCGCCGACCCGCTTGACGGAGGCGCCGTCGACGAACGGATCGATCTCCGTCAACGTCACGGGACCGCCGGCCACCAGGGCCGCGGTCATCGACGCCGCCCCGGTCGGCTCGACGCCGACGATGGCCGTGCGCGGCGCGTGAGCACGCAGATACGTGGCGATGCCTGCGATGCATCCGCCGCCGCCGACCGGCACGAGCACGGTGTCGGGAGCGGCGCCGAGCTGCGCGAGGACCTCGGCGGCGATGGTGCCCTGCCCGGCCGCGGTCCGGGCGTCGTCGAACGGCGCCACCATCGTGGCGCCCGTCCGTCGCACGTCGGCGGCGGCCGCTGCAGCGGCGGCGTCGTACGTCTCCCCCGTCAGGATCAGCTCGACGAACTCGCCGCCGTGCGCGCGAATACGATCCCGCTTCTGTTTGGGGGTGTTCGACGGAACGTAGATGCGGCCGGTGATTTCCATTGTGCGGCAGGCGAATGCGACGCCCTGCGCGTGGTTGCCGGCGCTGGCCGTGACCACCCCGGCCGCACGCTCCGCGGCATCGAGCTGCGCCATGAGGTTGTAGGCGCCGCGCAGTTTGTAGGAGCGGACGACCTGCAGGTCTTCACGTTTGAGGTAGACGTTCGCGCCCGTCAGCGTCGACAGGCGCTCACTCCACTGCAGCGGGGTCGCGTCGATCACATGGGAAATTCGCTCGATGGCCGCGTCGATCTCGCCCACTGTCAGGGGCGAGGTGATGTTCTGGGCTGCGGTATCGGGCGATGTGGACACCCGGATATGTTCCCACTCTCGAGCCATGGACTACCAGTCGGGTTCAGCCGCGCGGATCGAACTGGGAGGGTCGCGGCACGTTGCGGACGTTCGACTTCGCCATCTTCACGGCCTCGCCGACACCACCGTTCATCACCATCTTCGACAACGCCAAGGCGAAACCGGTGACCTGCCCGCCCGTGATGGTCGGCGGCAGCGACAACGCCAGCGGGTCGGTGACCAGATCGACGAGCGCCGGTCCGTCGTGGTCGAACGCCGCCCGCAGACCCGATTCGATGTCGGCCGGATCCTCGATCCGGCGGGCGAAGATGCCCAACGCCGACGCCACCGCCGCGTAGTCGACGGGCGCGACGTCGACCCCGAAGTCCGGCAGCCCGTCCACCAGCATCTCCAGCTTGACCATGCCCAGCGTCGAATTGTCGAACACCACGATCTTGACCGGGAGCCGGTACATCGCGACCGTCACCAGTTCCCCGAGCAGCATCGACAGCCCACCGTCGCCCGACACGGACACCACCTGCCTGCCGGGCGCGCAGACCTGGGCGCCGATCGCGTGGGGCAGGGCGTTCGCCATCGATCCGTGCAGAGCCGAGGACAGGAAACGCCGCGCACCGTTCGGCGTCAGGTACCGCGCCGTCCACACGTTCGACATTCCCGTGTCCGTGGTGAAGATCGCGTCCTCGGCCGCGACGTCGTCGAGGATCGACGCCGCATACTCCGGGTGGATCGGGACGCGTTGCTTGGCGGGTTTCGTGTACGCGCCGACCACCTTGTTCATCAGCGTCCGGTGCTTCTCGAGCATATCGTCGAGGAACCGGCGATCGTCCTTCCGGCGGATCAACGGGGCGAGCGCACGCAACGTACTCGCCACGTCACCGTGCACGGCCAGGTCGACGCTCGTCCTGCGGCCGATTCTCTGTGCAGCCCAGTCGATCTGTGCGGTGCGGACACCGTCGGGCAGGAATTGGTTGTACGGGAAGTCCGTTCCGACGAGCAGCAGAAGGTCGGCGCCGTGCATCCCGTCGTGCGCCGCCCCGTACCCGAGAAGTCCCGTCATTCCGACGTCGAACGGGTTGTCGTACTGGATCCACTCCTTGCCGCGGAGCGTGTGACCGATCGGAGCGCCGATCGTGTCGGCCAGGCTCAGCAACTCCGCTCGGGCCGCACGAACACCCTCGCCGGCGAAGATCGCGACCTTCCCGGCCGCATTCACGGCGTCGGCGAGCGCCTGCACGTCGGACTGGTCGGGCACGATCGCCGGTGCGCCGGTGCGCGGCACCGGCGGCGCCGTTCCCTCGGCCGGCCGGTCCGCGATGTCGCCGGGCAGCGTGATCACGGCGACACCGGACAGGGCGGTCGCGTGCGCGATGGCCGATGCCGTCACCCGCGGCGCCTGCGCGGGACTTCCGATCAGCTCCGCGTACCGAGAGCATTCGACGAACAGGCGGTCCGGGTGGGTTTCCTGGAAGAAGCCGAGACCGATCTGCTCGCTCGGAATCTGCGCGGCGATGGCAAGAACCGGCGCGCCCGACCGGTCCGCGTCGTACAGGCCGTTGATCAGGTGCAGGTTTCCCGGGCCGCACGAACCGGCGCACACCGCCAGCTGCCCTGTCACCTGAGCCTCGGCGGCCGCAGCGAACGCGGCCGCCTCCTCATGGCGCACGTGGATCCAGTCGATTCCGCCCTTCTCCGCGCCGCCCGACCGCCGGACCGCGTCGACGATCGGGTTGAGACTGTCGCCGACGATTCCGTAGATCCGCCGCACTCCGGCGTCCTGCAATTGGCGCACCAGCTGGTCGGCAACGGTTTTCGCTCTCATCGGGCCTCCGGTCGGGGACGGTCGAAACGGCGAAGCGACGTGACACGCGGTCAGGGTCAGGGTCAGGCAGATTCGAGCACGAACACCGGGATCTCCCGATCGGTCTTCTTCTGATACTCCGCGTAGTCCGGGAACGCGGCGACGGCACGCTCCCACCAGGTGGCCTTCTCGTCGCCCGTGACCTCGCGGGCCACCATGTCCTGCTTGTTCTGGCCGTCGCGGAGTTCGACGTGGGGTTCGGCCTTCACGTTGTAGTACCAGACCGGGTTCTTGGGGGCGCCGCCGAGCGAGGCGACCACCGCATACGTTCCGCCGTGTTCCACCCGCATCAACGGCGTCTTGCGAAGCTTGCCGGATTTCGCGCCCCGGGTGGTCAGCAGCACGACGGGCCTGCCGCCCAACGTCGTGCCCTCGGCCCCGTCGGTGGATTCCATCAACTCCGCCTGGTCTGCGGCCCACGTGGACGGACTGGGTTCGTATTCACCTGTGAGTGGCATGCGTCCAGTCAACACCTGATCCGCGAGAACGCGCCACCGATTCCGCCGAAACAACCGCGCATGCGAAGGACCGCATCCGTTTGTTCGTTGCGCCGAACTCCGGGTTCCGAGTAGCCTGATCCCACGCGGGGACGTCCGCTCCCTGTACCTGTACCAGTGAGGTGACCTGCGATGACGACACACGACGCCGGGATGCGCCGCGATGTGCGCCGCAGCGACCTCGTCCGGACCGTCGACCTTGCCGGCACCGAGTGGCCCCTCTACAAGCTGGAGGCCCTGGCCGTCGCGCTGCTGGTGTTCGCCACGATCCTCGTGATCACCCAGACGTTGCAGGCCGCGGTACTCACCGCCGCCGCGGTGGCCGTGGTGGTGTGGTGGGCGCGGCGCCTCTTCCCGCCGCGCACCTGACCACGATCACCACTCCCGCCGCTGTCACACGGACAGGCAGCTCGGTCCGAGTAGCGCCTTCAGGTCGCCCATCAACGCCGACGACGGCTCCACCCGGAGCACGTCGTCCACCTTCCACAAGGTGACCTCGGTGCCGCCGATCAACCGCACGTGTACGTCCGAGGTTCCCGGGTGCCGCGTGAGCACCTGCCGCAAAGCACCGAGCTTGTCCTTGGTGCACTGACGCAGCGGCAGACTGACCGCCAGCGGCTTCGCGACGCCCACCGCCGAGAGGTCCGGCACTGCAAGGTCGTTGGCGATGAGTGAGATCCGGTCGTCGCGGATCGACACCCGCGCCTTGACGAGCACGACGGAGTCCTCCGTGACGTCCATCCCGTACACCGAGTACGCCTGCGGGAAGAACAGCACTTCGATACCACCAGTCAGGTCTTCGAGCTGCGCGGACGCCCAGGTGAGACCGTTCTTGTTGATCCGCCGGTTCACCGACGCGAGGATGCCGCCGACGGTGACCTGGGTGCCGTCCTTGATATCCCCCTCGAGGATGGTCGGGATCGCGGTGTCGGACTGCGCCGACAGCACGTGTTCGACGCCGTTGAGCGGGTGCCCGGACACGTACAGCCCCAGCATTTCCCGTTCCAGCGCCAACCGGTGCTTCGAGTCCCACTCCTCCTCGGGAATCTTCACGTTGAACACCGAGGAGATCGTCTCGTCGGCGTCGTCGCCGCCGAACAGGTCGAACTGTCCGATGGCCTCCGCTTTCTTGGTTCCCATCACCGCGTCGATGGCGTCGGCGTGGACGAGCATGAGCCCCTTGCGCGGGTGCCCCAGCGAGTCGAACCCACCCGCCTTGATCAGCGATTCGGTGACCTTCTTGGAGCAGGCGGCTGCGTCGATCTTGTTGAGGTAGTCGGAGAAGTCGACGAACTTGGACTTCTCCTTGCGCGCCTTGATGATCGAGCCCACGACGTTGGCGCCGACGTTGCGGACGGCACCCATGCCGAACCGGATGTCCTCACCGACGGAGGCGAAGTTGACCTCCGACTCGTTGACGTCCGGCGGCAGCACCGTGATCCCCATCCTGCGGCAGTCCGCGAGGTAGATGGCGGCCTTGTCCTTGTCGTCGCCGACCGACGTGAGCAGGCCGGCCATGTACTCGGCCGGATAGTTGGCTTTGAGGTACCCGGTCCAGAACGACACCAGCCCGTACCCGGCGGCGTGCGACTTGTTGAATGCGTACCCGGCGAACGGGAGGATGGTGTCCCACAGTGCCTTGATGGCGGGTTCGGAGAATTCGTTGGCGAGCATGCCCTCGCGGAAACCGGCGTACGCCTCCTCCAGCACCGACAGCTTCTTCTTACCCATGGCTCGACGGAGAATGTCGGCCTGTCCGAGCGAGTACCCGGCCACCTTCTGAGCGATCTGCATGATCTGCTCCTGGTAGACGATCAGGCCGTACGTGTCGGCCAGGATCTCCTTCAGGGGCTCCTCGAGCTCCGGGTGGATGGGTTTGACCTCTTGCCGCCCGTTCTTGCGGTCGGCGTAGTCGTTGTGCGCGTTCATGCCCATCGGACCGGGCCGGTACAGCGCGAGCACCGCCACGATGTCCTCGAACCCGGTGGGCTGCATGCGGCGCAGCAGGTCGCGCATCGCGCTGCCGTCGAGCTGGAACACACCGAGAGTGTCTCCGCGCGACAGCAGTTCGTACGTGGCCGGGTCGTCGAGCGCGAGGGTGTCGAGATCGAGGTCGACACCGCGGTTGGCCTTGATGTTGTCGATCGCGTCGCCGATGACGGTGAGGTTCCGCAGCCCGAGGAAGTCCATCTTCAGCAGGCCGATGGCCTCGCACGACGGGTAGTCCCAGCCGGTGATGATGGCGCCGTCCTGCGCGCGCCTCCACACGGGAATCGCGTCCATCAGCGGTTCGGACGACATGATCACCGCGCACGCGTGGACGCCGGCGTTGCGGATCAGACCCTCGAGTCCCTTGGCCGTCTGATAGATCTTCGCGACGTCCGGGTTGGAATCGATGAGGGCGCGAACCTCCACCGCTTCCTTGTAGCGCTCGTGGTTCGGGTCGGTGATGCCGGACACGGAGATGTCCTTGGCCATGATCGGCGGCGGCAGCGCCTTGGTGATCTGGTCGGCGATCGCGAATCCGGGCTGGCCGAACTGGACTCGGGCGGAGTCCTTGATGGCCGCCTTCGTCTTGATGGTGCCGAACGTGATGACCTGGGCGACACGGTCGCTGCCCCACTTGTCCGTCGCGTAGCGCACCATCTCGCCGCGACGGCGGTCGTCGAAGTCGATGTCGATATCGGGCATCGACACACGCTCGGGGTTCAGGAACCGCTCGAACAGCAGGCCGTGCGGGATGGGGTCGATGTTGGTGATGCCCATCGCGTAGGCGACGAGCGAACCGGCCGCCGAGCCTCGGCCGGGGCCGACCCGGATGCCGACCTCCCGCGCGTGGTTGATGAGGTCGCCGACGACGAGGAAGTAGGCGGGGAAACCCATTTCGAGGATGACGCCGATCTCGTAGTCGGCGCGGGCGAGGTAGTCCTCGGGCGGTCCGTCGGGGAAACGGCGGTCCAGTCCGCGCATGACCTCCCTGCGCAGCCAGGTGCCCTGGGTCTCGCCTTCGGGGACCGGGAAGATCGGCATCCGGTCGTGGTGCGCCCACACGTCGTCGTACGGCTGGACACGCTCGGCGATCAGTAGCGTGTTGTCGCATGCGCCGGGCACCTGGTCGTCCCACAGGGCCCGCATCTCCGCGGCGGACTTCAGGTAGTAGCCGTCGCCGTCGAACTTGAACCGGGTGGGGTCGGAGAGTGTCTTACCGGTCTGGATGCAGAGGAGGGCCTCGTGGTTCTCCGCGGCTTCCTTGGTGACGTAGTGGCAGTCGTTGGTGGCGAGCGGGGGAATCTCCAGCTTCTTGCTGATCTCGAGCAGGCCCTCACGAACCCGTCGCTCGATCGACAGCCCGTGGTCCATCAGCTCGAGGAAGAAGTTGTCCTTGCCCCAGATCTCCTGCCACTTGGCGGCGGCCTCGAGCGCCTCACGGTCGTGGCCGAGCCGCAGCCGGGTCTGGATCTCTCCGGACGGGCAGCCCGTGGTCGCGATGATGCCCTCGTGGTGGGTGGCGATGAGCTCTTCGTCCATGCGCGCCCACTTGCCGAGCTGACCCTCGATCGACGCGAGCGAAGACAGCTTGAACAGGTTCCGCAGGCCGGTGGCGTTCTCCGCCACCATGGTCATGTGGGTGTACGCACCGCTACCGGACACGTCGTCCGACTTCTGGCTGCGGTCGCCCCACAGCACGCGCTTGGTGTTGAAGCGGGACTCCGGCGCGACGTACGCCTCGATGCCGATGATCGGCTTGATGCCCTGATTCTTCGCCACGTTGTAGAACTCGCTGGCGCCGTACATGTTGCCGTGGTCGGTCATGCCCACCGCCGACATCCCCAGTCGCTCGGCCTCTTCGAACAGGGGGCCGACCTTGGCCGCACCGTCGAGCATCGAGTACTCGGTGTGATTGTGCAGATGTACGAACGAGTCAGCCACGTGCGCCTCTCTGAAGGTCTGGGAGCCTCACGAGTGTAGGCCCTCGGACCGACAGCACCGGCCGCCGACGGCGGGTGTCGGAGAAGTCGTGACGCGAGTTACTGAACGGACGCCTGTGACAGGGCGGCCGTCCGCCGCTCGCGCCGGACCCGTACCAGCGCATCGGTACTGAAGATCGCGAGCGCCACCCAGATCAGCGCGAAACCGATCCACCGCGACGCCGGCATGTCCTCGTGGAGAACGGCGACGCCCCACGCCATCTGCAGCGCAGGCGTCAGGTACTGCAGCATGCCGAGTGTGCGCAACGGCACCCGCTGCGCCGCCGCCCCGAACAGCAGCAGCGGCAGCGCGGTGACCGGCCCTGCGGCCATCAGCAGCAGCGTGTGCCCGAGTCCGAACCCGAGGAACGTCCCTGTCCCGGTGAGCGCGAGGAACACGAGGTAACCGATCGCGATGGGCGCGGCGACGATTCCCTCGGCGGTCAGGCTGGTCCGCGGATCGAGTGGCATCACCTTCTTGCACAGGCCGTACAGCGCGAACGACGCGGCGAGGGTGAGTGCGATGTAGGGCGGATGCCCGTAGTCGACGGTGATCACGATCACCGCGACGGCGGCGAGTGCGAGGGCCACGATCTGGGCGGGGACGAGTCGTTCCCGGAAGATCACGACGCCGAGCAGCACGCTCACCAACGGGTTGATGAAGTAGCCGAGCGCGGTCTCGACCACCCGGTCCGACGTGACCCCGTAAATGTAGGTGCCCCAGTTCACCGCGATGGCCGTCGACGCGGCGGCGACCAGCAGCCAGGTGCGCACACTCAGGCCGCGCAGCGAGCGGAGCCGTCCCGAGACCGCGAGGACCACGAACATGAGCGCGAGCGTCCACACCACCCGGTGCGCGAGGATCTCCACCGACCCCGCCGGGCCGAGCAGTCCGAAGAAGGCCGGGAACGCACCCCACAGCACGTAGGCGCCGACGCCGCACGCGGCGCCCACGGTTTCCGCCTGCCGCGCCTTCACGATCCGCTCCCCGGGACGACGCCGTCGTCGGGCCCGGGTTCGACGGTCAGGGTCTGTTCCGGCAGCAGCGGTCGCACCGCGAACCGCCCGAAGACGGCGTCGGCGCCGAGCGCCTCCACCGCCCGGACGTCCGGGGCCGACTGCAGCGCGGTCAGCGCGTCGTGGTCACCGCGGACGACGACTCCGATCACGCAGGCGCAGTTCCGGGCGAGTTCCGCCGAGGACACCGCCGCGATCTGCGCCTGCCGGTCCGTTTCGCCCGTCATCGCCTGGATCCGTCCGGCGGCCAGGACGTTCGCCCGCGCGAGCGCCGCGTCGCCGGCCGCGACGGACACGGGCACGAGGGGGGTCTGCACCCGGTCCAGGGGAACACGGAACAGGACCTGCGACACACGTGTGCCCGAGGCGAGGTCCCGGACGACGTCCGTGGTCACCGGGCGCGCGAAGGAGACCAGCGCCCAGTGTTCTCGGCGCCCGTCCGCCGCGTCGAGCGACCGGTTCGCCCGAGCGAGGTAGTCGGCCACCAGTTCCCCGTTGTCCGGCCCGAGCGTGTCCGTCGCCACCGGCGCCCGCCGGACGGGATGGAGCAGTCCGAGCACGACCGTCACCACGAGCAAGACGACGGCGGTGAGCACCGTCGGGACAGCGGTACCGCCCGGACGGGGGCTCCTCACCTCAGCTCGCCCGGAGAACCTCGAGAGCGTCCTCGAGATCCTTCGGGTACTTGGACGTGATCTCGACCCACCGCCCGTCGGCGGGATGCGCGAAGCCGAGCGACCGGGCGTGCAGCCACTGACGCTCCAGCCCGAGGCGTTCGGCGAGTCGCGGATCGGCCCCGTACGTGAGGTCGCCGCAGCACGGGTGCCGTAATGCGGCGAAGTGGACGCGGATCTGGTGGGTCCGGCCCGTTTCGAGGTGGATGTCCAGCAGGCTCGCCGCCTGGAACGCCTCGACCGTGTCGTAGTGGGTGATGCTGGGCTTGCCGTCGGCGGTGACGGCGAACTTCCAGTCGTTGCTGCGGTGCCTGCCGATGGGCGCGTCGATCGTCCCGCTGCTCGGATCCGGGTGACCCTGCACCAGCGCGTGGTACCGCTTGTCGATGGTCCGCTGCTTGAACGCGCGCTTGAGCAGGGTGTACGCGCGTTCCGACGTGGCCACCACCATGACACCGGATGTGCCGACGTCCAGGCGGTGCACGATGCCCTGGCGTTCGTGTGCGCCGGACGTCGAGATCCGGAAGCCGGCGGCGGCGAGGCCGCCGATGACCGTCGGACCGGTCCACCCCACGCTGGCGTGGGCGGCGACGCCCACCGGTTTGTCGACGGCGACCACGTCGTCGTCGGCGTACAGGATCTCCATGCCCTCGACGGGCTCGGCCTCGATGGTCAGCGGGCGCGGCGGTTCCGGTAGTTCCACCTCGAGCCACGTTCCGGCGGACAGGCGATCGGATTTGCCCACGGGTGCGCCGTCGACCAGCACCGAACCTTCCTCGGTGAGCTGGGCGACCGCGGTGCGCGACAGACCGAGCAGGCGAGCGAGGCCGGCATCGACCCGCATCGCTTCGAGCCCGTCGGGGACCGGCATCGACCGTGTTTCCCTCACTGCTCTACCCCCTTGCGTGTTCCGTCCGGTTCCAGCCCGATCAGTGTGAGCACGACGAGCAGGATCGCTCCGCACACGATGCCGGAGTCCGCCACGTTGAACACCGGCCACCAGCCGACGGAGACGAAATCGACGACGTGCCCCTGCATCACTCCCGGTGCCCGGAAGAACCGGTCGGCGAGGTTGCCGAGGGCGCCCCCGAGTACCAGTCCGAGCCCGAGGGCCCACCACGGTGACCGCAGTGTGCGACCGATGCGGACGACCCCGATCACCACACCCACGGCGACGAGCGTCAGCAGCCACGTCATGCCGGTGGCCATCGAGAACGCGGCACCGGGGTTGCGGACGAGCCGGAGCGAGACGATGTCGCCGATAAGCCAGACCGGGCGTCCCGGTTCGATGTAGGCGACCGCGAGGATCTTCGTCAGCAGGTCCGTGGCGAGGACGACGCCCGCGATCGCGAACAGCAGCAGCCTGCGCTGATGCCGCGCCGGCCGGGGCGCCGCGGTGCCGGACGTGTCACCGTCGTGCCGGTCGTCGGCGTCGGTCTCGTTCTCTGCCGTGGGGTCTTGACTCACCCGTTCATCATCCACTACGGAGGCAAGCCTCCGTTCACGCGCTCCCGCGGGCACTAACCTGGGGGCGTGCCACTGTTCTCGAAAGCTCTGCGACCCGGATTCTGCCTACTCGCCGTAACCCTCTCCCTGGTCGCTCTGACCGCCGGATGCGGAGGTGACGGCGAATCCTCGGAAGCGAACACCGCAGGGTCCACGTCCACTCCCGCCGAGGTGACCGTTCCGATCTCCGCCACCACCGTCGAACTCGTCCAACCCGGCGAGGAACCACGTGAGGTAATCCAGCGCAGACCACCGGAGGGGGTCTCGCAGCAGGTGCAGTTGACCACCGGCGCGCAGGTGTTCCAGCAGATCGACGATCAGCCCGCTCAGGACTTCTCCTCGCCCGAGATCACCCTCCCCCTCACCGCCGTCGTCGCGCAGGCCACCGAATACACGGACGGCGGCACCACCGTCGACGTCACGCTCGGTGACGTCACCACCCCCGACGAACGTCTCGGCAGCGCCCTCGAGGCCACTGCCGGTTCGGGGGCCGGATTCACGGTCGCCCCCTCCGGCGCGATCACCGCGCTGCGACTGCGTCCGGACGCCGAAGCCCAGGACATCGCGCGTTCCGCGATCGAGCAGGCGTTCTATCAGGCCGTGTACCGCACAGTCCCGTTCCCGGCGGAACCCGTCGGTGTGGGCGCCCAGTGGACGATCCACCAGCAGGTGATGAGCGGCATCGCCCTCGACCAGACCACCGTCGCCACCCTGACGGCCCGGGACGGCAACCGCCTGACCGTCGACTACACCATCGATCAGAAGCCGAAGTCACCCGTGTGGGAACTCCCCGGCGAGGCTGGCACGCTGAACGTCGACCAGTACGTGATGCAGGGCTCGGGCACGATGACCGTCGATCTCGGCCTGCCTCTCCCGGTGGACGGGAACGTGACCGTGGGCGGTGACCAGCAGTACAGCGACCCCGACGGTGCCACCCGCCTGCACCAGACCACGTCGAACTCCGTCCGGTGGGTTTCCTGATGCGGCGCGGATCCGCCGCCGCCTCCTGTTCCCTGCTCGCTGTGCTCGCGCTGTCCGGGTGCTCGTCGGACGCGTCCGGCGACGCCGGTGCCACCACGTCGCTTTCACCGCTCGGACCGGCGGTGACCGCGGCGCCGGACGCGGCGGGCACACCCTTCGCCGATCAGGCCGCGCTGAAGGGGGCACTCCTGGACGTCGGCGACCTTCCCGTCGGGTTCACCCCGGCGCCCGATCCCGAGGACGATCTGGGGCTGCCGCCGGCGTCGGAGTCGGCGGACTCCGACAAGTCGAGCACTGATCCCGCGGCGTGCAGCGCGGTGCTGTCGCCCGTCGCGGATCAGCACACGGGCGCGGTGGCGTCGGCGTCCGGCTGGTTCACCGGCCCGAACTTCGCGACCATCGACCAGGACGCGGCGAGCTACGGCACGGGCGCCGACGCGTCCCAGGCGTTCACGGCGGTGCAGGACCGTCTCGCGGGGTGCACCGAGTACTCCGGCACCGACGCGGACGGCGTGCAGGTGCAGTACCGGGTCGGTGGCCGCGAGCAGCAGCCCGCGGGTGACGCCTCGGTGGCGTTCCGGCTCGTCACCACCAGCGAGGGCGTCAGCCTCGTCTCCGACGTCGTGGTGGCGGTCGTCGGGAGCACCGTCACACAGCTGGTCGCGACGGGTCAGGAACCGATCGACGCCGGCGTGCTGAACGACCTGACGAGCACCGCCGTGACGAAGCTCGCGCCCGCATCTACCGGCTGAACCGAGCACCCGGAACAACAGATGCCGGCGCCCCCGAGGGGACGCCGGCATCTGTGTAGAACAGTGCGATCGGTCAGGACCGCGTTGTTCAGCCCGGAATCAGGCCGGGCACGCAGGCGAGGTCAGCTGCGCGAGCGACACGATCTGGCATGCGGTGATCTTCGACAGCTTCCACGTTCCGTTCTCGCCGGGAACGAAGATGGCCGGAACGCCACCCTGCTGGACCTGGCCGTTGACGGTCAGCTGCAGCTGGCCGCTGGCGGTGCCGTCACCGTTGTCGATGACCGGGTCCAGAACGGTGACCTCGGCGTTGTTGGCCTTGGCGGCGGCGGCGACCTGGTTGATGAGCTGCGGATCCTGCTCCGAGCCCTCGACCATCGCGGACTTGACCTCGAGCGGCGTGGCCGGATCGAGTCCCTGCACCAGAAGCGCGTTGAGATCGGCCGCGGTGGGCACCTCGATGGCTTCCGAGGTCTCGGCAGCTGCGGAAGTCGTCGTCGTGGTCTTGGTCGCCGTGTCGCTCTCGTCGGAGCCACACGCGGACATCGTGAGGGCTGCGGCGATTGCTACTCCGGCAACCGTGATCTTACGAAGCTTCAACTCAATAACCTCTTCATTCTCGGTATTCGTTCTCGGACGATCTGAGCATCTATCGCTACCCGGGCCAACATTACCCAAGGGTAAGCATCAGCGCCCGAGGCTACCTTCTCGTGGAGCCGGTCTCCACTCCCTCGTCCGGGCGGTGGGTCCGGTCACTCGAGCGAGCCTTCCACATCGGCCCGTTCGAGTTGCACGTCGTCCTCCTTGAAGGTCCGCGCCTTCCCCGGACCCGTTGTGCGCGTTTCGAATCGGACCGTCACCACGCCGTGCCCGGCCCCCTGCACCCAGCCGTGGCCGAAGTCGGGGTGCGTCACGTCGAGACCGGGATGCCACCGGGTGTCGATCGCCCGCGCGGGGGCGGGAACGGGCGCGGAGAGGCCGTCGTCGGCGCCCGCCTCCGTGATCTTCGACTCCTGATAGCCCGGGACGTCCAGGTCCAGTTCGGGAAACAGCGAGCCCTGGCGGACGGTCGACAGTCCGGCGAATCCCACCCCCACCAGTCGTACCGGCCCGAGTTCGAGCGGATCGATCACCTGACGCTGCGCCGCCGCGACGAGGATCTGACGGTCGAGTGTCGCGTACGGCAGTGTGACCGAACGCGTCACGATGCTCATGTCCGCCTTCTTCAGCTTCAGCACCACCGTCCGCGCGGCGCGGCCGTCCTTCTGCAAGCGCACAAACGCGGACGCGGCGCTCGATTCGACCGCGCCCCGCAGTTCGGCCATCGTGACGATGTCGGTGGCGAAAGTCGTCTCGGCACTGACCTGTTTGGACTCGGCGCGCTCGGCCACCGGCCGGTTGTCGATGCCCTGCGCCAGCCGGTGCAGGCCCGGTCCGACCGTGGTGCCCAGAATGGACGCCACCTCCGATTCGGGAGTCCGCGCGAAACCGCCGATGGTCTCGATGCCGAGCCGCTTCAGTTTCTCCTCCGCGACGGGGCCTATCCCCCACAGCTTCCGGACCGGCAGCCCGTCCAGCAGCTCCCGCTGCTCCTCCGGCGGAATTACCGTGATCCCGTCGGGTTTGGCGAGACCGGACGCGATCTTGGCCACCTGTTTTCCCGACCCGGCCCCGATGGACGCGACCAGTCCGGTCTGTTCGAGAACGAGGGCGCGCAGGCCTTCGCAATAGCGTTGCACTGTGGCCGCATCCGCCCCGGCCAGTTCGGTGGGTTCGCCGAACGCCTCGTCCATGGACAGTTGCTCGAGCACCGGCATCGGGCCGCGGAGGGCGTCGAACACGGACTTGCTCAGCATGCCGTAGAGGCGTCCCCGCGGCGGCAGCACCACCGCGCCGGGACCGACCAGCCTGCGGGCCTGATGCATCGGCATCGCCGACCGCGCGCCGAACACGCGCGCCTCGTAACTGGCTCCGGCGACGACGCCGCGCCCGCCGAGACCGCCGACCAGAACCGGGCGGCCACGGAGCGTCGGCCGGGTGAGCTGCTCGACCGACGCGAAGAACGCGTCCATGTCGAGGTGCAACACCCACCGACGGCTCACCCCGTGCAAAATACCCGCCCGGTCCGACAGGTCATGCCTTGGCGATCGCCGCCCGCACACCCTCGCCGAGTTCGACGGCGTCGCCCGGCGCGTCGGCCAGTTCCAGCTCGACGGCCAGGATCTCGCCCGCGATCAACTCGCGGTGCGCGAGGGCCCAGTCCCGCCGTTCCGCCGGAACGTCGAGGACGACGGTGATCCGATCGGACACCTCGAGCCCCGCCGCGCGGCGCGCGTCCTGCAACTCGCGGATACGGTCCTTCGCCCACCCCTCGGCCTCGAGTTCCTCGGTAACCGCCGAGTCCAGGACGACCAGACCGGCACCGTCGGGCAGAGCCGCCGTCGACTCCGGTTCGGCCGCCACGAGCCGCTGCGTGTACTCCTCCGGCAGCAACTCGATTCCGGCCGCGACGACGACACCGTCCGCATTCTCCGACCAGTCACCGGCCTTCACGGCCTTGATGACGGTCTGCACGTCCTTGCCGAGGCGCGGTCCCGCGGCCCGTGCGTTGACGACGAGTTCGAACCGGCCGTGCGCGTCCACGTCCGTGGTGAGGTCGACCTTCTTGACGTTGACCTCGTCGGCGATGAGACCGAGGTACGGGCGCAGCCGCTCCGCGTCGTCGGAGGCCACGGTCACCTCGGGCAGCGGCAGCCGCACCCGGAGGTTCTGCGCCTTGCGGAGTCCGAGGACGGTCGAGCACACCGACCGGACCTCGTCCATCGCCGACACCAACTCCACATCCGCCGGCAACTCCTTCTGGGCAGGCCAGTCCGCGAGATGCACGGACCGTCCGCCGGTGAGCCCCCGCCAGATCACCTCACTGATCAGCGGCAGCAGCGGAGCGGCGAGCCGGGTGACCACCTCGAGCACGGTGTGCAGCGTGTCGACCGCGTCGGTGTCCTCGTCCCAGAACCGCGAACGCGACCGTCGCACATACCAGTTCGTCAGGGCGTCGCAGAACGTGCGCAGTTCGTCACAGGCTCCGGCGATGTCGTTCGTCTCGAGCGCCTCGGTGATGACGTCCCGGGTTCCGGCCAGCTTCGCGAGGATGTACCGGTCCAGGACGTTCGTCGAGTCTGTGCGCCACGTGCCGGACGTCGGCGCGTACAGCTGCAGGAAGCTCCACGCGTTCCACAGCGGCAGGATCGCCTGCCGCACGCCGTCGCGGATGCCCTGCTCAGTGACGACCAGATTGCCGCCGCGCAGGATGGGCGAGGACATGAGGAACCACCTCATGGCGTCGGAGCCGTCACGGTCGAACACCTCGTTGACGTCCGGGTAGTTGCCCTTGGACTTACTCATCTTCAGTCCGTCGTCACCCAGCACGATGCCGTGCGCCGCCACCGTCTTGAATGCCGGCCTGTCGAACAGCGCCGTCGCGAGCACGTGCAGGTTGTAGAACCAGCCACGGGTCTGCCCGTTGTACTCGACGATGAAGTCGCCCGGGAAATGGCTGTCGAACCAGTCCTGGTTCTCGAAGGGGTAGTGCACCTGAGCAAACGGCATCGACCCCGACTCGAACCAGCAGTCGAGGACCTCGGGCACGCGCCGCATCGTCGACTTCCCGGTCGGGTCGTCCGGGTTGGGGCGCACCAGTTCGTCGATCATCGGGCGGTGCAGATCGGTCGGTCGCACGCCGAAGTCGCGCTCGAGTTCGTCGAGCGAGCCGTACACGTCGGTGCGCGGGTAGGCCGGATCGTCGGACACCCACACCGGAATCGGGCTGCCCCAGTACCGGTTGCGGCTGATGTTCCAGTCGCGGGCACCTTCGAGCCACTTGCCGAACTGGCCGTCGCGGATGTGCTCGGGCACCCAGGTGATGCCCTTGTTCAGCTCCACCATGCGGTCGCGGAACTCGGTGACCGCGACGAACCACGACGGGACCGCCATGTAGATCAGCGGCTGACCGCTGCGCCAACTGTGCGGGTACGAGTGCTCGATCGTCTCGTGCCGCAGCAACTTTCCAGCAGCCTTGAGGTCCTTGATGATGACCGGGTTCGCGTCGAACACCTGCAGACCCTCGTACGGCGGGACCAGCGCGGTGAACTTGCCGCCCGCGTCGAGCGGCTGCACGATCTCGATCCCGTTCGCCGCGCAGTACTCCATGTCCTCCTCACCGAAAGCCGGTGCGAGGTGGACGATTCCGGTGCCGGACTCGGTGGTGACGTAGTCGGCGGAGAGGACGCGGTGCGCGTTCTCGTGACCGACGAAGAAATCGAACGGAGGGTCGTAGCGGAGACCGACGAGATCCACACCCTTGTGCTCGGACAGCACCTCGGGCGAGTCGCCGAGTTCGCGGGCGTAGTGCCCCAGCCGATCCTTGGCGAGCACGTAACGCTTCCCGTCGGCGCCCGTCACCTGGACGTAGTCGATGTCCGGATGCACGGCGACGGCGAGGTTGGACGGCAGCGTCCACGGCGTGGTGGTCCAGATGATCGCATTGGCGCCGTCGAGAGGACCTTCACCGTGCAGCGGCATGTCGACGGTGACGGCGGGATCCTGGCGCATCTTGTACGCGTCGTCGAGCTTGGACTCCTGATTCGACAGCGGAGTCTGCTCGTACCAGCTGTACGGCAGCACCCGGAAACCCTGGTAGACGAGTCCCTTGTCCCACAATTGTTTGAACGCCCACATGACCGACTCCATGAAGTCGAGGTCGAGCGTCTTGTAGTCGTTGTCGAAGTCGACCCACCGGGCCTGACGGGTGACGTAGTCGCGCCACTCCTCGGTGTATCGCAGCACCGACTGACGGCAGTGGTCGTTGAACCGGGCGATGCCCATCTCGTTGATGTCGCCGGTCTTGATACCGAGCTGCTTCTCCGCCTCGAGTTCGGCGGGAAGTCCGTGGGTGTCCCAGCCGAACCGGCGCTCGACCTTCTTGCCGCGCATCGTCTGGAACCGCGGGATCAGGTCCTTGACGTACCCCGTGAGGAGGTGCCCGTAGTGTGGGAGGCCGTTTGCGAACGGCGGCCCGTCGTAGAACACGAATTCGGGGGCGTCGTCGCGCTGGGAGACCGATGCCCGGAAGGTGTCGTCCTCGTCCCAACCGGCCAGCACTCGCTGCTCGATCTCGGGGAACCGGACGCCGACATCCTGTGCGACGCCGTAGTCGACCTTGGGGTAGGACTCGTTAGTGCTGGTGTCGGTCACCGCGATCTCCTCGTGCCTGACGTACTCGGCACGGGGACGACGGAGACGCCTCGTGCGTCACCACCGCGGTACCACCCCGCTTGCGCCCCGGAAGGCGCCTCTCGGTGCCGGGCTGTGACGGGCCCACCCGTTCGGTTCTACTGAGCCGGCATACCGGCCGTTCTTCCGAAGGCTCCCCGGTGATGGCCGGATCTACGCCGCAAGAACTTGGTCACTGCATTATTCGCTGAATGCAGTCTAGTCGCCACCGCCGGACGACAGGTCAGTCGGCCTCGTCGGAACCGGGTGTCGGGCCGGTGTCCGGTCCGGAATTGCGTTCGCCGGGGACGCCGCTCGCGGGCTGCCCCGGCACCACCGCCGCCTTCTTACCGGCGAGGGCACTGACGAGCAGCAGGACCGCTCCGGCGACGCACACTGCGATGCATCCCCAGGCCCAGACGACCGAACCGGTCATCAGAGCCACCACCAGGAGAGCGAATCCCACCGCTGCAAGAGCGAGTGTCACGACCAGCACGGCTCAACCTCTATCCGGGCCGCTGGCTGGGCAACTACCGCGCGCTCAGTCAGCTATTGCCCTTGGCGTAGGACTGGCTGTAATTGGACTGCGATCCACCCTGCGCGAACGAATCCTGACCGCCGTCCACCGGAACTGCGGATCCCCGCTGCTCCAGTTCCTCGAGCTGCGACTCCAAGTACGACTTCAGGCGCACACGGTATTCGCGCTCGAACGTCTTGAGCTGCTCGATACGACCCTCCAGAACGGAACGCTGCTGGTTGATCGTCGCCATGATCTCGGTGTGCTTCTTCTCCGCGTCCGCCTGCAGCGCGTCGGCCTTTTCCTTGGCCTGGCGCAGCTGGGTCTCGGAACGGGTCTGAGCGTCGGTGATCAGTGCTTCCGACTTCTGGCGAGCGTCCGCGACCATCGTCTCGGAACGCGTCCGTGCATCGCTGACCAGCTGCTCGGAGTTGGTGCGCGCATTGCCGAGCAGCTGCTCGGACTCGGTCTTCGCGTCGCTCGTGAGGCGGTCCGCCATTTCCTGGGCGAGGCCCAGAACCTTGGCTGCCTGCATGTGCGCGTCGGCGCCCTGTGCGGGTGCAGCTGCCACGGCGGCGGGAGCCGGTGCGGGAGCAGGAGCCTTGGGCTGCTCGACGACGCGGGCCGGCTCCGCCTTGGGAGCCGGAGTCGGTGCTGCGGACCCGGAGCGTGGAGCCTTCTTCGCATCGGCGAGCTCCTTGTCGAGCTCCCCCACTCGCTGCCGAAGGTCGGCGTTCTCCTCGATCAGGCGCGACAACTCTTGCTCGACGAGGTCGAGAAACGCATCGACTTCGTCTTCGTTGTAGCCCCGCTTACCGATCGGTGGCTTGCTGAACGCGACATTGTGCACATCAGCGGGAGTCAGCGGCATGGAAGGATCCCTTCACGCGTCATTTGGCGGTCTAGCAAGCATTCAGTTACAGCGCAGTCTACGTAACGGTGAAACAAGACTGGATCAATGGGGCCCATTCTGTCACACCAGCCCTGTAGCTCGCGCTTGTCCCTGAACGATCGACATCAGTATGAAGACGATGAACAGCAAGACCATGATGGATAGATCCAACCGCACCCCACCGAGATTGATCGGGGGGATCAACCGCCGCAGCAGTTTGACCGGTGGATCGGTGACCGTAAAAATCGCCTCGAGAATAACGACCACGACGCCGGTCGGCCGCCAGTCTCGTGCGAAGGTCCGTACGAACTCGACAATGATTCTGCCGATGAGTAGCAGCCAAAACACAAACAGTATCAAGTAGATCACCGAGAACAAGGCCACACCTTCACTCTGCCTGAGAATGTCCGGTCGATCAAAACGAGCCGCGTGGCCAGGGCATTTTCCGCCACAGCCGCCGCGGCCCGCGTCGTTCCGGACGTTCGGATCCCGATGGTCGTTTCCCCCGCTCCCCGGTCTACTTCTGGCTGTAGAAGCCGGTCTCCGCGATCCGGCGACGCTCCTCGGCGGACACATCGATGTCTGCGGGTGAGAGCAAGAACACCTTCGTGGCCACCTTGTCGAACGACCCGCGCAGCGCGAACGCGAGCCCCGCAGCGAAATCCACGAGCCGCTTGGCGTCGGCGTTGCTCATCTCGACCAGGTCCATGATGACGGGGGTGCCGTCGCGGAACCGCTCGCCGATGGTGCGGGCCTCACCGTAGTCGCGGGGCCGGAGGGTGGTGATCTTGGACAGGGGGCCCCCTTCGTCGAAGAGAGGTCCGCGCCGACTCTCCACCCGCTCTGATCGGGTGTCGACGGCGAGCGCGCCGCGGGTGCTGCCGCGCACCGCACCGCTCGCGCTCGGCCGGGCCGACCGCACGGCCACCGGTTCGACCCTGGACGAGTGCCGCGGGGCGTCGTAACGGTCGAAGTCGTCGTCGAGGTCGTCCCGGCGACCGGGAGCGTAGGCAGCCTTACTGAAGGCCGGTTCGGCGAAGTCACGGTCGTCGCGGTCGTGATACGGGTCGCGTCCACCGTCGCGCGCGGGTCGAGCAGGCCGGCGCGCAGGTTCCGGCTCGTCCAGGTACTCGTCCTCGTAGTCGTCGAGGGGAACCATGCCGAAGTAAGCCTTGAACTTGTGCAGACTGCTCATTGATCGACCTTCCTTGGCGCGGCGGACAGGATCCAACTGCGACCGGTCGCAGCGGTGGACGGGTTGGCGATCACCTGGGCGATCTATTTCGAGGTTATAGGCCTCGAACCCAACACCGCGGTTCCGACACGCACGCACGTGGACCCGTGTCGGACAGCGTGCTCGAGATCATTCGTCATGCCCGCCGAGAGTTCCGTCGCATCCGGATGTTCGCGCCGCAGTCGTGCGTGTATGTTCTGCAACTCCTCGAACGCCGCGTCGGGGTCGGCATCGATCGGCGGCACTGCCATCAGCCCGCGGTATTCGAGCCCCGGCGACGACTGCACCTGCGCGGCAAGGTGTTCGAGGTCGGCGATCGCCGCACCGCCGCGGTGCGGATCCCCGTCCAGGCTGACCTGCAGGAGCACCCGCAGTGGATCGGACCGCTCCCCCGCGTCGAGGGCCGCGGTCGCCGCCCGCCCGAGTGCTCCGACGAGTCGTTCGCTGTCCACTGAGTGGATGGCATACGCCCAGTGCGCGATGGCCTTCGCCTTGTTGCGCTGCAGGTGCCCGATCATGTGCCACCGCACCGACGGGTCGGTGACCGCGGCGCGGAACGCCTCGATCTTCGCGGTGGCCTCCTGCTCCCGCGACTCCCCGAACTCGCGGCAGCCGAGGTCGTACAGGATCCGTGCGTCCGATTCGGGGAAGAACTTGGTGACGGGAAGAAGCGACACCTCCGAGGGGTCGCGCCCGGCGTCCCGGCACGCCGCGTCGAGCCGTTCACGCACGGCTCCGAGCGCAGCCTCGATCTCCCCGACCCTGCTCATCGTCTCCACTCCCACACTGAATCCCTCGCCGCCGCCGGCGGCAGTCATATCTGCGCCGCCGCCGGCGGCAGTCGTCTACTCTCCGTCCTGCCCAGTATCCATCCAGATCACCGCCGCGAGCCGACCGGTCGGGGCCTGCCGGCGATGACTGAACAGTGTCTGGTCCTCGATGGTGCAGCGCGGGTCCTCCGCGACTCCCACGACGCCCGCGTCGAGCAGTTGCTTCCGCAGACCTGCGCGCAGATCGAGACCGGGCGTGCCCTTGACGGTGCGGGTGGCGCTGCCGGGAAGGAACTTCTCGACGTCCGCCTGCATTGCCGCGGGAACCTCGTACTGGCGGCCGCTCGCCGCAGGCCCCAGGAAGGCGCCGATCCGGTCGATCTGCGCACCTTGCTCGACCATCACGTCGAGCACCCGGGGAACGATGCCGATGCGGGCGCCGATCCGGCCGGCGTGGACGGCGGCGATCACACCGGCCTCGTCGTCGGAGAGCAGCACCGGCACGCAGTCGGCGCTGAGCGTCGCGAGGGCGAGCCCCGGAACGGTCGTCACCAGGGCGTCCGTGGCCGGCACCACCGCGTCGGTCGGACCGTCGACCACCGTCACGTTGCGACTGTGGATCTGCTCCATCCAGATCAGGTGGTCGAAGGGCACCCCGATCTTGTCCGCCAGCCGGCGCCGGTTCGCCTCCACCGCAGCCGGGTCGTCGCCCACGTGGTCACCGAGGTTGAACGTGTCGTACGGCGCGGCGGAGTTCCCTCCCGCGCGGGTGGTGACGACCCGGCGAACCCGGAAATCGGGCGCGGCCGGCGAACTCAACGACGCATGAAGGAGGGCACGTCGACTTCGTCTTCACCCTCCTCGTCGGACACCGGCACCGCGCGGGACTGACCGTTTCCCGGAAGCGGCGGCAGACTGCTCGGGCTCTGGTGGGAGCTGATCGTCTCGCGGGTCACCGACATCGGCTCGTTGCCCTGCTGCTCGGACTGTCCCACCTCGCCTGCCCGTCCGGCGCCGATGGCGCTGCGTCCGGCAGCACCCGACTCGACCGGACGACGGGCCGGGGCGCCGCCGTCGAATCCGGCGGCGATGACGGTGACCCGCACCTCGTCGCCGAGCGAATCGTCGATCACGGTGCCGAAGATGATGTTGGCGTCGATGTGGGCGGCTTCCTGCACCAGCGACGCAGCCTCGTTGATCTCGAACAGGCCGAGGTCGCTGCCACCGGCGATCGACAGCAGCACGCCGCGCGCACCCTCCATCGACGCCTCGAGCAGCGGGGAGTTGATCGCCGATTCCGCGGCCTTGATGGCCCGGCCCTCGCCGCGCGAGGATCCGATTCCCATCAGCGCGCTACCGGCGCCGGACATGACGCCTTTGACGTCGGCGAAGTCGACGTTGATCAGACCGGGGGTGGTGATGAGGTCGGTGATGCCCTGGACACCGTTGAGCAGGACCTCGTCGGCGCTGCGGAACGCATCCATGAGGCTGACCGCGGCGTCGCCGAGCTGCAGGAGGCGGTCGTTCGGGATCACGATGAGGGTGTCGCAGGATTCGCGCAGCGACTGGATGCCGGTGTCGGCCTGGCCGCCGCGGCGCTTGCCCTCGAAGGAGAAGGGCCGCGTGACGACGCCGACGGTGAGGGCACCGAGCTTGCGCGCGATACTCGCGACGACCGGTGCGCCACCGGTACCCGTGCCGCCGCCCTCACCTGCGGTCACGAACACCATGTCGGCGCCCTTGAGGACTTCCTCGATCTCGTCCTTGTGGTCTTCTGCGGCCTTGCGGCCGACTTCGGGATCCGCGCCGGCCCCGAGCCCGCGGGTGAGTTCCCGGCCGACGTCGAGCTTGACGTCGGCGTCACTCATCAGCAGCGCTTGCGCGTCGGTGTTGACGGCAATGAACTCGACTCCCTTGAGTCCCTGCTCGATCATCCGGTTGACTGCGTTCACGCCGCCGCCGCCGATGCCGACGACCTTTATTACGGCGAGGTAGTTGTGCGGGGGCGTCATCGGCTCTCGCCTTCCATGAGTGTGTATCACGCTTTCGTACAAATCAGCCGGGCCTGAACCCTCAACTTCAACCATAGGGTTACGGTTATGTCAAGTGCTGCTCGACTAGAGCGAAACGCTATGCACCGGCATGGTGATACGCCATTAGGCGCGCCGAGACGCGCCGAGTTATTTGACGAACTCCCCCGCATCCGTTTCGGATCCGCGTCACAGCCACTCACCGCACCGTCGGCAGGTCGGGACTGGACACGTCGTACGTCTGCCCGGGCTGCGTGAGCAGCGGCAGCGTGACGGCAGCCTTGCGCTCGGACTTCTCGGTTCCGCCCCACACCACGATCCGGCCGTCGAGCAGCGTCACCGAGATGTCCGAAATCGACTTCGCGGCAACCTGTCCCACCTGCCCGCGCAGCTGCGGCGGCATCGACTCCAGCACCTCGATGGCCGCCTCCGTCGACGGGTCGCCCCACCCGGGGTCCTCCGTCACCAGGAGCGGAACCCCGGGCGGCGGCGGCGCGATCTCGTAGTCGACGGCCTCGGCGTCGAGGAGGTGGGTGCCGCCGGGGGTGTCGATGAACACGACGGGCACGCGCTCGGTGACCGTGACGCGGATGGTGGACGGGTACACCCGCTGCACCCGCGCGGACGCCACCTTCGGGATCGCCGCGACCCGCTGAGCCGCGCCCTCGGTGTCGACACGCAGCAGCGGCTGCCCCTGAGGCACCGCCAGTGCCAGGCGAATCTGTTCCTCGGAGATCGACGACGCCCCCGAAACGTCCGTCTCGCGCACCGACAGCAGCGGCGTGAACCACGCGACGACGCCGAGGGCCACCACCACGACCAGTCCGACGACGCCCATCACGGCCGGGCGGCGGTACCACGGACGCCGCGGCGTCGCCGCCGCGGCGGACTTCCGTGCCGCCGAAGCGGATTCGCGGGCACGACCGGTTCCGGGGTCGGTGGCGGTCGAGGTACGGCGACGCGCCGAGGTTCGCTCACCCGGGTTCGCGCGGGTGCCGGACGCCTGCCCGGGCCGCGGACTGCGCTGGGTGTCGCGGCGGACAGGGCGGTCCGGCCG
>NZ_BCWY01000095.1 GCF_001894825.1 Rhodococcus jostii NBRC 16295 | reverse complement strand
GCGCGTCGAGGGAATCCTGAGCGTGATAGGGCATGACGATGTATGGCCGCCCGTTGTCGGTGACGCCGACTTGGAGGACATTGACGACGTTGGGGTGTCCGGTCAGCCTGCCCGCCGCGCGCTGCTCGCGCAGGAACCGTTCCCGGTTCTGCTCGTCGAGGTCGGCGGTGAGAACCTTGACCGCAACGGTGCGGTCGAGCGCCGCCTGGGTGCAGCGGTAGACGACGCCGAAACCACCGCGCCCGATCTCTTGTGCGTCCTCGAAGCCGGCAGCCGCCAGATCCGCCGCGACCGAACCCGACGCGGCGCGTTGCGTCGCGAAGGGATCGATGTCAGTCATCGACTACATCGATTCTTCTGATCCGAGCCACTGTCGAAGGAAATGCACCACTACTGGCCTCTCGAGGATGTACCTAAGGATATCCCTGCACCGTCCAATCCGGCCTCGGCTTCGCCGTCAGAGGACGCGTCGGGTTCCCACCGTCGGACCTGTGTCGGTGCGGCTACCGAAACCACGCCGCGGAACCGTCTTGTGTCGGCGATTCGTTCCATGCGCGGAGGAGGTCGTTGCAGAGGGTTGTCTTGAGGATGCGTAGGCGCTCGAGGTCCGATGGCCTCGGGGCCATCGCGGCTTGGAGGAGATGGAGGAACCTGTTCCGTTGTACTCCGAATTTGATGAACAATTCCTCGGCGTCGGCGCCGCGGTAGGGAGCCCACTCGATGGCGAAGGCAACGAGCGCCCGGTCCGAGGGGCTGATGGATTGCACGCTAGCGAGAAGGTCGCAGGCACGCAGTGCATTCCGTAACCAGTCGAGCTCAGGTGAGGCTGCAGCAGTGCCGGCCTGGGTGCGCCGCCTGCGGGCTGCGGCGGCATGGTTGCCGGTTCGGCTGCGCCTGGGGTGAGCTCGACAGGGGATGCTGGTTTGTGCCGGCGGTGGGGCGGGGTTTTCGAGCATGGATGCCTCTAGCGTGTGAAGAGCTGATTGGGTCCGTCCATAGTCGTGTCTTCGCACGTATCTGGGAACCGGCCATCCGGCGGGGTGGGGTGCCTGTTTTTGCGGCCGGGTCTGACCAGGCTCCCGCCACCACCTCATGACGCGCGCAGGTGCGCCGGGGTAGGTAGTGGCGGCGCCGTGGCGCGGTAGTGATGTCCGGTCGGGGTGCCGAGATCGATGAGATGCCGGCCGCCGGGACGAGTGACCGGACGGGCGGTCCATCCGTCGCCTTCCTTCGCATAGTTGCACGCCTCGCACAGGCCGGACCCGTTGGCCGCCGTCGTGGCACCGGATTCTCGGCGTGAGCGGATGTGATCGTGATGGCGAATCGGCGCATCACACCACGGAGTCCGGCACGTCCGGTCGCGGAGGTCGATCAGCTTCGCCAGACCCTTCGGGAACGTCCGGGACCGCGATTCCATCGCCGTCAGCGCTCCCGACTGCGGGCACGAGTACAGCCTCTGCAACGTTGCCCCGACCTCGGCGTCGACCGCGTCGGCCACCCACTGTCTGGCGATCCCCGCCGGCACGGGACCGTACCCCTGCAACTGCGCCGGCTCGTTCCCACCGGCGAGCAGTGTGTCGTCCGACAGCACCAGGTTCACGGCCACCGGCACACCGGAGGCCACTTCGGCTCCGGTGCCGCGTGCGAACAGCAGGTCCACCATCACCTGATTCCGCGTCCTGCCACCACCGTTCCCGGTGGCGATGAGACTGTCCGCGTCCCGCCCCAGTGTCGCCTGCAGGCACACCGCCTGCTCCACCGGCATCAGCACGCTGAGGTACGCCATCGAGTCCGGCGCCGGCCGCGTCGTCACCCGCCGTTCGGACACCGCCTTCTTGTGTCGCCGCACCACGGCCGCGGCATCGAGTTCGGCCGCCAACGCCTTGGCGCGAGCGATCAGTCCCTGGTCGCCGACCCCGTCGAGAATGGCCGGGTCCGAGCACAACCGGCGGTCCACGATCCGCCGATCCTCAGCCGATAAGCAGGCGGTTTCGCGGACCAACAACGTGGCCCGCCATTCGTTCAACCGGCCCGACCGCAGCAGGTCCAGGGTGTGCGGCATCTCGTGCACCAGAGCCTGCGCGAACCCCAGATGCCGCCCGCCGCGGTTCGGGGATTCCCTGCGCGCCAACGCAATCTGCGAGGCAATGCCGCGGTACCATTCCACCCGCGGCAACCCGCGAGCCCTGCGGTCTGCACGAATGCTCGTCGCGACGGCATCGGTGATCACCGCTTGCGCCGCGCACCCCACCGACTTCAGGGTCTCGATCGCATCGAGCCACTCGATCCCCGAGCCCGCATCCCCACCGGCCTCGACACACCGCAGCCGCGCGGTGAATGCCCACAGCTCCTCCAGATCCGGTGCCCTCACAGCCAACCTCCCCCAAGGTCGTTCGAATATGTGTTCGACACTACCAATCATGTTCGACTGGGGCAATACTCGGCGCTTTCGGTCTACGGTGGTCGTGAGGATCTTCGTCGAACGAGTGTGGCGGGAGCTGACTGCGATGACCGATGACGCTGATCTGCAACGTGCGGTCGCGAACGAGTTCTCGGCACTGGCCGATCTGCTCGACGGGATCTCCGAGGCGGAGTGGGACACGCCGTCCCTGTGCGAGGGGTGGCGAATTCGGGAAGTCGTCGCGCATCTGACCATGGCGGCGCGCTACTCGGGGGACGAGTTCATGGCGCGTCTGCGTGAGTGCGACTTCGACTTCACCCGCCTGTCGAACGAGATCGCCGGGCATGACGCCGAACTGGCAACGACGGAACTCGTCGCCAACGTGCGCTCGGACGTCATGCGCCACTGGACGCCGCCGGGCGGCGGCTATCACGGCGCGCTGAATCACGTGGTGATTCACGGTCTCGACGCCACCGTGCCGCTGGGAGTGCCGCGCCGTGTACCCGAGGAGACGATTCGCGTCGTTCTCAACGATCTCACCGCGGGTGGTGGGCACTCGAATTTCGGCATCGACATCGAGGGGCGCGCCCTGCGGGCCACGGATCTCGACTGGTCGTACGGGTCGGGAGCCGAATTACGCGGAGCGGGCGAAGATCTCGCGCTGATGATCTGCGGCCGCAGACTTCCGGCAGGACGGGTCGAGGGCGACCCGTTGTAGCCGCGTGTCAGCTACCCGGGATGAAGCCCGGGTAGACGAAGTGGCCGGGACCTCCGCCGGGGAGTGTGGCGCCGAGGGATCCAGGGAAGTCCATGGACAATTTGACGAGCTTGTGGGGTTGCCCGTTCTGGTCGGCTTGCCAGCAATCGAGCAGGACGCCGTGGAATCCGGTGCAGACGATGCGGTTCGCGGTGCCGAACGGCGAGGTGAGCCGGTTGGCGCTGACGAACGGGTTCCAGTAGTCGAGGTCGGTCGGGGTGAGGAAGTTCTGGTTGTCGAACGGGGCGAGCGGGCTGGGCTCGGTGGGTATCGAGGGCCACTCGTCGGCTGCCGCGATCCCGGCGCTCCCCAGGAGGGCAGCCGCGGCGACGGCGACGGTTGCGGTGATCTGTGCGAATCGGCGAGTAGCAGTGATCATTTCCACCAGACCACAGTAAGCCCCGAGCGATATCTACGTCCGCAAACCGGGATGACGGCTGGCCAGGACGGGGACGAGAAACTTGTTCGGCGCGAGGTGGGCGAACACGGAGGCCGCCCTGTTCGCTAGGCCGGGAATGGCGATCATGTGCCCCTTGTCGAGGCCGTCGACTCCGGTCCTGGCCACGGATTCGGGGCTTTCCCACATGAAGCTGGGCAGCGCGGCTTCGGCGTCTTCCTTCGCGAATCCGGCGGTTTCGCCGAATCCGGTGTCGACGGGGCCGGGGCAGAGGGCGGTCGCCGTGACGCCGGTGCCTTTCAGTTCGCCCGTGAGGCTCTCGGTGTACGAGAGGACGAACGATTTGCAGGCGGCGTAGGCGGCCTGTCCGGGCAGAGGCTGGAACGCGGCCGTGGAGGCGACGTTGAGGATCGCTCCTCGGCGACGGTGCACCATGCCGGGGAGGGCGCGGCTGCAGAGGTCCGCGACAGCCATCACATCGACCTCGATCATGTTCATCTCGGCGTGCGGATCGGACGCGGCCACCGGGCCGAGGGTGGACAGACCGGCGTTGTTCACCAGGATGTCGAGGGTGAGTCCGAGTTCGCCGACGCGGTCGAGCAGGGTCGCGCGGGCGGAGCGGTCGGACAGATCGGCACCCAGGACGTGTGCGCGACCGCCTGCGGCCCGCAGTTCGGTGGCCAGTTCCTCCAACTTCTCGGCCCGGCGAGCGAGGAGCACGACCTGGTGACCGCGGCGGGCGAGTTCACGGCTGATCGCCGCGCCGATCCCGGACGACGCTCCGGTGACGAGCGCGGTGCGATCGGCGGCAGGGGTGGGCAGGCTCTCAACTGTTACCGTAATCCCCAATACTTCCTAGTCCTTCCTAGTCCTTCCTGTTGCTGTCGGATCATGCGGATCGGCGAGGCGGCGGCATGCCTGAACATGTCGGTGGTGGAGGTCCGGAAGGCCGCGTCGGAGGGCCGGTTACCGTCTCGGCGTACAGGTTCCGGTCGGCGAGTCTTCGATCGGGAGGATCGCGACGTCTACCTGGGTCGACCCACACCGGAGAGTGTTCGGGCCGGCAGGGCGGAAGGGTTGTACCGCCGGGTGTCCGGCTCGACCGGCCGGGAATCCTCGCTCGCCGTTCAGGAGAAGATGCTGCGTGAGCGTGCCACCGGCACCGTGTACCGGGTCTACCAGGATCGTGGTTCAGGTCTGCGGGAGAGACCCGAGCGGGACTGAATCGGATGCTCGACGACGCAGCCCAGGGTCACGTCAGGGTGGTGCGAGTGGTGTGGCGGGATCGGTTGGCGTGGCGCGGTTCTCCGGTGGCGTGGATCGAGCGGTACCTGTCGGTGGTCGGCGTTAAGGTCGAGGTCCTGCGTGAACATGGGGACACGTCGCTGGTAGAGGAGCTGATGGATGACGTCATGGCACTGCTCGCTTCATTTTCCGGCCGCTTCCACCCATTGCGGTCGAAGCGGAATCCACGTCGACTTGCGGGCGATGCGGTGATGCGGCGGCACGGTTGGGGGTGGGCTAGCTGATGGCCGATGCCGGATTCACTGCGCTGCGCCAGTTCTCGTTCACCACCCGCCCCTACCTGGCTGTCGATGACGAGACCGGTACGCCGATCGGGCTCGACGACCTCGACGTGCGTGTCGGATGGCTGCTCGACCTGATCTCGGGCGCCGAAGCGCACCTGCTGTCGCGGCTGTGGCAACCGGCCACCTTCGATGTCCTGGCCGCCGGATGTGACAACCACGGCCGGACACTCCCGATGCACGGTCACGTCGCTGCTGCGCGTCTCGGCTGGACCCCGCACTACCCGGACGGTGTCTACGTCCCGTCGCGTGTCACGCGGGTGGTGACCGCGCAGGCAGTCGGCACCTTGCGGGCTCTGGCCCACCGAGACACCGCGATCATCACACTGTCGGCCCGGTTCGCCCCGGCCACCGGCCGCATCGCCGCACCCACTACTGCTGCGGAGTGCGTGCCGTCCGGATTCGCCCGGGGCGTGGTGCGGCAGATCACCGCGCGCGCACGCGCCGCCGCCGACTCGGCAGACGCGCGGCTGCGGATCACCGACGTGCAGGCACCACCCCAGACCTCGGCGATGGCTCGGCTTTCCGCAGCGGATCGACAACTCTCCCACCTCACCGTCACAGACGCCGTCATGACGTTGACCGTCAAACTGCCCACCACCGCCGCCCCGACAAGCCGCGCGCAGTGGCGACGAGTCCGGTTGACCGCCGCGATCCCACCGCACCTGCACCGGCGGCCGATCAGCGAGTGGCATCTCCCGACCCTTCATCTCGACCACCGAGGTCTGCTGTTGCGGTGCGCCGCCACCGAGGCGGTCCCGGCCGCTGATCTGACCTCGGGAACGACGGCGGTGGGTGTGGACTGGTCTCCGTCCACACTCGGTGTGGCCGCCGTCGCCACACACACCCCGGAGGGTGTGGTGTCGGACTATCGGGGTTTCACGTACGACGACCGAGGTCTCGGGATCAAGCTGGCCCGCCTGCAAACCGAGGGGCAGCTGCTGCACGCCAAGGCTGCTCGCCTGCGCCGGCTCGCCGCGACCGCACCCCCCGAGGTCCGCGCGGGGTTGGAGGCGAAGATCGCCGTCCTCGACGAGCACCGCACCGCTGTCGGCGTCAAACGGGCAAAGATCAACCGGGAAATGGCGTTTCACTTCGGCTGCCAGGTTACCGACTTCGCTGCCGCGGCGGGGGCGACGGTGATCGCGGTGGAAGACCTCACCACCCTCGAAACCCGCGGGCACGGGCGGGTCAACAACAATCGGGCCGCGCAATCGGCCCGCCGCAAGGCCGTCGACGCTCTCACGCACACTGCCGCCGGTGTCGGTGTGACGGTGGTGTCCGTACCGGCGCGCGGATCGTCCGCACAGTGTCCGGGCTGCAACGAACCGCTCTCCCGCCCCGGCGGTTACCACCGGGCATGGTGTGAGCAGTGCAAAATCGGCGGAAACCGTGACCATGTGGCGGCCGTGAACCTGGCCAAACGAGCATTGCTGGGACGCGGAAAAGCCGTTCGGAAGCGCGGCCGGAGTCCGCAGATCCGGGTGATCGAGCATGCGCCGGTGCGCCGATGCCGCGACAAGATGTGTCCAACTCCGCGCAGGCCGCGGCATCGCCGTGTCCGTCGCAGTGCACCCGCCGCGACACCCCGGGTGGGGGTGAACCAGACAAGGATTGTTCCTGCGCCCCAAGCGTCGGTGTGGGACACGGTAAAACCCGCAACACCGCAGGGTGTTACGGGTAGCCGTGAAGTACATACATCTCCAACGCCAGCCACGTCAGTGGCAGGAAGTACGAGATCTATGTAGACGCTCATGCCTCCAACCTACGTCGTCGCACGCGCAAGGGTGTACCGCTCAGGCGTGGGTTCCGCCGTCGATGCGGATCTCGGTTCCGGTGACGAAGGCGCCGTCGTCGGAGGCGAGCATGGCCACCACCCCGGCGACCTGTTCGGGTCCGCCCATGGCCGCGCCACCGGATTCCAGGGTGGTGGGGAGGATGGGGGAGAGTTTGGAGAACAGGCTCCAATCGGCGTCGGCGGGAACGTAACCCGATGTGGCGTCGGTGATTCCGGTCTTGATGCTGCCGGGGGCGACGCCGACGGCGCGCAGGCCCTGCTTGCCGTATTCGAGTGCCAGTGCGTGGGTGAACGACTGGATGGCGCCCTTGCTCGCGGCGTACGCGGCCATGTACGGGTGCGCGAACGCGGCGGACGTGGAACTGAAGTTCACGACGACGCTCTGCTCGTTGCGCAGCAGTGCGGGCAGGCATTCGCGGACCATGAGGAACGTGCCGGTGAGGTTGATCCCGATCACCTGGTTCCACAGGTCCAGCGACGTCTCGTGGGTGTGCGAGGCGCGGAGGATGCCCGCGGCGTTGACGAGCACGTCCAGTCCGCCCAGCTTCTCGACGCTGGAGCTCACACCGTCGACGACGGATTTCTCGTCTCCGATGTCGATGCCCGCGACGGTGAGGCGTCCCGCGGTGCCCGCGGCGTCGGCCAGTTCCGCCGTCTTCGCCAGGCCGTCCTCGGAGACGTCGGCTGCCACGACGGTGCCGCCTTCCGCGAGCAGGCGGAGTGCGGTGGCCTGGCCGATCCCCGACGCGGCGCCGGTCACCAGGATCCGCCGGTTGTCGAATCGATTCATCGTCTGTACTCCTCGTGTGGTTCCGTATTCGATGTCATTGGCCCATCACGTATTTCACGGTGGGTCCGGCGGTCCATCCGCCGTCGACGGCCAGTTCCGCGCCCGTCACGTAGGTGGACGCGTCGGACAGCAGGAAGCCGACGGCGCCGGCGATTTCTTCGGGCACTCCGACACGGGCCATGGGGGTGTTGGGGTAGTTGCCCTCGCCCTCCTGGATTCCGAGGCCCGCGGTCATCGGGGTGTACGTCATTCCGGGGTGGACGGAATTGACGCGGATCCGGTCGGTGCCCAGTTCCACCGCGGCGATCTTCGTGAGCCCGCGCACGCCCCACTTCGATGCGCCGTAGCCGGCGGTCAGCGCGAGGCCCATCAGTCCGGCAGCCGAGGAGATGTTGACGATCGATCCGCCGCCGGCGGCGCGCATGGGGGCGATCACGGCCTGCAGGCCGTTGAACACGCCGGTCAGGTTGATGTCGAGGACCGTTCGGAAATGGTCGAGCGGTTCGTGCTCGATGTACTGGCCGGTGGAGATGCCGGCGTTGTTGACGAGGCCGTCGACGCGTCCGAACTCGTTCGTCGCCACGTCGACCGCGGCCTGCCACTGCTGCGGGTCGGTGACGTCGAGGTGGCTGTATCGCGCCCGGTCACCGAGCTGAGCGACGGTCGCGCGGCCGCCGTCGTCGAGAACGTCGCCGACCACGACGCTGCCGCCCTCGTCGACGATGCGCTGGGCGAATGCCGCGCCGAGCCCCCGCGCCGCCCCGGTCACGATCACAACCTTCCCCGCCAGTTGCTGTGCGGTCTCGGTCATCTCAGCTCACATCCTCGTCGTCAAAGAGTCACGTTCGTCGGGCACGTCGGCTGCCGACGGCCCGAGTCTGCTGTGGGCGCCGCCGCCGGGAAACGGGTTCTCCCGGTGATCGGAACAACTCGTAGCCACGGGAAACGTCCGACCACTGTGATGTGGATTACCCGCTGACGTTCCGGACATGCCGGACGGGCGGAACTCCTCGACAGCCCATCGAAAGGCTTCTTCCATGTCTCGTCGTGTCACGTCCACCGCCGCGGTGCTGATCACCGGCAGTGTCCTGTTCGCGGGTTTCGGCACGCCGGCGCTCGCTTCGGCGGACCCGCTGTCGCTGCCCGGAATCACTCTGCCCGGATTCGGATCTTCCGACTTCGGGAGCGCGGGCCCGGTCGTCGAGACTCCGCGCCTCGGGTCGGTCGACAACTTCCGCGACGTCGGGGGAACGGGGCGGGGGTACGTCACCGCCCGTGGCGGACACGTGACGCGGGGGGCCTTCTACCGTTCGAACGCGCTCGTGCCGAACGATCAGGATCTCGCCGTCCTCACCGGTCTCGGTCTGACCGCGGTGTACGACGTGCGCACCGTCGAAGAGGTGGCGGCGAAACCCGACCGGCTCCCGGCCGGTCCGCGGTACCTCGGCATCCCCATCCTGTCGGGCGACCTGGGTGCCGCGGTCGCGCAATTGAAGTCGCCGGCCGACGCCGTCGCATTCATGCAGCAGATGAACCGCAGCTTCGTCGACGACGCGGCCACCCGGGCAGGGTTCTCGCAACTCCTGACCTCGCTGGCCGACACCGACGGACCGCAGGTCTTCCACTGCACGGCGGGCAAGGACCGCACCGGCTGGGCGTCCGCATTGCTGCTCTCCATCGCGGGCGTCTCGCAGGACACCATTTTCGACGACTACCTGCTCACCAACGACTACACCGCGGGGTCGATGAAGATCACGTACGACCAGATCGCCGCCAGCCGCGGTGAGGCGGTGGCGAAGATCTACCAGCCGCTGCTGGGCGTCGACCGGAGCTACCTCGAGGCCGGGCTGGGGCGCCTCACCGAGCGGTACGGCACGGTCGACCGCTACCTGACCGAGGGGCTCGGCCTGAGCCCGGCGACCATCGACCGGCTCCGGGGCAAGCTGCTGAGCTGAGTCGAACTCCGGGTCAGGTGCCGATCGCGTCCGAGAGCGTCGTGAGCTGGTTGATCTCGGACGCGGTCAGCGTCACCGTCGGGGCGTCGAGCAGGGCGGGCAGTTGCTCGAGGCGGCTCGCGCTGGCGATCGGCGCGGTGATGCCGGGGCGGGTGAGGAGCCAGGCGAGCGCGATGGTGGAGATCTCCGCCGAGTGTGCGGCGGAGATCTCGGCCAGGGCGTCGACGACGGCGAGGCCGGATTCGGAGAAGTAGCGGGTCGCCATCCGCTGACGGGGTTGCCCGTCCAGGTCGGCCTGGGTGCGGTACTTGCCTGCGAGGAAGCCCGCGGCCAGGGAGTAGTACGGGAAGACGCCGAGGTTGTTCTCGGTGGCGATCGCGGCGACCTCGGGTTCGTAGTCGTTCCGGTGCACGAGGTTGTAGTGCGGCTGCAGCGCGATCGGGGCCGCGAACCCGTTCTCGGCGGTGAGGGACAGCCATTCCCGGATGCGCTCGGGCGAGTAGTTGGAGATGGCGACGTAGCGGACGACGCCGTCGCGGACCAGTTCGTCGAAGGCGCCGAGCGTGTCGACGAGAGGGGTCTCGGCGTCGTCGAAGTGGGCGTAGTACACGTCGATGTGGTCGGTCTGCAGCCGCTTCAGGGACGCCTCGGCCGCGGCCCGGACGTTGGCAGGGGCCAGGCCCTTGAACTCCGGGTGCTGGCTGACCTTGGTGGCGATCACCACGTGGTCGCGGTTCCCGCGCGACGCCATCCAGTTGCCGAGAACGGTCTCGGACTCGCTGCCGGAGTTCCCTTCGGCGAACGCCGAGTACGAGTCGGCGGTGTCGACGAAGTTGCCGCCGCCCGCGGCGAAGGCGTCGAGGATCTCGAACGACGTCGATTCGTCACTGGTCCAGCCGAAGGTGTTACCGCCGAGGGCCAGGGGAAAGATGTCCAGATCCGACGTGCCGATCGCGACCACGGGTGCTCCGTTCTTGGTGTGCGGTTTCTTGGTGTGCGTTGTGCGGAGTGTGCGAAGAGTTCGGCTGACCACGCTATCGCAGCCGCGGAGCGAACGTGCGTCCGGCTACCGAACGACCTGTTTTCGAGGATTGCCCGGAATCGGACATGTGTGAGCGAACCCAGCCCACCACGACTCCACTGGCATACCGTGAAGGGGGTGCATGCGTTCCGGCGAGCCACGGAGTTGAGTGATGCAGGACCAGTCGATCGATGACCTCTTGAACACGGGCCTGTTCATCGACGGGCAGTGGGTCCGCTCCAGCTCCGGCGAGACCCGGGACTGCATCAATCCGGCCGACGGATCGGTGGTCGCCACCGTCGACGAGGCCTCTCCGGACGACGCCACCCGTGCGGTCGCCGCGGCCCGTGCGGCCTTCGACGAGGGGACGTGGCCCCGCACCCCCGTCGCCGAGCGCGCGGCACTGGTCGCGAGGATCGCCGATCTGCTCGAGCGCGACAAGGAGACGCTCGCGCGGATCGAGACACTCGACACCGGAAAGACGTTGGAGGAGAGCCGGATCGACATCGACGACGTGGCGTCGGTGTTCCGGTACTACGCGAACCTCGCGGCGGTCGAGGCGGACCGCCTGGTGGACGTCGGCCGACCCGACGTGATCAGCCGGGTGGTGCGCGAACCGATCGGCGTCTGCGTGCTCATTGCCCCGTGGAACTATCCGCTGCTGCAGATCTCGTGGAAGGTGGCGCCCGCGCTGGCCGCCGGCTGCACGATGGTCCTCAAGCCGAGCGAGGTGACCCCGCTCAGCACCATCGCGTTCGTCGAGCTGATCGTCGAGGCCGGTGCTCCCGCCGGAGTGGTGAACCTGGTGCAGGGCAGCGGCGCGGTGCTGGGTGCCGCGCTCACGGGAACCTCCGACGTCGATTTCGTCTCGTTCACCGGCGGGCTGGCCACCGGACGCGTCATCCTCGAGACCGCGGCGAAGAACGTCACCAAGGTGGCGGTGGAACTCGGCGGAAAGAATCCGCACATCGTCTTCGCCGACGCGGACGGCGAAGATTCGGTGGACCAGGTGCTGACAGGGGTGTTCCTGCACTCCGGTCAGGTGTGCTCCGCGGGAACCCGGCTCATCATCGAGGAATCCATCGCCGACCGGTTCGTCGCCGCGCTCGCCGCACGCGCCGAGAAGATCCGCATGGGCAACGGTCTCGATCCCGCGAGCCGAACCGGCCCGTTGGTTTCCGAAGCGCACCGGGAGAAGGTCGAACGGTACGTCGCGCTCGGGCTGTCCGAAGGCGCCCAGTTGGTGACGGGAGGGGCGCGGCCCTCGGATCCCGCATTGGCGAAGGGGAGTTACTACCTTCCCACCATCTTCGACCACTGCGACCGCACCATGCGCCTCGTGCAGGAGGAGACGTTCGGTCCGATCCTCACCGTCGAGCGGTTCACCACCGAGGAGGAGGCGCTGCGCCTCGGCAACGACACCGAGTACGGTCTCGCCGCCGGCGTCCGGACCGCCGACAGCGCGCGGGGCGAGCGGATGGTGCGCGGTCTGCGGCACGGCACCGTGTGGCTCAACGACTTCGGCTATTACACCGCGGCCGCCGAGTGGGGCGGTTTCAAGATGTCGGGCAACGGGCGCGAACTCGGACCCGCCGGTTTGGCGGAGTATCAGGAGACCAAACACATCTGGCACAACACCTCGCCCACGGCGGCGGGGTGGTTCGACAACGGCTAGGTCGGCGCACGGAGAGGCGAGAGAACCATGGCTACTCGGCACGGAGCAGTGGGTGACGGAGGCGCGCCGGGGGACAGCGGACTCGGCGAGCTGGGGTACAAGGAGGAACTGGACCGCAGCCTCGGCAAATTCGCCAGTTTCGCCGCGGGAGTCAGTTACATCTCGATTCTCACCGGCACCTTCCAGTTGTTCTACTTCGGATTCGGCACGGCGGGGCCCGCGTACCTGTGGTCGTGGCCGATGGTGTTCGTCGGGCAGATGGCCGTCGCCCTGTGCTTCATGGAACTCGCGGCCAAATATCCCGTCGCCGGTTCGGTCTACAACTGGGCGAAGCTGCTCGGCAGCAGGATCGTGGGGTGGTCGTCGGGCTGGCTGATGCTCACGGCTTCGATCGTCACCCTGTCCGCCGTCGTGCTCGCGCTGCAGCTCAACCTGCCGAGGCTGTGGAGCGGCTTCCAGATCATCGGCGACGGCACCGGCGAATACGACTTCGCGACCAACGCCGTCATTCTCGGCACCGTCATGATCGCGTTCACCACGACGGTCAACGCATTCGGAGTCAAGCTGATGGCGCTCATCAACAGCACGGGTGTGTTCGTCGAGCTGATCGCAGCCGTTCTCATCGCGATCATCCTCGCCGCCAACATCACCCGCGGACCGGATGTGTTCTTCTCCACCCACGGTTACGGTGCCGAGGCGAGCGGCGGCTATCTGAGCGTCTTCCTCGTGGCGTCCCTCGCGTCCGGGTACGTGATGTACGGATTCGACACCGCGAGTTCGCTCGGTGAGGAAACGGTCGATCCCCGGCGGACGGCGCCCAAGGCGATCCTGCGGGCGATCCTCGCGTCGTTCGTGATCGGCGGGGCGATCCTGGTGTTCGCGATCATGGCGGCCCCCGACCTCGACGATCCCCTGATCGGCAGCAGTGAGGGCGGCCTGCAGTACATCGTCGAGCAGGTGATGTGGGGTCCGCTCGGCAAGATCTTCCTCGTCTGCATCGTCATCGCCGTCACCGTGTGCTCGCTCGCGGTGCACGCCGCGGCCATCCGGCTCACGTTCGCGATGGCTCGCGACAACGCCCTGCCGTTCGGGGAGCGACTGGCCCACGTCAACCCGAAGCATCAGACGCCCGTGGTCCCCGCCATCGTGATCGGTGTGCTGTCGGCGTTCATCCTCGTCATCAACATCGGTCAGCCCCAGATCTTCACGGTGCTGACGTCGATCGCGATCATCATGATCTACCTGGCGTACCTCATGGTCACCGGGCCGCTGCTGAAGAAGCGACTGCAGGGGAAGTGGCCACCGAAGGAACTCGCGGAGAGCGGCTACTTCACGATGGGCCGGTGGGGGCTTCCGGTGAACATCTTCGCCGTGCTGTGGGGAGTGGGGATGGCGCTCAATCTGGCGTGGCCGCGCCCCGAGGTGTACGGCACGCCCTGGTACAACACGTGGGGTGCGTTCGTGTACATCGGCATCATTCTCGGGTTGGGTCTCCTCTGGTATGCGGTGAAGGGACGCAACCACATCGGATGCCTGGCCTCGCACGCGGCGTCGTCGAAGGACGAGGCGTCGGAGAGCGAACTGTCATGACGGACACCGTGTTCGACTACGTGATCGCCGGCGGCGGCACCGCCGGGTGCGTCCTCGCCGCACGGCTCAGCGAGGACCCGTCGGTGACCGTCTGCCTCGTCGAGGCCGGGCCGTCGGACGTCGGTGACCGCAACGTCCTGGACCTGTCGCAGTGGATGCACCTGCTGGACTCCGGATACGACTGGGACTATCCGGTCGAGCCGCAGGAGAAGGGCAACAGCTTCATGCGGCACGCCCGCGCCAAGGTGCTCGGTGGATGTTCCTCCCACAATTCGTGCATCGCGTTCTGGCCGCCCGCCGAGACCCTCGACGACTGGGCGGCCGCGGGTGCCACCGGCTGGGGAGCGCAGGATGTGCTGCCGCTGGTGGCGCGGGTGGAGAACAACGACGCCCCCGGCGAACAGCACGGACGCAACGGTCCGGTGCGGTTGCGCGACGTCCCGCCGAACGACCCGTGCGGGGTGGCCCTGCTCGAGTCCGCGGCGAAGGCCGGGTTGCCCACGGTGCAGTTCAACCGCGGCACGACCGTCCTCGACGGGGCGGGGTGGTTCCAGATCAACGCGTCCGAGGACGGCACCCGGATGTCGACGTCGCACGCCTACCTGCATCCGATCCTCGGTTCCCGCCCGAATCTAGAGGTGCGCACCGACTGCTGGGTCAGCGAGATCCTCATCGACGATTCGACGGCGGCGACGGGCGTGCGCTACCAGCGGCCCGATCTGTCCGGGTACGACACCGTCTCGGCGCGCCGCGAGGTGATCGTCACGGCCGGGGCCATCGACACGCCGAAACTGTTGATGCTCTCGGGGATCGGGCCCACCGTGCACCTGCGGGAGATGGGTGTGCAGGTTCGGGTCGACTCGCCGGGGGTAGGTCAGAATCTCGACGATCACGTCGAGGGGCTGGTGTTCTGGGACGCGTCCCGGCCGATGGTCGAGACGTCGACGCAGTGGTGGGAGATCGGACTGTTCGCCACCACCACCGAGGGGCTGAATCATCCGGACCTGATGATGCACTACGGCAGCGTGCCGTTCGACATGAACACTCTCCGCTGGGGCTACCCGACCACGGAGAACGGTTTCTGCCTCACCCCCAACGTCACACAGGGACTGTCCCGGGGAACGGTGCGGCTCCGCTCCCGCGACTTCCGGGACCGTCCGCGGGTGGACCCGCGATATTTCACCGACCCCGACGGCCACGACGAGGCCGTGATGCTCGCCGGGTTCCGGCTGGCGCGCCGCATCGCCGAGCAGGAACCCCTCCACAGTTGGATTGCCCGGGAACTGGCGCCCGGGCCGGAGGCGGTCACCGACGACGAACTGATCGACTACGCGCACCGGACGCACAACACCGTCTACCACCCGGCTGGGACCGCCCGCATGGGTGCGGCCGGCGACCCGATGGCCGTCCTCGACCCGGAATTGCGGGTGAAGGGCGTCCGCAATCTGCGGGTGGTGGACGCGTCCGCCATGCCGAAACTGCCCTACGTCAATCCCAACATCACGGTCATGACGATGGCCGAGAAGTGCGCCGACCTGATTCGCGGAACCTGATCGGACGGTGTACGGACGCCCAGGTGAACCGCCGGGTACTTTGAAGTCCTACTATCTCCCCATACTGGTAGAGAGACGGAAGGGCACGTCATGAATTCTCCCGAACCGATCGTGGTTGTCGACGGCGCGAGGACCCCGATCGGCAGTTTCGGTGGCGCGTTCAAGGACGTGCCCGCCCACGAACTGGGTGCCACCGCCGCGAAGGCCGCCCTGGACCGTGCCGGGGTGTCCGGTGAGGACATCGACGAGGTGGTGATGGGCTGCATCGGTCAGGTCGGACCGGACGCCTACAACGCCCGCCGCGTCGCCCTGGCCGCGGGACTGCCCGAGAAGACGCCGGCGTACACCGTCAACCGGCTGTGCGGGTCCGGTCTGCAGGCGGTGTGGTCGGCGGCGCAGCAGATGCGCTGGGGTGGGGTGGACTTCGCCCTCGCCGGCGGCGACGAGAGCATGTCGCGGATGCCGTTCTACGACTTCTCCGCCCGCTCCGGTTACAAGCTCGGTGACCGTAAGCTCGTCGACGGCACGGTCGCGATCCTGACCGACCCGTTCGGTGGCGTCCACATGGGCCGCACCGCCGAGGCCGTGGCCCGCAAGTACGACGTCAGCAGGCAGCAGCAGGACGAGTTCGCGGTCGAGTCCCAGCGCCGCGCCGCCTCGGATGCGGCGAGGGCCGCGTTCGCCGAGGAGATCACCCCGGTCGAGATCGGCGGACGGCGCCCGAAGACGGTCGAGGTCGACGAGCACCCCAAGCCCGACACCACCCTCGAGACCCTGGCGAAGCTGCGCCCGGCGTTCGAGGAGGGCGGCTCGGTGACCGCGGGTAACGCGTCCGGTATCAACGACGGCGCCGCGGCGCTGGTGCTGGCCACGGCGTCGGCCGCGCAGGAGAAGGGCCTGACCGGGCTGGTCACCCTCGAGGCCGTCGCGACCGCGGCGATGGACCCGGCGCTGATGGGGTACGCCCCCGTGCTGGCGCTGCAGAATCTGTTCGAGCAGACCGGCACCACCCCCGGCGACATCGACGTGATCGAGCTGAACGAGGCGTTCGCGTCGCAGGCGGTCGCGGTGATCCGGGACACGAAGCTGAGCCCGGAGAAGACCAACCCGTACGGTGGGGCGATCGCTCTGGGTCACCCGGTCGGCGCGACCGGCGCCATCCTGAGCCTGCGTCTGGCGAAGGATCTGGTGCGCCGCGACCTCGAACTCGGCATCGTCACCATGTGCATCGGCGGCGGCCAGGCCCTCGCCGCACTCTTCCGGCGCATCTGAGAGACCGGGGCGAGCGATGAAGAAGCACATTCCGTCGTGGCACGACGACGAGGTGAAGGCCCTTTCGGAGCTCGCACTCGGGTTCTTCGAACGTGAGGTGGTCGCGCACAACGAGAAGTGGGATGCCCAGCATCGCATCGACCGTGCGGTGTGGATCGAGGCGGGCAAGTTGGGGTTGCTGTGCTGCTCGATCCCGGAGGAGTACGGCGGCGGTGGGGGCACGTTCGCCCACGACCTCGCCGTGTTCGAGGCCCAGGGCTATGCCGGCGACCTCGCGCTCGGCATCTCGGTGCACTCCGGCATCGTCGCGCACTACATCCTCGAGTACGGCACCGAGGAGCAGAAGAAGACCTGGCTGCCGGGGATGGCGACCGGGGAGATCCTCGGTGCCATCGGCATGACCGAGCCCGGGGCCGGCTCGGATCTCAAGGCGATCAAGACCACCGCGATCCGGGACGGTGACGACTACGTGGTCAACGGGTCGAAGACGTTCATCACCAACGGCGCGTCCGCGGACGTGATCGTGCTGGCGGTCAAGACCGATCCGAAGGCCGGCGCGAAGGGGGTGGCGCTGCTGATCGTCGATCTGCGGGACTGCCCCGGGTTCGCCGTCGGTCGGGTCCTGGACAAGGTCGGTCAGCACGGGGCCGACACGTCGGAGTTGTCGTTCACCGATGTGCGGGTGCCGGTGTCGAATCTGCTCGGTGAGGAGGGGCAGGGTTTCGGGCAGCTGATGGCGCAGTTGGTGCAGGAGCGGTTGATCATCGGTGCGCAGGCGTCCGGTGCGATGACTCGTGCGGTGGAGGACACCGTTGCGTATACGAAGTCGCGGCAGGCGTTCGGGCACAGCCTGTTCGAGTTCCAGAACACGGCGTTCGAGCTGGCCGAGTGCCAGACGATCGCCCGCACGTGTGCGGTGTTCCTCGACCATTGCATCGAGGCGCATCTGCGCGGTGAGCTGGACCCGTCGGAGGCGGCGATGGTCAAGTACTGGCTGACCGAGCAGCAGTGCGCGGTGATCGACCGATGCGTGCAGTTGCACGGTGGGTACGGGTACATGCGTGAGTACCTGATCGCCCGCATGTACGAGGATGCCCGCGTCCAGAAGATCTACGCGGGCGCCAACGAGGTGATGAAGGGAATCATCGCGAAGTCGCTGTAACCGCCGGCTCGCACGACACCTCGTACGCCGCCTCGTCGAACCGGCCGAGCCGCCGCCGCATCCGGTCGGTCGACCACGGCCAGTTGAAGCTGTTGCGGCCGTTGACGTCGAGGAAGTAGCTCTGGCAGCCACCGGCGTTGTACACGGTGGTGGCCAGGGCCTCCTGGACCTGGGCGTTGAACGCGTCCTGCACCTCGCGTCGGGGTTCCATCCGGGTCCAGCCGTTGCTCCGGGCCTGCGTGACGGCCTGGATCAGGTACTCGAGTTGCGCCTCGAGGATCATGAACGCCGAGGTGTGTCCGGTGCCGAGAGCGGGCCCGAGGAGCACGAACGCGTTGGGGAAACCCGCGACGGTCGTGCCGAGGTAGGCCTGCGGGCTGCCCTTCCAGTGATCGTCGAGGCTGCGACCCTCGCCGTCGAAGACCTTGGAACCGATAGGCATGTCGAGGATGTGGAAGCCGGTGCCGAAGATGATGGCGTCCACTTCCCGTTCGGCGCCGTCACTGCCCACCACGACGTTCCCGCGCACCGACTGCACCGCGTTGGCATGCACCTCGACGTGGGGACGCGTGAGGGCGGGGTAGTAGGTGTTCGAGAGGAGCAGGCGTTTGCATCCGAGGGTGTAGTCGGGTGTCAATGCCTTGCGGAGCTGCGGATCTCTAACCTGCGCGCGCAGCTGTGCCTTGCCGATCTGCTGGATCACCCGCAGGATCCACGGGTGCCGGAATCCGAGCCCGAGCGACTCCATGATCGTGTACTCGATGCGTCGCAGCGCCCGGATCGCACCCGGCACGCGGCGCAGGATCGCGCGCTCGATGCCCGGCAGGGTGTGATCGGGTTTCGGCAGCACCCACTGCGCGGTGCGCTGGTAGACGTGCAGGGCCTCGACCTTCGGCGCGATGGCGGGGACGAATTGCACCGCCGACGCGCCGGTTCCGACGACGGCGACGCGCTTACCGGTGAGGTCGTACGAGTGGTTCCAGCGGGACGAGTGGAAGACCTCACCGGTGAAGGTGTCGAGTCCGGGGACGTCGGGCACGAGCGGTTCGTTCCACGGTCCGGCGGCAGCCACGACGGCGTCCGCGGTGAACGTGCCGCCGGATGTGTCCACCGACCACCGTCTGCTGCGCTCGCTCCACTGGGCGCGCTGCATCTCGGTGCCGAACTTCACGTGTTCGGGGACTCCGTGTTCGGCGGCGGTGCGCTCGATGTAGCGGCGGATCTCCTCCTGTCCGGCGAACAACCGCGACCACTCCTGGTTCGGTGCGAACGAGTAGGAGTACAGGGCAGAGGGGACGTCGCACGCGCAGCCCGGGTAGGTGTTGTCGCGCCAGGTGCCGCCCAGTGCGTCACCCTTCTCGAGGATGGCGAAGTTGTCGATTCCGCTCTGCTTCAGTCGAATTGCGGCCCCGATGCCGGAGATCCCGGCGCCGACGATGAGAATGTCGTAGTGCTTCATGCGCGTACTCCGTTCGCGAGCTGGGCTCGGGTGCTGACGAGAGAATGTTCGAGGGTGGCGAGGCGGCGCCTGCCGTCCATGAAGTTCGGACCCATGACGGCGAGATCCTCGGCGGTGGCGTCGAGCCGTATCACCCGGGTGCGGGCCGCCTCCAGCTTCGCCAGTTCGGCGTCGAGTCCGGCGCTCATCCAGTTCCGCAGCATCAGGCGCTCGACGCGGGCCGCGCCACGCCCGGGCACGCGGCCCGTCGACGCCATGGGTGCCAGCACGATCACCTCGTCGAGTTCGAGGGGCAGCGCCAGGTCGGCGGATGCGGTGGACGCCGCACCGCCGTCGACGAATCGGCGGCCGCCGATCGGAACGGGGGGATACCAGCCGGGAATTGCCCACGACGCCCGCAGCGCCTCCGACAGAGTCGCGGTGGGCGCACCGGGTGACCCGAATGCGACGCGCTCTCCCGTGGCATAGTCCATGCTCACCAGCCACGTCGCCGGGTGGCGAACCCAGCCGGAGTCGACGGTGAACCGCCCTGCAAGCCGATCGAGCCAGGCTGCCTCGCCGCGTCCGCGGGGGAGGAGTCCGCTCGCGGCGGTGACGGGAGGGAGTCCGCGCCGCAGCAGGCCGGGCGAGCCGAGTCCCGGCATCGGGAGCGGCGGAAACCGTCCGGGTGCGGCGGCGAGGTGACCGTCGAGCGCCGGATGGGTGGCCCCACCGAGCTGCATCGCGAGCAGTTCGTCGACGTCCACCCCGCCGCCCAGCATGGTGACGAGTTCGGCGCCCGCGGACGTGCCCATGAGAACGTCGGCATCGCGCGGGTCCCAGCCCAGCGCGTCGCTCACGGCGACGAGCGCCGCCACCGTCCACGCTGCGCCGAGGGTGCCACCGCACCCGATCACCACCCCGCGGCTGGGTTGTCTGTCACTCGAAGTCATATACAGAATCTAGCAGAAACCAGATACCGGCGGTATATGAAAAGTAGAATATTCTCTGAAGGCCTCCGACGAAAGGGTGAACATGGCGCGAATGACCAGGTCGGAGAGTCAGGCGCAGACGAGGGCGCATCTCGTCGCCACCGCACGCGACCTCTTCCTGGCCGACGGCTACGCAGCCACGTCACTCGAGAAGGTGGCCGACGAGGCCGGGTACTCCAAAGGCGCGGTGTACTCCAACTTCAAGAACAAGAAAGAACTGTGCCTCGAAGTGCTCGGGCTCATCCACGCCACCAAGGGGCAGGAGATCGCGGAGGCGCTCGGCGGCGGCGACACGACGGAGGAGCGACTCGCGGCATTTCAGACGTGGGCGGAGAAGACGCTCGGCGACGTCGGATGGACCATGCTGGAATTCGAGCTGATCGTCCTGTCCCGTCACGATCCCGAACTCCGCGACGCGCTCACCGCCACCCTCGGCGTCGCCCGGCAACTCACGGTCACGCTGCTGAAGTCGTTCACCGACTCGCTCGGTGTCGTCCTGCCGGTGCCGGCTGAGGAAGCGGCGGGCAGCATCCTCAGCCTCGGTGTCGGGCTGGGCATTCAGCGCGCCATCGACCCCACCATCTCCGCGCAAGTGGTCACCGACCACTTGCGCGTCCTGCTGTCCGTGTCGCAGCCGAGCGAGATCTAGTCCCGTCAGATCCAGTCGCGTCGGCGGAAGAGGACGTAGAGCAGGCTCGCCGACGTGACGATCACGACGGTGCTGGCGATCATCCCCGACAGCTGCCCGACTCCGGGAAACGCGACGTTCTGACCGAACCACCCGGTCACCGCCGTGGGAACGGCGATGATCGCCGCCCACCCGGTGAGCTTCTTCATGACGGTGTTGAGCCGGGCGTCCTGGAGAGACAGATTCGTCTCGAAGACGGTCACCACCATGTCGCGCAACGACTCCGTCCACTCGGCGGCCCGCGTCACGTGGTCGTACAGGTCGGTGTACAGGCTGTCGAGAACTGGCGACTGTTCGTGTCCGGATTCGGCTCGTCCCCGCATGATCGCGCCCACCACCTCCCGCATGGGCAGTACGACGCGACGCAGTTGCACCAGCTCCTTCCGCAGCCGGTACGTGCGCCGCTGCACGTCGCGGGTCCGGGCGGACTCGTCGAAGAGGACTTCCTCGAGCGCTTCGATTGCGTCGTCGATCGTTTGGATGGTCTCGAACTGCCCGTCCACGATGACGTCCAGAAGTCCGTGGAGGAGTGCCAGGGCGCCGGAACGCGGTGTGAGCAGGGCGGGATCGTCCTCCCAGCGCTCCACCACCTCGGACATGTCGAATCGGTCGTCCCGACGCACCGTGACGATCGCATTGGACAGCACGAACGCCGACACGCGGCTGATCCGCAGCCGCGATTCGAGCACACCGAGTGTGCCGATGTCGTCGGCGTCGAACCAGGTGGCGTAGGCGGTCACGAACGCGTGACCCGAGTAGCGCGTCGCCTTCGGCCGCTCACCCCGGGCGACGGCATCCTCGATGGCGTTCGGATCGAGTGAGAATTCGGACGCCAGCTCCATCAGACACTCGTGGTCGGGGTCGCACAGGTCGACCCAGACAAGCGCGCCCTCGTCCCGCACCCGTTCGGACACGTCGGCGAGTGGGAAATCCTTGCCCACGCATTCTCCGTCGCGCCACACTCGGGTCTGCACCAGGTTCAGGCTCACCCGTCCAGTGTGCCCAACCGTTCCGGAGGGGAGGCGGTTATGACGCGCGATCGGACGAATAACCCCACAGCCAGTCGGTGTACGTGAAGCTCGACGTGTCGCGGGTGCGGAACAATTCGTTGCGTGCGATGCGGGCGGTGCCGTCGAGGTGCCACAGCTCGCCCCACATCCGTCCGGTGGTGAGGATGCGGTTGCAGCGCGGCGCGCGTTCGGTGTTGACCTCCTTCAGGATCTGCGGCCATGCGGAATTGCCGCCGCCGGCGGAGAAGTCCTCGGCCGCATAGTCGGCGAGGCATTTCGCGTCCTCGATCGCCATTACCGCTCCCGAGGCCAGGTACTGCAGCGGCGGGTGTGCGGCGTCGCCGAGGAGGATCATCCGCCCGTCGACCCAGTTCTCGATGGGCTCCCGGTCGTACATCGGCCACCACCGGTCCTTCCGCAGGTAGTCGATTCCGCGGCGGACGTTCTCGTGGCAATGCACATACGCCTGCTCGAGTTCCTCGGGTCCGCCCCAGTTCTCGACGCCGCTCCGGTAGCCGGGGGATTCGAAGACCGCGACCTGATTGAGCATCTCGCCGCCGCGCAGCGGGTACTGGATGAAATGGCAGTGCGGTCCGATGTAGCCGACCACGTCCTCGATGTCCTCGTCGAGTTCCACATCCTGATAGGGCGTCGTTCCCCGGTAGGCCGCGTAGCCGGACGACACCGGTTCGTCGTCCGAGATCTTCGCCCGCAGGCGGGATTTGAGACCATCCATGCCGAGCGCGATGTCGGCCTCGTGCGTGTGTCCGTCGTCGGCGGTGACGAGCACCTTGTCGCCGTCGGTGACCACGTCGGTGACGGTGATGCCGTTGCGCAGTTCGGCGCCCGCAGCGCGAGCCGCGTCGACGAGCGTCGCGTGCAGGTCGCTGCGGTGCGTCACGAAGTAGGGTCCGCCGTACCGGGCACGGAACTCGGCGCCGAGGTCGATCTTGGTGAGCACCTCCGCGGTGATCGCGTCGCGGAACACGATGTTCTTCGGCAGGAAGGCGCGGGAGAGAACGTCGTCGAGCACGCCCCAGGAATCGAGGATGCGGGCCCCGTGCGGTCCGACCTGCAGTCCGGCGCCGACCTCACCGAACTCGGAGGCGCGTTCGAACAGGGTGACGTTCGCGCCCTTCCGCGCCAGGGCCAGGGCGTTGGCTGCGCCGCCGATCCCGCCTCCGGCGATGATGATGCGTGCGTCCTGCAGGTTCGACATGACAGTTCCTTCGTTTCGAGCGTTCGGGGCAGGTGAGTGGCAATGCGTGCCGGGGCACACGGCGGCACTCACGTGGGGGAGGGGAAGCGGCGCCAGATCACGGTGAGCAGCACTGCGGCGACGAGGGCGCTGACGCCGAAGAGGACGAAGTTCGAATCGGCACCGAGGCCCGCGGCGAGCAGCCAGCCACCGATCTGCGGTGCGGCGACTGCACCGATCCGGCCGACGCCCAACGCCCATCCGAGGGCCGTGCCCCGCAGATAATCGGGGTAGTAGGACGCGACCGCGGCGATGATCAGGCACTGGGTTCCGTGCGTCCCGACGCCGGCGAGAACGAAGATGACGTAGACCAGCGCGATCGGCGGATTCGCGAGCAACGCCAGCAGGGCGAGGCCCGCGAGAAGTGCGGCGACGATGCTGGTGGGGATCGTGCCGAACCGGACGCCGCCCCACGCGGTCACGAATGATCCGGCCACCGCACCCAGATTCAGCGCCAGGGCGAACGTGAGCGCACTGCCGAGGTCGGTGCCCTCGCCCTGCATGAGCTTGGGCAGCCACGTACCGAGGCCGTACCAGGCGAGCAGGGTCACCACCGTGGCGAGCGAGAACATGATGCTGACGGAACGGAACCGGGTGCCGAGCAGTGCGCTGAAGCCCGTTGCCGGCCGCACCTCCGTCGACGTCACCGCGGCAGTGTGGTCGGGCAGTGTCTTCCACGCGAGGGGGACGAGCGCGACGAGCGGGATCAGAGCGAACAGGAACATCGGCTGCCATCCCCAGTGCGGGATGACGGGAATCCCGAGCAGTGCGGCCACCGAACCGCCGATCGGCACCCCGGACATCATCATCGTGGCGACCGCGGCACGCCACTTCGCGGGGACCAACTCCGCGGCAAGCGCATTGGAGGTGGGGACGAGGCCGCCCAGGCCGAGGCCCGCGATCAGGCGCAGCCCGCCGAACATCACCGGCCCGGTCGCCAGCGCGCACAGCGCGGTGAACACGGACAGGACGACGGCGCATCCGATCACCGCGTTCTTGCGTCCCACGACGTCGGAGAGGCGGCCCGCGAGCACGGCGCCGATCATCATTCCCAGGAACGCGAGGCTGCCGAGAGTGCCGGCGGTGGCCGCGCTGATGCCCCATTCCTTCTGCAGGCTCGGGATGACGTTGCCGTAGACGATGAGGTCGTAGCCGTCGAAGACCACGAAGAGCCAGCAGACGACGACGGCGATCGTGGCCCTGCGGTCCAGGCCGACGCGATTGACCGGTGGCGCTACGGAGGTGGCGGTAAGGGGCATGAATCGAGGGTGATGCGGCGCACAGCCCTCCTGCAATAGAGTTCTGCTGTGCAGAAAAAGCGAACGATCGAGAAGCCGACGTACATGTTGGAGTCCGTCGACAACGCGCTGCGCCTGCTGCAGATGCTGCGCGACGTCGGCGGTTTGCGGCTCAAGGACGCCGCCCAGGAACTCGGCATCGCGCCGTCCACCGCGCACCGGTTGCTGGCGATGCTGGTGTACCGCGGATTTGCCGTGCAGGACGAGAAGCGCATGTATCACCCCGGGTCCGCGATGGGGGCCGGTCCCGCGCAACGCGGGTGGACCCGCGAATTCACCGACCTCTGCAGGCCGCACATGGAAGCGCTGGCCATCCTGTGCGGCGAGACCGTGAACCTCGTGATCCGGGTCGGCACCCAGGCCCGGTTCCTGTGGTCAGCGGAATCGACGGGCATGCTTCGTGTCGGGGATCGGCAAGGTCAGGTGCTGGATGCCGAGCTCACCGCCGGTGGCCGGATCCTCCTCGCGGAACTGCCTCCGGAGATCCTCGAACAGCTGTACCTGCGGCCTGCGGACCTTGCCGACGACGACCGGGAGTGGGGCGATCGGCGGCTTCCCGCGGAGGAGTTCGAGCAGTTCCGGAAAGAACTCGCGGCTGCCCGTGCCGTCGGGTTCGCGCTCAACGTGCAGCAGACCGAGGAGGGCGTCGCGGCGTTCGGCGTCGCGATCCGGAACCGCGCGCGGACAGCGGTGGGCGCGTTGACCGTGGCCGTGCCGATCACCCGGTTCCGGCAGCACTCGCAGGGACCGCTGGTGTCGCAGATGAAGAACGCGATCCGCGAACTCGAGGTCGACATCGCCGACCTCGAACCCTGAATCAGTTCTGCACAGAAGAATCTTCTCCCCGCGGCGGCCGTCGCCCTCCTAGCGTTTACGACATGACCGCCACCGAACCGCACATCGACGACGCGCCCCTCAACCAGCTGTACCGGGACTTCGAGAGCGAACACCTCAATCCGTTGTGGACCCAACTCGGCGATCTGATGCCGATGACGCCCGCGTCGAGGGCGGTGCCGTTCGTGTGGAAGTGGTCGACGCTGTATCCGCTGGCGCAGCGCGCCGGGGACCTCGTCCCGGTCGGCCGCGGTGGGGAACGCCGGGCGATCGCCCTCGCCAACCCCGGCCTCGGCGGCGTCCCCTATGCGACGCCGACACTGTGGGCGGCGATCCAGTACCTGGGCCCGAAGGAGGTGGCGCCGGAGCACCGGCACGCGCAGAACGCGTTCCGGTTCGTCGTCGAGGGAGAGGGGGTGTGGACGGTCGTCAACGGTGATCCGGTGGCGATGCGCCGCGGCGATTTCCTGCTGACCCCGGGCTGGCATTTCCACGGCCATCACAACGAGACCGATCAGCCGATGGCCTGGATCGACGGCCTGGACATCCCGTTCGTGCACTACACCGATACCGGGTTCTTCGAGTTCGGGTCGGAGAACGTCACCGACGACTCCACCCCGGAGGTGTCGCGGTCGGAGCGGTTGTGGGCGCATCCGGGGCTGCGACCGCTGGTCGGGTTGGACGCGAAGACGTCCTCGCCGATCGCGGCGTACCGGTGGGAGCACACCGACGCCGCGCTGCGTGAGCAGTTGGCACTCGAGGACGAGGGCTACGCGGCGACCACCGAACCCGGTCACGCCGCGGTCCGCTACACCAACCCGACCACCGGCGGCGACGTGATGCCCACGATCCGCGCCGAGTTCCACCGCCTGCGCGCCGGCGCCCGCACCCGCCCCCGCCGGGATGTGGGGTCCACCGTCTACCAGGTGTTCGACGGTTCCGGGCGGTTCGTCCTCGGCGGCCAGACCCGTGAGGTCGGCACGGGCGACATGATCGTCGTCCCGTCCTGGACGGAGTGGTCGATCGAGGCCGAGTCCGAGTTCGACCTGTTCGCGTTCTCCGACGCCCCGATCGTCGAGCGCCTGCACTTCCATCGCACGTACATTTCCGAAGGAGCCTGAAATTTCATGAAGCTTGCCACTCTGCGCCACGCCGGTTCCACCGTCGCCGTCCGCGTCGTTTCCGACACCGCCGCCACGATCATCGACGGGTATGCGGACCTGTCCGCGCTGTTGACCGACCCGGACTGGAAGACGGTCGCGGCAAACGCGTCCGGCGCCACGATTGATCTCGCGGGCGCCGATTATGCCCCGGTGGTCCCGAACCCGGGCAAGATCATCTGCGTCGGGTTGAACTACGCCAACCACATCCAGGAGATGGGCCGCGACCTGCCCGAATACCCGACCCTGTTCGCCAAGTTCAAGGAGGCGCTGACCGGGCCGTACGACGACGTGATCGTCCCGTCGTATGCCGCCGCCCAGCTGGACTGGGAGGGGGAACTCGCGTTCGTCGTCGGCGCGCAGGCGTATCAGGTGTCCGAGGCGGACGCCGAGCAGTACATCGCCGGGTATTCGGTGATGAACGACTACACGATGCGCGACTACCAGTACCGGACGTTGCAGTGGGATCAGGGCAAGACGTTCGAGAAGACCAGTGGCTTCGGACCGTTCCTCACGACCACCGACTCGTACACGTTCGGCGGCACCCTGGTCACGAAACTGGAGGGGCAGTTGGTGCAGACCACCACCACCGACGATCTGGTGTTCACCCCGGCCAAGCTGGTGGAGTACATCTCGCACATCGTCACCTTGCAGCCCGGTGACGTGGTCATCACCGGCACCCCCGGTGGGGTCGGGCACGCCCGCAAGCCCGGTCTGTACATTCAGGACGGGCAGACCGTCGAGGTCGGCATCGAGGGCCTCGGCACCGTCCGCAACAAGACGATCGTCAAGTAGGGGCCGTGAGCTTTCAGGACCTGAGTCTGGCCGAACAGCTGACGGTCGCCCGCCGCGGCACCGCGTATTTCGCGCAGCGCCTGGCGGAGTTGACCGACGAGCAACTGTACGAGCCGACCGCGTTGGACGGGTGGTCGCGCGCGCACCTGGTCGCGCACGTCGGCTACAACGCGGCGGCGCTGTGCCGGTTGATGGACTGGGCTGCGTCCGGGGTGCAGACCCCGATGTACGCGTCGGCGGAGCAGCGGGGCCGGGAGATCGCCGAGGGCGCCACCCTGTCGGCGGCGGCGTTGCGGAACCTGTTCGACCACACCGTCGCCCGGCTCGACGAGAAGTGGCGCAACCTGCCCGCCTCGGCGTGGGATGCGCAGGTCCGCACCGCGCAGGGCCGGCTGGTGCCGGTGTCGGAGACGGCGTGGATGCGGACCCGGGAGGTGTGGATCCATGCCGTCGACCTCGGCAACGGTGGCCGGTTCGGCGACTTCCCCGACGTCGTCCTCGATTCGCTGCTCACCGACATCGTCGGGATGTGGCAGAAGAAGGACCTCGGCGCCGGGTTGATGCTCGAGGTCGACGGCCGCGCTCCCATTGCGGTGCAACCGGATTCGACGGTCTCCGAGAAGATCGGCGGGTCCCTCGCGTCCCTCGTTCGGTGGGCCGCCGGGCGCGGCGCGGTCGGGGTGAGTGCGGGCGGGGAGGTTCCTGAGCCCCCGCGCTGGCTGTGAGTTGGTACGACTTGTGAGCTAGTACGACGCCCGGCCGCCGCTGGCGTCGTAGACGGCCCCGGTGGAGAAGCTGAGCGCCGTCGACGACAGCCAGGCGACGAGTTCGGCGATCTCCTCCGGCCGCCCCATCCGCGCCATCGGGGTGAGACTCTGCGAGCGGGCGAGGATCGCGGGGTCGGTGCCGGCGTTCATCGGGCTCTCCACCGCGGCCGGGGCCACCACATTGGCCAGGACGCCGGTGGTCGCGACCTCCTTGCCGAGCGATTTCGTCAGGGCGATGACGGCAGCCTTGGATGCCGAGTACGCACTCTGGCCGGGGTTGCCGTCCTTGGCCGCGATGCTCGCCAGGTTCACGACCCGTCCCCAGCCGGCCTCGACCATGCCCGGCACGAAGGCGCGGCACAGGAGGAACGTGCCGTCGACGTTGATGCGGAACGTGCGCCGCCACTCCTCGAGGCCGACGTCGACGAGTGGCGCCGACGGTCCCACGACACCGGCGCTGTTGACGAGGATGTCGACCCGGCCCAGCCGGGTGCGGAGACTGTCGACGGCGTCGGGGTCGGTGACGTCCAAGCGCTCGTCGGCACCCGCCGCGATGTCGGCGGTGACGACTCGGACGCCGTCGTCGGACAGTCGCTTCGCGCACGCCGCGCCGATTCCGCTCGCGCCGCCGGTGACGAGGGCTGTCGCGCCGTCGGGGTAGGTGAGCATTCTGAAGTCTCCTCGAGCGCTGAGTGCGCAGTAGTCTTACTCTATGTGCGAAATCGGCATGATGATTTCCACACTGTGTATGAATCTGGATATATGACGTGAGCGACAAACGTCAAGTCTTCGAGGAGGATTCGTGGAGATCCGCTGGATCCAGGCGTTCGTCGCCGTCGCCGAGGAACTGCATTTCGGCCGGGCCGCGGCCCGGCTCCAGATGGCCCAGTCGCCACTGAGTCAGACCGTACGCAAACTCGAGAAAGATCTCGGGGTGCCGCTGTTCGAGCGCAGCACGCGCAGCGTCGCGCTCACCGCGGGAGGTCACGCCTTCCTGCCGCACGCCTACCGCATCCTCGAGAGTGTCGACACCGCTCGGCAGGCCACCCGTGCCTCCGCCGGCGGCGTCTACGGCCGCATCAGGATCGGTTTCACCGGCGTGCTGAATCACCTGTCGCTGCCACCGCTCACCAGGGCGCTGCGGCAGCGCTACCCCGACATCGAACTCACTCTCGTCGGCCGCATCATGACCCGCGACGCGGTGACCCAATTGGACAGCGGCGCGCTCGATCTCGCCTTCGTCGGACTGCCGGTCGAGACGGCGTCGGTGTCGACGCGGCTGATCCGCCGCGAGGCGTTCGGCGCCGTGCTGCCGTCCGACCACCGACTCGCCGGCGAGAAGCAGATCGACCTGCGCGACCTCGCCGAAGACGGCTTCGTCACCACCCCGCTGTCCGCCGGTTCCGCGCTGCAGGAGGTCGCGATGCGGGCGTGCGTCGACGCCGGCTTCCGGCCGCGGGTAGTCCAGGAAATCACCGATCCGTACATGATCCTGATGCTCGTGGCGACGGGTGTCGGCGTGGCGCTCATGACCTCGGGGATCGCCGCGATCACACCCCCAGGGACCGTGTTCGTGCCGCTCACCGGTGAGCCGATCTACATGAACCACGGGCTCGCCTGGTCGCCCCGCCGGGTGTCCGACGCGCTCGCCGTGGCCCTGCAGGTGTCGGAGGAGATCCTGCCCACCCCCGAGTAAGACGTTTTCGGTCTTTATCTGAGACTTTTTTGGTGTTGGACGCGACATAGTGGACCGTGACACGCTCGTCACGGTCCGGATCTTCGTGTGAGGTGAGTCACCCCCGAAGAAAGCCTCGCGGCGTCCCGGATCCCTGGGACGAAAGGAACACCATGGCAAGCACGTCTACTCGCGACACCGGGGGACATCCGAACGAGAACGCCCGCCGGGCCGCCGTCTCGGGATTCCTCGGCAGCACGCTGGAGTACTACGACTTCTTCATCTACGGATCGGCGGCAGCGCTCGTCTTTCCCCGGATCTTCTTCCCCGGCGGCGGAGCCACGGCGACATTGCTGTCGATCGGCACGCTGGGTGTCGCCTACATCGCCCGTCCGCTCGGCGCCGTGCTGTGGGGGCATCTCGGCGATCGGTACGGACGCAAGAACTCGCTCCTCGCCTGCCTGCTGCTCATGGGCATCGCGACCGTCGTCGTCGGCTGCCTGCCGACCTACGAGCAGATCGGCATCGCCGCGCCCATCATCCTCGTGCTCCTGCGACTGTTGCAGGGACTGTCCGCCGGCGGAGAATCGCCGGGATCTTCCGCTCTGACGCTCGAGCACGCCCCGGACCGCCGCCGTTCGTTCTTCACCTCGTTCACCATGAGCGGCATCATGTTCGGCATCGTCATCTCGAGTCTGGTGTTCATCCCCGTCGCGGCCCTGCCGGACGATGCGCTCTACTCGTGGGGCTGGCGGGTGCCGTTCCTGCTCAGCATCGTCGTGACGGGTGTTGCAGTATGGCTGCGCCGCAAGCTCGACGAGCCGGAAGTCTTCGAAGACCTGAAGGAGCAGGACGACACGGCCGGAATCCCCGTCGTCGAGATGTTCCGCTCCCATTGGCGCACCGTGATCCGGATCAGCCTCAGCGCGACCTTCGCGATGATCAACACCATCATCAATGTCTTCGCCCTCGCGTACGCCGTGCAGGTCGCCGGATTCGAACGATCCACGATGCTGTGGGCCATCGCGACCGCCAACTTCGTCGCGGTGCTCACCCAGCCGCTGTTCGGCATGCTCGCCGACCGGATCGGCCGCAAGCCGGTGTTCGTGACGGGCGCCGTCGGGGCCGGGGGAATGGTGTTCGTGTTCTTCCACGCCATCGGAACCGGAAGCGCGCCCATGGTATTCGCGGCCGGCATCGTCCTGATCGGCCTGTTCTACGCAATGCCGAACGGCGTGTACCCGGCGTACTTCCCCGAGCAGTTCCCCGCGAAGGTCCGATATACGGGCATGGCCGTGAGCCTCATGCTGGGACTTCTGGTCGCCGGCTTCACCCCGGCCATCGCGCAGTGGCTGTCGGCGGGAGACACCGCGAACTGGACCCCGGTCGCGTGGATGTGCCTGGGCTTCGCCCTGCTGTCGTCGGCTGCCGCACTCACCGGTCCCGAGACGTACCGCACGCCCACCGATCAGCTCGGCGAGCCCCGCACCGCGACGGTCGCCGCCCGGCCCGAGGCGCTCGTCCGCAACGACGCCTGACCGGACCGAACTACGCAGGAGAATCTTCATGGGCCCCGAATCCAGCCGTCACCGCATCGGACTCGTCGGGGCAGGGATCGCCACGTCCCTGTCGCCGGCGCTGCACGCACACGAAGCGGACGCTCTCGGCCTCACCGGCTACCGCTACGAACTGATCGACCTCGATGCGTCGGGGGTTCCGGCCGCGAGCGCCGGTACGGTCCTGCGCGACGCCGTCGCCGTCGGGTACACCGGCCTCAACGTCACGCACCCGTGCAAGCAGATCGTCGTGGACGCCCTCGACGAATTGTCGGCCGACGCGCGCCTCCTCGGCGCCGTCAACACCGTCGTCGTCCGCGACGGCCGGCTGATCGGCCACAACACCGACCACAGCGGATTCCTCGCCGCCCTGCGACGCGGACTGCCCGACGCGACGCTGGGACGGGTCGTCCTGGCCGGCGCCGGTGGGGCCGGTTCGGCGGTCGCCTACGCGCTCGCTGCGGCCGG
>NZ_BCWY01000094.1 GCF_001894825.1 Rhodococcus jostii NBRC 16295 | reverse complement strand
ATTGCGGGGTGGGAAATATGGGCACTCGATTGCTGCCGGTGCCGGGACTGATTCTGGCCGCCCATTTCTCGACGAGCGGTCTGGACTATGTGTAGGAGTAGAAACCCTGGCCGGTCTTCTTACCGAGACGACCGGCATCGACCATGCGCTGTAACAACGGCGGCGGGCTGTGCTGTTGCTCCCGGAACTCAGTGTGCAGCGATTCGGTGATCGCGAGTACGACATCGAGGCCGATTCTGTCGCACAGTGTCAGAGGTCCAACAGGATGGGCACAGCCACTGGTCATGCCTTCGTCGATATCCTCCCGGCCGGCGAATCCGGATTCGAGCATCCTGATCGCACTGACCAGGTACGGAATCAGCAGGGCATTGACCACGAAACCTGCCCGGTCCCCCGAGCGGATGGTCCTTTTCCCCAACCGCTCTTGTACGTAGGTAGTGACGTGGTCGACCACGTGTTCTGCGGTGGAAAGACTGACAACGATCTCGACGAGCGGCAGAACGGGCACCGGGTTGAAGAAGTGGACGCCGATCACCCGCCCGGGGTTTCGGGTGGCGTTTGCGAGCCGGATGACCGGAATGGCGGAGGTATTTGTTGCCAGAATTGCCGATGGACTGACGATGTCGTCGAGGGTGCGGAAGAGGTCGAGCTTCACGGCTTCGATCTCGGGAGCGGCTTCGATCACGAGGTTGTGGTCCGCGAAGTCTTCTATACCGAGTGTGACGTTGATTCTCGCGAAGATGTCTGCCGAGGCATGGTTGTCGAGTCGCCCCGACTTGACGGCACGGGCAAGGGACGACTGGATACGGTCCGTTGCGGCATTGGCCGAGGTGGTGTCGCGCTCGAGGATGGTCACTGAATCACCTGCTCGTGCAACTACTTCTGCTATCCCTGCGCCCATTGTCCCGCCGCCGATGACGCCCACTCTCTTCACGTGATCTCCTTGGTGTTCATGCTGGTCGAGCGTCTGGATCGGCTCTGGGGGCATAGGTAGTTGGATGCCGCTGAAAAGTCGTACAGCGGCGCACCAGGCCTTGGCGACGTACGGCCCAGGTGAGTGGTGGGAATTTCCAGCCACTCTGTAGGGCCGAACACCTGGTGCGCCGCCGACGGTCATCGCACTGTCTATGGCTGGACGTGTGCGGTGACGGTCACCGCGGTGTCTGTCTGGACGGTGCGGTGACGGGCTGGGGTGAGTTAGCCGAGCCTGCGCAGCCGGGGCGCCAGGTCACGCTCGAACAACTCGAGGAAGCGCTTCTGATCGTGACCGGGAGCGTGGAAAACCAGGTGGTTCAGCCCTGCGTCGATGTAGGGCTTGATCGCCTCGACCACTTCGTCCGGGTCGGCGCCCACGATCCACCGCTTCGCGACCTGCTCGATGGGGAGCGCATCCGCGGCGGCCTCCATCTCGATCGGGTCGGTGATGTCATGTTTCTGCTCGGGTGTCAGGGACAGCGGCGCCCAGAATCGGGTGTTCTCCAGTGCCTGTGCGGGATCGGTGTCGTAGGAAATTTTGATCTCGATCAGGCGATCGATGTCCTCGACCTTCCGTTCGGCTTTCTGCGCGCCCTCGGCGACGGCTGGCATCAGCTTGTCGTTGTAGAGCTCCATGCCCTTGCCGGAGGTGCAGATGAATCCGTCACCTGCACGACCGGCGTAGCGGGCGACGACCGGACCGCCTGCCGCGATGTACACCGGAATGCCCTCTACGGGTACGTCATAGATCGAGGCGCCGGTGGTGCGGTAGTACTGACCTTCGAAGTCGACCCGGCCACCCTGCCATAGTTCGCGCATGAGTTGCACGGATTCGCGCAGGCGGGCAAAGCGTTCCTTGAAATCGGGCCAATCGCCTTCGAACCCGGTCGCGATCTCGTTGAGCGCCTCCCCGGTGCCGACCCCGAGCATCACCCGTCCTGGATAGAGCAGGCCCATCGTGGCGAACGCCTGCGCGATGACTGCGGGGTTGTACCGGAATGTCGGTGTCAGAACCGAGGTGCCGAGCTGGATCCTTGTGGTCCGCTCACCGACGGCCGTCATCCACGCCAGGGAGAACGGGGCGTGGCCACCCTTGTGCCGCCACGGCTGGAAGTGGTCGCTCACCATGGCACTGTCGAGTCCATGACTTTCGGCGAGCACCGAGAGTTCGACCAGTTCACGTGGGCCGAACTGTTCCGCCGACGCCTTGTACCCGAGCTTGAGTTCTGCGGTCATGTGCGTTTCCTGCTTTTCTGTGTCTGTAGGAAGTGGGTCGTCAGCCGTGGAAGTCCACCGCGGAGTACTCACGGAGTTTGTTCAGACTGTGTCGCCCGTCGATCATCCGGACCGTGCCGGACTTGGATCGCATGACGATCGACTGGGTGGAGGCTCCGCCGGCGGCGTATCGCACTCCGCGGAGAAGGTCACCGTCGGTGACACCCGTCGCGCAGAAGAACACGTTGTCTCCGGAAACGAGATCCTCGGTATGAAGCACCCGGTCGAGGTCGTGGCCCGCGTCGATCGCTCGCCGGCGTTCGGCATCGTTGGTGGGTGCGAGCCGGCCCTGGATCGCGCCTCCCATGCATCGCAGGGCCGCTGCTGCGATCACCCCCTCGGGGGTGCCGCCGATCCCCAGCAGCATGTCCGGTGCCGAACGTGGATCCGCGGCCGCGATGGCGCCGGCGACATCGCCGTCCGCCAGCAGTTGGACCCTGGCTCCGGCGTCTCGCACGGTATTGATGAGGTCGCCGTGGCGGAGCCGGTCGAGTACGGCCACTGTCACGTCCGAGACCGACGACTTCTTCGCTCGTGCCACCCGACGGATGTTCTCGTGGACCGGCGCGGTGATGTCGATGACGTCGGCGGCATCGGGACCGACCGCGATCTTCTCCATGTAGAACACCGCAGACGGATCGAACATCGTTCCGCGCTCGGATACCGCGAGCACGGCGATGGCATTGGACATTCCCTTGGACATCATCGTCGTGCCGTCCACCGGGTCGACCGCGACATCGCACTCGGGACCGTCACCGGTTCCGACGCACTCACCGTTGTAGAGCATGGGGGCCTTGTCTTTCTCGCCCTCGCCGATCACGACGACTCCGCGCATGGACACGGAATTGATGAGCTGCCGGATCGCGTCCACTGCGGCGCCGTCGCCGCCGATCTTGTCGCCCCGTCCCACCCAGCGTCCAGCGGCCATCGCGGCTGCTTCCGTCACGCGAACCAGTTCGAGGGCGAGATTGCGGTCCGGCTTCTCCCGGCGGCTCACGGTCATCGGGCCGCTGCCTTCACCTGATCGAGTGCAGCGTCTTCGCTGCTCGTAGAGTGCCCACCGAACTGATTCCGCAGGGCGGAGACCGCCTTCATCGACGGTGAGGACTCCTGCCTGCTCGCGAACCGGGCGAAGAGTGCAGCCGAGATGACCGGTACCGGAACGGCATTGCGGATGGCCTCTTCGACGGTCCACCTGCCTTCTCCGGAGTCTTGGGTCCAGCCGGAGATCCCGGACAGGTCGGGATCGTCTTTGAGGGCGCGCACGAGGAGGTCGAGGAGCCACGATCGCACCACGGTGCCACGGCTCCAAGCCTCGATCACTGCCGGGACGTTCTCGACGAGTTCCGTGGCCTCGAGCAGCTCGAAGCCCTCCGCGTACGCCTGCATCAGGCCGTACTCGATCCCGTTGTGCACCATCTTTGAATAATGGCCTGCTCCAACGGGTCCCGCGTGTACGAAGCCTTCGCTGCGCGGGCCTTCGGGGCGGAGGGCGTCGAAGAGCGGCATCGCCCTGTCGACGTGCTCCTCGGATCCGCCCACCATCAACGCGTAGCCGTTCTCGAGACCCCAGATTCCGCCGGACACACCGCAGTCGAGGTACCCGATCCCTCGCGCGTCGAGCGCTTTCGCGTGGTGGATGTCCTCGCTGAAGCGGGAGTTGCCTCCTTCGATGACGAGGTCGCCCGGGGAAAGCGCCTGTGACAGGTGCGTGATCGTCTCCTGCGTCGGCGCACCCGCCGGCACCATCACCCAGACGATGCGCGGTGAGGGGAGTGCCTCGACGAGCGCGTCGATCGACGACACGTCGGAGCTGTTGACGTGTGGGTCGTAACCGAGGACCTCGGTGCCCGAACGGCGGAGCCGTTCGCGCATGTTGAAGCCCATCTTTCCCAGCCCGATAAGCCCGATCTGCATAGCGTGGAGCCTTTCCGAATCGACAGAGCACAACCGGTGTGGGAGGCCGAGCCCCGTGGGACGAGTGCTCGACCTCCCGTGGGTGTGTCAGTTCTGGTTGTCCCCGAAGATGGCCTTCACCTCGAGGAAGTCCTCCAAACCGAACTTGCCGAATTCACGGCCGTTGCCGGACTGCTTGTATCCACCGAACGGTGCATTGGCGGCCAGCGGGGCACCGTTGAGGTGCACCATTCCGGTCCGCATCCGCCGTGCGACCTTCCGTGCACGTTCGGGGTTGCCGGAAGACACCATGCCGGCGAGCCCATATTGCGTGTCGTTGGCGATGCGCACCGCGTCGTCCTCGTCTTCGTAGCCGATGAACATCATCACCGGCCCGAAGATCTCCTCCTGCGCGATCGTCATGTCATTGGTGACGTCGGCGAAGACGGTGGGCTTGACGAAGTAACCCTCCTGCAGCCCGTCCGGGCGGCCGGTGCCACCGACAACGAGCCTGCCGCCCTCGTCGATGCCCTTCTGGATGAGTCCCTGGATCTTGTCGAACTGTGCCTGCGACACCACCGGACCGACCGTCGTGCCCTCCGCATCCGGCGCTCCGACGACGATGGTGGCCGCGGCCTTCTTTGCGATCTCCACAGCCTCGTCCATGCGATTCGCGGGGATGAGGATGCGGGATCCGGCGTTGCAGGACTGACCCGAGTTCACCACCATTCCGGTGACGTCGCGGGTGATGACGTCTTCGAAGTCGGCGTCGTCGAGCACGATGTTCGCCGACTTGCCGCCGAGTTCCTGGGCGACGCGCTTGACCGTCGGTGCCGCGTTCTTGGCGACCTCGACGCCGGCCCGCGTCGACCCGGTGAACGAGACCATGTCGACTTCGGGGTGCGCGGACAGTGCCGTTCCCACGGTCAGGCCGTCACCGTTGACGAGGTTGAACACGCCTGCGGGAACCCCGGCTTCGTCCAGGATCTCGGCGAAGATGATCGCGTTCAGGGGCGCGATCTCCGACGGTTTGAGCACCATCGTGCATCCGGCTGCGAGGGCGGGTGCCACCTTCGCCACGATCTGGTTGAGCGGCCAGTTCCATGGGGTGATGAAGGCGCAGACGCCGACCGGCTCACGCACCACGGTCGTGGTGTCGATCTTTTCCTCGAACGGGAAGTTCTCGAGGGCGTCGAGCGTCGCCATGAAGTGCCCGAGACCTGCCGGTGCCTGAGCAGCCTCCGCGAGGCCGGTGGGCGCTCCCATCTCGCTGGTGACGGCGGCCGCCAGGTCCTTCATGCGGCGCTGGTACACCTCGATGATCTTCTTCAGCAGGGCGATGCGCTCGGCCGGGGTGGTCGAGGCGAAACTGTCGAACGCCGTGCGTGCGGCGGTGACTGCGAGGTCAACGTCCTGTTCGTTGCCCATCGCGATGGTGGCGATCGGCTTCTCCGTCGCCGGGTTGATCACCTCGAGCGTCTTCGAGCCGATCGGGTCTACCCAGGTGCCGTCGATGTAGAACTTCTGAGTGTGGTCCATCGTTTTCCTCCGTCGAAGCGTTGGTTGTTCTGAAAAGTGCTGGGGCCAAGCGGTTGAATTCGAAAATGTGCGATCGCCCCCGTCAGTTCGGCGATCTGAGATAGACCGTTTTGGTGGTGGTGAAGAACGTGCGGGCAGCCTTTCCCTGCTCACGATTCATGCTGCTCGAGGCCTTGACCCCGCCGAACGGGACGTGCGGCTCCACACTCGCCGTCTCCCGATTGATATGCACCAGGCCGGAATTGATGCGGCGCACGAACTGCATGGCTTTGGAGATGTTCGAGGTGAACAGCGAGGCCGACAGGCCGAACTCGGTGTCGTTCGCCGCGGCGAGGGCTTCGTCGAAATCCTCGACCTCGGTCAGGACGAGCACCGGGCCGAAGATTTCCTCCCGCACGAGTCGGCTGGACTGGGCCACACCGGTCAGTACCGTCGGTTCGAGGAAGCAGCCCTCACCGTCTGCCTTGCCACCGAGAAGTATGTCCGCACCCTCCTCGTGCGCGAGCCGAAGGTACTCGACGACGGTGTCGCGTTGCTCCGGTGAGGACATCGGCCCGATGTCGGTGGCCTCATCGTACGGGTTGCCCACCACCAGTCGGTTCACCTGGGCGAGCAGCAGTTCGCGGAATTCCGTGGCCACCTGGCGCTGAACATAGACGCGACTGGTGGCCGTGCAGCGCTGTCCGGCCGCCAGCATGGCTCCGCGAACGACCTGCACGGCCGCGTCCTCGAGGTCGGCGTCCGCCAGCACGATGGCGGGGTTCTTGCCGCCGAGTTCGAGTTGCACCTTGACGTTGCGGTCTGCGACCGCCTCACGGAGGCGGACACCGACACCGTTGGATCCGGTGAAGGTCAACGCCGCCAAGCGGTGGTCCCCGGTCAACGAACCGGACAGGGAACGGCCCTTGCCGGTGACCAGATCGAGCACACCGGCCGGCAAACCCGCCTCGGCGAAAATCTCGGTGAGCAACACCGCGCTGCCCGAGGCCACTTCGGCCGGCTTCCACACCACGCAGTTGCCGAATGCGACTGCGGGAGCGATCTTCCACGTCGGAATCGCGAACGGAAAGTTCCACGGCGTGATGGCGCACACGATCCCGAGGGGTTGCTCGACGGTGAGCAGAACGGTCTCGGGGTCTGCGCTCGGGTAGGTCTCGCCCGAGGGCTGCAGCAGATCGCCGGCGTAGTAGCGCAGGATCGCAGCGCTGCGCAGCACCTCGCCGCGGGCGTCGCGGATGGCCTTGCCCATGTCGGCGGTGAGCCGGCGAGCGGCCGTCTCGACCCTGGCCTCGAGCAGGTCGGCTGCTCGGCGCAGGACGTCGGCGCGTTGGACGGCAGGTGTGGCCGCCCATCCCGGCTGGGCCTTCTCGGCCGCGTCGTAGGCGCGGCGGACGTGAGCGGGAGTCGCCGCCGCGAAGGTGCCCGACGGGCGATCTGTCTCGTACGGCTCGAATCGTTTAAATGTCTGTTCCGAGGTGCACCACTCGCCATCGATGAAGAGTGTCGCGGCGTCGTCGAGGAGCGTTGCAGACGCAGAGGTGTTGGACATGGTCACCTGACCTGGGGCATGGAAGGAGTCGAACGTGGGACTGCAGGACTTTCACCTGCATCAATGGTGCGTGAAGGCATCGGATTGGGTGTGTCGCGTCCGGGAATCCCGCCGGGGTGTCCGAGCCGGAGCGTCATCGCGGCGATCGGGCCGGCCGAGGCGCTCGGGGAATCGTGGGTCGTGAGGTTGTCAGGGGCATTCGGCATGTGATGGGATGACCTCCCGAGTAGAAACGTTTACATGACAATAAGTGGCCATGCCGGAACGGTCAAGGAGACTTCGAATGAGAAACGATCGAGGGCGCACTGTTCGCCCCCACGAGTACCTCGACACCGACGAAGGGCCGGCGTGGGAGGAGCGCAACTCCGCGGAATCCCCGGCCGCGTCCGGCCCGCTCCAGCGGCTGTCCGCCGCCGGCGTTGCCGTGTGGCTCGACGATCTGTCTCGTCACCGCCTGGCATCGGGAAACCTCGCCGCACTCGTGCGGAACTGGTCCGTGTGCGGCGTGACCACCAACCCGTCGATCTTTCAGAACGCCCTGCGGTCGGGTGAGGCCGCCTACGGTGAGCAGATCCGCGAGCTGGCGATCGCGGGGGCGAATGCCGCGGAGGCCGTACGAGCGTTGACCACCACCGACGTCCGCTGGGCCTGCGAGATTCTGCAGGAGACATACGAACGATCCGGCGGTGCCGACGGATATGTCTCGATCGAAGTGGACCCCTACCTGTCGCGCAACGTGCCGGGCACCGTCGCCGAGGCCCGCGACCTCTTTCGATCGATCGGCCGCCGCAACGTCCTGATCAAGATTCCGGCGACGGCCGAGTGCCTTCCCGCCATCACACAGACGCTCGCGGCCGGCATCGGCGTCAACGTGACGCTGATCTTCTCTCTCGAACGTTACGAAGGCGTCCAGGACGCATTCATGGCCGGACTCGAGCAGGCCCGCGCGAACGGCCACGACCTCGCCGGCATCCAGTCGGTGGCATCATTTTTCATCTCCCGAGTGGACACGGAAGTAGACCGGCGCCTCGGCGAGGACGCCCGCGACTACCTGCGCGGGGCGGCAGCGATAGCAAACGCCAGGCTCGCCTACGAGAAGTTCGAGACGATGCTGCGCACCTCTCGATGGCGCGCGCTCGAGGCCGACGGCGCCCACCCGCAGCGCCTCCTGTGGGCATCCACCGGGGTCAAGGACCCCGCGTACGTCGACACCCGGTACGTCACCGAGTTGATCGCCGCCCGAACGGTGAACACGATGCCGGAGGAGACGCTACGCGCGGTGGCCGATCACGGCGTCGTGAACGGCGACAGCATCTCCGGAACATACGACACCTCGCGCACGATCCTCGACAAGCTCACGCTCGCCGGAGTCGAGTACGACGACGTCGTCCGTGCGCTCGAAACGGAGGGACTGCAGAAGTTCGAGAACGCCTGGAACGACCTCACCTCGACCGTCGCGCTGCTTCTCGACGACGCCCGCGCGCAGATCGACCGGTCCCGCAACCCAGCACAGAAACCACCGCCGTTCCCCGTCTCGGCGGTCCAGGCCCGAGAAGTGAGGCAATGATGGAATTCCTTCAGACCCCGGTCGATCACCGGCCGCAGTGGGCCGCGCTCGCGAAACACCGAGCACGCCTCGACGGAGTATCGCTTCGCCGACTCTTCACCGAAAATCCCGGTCGCGCGGCCGAGTTCACCCTCGGCGTCGACGGACTGCTACTCGATTACTCGAAGAACCTCGTCGACGCCGAAGTGATCGGCGAGTTGGTCGACCTCGCCTACGCCGCCGGGGTGGACCGGCGGATCGAGGCGATGTTCGCGGGGGAACGAATCAATACGACCGAAGATCGCGCCGCGGCACACGTGGCACTGCGCGCCGCACGTGGTGAGCGAATGGTGATCGACGGAGGGAACGTCGTCCCGGGGGTGCACCAGGTACTCGACGACATGGCGGCCTTCGCGACCCGGATCCGGTCGGGAGCGTGGCTGGGATACACGGGCAAGGCCATCAAGAACGTGGTGAACATCGGGATCGGCGGGTCCGATCTCGGCCCCGTGATGGCCACCGAGGCGCTGTCGGCCTACTCGGATCCGGGACTGAACGTCCGTTTCGTCTCCAATGTCGACGGCTCGGACATCGTGTCGGCGGTCCAGGATCTCGACCAGAGCGAAACCCTGTACGTCGTCGTGTCCAAGACCTTCACCACCGTCGAGACACTGACCAATGCGCGCACCGCGCGCCGGCTCCTGGTGGACGCGCTCGGCCACGAGGATGCGGTCCGCAGACACTTCGTCGCCGTCTCCACCAACGCGGAACAGGTGCGCCGCTTCGGGATCGACACCGAGAACATGTTCGGTTTCTGGGACTGGGTCGGCGGCAGGTACTCCGTCGAGTCGGCGGTCGGACTGTCGTTGATGATCGCGATCGGGCCGGAGAACTTCACCTCGATGACCGACGGCTTCCGTGCGATGGACACTCATTTCCGCGAGGCGCCGCTCGCCCGCAACATGCCGGTGCTCCTCGCACTGATCGGACTCTGGTACAACAATTTTCACGACGCTCAGACTCATGCCGTCCTGCCGTACAGCAAGTACCTCGCACGCTTTCCGGCGTACTTGCAGCAGCTCGACATGGAGAGCAACGGCAAATCGGTGGACACCGAGGGACGGCCGGTCCGGGTCCGTACCGGCCCGGTCGTATGGGGCGAACCCGGCACGAACGGCCAACACGCCTTCTATCAGCTGCTGCACCAGGGCACCCATCTCGTCCCCTGCGACTTCATCGGCTTTCTTCGTCCCGTCGACGGTCCTGACGAACACCACGATCTGTTGATGGCGAACTTCTTCGCTCAGACCGAGGCTCTCGCCTTCGGTCGCAGCGAGGAGGAAGTGGCGGCTGCCGGGGTGCGCGCCGACCTCGTCGCGCACCGAAGTTTCGCGGGGGACAGACCGACGAACACGCTGCTGGCGGGCAGGCTGGACCCGTTCGTGCTCGGTCAGCTGGTGGCTCTGTACGAGCACAAGGTGTTCACCCAGGGGGTTCTGTGGGGGATCAACTCGTTCGATCAATGGGGTGTGGAGCTGGGCAAAGTGCTCGCCCACCGCATCTTCGACGAGCTCTCTCAGGACGAGCCGCCCGCGCTCGGTCACGATGGATCGACCAACTCCCTGGTCTCGCTGTACCGGAAGGCCGCGTCCCGGCGGGTGTAGTCACGGACCGGTGGAGGCTGAAACGTTGCCGCCGTGCGCCGGCGGAAGAGGGCTGTCCACGGCGCGGTGTGTGCAGGTCCCGGGCCTGACGACGGCGTCCGCGACAGGCACGCGAGAATCCTCCAGAACACTTGACGCTCCGTAACCGCTCTTGTAGATTAGAAACGAATCCAGTCGGCATTACAACAGGTGGAATGCCAGATTAGATCTCCAAAGTGGAAACGTTTCACACCGGCGAGCAATCCCGGTGGTCGTCGCGGGGACTCACCCGAAGATCCAGCACGAGCTAACTGCGCTCAGTCTGCCTGGCCACCATTGTGGATGCTTTCGGAAAACCGACTCGAAATGAAGGGAAGACCCGGATGGCCGACTTCGATCCGTCAGCGCCGAACGCGCGACGGTACCCGCGGGTGATCACCGAAGACGAGATCAGCAGCATGCCGCGTATGCAGTTCAACACCGGCATCGACACCGCGATCTTCCTGTCACGGGAGCGCGACGACGCACGCTACTTCCGCCAGGGCTACTGCTACCAGGAGCCCGACCACGCCCCCTACAACTGGGAGCAGCCCAACTTCGACGAGACGCACTACTGCCTCGAGGGGCACATCAAGCTGCGGGTCAAGGATGCGAACGACCGAGAGGTCGTGCTCGAAGCCGGTCCGGGAGAGCACATCTACCTGCCGGCCGGATACACCTACACCCTCGAGAACACCGGTGTGCGGACCGTCTTCTTCTGGACCAGCGGACCGTCTCCCCGCGTGGGACTCGTCGAGGTGCCGGATTACCACAAGACCCTCCAAGAACTGAGGAAGTGAGAGAGCAATGGCCGTGACCGCAAGCCAGACCGCCCCGCTGCGGGGCGACAAGAGGTGGGGTTACCTCGACAGGGCCAAGAGCATCCGTGTGGCAAGCGTGAACGCCGACGGCAGCATCTACCTGACTCCCCTGTGGTTCGTCGTCGACGAGAAGAGGATCTTCCTCCCGATCGACGCCGGTAGCCGCCACGGTGCGAACTCGCAGGCGGGCCGGAAGATCGCCGCGCTGGTCGATTCGGGCGACGAGTACGCCACCGTCAGCGGTGTACGCATCCTGGGAACGCTGGTCGAAGCCACAGACGAGATTCTCGTGAAGAAGCTCCAGGACAAGGTGTTCGAGAAGTACTTCGGCACGGGTCACCCCTACGCCGAGCAGTACTTCGAGTTCGGTGAATTCGCCGACCGCCGCTACCTGGAATTGGTGCCGGACAAGATGATCGGCTGGGATTCACGCGAGACGACGATGCCCCAGGTTCCGGAAGCTCGTGTGCTGCCGGACTTCGTAGGAGACCGGCCGCTCCCCAAGAGCTGACCGATCCGTTCATCGCCGCAGATCACGGCGGACCGGCATCGCCTCGTCACCGACGGGGACGCCGGTCCGCCCGCTTCCGACAACGACGACCGCGGGCGACGGCTCGAGTTGCACACACACATTCTTTGAAATTTGGAGTAGGTATGACTTCGACTAAGGACGGCGCCACCCGGGTGCTCGTGGTCGGCGAATCGTGGATCAAGCACACGGTGCACATCAAGGGCTTCGACGAATTCCGCACCGTCGAGTACGAGGAAGGCGGCGGCGTCTTCCTGGACTCGCTGGAGGCTTCCGGGCTCGACGTGACGTACATGCGCGCCCACGAGATCTCCGGGCGGTTCCCGAAGACGCTGGAAGAGTTGCAGCAGTTCGACGTCGTGGTCCTCAGCGACATCGGAGCGAACTCCTTCCTGCTGGCCGACGAGACGTTCCTGCGATCCGAACGCAGCGTCAACCGGTTGTCGCTGCTCGCGGACTTCACCGAAGCCGGCGGAGGCCTGATCATGGTCGGCGGCTACATGTCGTTCACCGGGATCGACGGCAAGGCCCGCTACGGGATGAGCCCGCTGGCACCGGTGCTTCCGGTCACCATGCTCGACTACGACGACCGCATCGAAGTTCCCGAAGGCCTCGACGCCACGTTCGACGAGCCGAATCACGAGATCCTCGGCGGGACCCCCGCGGAATGGCCGATGCTTCTCGGCTACAACCGGGTCATCGCCAAGTCCGACGCGACGGTCGTCGCGCGCTGCGGCGAAGACCCGCTGCTGGTCGTCGGTACCGCCGGTGTCGGCCGCACGGTGGCCTTCGCGTCCGATCTGGCCCCCCATTGGGCGCCGCCGGAATTCGTGCAGTGGCAGCACTATCAGGCGCTGTGGACTTCGATCGTGAACTGGGCTGCGGGCCTCGACACGAGCCTTCCATCGCCGGTGCGCGCAGTTGCTGCGGTAGATTGAGAATTTTATGAGCAATGGTCAGCCCCCGACGATGAAAGACGTGGCCCGGCACGCGGGCGTGTCCGTGAGCACGGTCAGCTACGTCTTGAACGACAGCGGACCGGTTGCGCCCGCACGTCGAGCACGCGTGCTCGACGCTGTGCGGGTCCTCAACTACGCACCCAACGAGGCTGCGCGGGGGTTGAAGAGACGTTCGGCGCCCACGATCGGACTCGTGGTCCCCGAACTGTCGAACCAGTTCTTCGCGCTCCTCGTGGAAGGCGTCGAACAGGCCGCAGCCGCCCGTGGAGTGCTCGTCGTGTTGTGTGCCCCCGAAGCCACCGACGGAGGAGAGTCGCTCAACGGGCGGCTGCTGCGAAGTCAGCGGCTGAACGGGATCATCTATCTGTCGGGGGCGTCGACGTCACCGACGTCGCTTCTCGAACTCACGCGGCTCGGTCCGATCGTTCTGGTGGACGAGCAGGTCCCCGGATTCGACCTGCCGGCCATCGTGTCGGACAACCGCCGCGGCGCCCGGGAAGTCGCTCAACATGTGCTCGAAGCAGGCCATCGCACGATCGCCGTCATCGGCGGTCCCGAGGGTCTGTGGACGGCCCAACAGCGACTCGCCGGTTATCGGGAAGCGTTGGCAGCCGCCGGAATCGAACCCGATACCGTTCCAGTGTTCGGTGGAAACTATCGGCAGGAGTCGGGTACGGAACTCGCGGCGAAGGCATTGTCCGGGCCGCCGTCGGAGCGCCCGACAGCGTTGTTGTGCGCGAACGACCTGATGGCCATCGGTGTGCTCGAGTACTGCCGATCCGAGGGCATCCGAGTGCCCGAAGAACTCAGCGTGGTCGGCTTCGACGACCTACCGCTGGTCTCGCTCCTCACGCCGAGATTGACCACAGTCCGCCAACCGGCTCGGGACATGGGCGAGCGAGCCGCGAACCTGCTGTTCGAACTCATCGACGACAAGGTCGACGTTCCCGCTCCCGAGCCGTTCCCGACCCTGCTACAGATAAGAGATTCCGTGGCCACACCCTTGGGTAGTTCATGAGTACGTCGCTGGACGCGGGTACCACCCGGGGGCGAGTGTTCGTCGTCGGAGCGATCAACGTCGACCTGGTCGTCGCCGCGGAGAGACTGCCAGGTCCGGGCGAGACCGTCGTGGGAACCCGCGTCGAACGGTACGGCGGTGGCAAAGGCGCCAACGCCGCGGTCGCGGCCGCGCGGGCAGGCGCGGAAGTGCATCTCGTCGGCGCGGTAGGCGCGGACGCCAACGGCACCGAAGCGCTGGACGAACTCACCGCCGAGGGCATCTGGGTGGACGGTGTCACCGTCCTCGAGCACGAAGCCACCGGCGTCGCGTTGATCGTCGTCGACCCGGGCGCCGAGAACCAGATCGCAGTCGGCGCGGGTGCCAATGCCGCACTGAGTGCCGAACACGTGACGCGGGCCCTCACTTCCGACCTGAGACCCTCGGATTCAGTGCTGGTCAGCACGGAGATACCCGACGCCGCGGTGGAGGCTGCGGTGGTCGCTGCCGCCTCGGCGGGTGCACGCTGTGTCCTGAATCCGGCCCCTCCCATTCCCGGGGTTGCCGCTCTCCTCGGGTACGGGCCGATCCTGACGCCCAATGCGGGTGAGTGTCTCGCACTCGCCAAGATGCTCGGTGACGAGCACACCCACGCCCGCAAGGCCGCCGCCGCGATCATGGCACGCACCGGAGCGCCGGTGGTCGTCACCCTGGGAGGTGACGGTGCCCTGGTCCTCACGCCCGACGGGAACGTCGACCACGTTCGGCCACGGCCGGCCGTGGCCCGCGACACCACCGGCGCAGGCGATACCTTCAATGGCGTTCTGATCACCCGGCTGGCAGCGGGAGACGAACTCGACGATGCGGTCCGAGCCGCGAATGTTGCTGCCGCGCTGTCTGTTGCACACGTCGGGGCCCGCGCAGGGATGCCTCGCGCCACGGAGATCGAGGTCGGCAGTCGGGCGTAACCACCCCTCGAGGCCCCTGTGCGGCGATCATCAGCGCACCCGGAGGCTTCCCCGAACCGGAGCATATGGAGCAACCATGACTATTGACGACCGTGCAGCATTGATCGACCAGTTCGTCTACGCCTGGAACATCAAGGACGTCGACGCACTGATGACCCTGATGGCCGACGATTGCACCTTCCACTCTTCGGTCGGTCCCGATCCGGGAGTCCGGTTCGAAGGTCCTGCCGATGTTCGTCGCGGATTCGAGATGTACCTTCCGCCAAGCGGTTTAGCGACTGAAACCGTGATGGAGAAGCCGCTTGTCAGTATGAATTTTGCTGTAACCCGGTGGACTACCCTCCAGAGGCAAGGGGACGGCACCGTTCAGGAAACACTCGCGTGCGACGTGTTCGAGTTCGAAGGCAACCGCATCAGGTGTAAGGACACCTACCGCAAGATTTCCACTCCCGTTACTGCTTCCTAGAGGTAACTACGCAGAGGAACTAACTGAATGTTGTGGGGTTGCGGTCGGATCCGCAACGTGATCACTCTGACGCCACTGACAAGTCTGCGGAGCGCAGACCCGCCCGGGGTTGGGATAGACAGGGCGACCGTCCCGCAATGAGCGGGAGAACCGCATGGTCGCTTCGTCGAGTCGGCACCGACCGGTCGCCTCGCCGTGCCGGCGCCTGGCCACGGCGCCCTCGACTCCGGCTGCGAGAATACGGCCATTCACTGGTGTGAATGGCCGTATTCGTCTGTTCAGGGGCATGTCTCATTGCCGGTTCAAGTCCGTCACGTGGCCGATCGGCAGGTGTTCGCGAGTAGCTCAGGCCTCAGCGACCAGAGTAGAACCCTTTCTAGTTTCTGGTAGTTCTACCGGGTTTTCGGGTTCGGCAGCGCCGGGAGAAAGAGAGCGGAATCGGGACGAGGCCGGCGGATCATTGGCGAAGGATTCTCCAGGCCAGCAGCTGCGCGAGCCGCCTTTTCGAGCACAGTGCGCGAGCTGAGAATTGATCTCCGCGAACCTCTTGACTGCGGGACTATAAACGTTAATAGTAGGTGTGATGCAGCGCACTGAGAGAGCGAACCCGCTGCGTGTCGCCCACGCGACGGGCACCTGCTCGCTAGACGTAATGGACCGAAACATGCTGGTAACCAACGTCATACAGGATCCAGTGCTTGATCGAACGCAGCACCTCGAAGGCGAAGGTTCGGCCGCATTCGCGGCGACTCTCCTGGACCTGGAAAATCAGACAGCAGAGAAGTAGCAACGATCACACACCACGAGAAAAGGCGAAATTGCGATGGCTTTGACCCGGAGTTACGACAACATCATCATCAACACCGACAGTTACAAGCATTGTCATTACCCCTTGTACCCGGCGGGCACGGAGTATGTGTCCAGTTACATCGAGTCGCGGGGTGGGGAGTTCCCGGTGACGATGTTCGTGGGGTTGCAGGCCTTCATCCGGGAGTATCTGCTGCATCCGATCACGCTCGAGGACATCGATCAGGCGGAGTGCATCACCCGTGAGCAGGGGATGCACTTCAATCGGGAGAATTGGCTGGGAATCCTCAACGATCACGGTGGGTTCTTGCCGGTGGAGATCGAGGCGGTGCCCGAGGGTCTGGTGATGCCGACCCGCAACGTGCTGGTGCAGATCATCAACACCGACCCGAAGTACTTCTGGGTGACGAGCTTCTTCGAGACCGCCCTGCTACGTGGGGTGTGGTACCCGACCACGGTGGGCACCATCAGCTGGCTGGCGAAGCAGGTCATCAAGGAGGCGTTGGCCCGCACCTCCGATCACCCGGAAATTCTGCGGCACTGCCTGCACGACTACGGCGCCCGCGGGGTGAGCTCGCAGCAGTCGGCCGCGCTCGGTGGGTTGGCGCACCTGGTCAACTTCAACCAGAGTGACACCGTGCCAGGCATTTTGGCGGCGAAGGAGTACTACAACGCGGTGTCGCCGGCGAATTCCGGCCCGAACTCCGAGCACGCCAGTTTCTGCGCGTGGGGTCGCGAGAACGAGGCCGCGGCGATGCGGAACATGCTCGAGGTGCACGCACCGACCGGGGTGGTGTTGCTGCTGACCGATACCTACGACCACGAGAACGCGGTCAAGAACATCATCGGCCGCGAGCTCGCCGACGTAGTCCGGAACTTTCCCGGACTGGTCGGGGTGCGCCCGGACTCGGGTGATGTGGTGCAGGTGACCGCGGAGACGACCGAATGGTTGATGGACAGCTTCGGGTACACCACCAACAGCAAGGGCTTCAAGGTCCTGCCCGACTATGTGCGGGTCGTGCAGGGTGACGGAGTGAACCGTGACAGTCTCCCGCGGGTGTACGCCGAGCTCGAACGCCGCGGTTTCTCGGCGGAGAACGCGATCTTCGGGATGGGTGGCGGGCTGTTGCAGCACTGCAACCGGGACACGATGAACTTCGGGCAGAAGGCGTCCGCGGTGTGTGTCAACGGTGAATGGCGGGGCATCGCGAAGGCGCCGACCGGGGATGCGATGAAGGCGTCCAAGCGTGGCCGTCTCGGGTTGCGACTGTCGCAGGGTGAGTACCAGACGGTGCCGCGGGAGTCGATCTCGCCGGAGGAGAACATCCTGCAGCCGGTGTTCCGTAACGGCCAGTTGCTGCGGAAGTGGGATTTCTCCGAGCTGATCGAGCGTAGTGAGCGGGCGGTGCCGGAGAGCTATTACGCCGACGCCATCGCACCCCTGCACAACGACGCTGAACTCGCACTCTCCTGAGAGCTGCCGGCGACCGGGCGCAACCTCCACAACGCCCTGGTCGCCGGCCCCCGGCAGGCTTGTAACTCGTTCCACACACAGTTAGGTTCACAGCACGATGACAAAGCTGCACGTCTTCGACATGGACGGCACCCTCCTGCAGTCCACTGCGTCGATCGAGATCTCGAGAGCGGTCGGAGAACTCGCTGCAGGCGAGCTGATCGAGCAATCCTGGTTCAAGGGCGAGATCAGCGATGTGCGTTTCTGGGAACTCTGCCTTCCACTGTGGGAAGGGCTCAGCGAGACGGACATCGATGACGCGTTCGCCGCCTCCCCGTGGATCGGCGGCGTGGTCGAAGTCTTCGCCGATATCCGCAACCGCGGCGAATACAGCACCGTCATCTCTCAGTCACCCCAGTTCTTCGTGGAACGTCTGACCGGTTGGGGCGCCGACTCGGCGTTCGGCGCGCAGGTGGCCTTGAGGAGCGAGGTCGGCCCGGAGAGTCTCCTCAGCGCCGAGGACAAGGTCTCGATCGTCAGCAAGCTACTCGCGGAGTACGGGCTCGCCGAAGGGGACTGCGTCGCGTACGGCGACTCCACGTCCGACATCCCGCTGTTCGGAAAGCTTCCGAACACGGTGGCCGTCAATGCGAGCGCCCGGGTCCGTGAGCTTGCGACGATCGAATACGCGGGGTCCGATCTCCGCGGTGCATACGTCCTCGGCCGCGGACTGCTCTGACCGGCGCCGCCGCACGTCCACGACAGGCACATCAGTACTACCTTCCACCAATACGACAGTGAGGTCCTTGAACGGTGGCCGCCTTGAGAAGCATCCCGACACGAAGTGGTGCGGACAGCGCCACGTCCGTGGGTACCGCAACGAGCATGCCGATGAATTACGGCAAGCGGTTGAAACTGTTTTCCGGTCGAGCCAACCCCGACATCGCGAAAGCGATCGGTGCCGAGCTGGACGTGGGGCTGAGTCCGGTTGTGCTGAAGACCTTCTCGAACGGGGAGGTGTACTGCCGGTTCGAGGAGTCGATCCGCGACGCCGACGTCTTCATCGTTCAGCCGACATGTACCAATCCCGATACCGGGGTCACCACCAATGACGCACTGATGGAGCTGATGGTGATGATCGACGCCGCGGTGGCCGCCAGTGCGCACCGCGTCATCGCCGTCACGCCGTGGTACGGGTACTCGCGGCAGGACAAGCAGAGCGCCCCGCGTGAGCCGATCTCCGCGCGTATGGTCGCCCGGATGCTCGAATCGGCGGGAGCAGACCGACTCCTGGCGATGGATCTGCATGCCGGACAGCTCCAGGGCATGTTCAAGATCCCGGTGGACCACATGACGGCAATGAGATTGCTCGCTCAGTACTTCATCGATCTCGAGATGGAGGACCTCGTAGTGGTGGCACCCGACGCCGGCCGGGTGAAGCTGAACAAGAGTTTCGCCCAGTGCGTCGGCGCCGATCTCGCGATTCTCGACAAGGAACGCCCGAGACATCAGGTCGCCGAGATAGGTCACGTGATCGGAGATGTGCGGGGCAAGACCGCGATCATCGTCGACGACATGATCGATACCGCCGGCACCCTCCGTGCTGCGGGGGAGATGGTGATGAGGGCAGGAGCGTCGAGGGTGTTCGCCGCAGCGACCCACCCGGTGTTCAGCGGCCAGGCCTACGACAACCTCGCCGCATCGCCGTTCGAAGAGATCGTCGTGACCGACACGATCGCACTATCGCCCCAGGCACCGGCCAACGTCCGCGTGCTGTCCTGCGCCGGCGTCCTCGCCGACTCGATCAGCCAGGTCTTCCGAGGCGGATCCGTCAGCGAAGTGTTCGGCAGCGAGTACCAGTTGTTCTGATCGATCGAAGTGGGAGCCGCCGAGCCACACTCGGGGGTTCTCATCACACCGGTAGAGGCGTAGAGAGCATCCCACCATGAGTCTCGATATAGGTACGAAGTCAACAATCCACCAGCTCGGCACCACGAACTTACCGTCGGTCGATGACGCGACCGTCCTCACCCTTCCTCTTCCGGAGTTGATGGAACGGGCAGCCGCACTACGCGATGCGCTCTTCGGGACGAGGGTGACGTATTCACCGAAGGTCTTCATTCCGTTGACCGCACTGTGCCGCGACGGGTGTGGCTACTGCACCTTCTCCCGCTCACCCGCACGCGCGGAGGCGCCGTACCTCACGCCCGATCAGGTGCTCGCGATCGCGGCGCAGGGGGCGCAGGCGGGGTGCCACGAGGCGCTGTTCACGCTGGGGGAACAGCCCGAAGACCGATACGACGTCGCGGCCCAATGGCTGGCCGATCACGGCTACGGCTCCACCGTCGAGTACCTGGCCGCAATGTGCCGGCTCGTGACCGCGGAGACGGGTTTGCTGGCGCACTCCAACGCCGGAGCCCTCGCACCGGATGCTCTGTCGCTGCTGCGGACGGTCAGCCCCGGCCAGGGCATGATGATCGAGTCGTTGAACCCGACGCTGATGGCCCACCGCGGTGCGCCCGACAAAACACCCGAACGCAGACTGGCCACGCTGGAAGCCGCGGGCGAACTCGCGATTCCCTTCACGACCGGGATCCTCGTCGGCATCGGAGAGTCTCCGCAGGACCGTGTCACGGCGCTGCGAGCCATCGCCGACCTGCACAGACGCTACGGGCATGTCCAAGAAGTGATCGTGCAGAACTTCATGCCCAAACCGGACACCGTGATGCGCAACGAACCCGCTTGCCCGCAGGACGAGTTCCTCCGCACGATCGCGATGGCGCGGTTGATCTTGCCGCCGGATGTGCACCTGCAGGCACCCCCGAACTTGTCGGAAGACTTCGGTCCGCTGCTCGATGCGGGGATCGACGACTTCGGTGGTGTGTCCCCGGTGACGGTTGACCACGTCAACCCGGAACGGCCGTGGCCCTCGCTCGACCGGCTCCGCGAGGTGACCGAACGTCACGGCAAGTTCCTCACACCTCGCCTCACCGTGTACCCCGAGTTCGCGCGCCGCCCCGACCAATGGATCGACCCCGATCTGCGCTTCGCGATCATGGACCGGTCGGACGCCGAGTCGCTCGGCCGCGACGACCCGGGTGCGATGTTCCCCGAGAGCCACGCCGACGCGAAGAACGTCGGCACCGGGGCGGAAGTCGTCCAGATCGGTCGACGCTCGACCGTCTGGAGCTCCGGGTCGGAGTTCGCGCCCACCGATCTGGTGCCGAGCCGCAGGCGAGGGTTCGGCGGGCCCGTCACGGACGTCCTCGACGGTATCGCCTCGGGGCAGGAACCGGGAGTAGACGAGATCGTCACCCTGTTCGGAGCCCGCGGGGGAGAGGTCGCCGAGGTCGCCGAGTTCGCCGATCACCTCCGCTCCAGGGCAGTCGGTGACGACGTGACATTCGTGCGGAACCGAAACATCAACTACACCAATGTCTGCACCTTCAAGTGCACCTTCTGTGGGTTCTCCAAGGGACCGTTGTCGCTGAACCTGCGAGGCAAGCCGTACCTGCTGACCCTTCAGGAAGTCGCCGGCCGTGTCCGGGAGGCGTGGGATCTCGGGTGCACCGAGGTCTGCCTACAGGGCGGCATCCATCCCTCCTTCGACGGCGACTACTACATCGACGTCTGCCGCGCGGCGAAGGAAGCAGCGCCCGACATCCACGTGCACGGCTTCACCGCCCTTGAGGTCACCGAAGGAGCCAAGCGGCTCGGGGAGCCGCTCGAGAAGTACCTACAGCGATTGGTCGACGCAGGACTGAAGTCGCTCCCGGGCACCGCCGCGGAAATCCTCGACGACGACGTCCGGGCAATCCTCTGCCCGGACAAGATCGACACCGAGGAGTGGCTCGAATGTCACCGCGTCGCCCACTCGATGGGCCTGACGTCGAACGTGACGATGATGTTCGGAACCGTCGAGGAGCCCGTGCACTGGGCGCGCCACTTCCTCCGCACCCGAGAACTCCAGCGCGAGACCGGCGGGTTCACCGAGTTCGTCGGTCTTCCGTTCGTACACATGGCCGCTCCGATCTACCTCAAGCGAGGTGCGCGCCGCGGTCCGACCTGGCGAGAAGTAGTGCTGGTCCACGCGATTGCGCGAATCGTCTACGACGGGCTCATCGACAACGTGCAGGCCTCGTGGGTCAAGCTCGGACTCGACGGGGTCCGTCAACTGCTCCAAGCCGGAGTGAACGACGTCGGCGGGACGTTGATGGACGAGAACATCAGCCGCGCCGCCGGCGCCGCCCACGGCCAGCAACTCGACGAGACAGACCTGGACGCGGTGGTGCAGGGAATCGGCCGCCGCCTGCGACGGCGCACGACCAACTACCTGACGCCTCCCACCCACCAGCTCGATCTGCACGGTGCGCCGACACACTCACCAGAGGTGATCCTCAGATGACAACAACAAGAACCACTTCCGCTGTCTCGAAGCCAATCCCCTATACCTACGACGACGGCGAACAGCTCGCCGGTGACGTCGCGTCGAGGTTGCTTTCGACTCTTGCCCAGGCGCAGGAAGAGCGCGCCTACGCATCGTTGGTGCTCACCGGAGGACGAACCGGGACAGCGGTGCTCGAGAGACTACGCACCGCCCCGAATCGCGACATCGTCAACTGGCATCGAGTGAACTTCTTCTGGGGCGACGAGCGCTTCGTGGCCCGACACCACCCCGACCGTAACGAGAAGCAGGCGCGCGAGGCCCTGCTGGACCACCTGCCCGTGGACCCGAGCCGTGTGCACGTCATGGCGCCCTCCGACGGCGGCTTCGGCAACGACGCCACCGCAGTGGCAAACGCCTACCAGGCGCTACTGTGCGCGTACGGTCGCCTGGACAGGACGCCTCTGTTCGACATCTGCCTCCTCGGGATGGGCGAGGAAGGTCACGTCGCCTCGATCTTCCCGGACTCACCGGCAGTGCTGGAGAAGCAACGTGAAGTGGTGGCGGTGTACAACTGCCCGAAGCCGCCGAGCACCCGGATCTCGCTGACCCTGTCGGCGATCACGCGCTCCCGCGAAGTGTGGCTGATGACTACCGGCGACGCCAAGGCGTCTGCAGTCGCGGCACTGATGGAGGACGGGGTGACGCCTCAGCAGCTACCGGCAGCGGGGGCGCTCGGTTCGCACGCGACCCGGGTCTTCCTGGACGCGGCCGCAGCGAGCCTGCTCTCCAGCTGCGAAGACCTCCCCGCCTCGGCGCGGTAACCGACGATGTGAAAGACCCACCCGAGAATCCGAGTCTTGTAATGACGAATCCGCATCCCATCGACCTGATAATTCCGGTCAAGTCACTCTCCGAGGCGAAAACACGACTCCGGGGCGCGGCCGACGGCGGTACCGGAAAGATGAACGCGCACAAGAGGCTGGTCCTGGCGCTCGTGCTCGACACGGTCTGCGCTGCGCTGCGGGCACGAGCGGTCGACTCGGTGCTCGTCGTCACCCCGGACCCGGTCGTGGCGCGCAACGTCGAACGCCTCGGTGCACGCGTACTAGGAAACGAGCCAGCCGGGGGAGTGAACGCGGCATTGAACCACGCCGCGGCCCTGTTGGAGCGGGAACGCCCAGGCCGAGTGGTAGGTGCGCTGCCCGCAGATCTTCCAGCGCTTCGGCATCGCGAATTGTCCGCATTCATCTCGGCTGCCGACGGCAGGCGTGCGTTCTGCGCCGACCGGGATGGAAAGGGCACAACGTTGCTGCTATCGGCGGCGGGCGAAGGACTGTTCCCGGCCTTCGGCATCGGTTCGGCGCTCGCCCATCAGGCGTCAGGCGCTATGGTTCTCGAGGGTGAATGGACTTCGCTGAAGTCAGACGTGGACACCGCCTCCGACCTGCGCACGGTCCGGGCGTTGGGGTTCGGCGCCCGCATGGCTGCTCTGCGGTCGGGGCGCGAGTTCGCGTTCTTGGACAAACACGAGGCTGCGATGATCGACTTCGCGCGCCACTGGCAGCCCTTCGGTGGCGGAACCGCGGATGACATATTCATTACCTTCGGCGTGCCTCCGCGCCCGTACTTCAAGAAAATGATCGCACTGTTGTCGTCGAACGTGACTCCCGAACTCGCGGAGAGTCGGCGGGAAGAACTACTGCAACAGGCGAAGTTGCGACTTGCAGAAGAGGATCGGATTATCCGAACTCCTCGATTGCAGAATCAACGATGAAGGCGGCCGCTCAGCCCTTTGGAGCCCCGGACGTCGCCGACCACGGCTCTGTCAGCGGACTCCATGTGTTTCCCGTGACAGGTCTTCCGGAGTTCCGGCCGGGAGACGACGTTGCCGAACACATCGCTAGCCAGGCGCCTTGGTTGGTCGACGACGACATCGTCGTGATCACGAGCAAGATTGTGTCCAAGGCAGAGGGACGAATCGTCGATGCTCCAACAGGACCTCACGATCGGGGGGAGTTCCGGGCGCTTCTGGTCGAGCAGGAAGCCGTTCGTGTCGTTGCCCGCAAGGGGTCCACCGTCATCACCGAGAACCGTCTGGGGATCGTGCAGGCCGCTTCGGGAATCGATGGGTCTAACGTCTACTCGCACGAATTGGCACTACTACCAGAGAACCCCGATGAGAGCGCGCAGTCGATCCGGTCAGGGCTGCAGCATCTGCTCGGTGTCAGCGTGGCGGTGATCATCACGGACACGATGGGCCGCGCGTGGCGACGGGGGCAAACCGACGCAGCGATCGGCAGCGCAGGCATCGCGGTTCTCCACGGCTACGCCGGCACCAGGGACGCGCAGGGCAACGTGTTGGAGGTAACCGAGGTGGCGGTGGCCGACGAACTCGCGGCTGCCGCCGATCTGGTGAAAGGCAAGGTGGCAGGAATCCCCGTCGCTGTTATTCGGGGACTGAAAACACACGACGACGGCTCCGGTGCAACCGATCTGCTGCGTTCCGGCCAGGAGGACTTGGTCTGGCTCGGCACCGCTGAGGCGCTGGCACAGGGCCGCCGTGAGGCCCAGTTGCTGCGGCATTCGGTTCGCGCTTTCAGCGACAGGCCGGTCGGCCCAGAGCTCATCACGCAGGCGGTCGCCGAATCCCTGACCGCACCAGCCCCGCACCACACACATCCAGTGCGATTTGTATGGCTGCGGTCGCACGAGGCACGCGCGAGACTCCTCGCCGCCATGCGCAAGCAGTGGCGGATCGATCTGACCGCCGACGGCTTGCCCCCGGAGCGGGTGGAGCGGCGAATCGCCCGTGGCAGCATTTTGTTCGACGCCCCGGAAGTCATCGTCCCCTTCTGTGTACCGGATGGTGCTCACGACTACCCGGACGCGCACCGTCGACGAGCCGAGTCGACGATGTTCACCGTGGCGGTCGGCGCGGCGGTGCAAGGACTCCTGGTTTCCCTCGCCGCAAGGGGAGTGGGCAGTTGTTGGATCGGATCCACGATCTTTGCGCCGGGGATCGTGCGCACGGAGTTGGGTGTGCCGTCGAACTGGAAGCCGCTCGGCGCCGTGGCGATCGGTTACCCCACACGACCTCGGCATGTCCGTCCGCCCGCCGATGTGGCGGGGGCGCTCGTAGAAGTGTGAGTTCGCACGAACGCCTGGCCCAACGGCAGCCTTGTGCAGTGTCCGCTACGCGCAGTCGTTCGGCCTCTTCAGGCCGGTGCCACAGCGAGACCCGCGACGCGGGTGAGCACGAGGTCACGGAATCGGTCGACATCCAGATCGACCGCCAGACGGGTACCCGGCGTGGCACACCCTCCGGACGTGGTGACGGAGTCCGACAGCGTGCACACCGTCTGTCCGCGACCGACACCGACACCGGTCTCGACTTCGACTGCCGCGGTCTGCAATCGAACGATCGCAGGATCGACAATCGCCGCGATCACCAAGGCGTCGTGCATGGGCCAGCCGTCGGCCTGAATGTCACCGTAGCCTCGGATCATCGTCGCGAGGAGTGACCCGGTATGTGACCGCGCCTCGAGCATTGCGAGCGCTGTCTCGTCCAGAGTCGAACGTCGCGTGACATCGAGTCCCAGGAGCCAGGTTTCGAGGTGCGGACATGCGAAGACGCGTTGCGCCGCCTCGGGGTCGGACCAGATGTTGAACTCTGCAACCGGCGTGATGTTTCCCCGGCCGGTGCTCCCTCCCATGATCACCAGCTTGTCGATCCGGTCGATCAACTCGGGGTGCATGGCGACGAGCAGGGCGATGTTCGTCAACGGACCGATCGCCGCGATCGTCACGGACCGCGGTGCGGCCTCACGGAGCACCGACGCGAGGAGTCCGACGGCGTGTTCCTCGGACAACGAACGAGTCGGCGCAGGAAGCTCGACGCCGCCCAGCCCGTTCTCGCCGTGCGGTGAGAGCTGGTTGTGCGTCCCGATGCGGACGAGCGCGCGGGTTGCGCCCGCCGCGACCGGAACGTCGTCCCGCCCGAGTGCGCGCAGCAGCCGCAGCGCGTTGTCGGTCGCTTCCTCGACCGGAGCGTTTCCCGCGACCGTGGTGACGGCAAGCAGATCGACCTCTGGGCTCGTCACCGCCAGCGCCAGCGCCAACGCATCGTCAATTCCTGGATCTGTATCGATGATCAATCGCACAGGCGCAGCCACTGTGGGTTCTCCTCAGGCTTCTCGGGTCGACAGGAATTCGACCCATGATAGAAACGATACAAGGTTGTCCGACTCTCTGCTGCCAAACCTGACTTGCAACCGATACAAGAGGTTTTGATCACGTTCCTCTCAACGTCCACGTGTTGTGTTTCACTGAGCATAATCGTTTCAACTGCGTGAGGTGCCGCAGAGTATCCGAAAAGCTCAAGATTGCTGAAGCCGGGAATGCGATCGTTCCGGTAGTCGCGCAGATGGGGATTCGTGAAGTACTAAGTGTGGCGTGCGCGCGCACTGCGGCGCGGGAGGCGTTGACGACGAGGACGTCGCCGGCACGCAGCGGCAGCAGGGTAGGGGCGTCTTGGCCGAGGTGGGCGATCGCGGCATGGCGGGGCCCGCGCGTGCGGATCGCGCGGGTGATGTGCGGCCACGGGCTCGGCCCATGGAAGGCGGTCCCCATTGTCAAAAACGGTAGTGAACCATCCCGGGTCTCATGCACACACTGTCATTTGTGTGCGACCGGTTGATCGGCACGGTGTTCAGCGTAGTACTTGGCTTCGTACTCGGCCGGTGGGATCCGCCCGAGACGATGCATGAGCCGGCCGGTGTTGTACCAGTGCACCCACGCCGAGGTGGCCTCCTCGACGTCACCGATGGTGCGCAGCGGCCCCTTGCGGAACGGGGAATCGTCGGCGATGCACTCGGCCTTGTACAACCCGATCGTCGTCTCCGCCAGGGCATTATCGTAGGCGTCACCTACCGACCCGATCGACGGCCGAAGTCCTTGCAGGAACAGGGTTTCCCCGAATCGCAGAGCCGTATATTGGGCGGGCTCAACCGGTCGATGCAACACCTCGATCACGGAGGTGTGCAATGGGATACAGCAACAAGCAGATGTCTCAGGCGCCGGTGGGTGCCAGGCGGCAGTGGGCGGCGGACAGGGCATTGCGACCTCCGATGCGTTCACCGGGCCGGCCGGAGCCCTCTCGTGCGGTGCAGCGGGACTTCTGGCGGCGGATCGCATCGGGAGTGACGACGGTCGAGGCCGCGGAGGCCGTCGGCGTGTCATGGCCGGTCGGGTGCCGTTGGTTCCGTCACGCTGGTGGCATGCCGCCGATCAGCCTGGACGAGCCCACGGGCCGCTACCTGTCGTTCGCCGAGCGTGAGGAGATCGCGCTGTTGCGCGCCCAGGATGTTGGCGTGCGCGAAATCGCCCGCAGGATCGGACGTGACCCGGGAACGATCTCACGCGAACTGCGCCGCAACGCGGCGACCCGGGGCGGCAAGCCGGTCTACCGGGCCCTGGTGGCGCAGTGGAAAGCGCAACAGGCCGCGAAGCGGCCGAAGACGGCGAAGCTCGTGGGCAACGACGGGTTGCGAAAGTACGTGCAGGAGCGGCTCTCCGGCAGCGTCCGCAGACCCGACGGCACGATCGTCCGTGGGCCTGAGACGCCCGCATGGAAGGGGCTGAACAAGCCGCATCGGCAGGACAGGCCATGGGCGACGGCGTGGAGCCCGGAACAGATCTCGCACCGGCTCAGGATCGACTTCCCCGATGATGAGTCCATGCGCATCAGCCACGAGGCGATCTACCAATCGTTGTTCATCGAGGGCCGTGGCGCGCTCAAACGGGAGTTGGTCGCGTGCCTGCGCACCGGGCGGGCGCTGCGGGTTCCCCGAGCGCGGTCGCAGAACAAGCCGCAAGGGCATGTCACCGAGGACGTCGTGCTCAGCGAACGCCCCGCCGAAGCCGCCGATCGCGCCGTTCCGGGGCATTGGGAGGGGGATCTGGTGCGCCACGAGGCGCTGTGTAACCGAGCGGAGGTGAAAGACCTGCGCCGTTGTGCTGTCGCAGCAGCATAACGAAGCTGGGGGCAGCCTGAACCGGGAGACGACGGTGAGGGCGGCAAGCAGCCCCGACAACGACGGGACAGGCCAGCACTACCGGATGGTCTGGGTCCGGCAAGCATGAGGAGAAGGTGTACGCGAGGAACCAGTGTTTTAACGCCTCTCAAGTCTCCCGCCAGCTCTAACCCGGTGGATTCGGGCTGGTCTGCGATGCGCACCAACACCACTCGCGTTGCGGTGTTGGGAACTCCGGTGGCGGTTAAGGTCGCTGCCGCCGGAGGCCACGGTGAATGCCTGCGGCGTAGCCGTGGCGATATCGCAGGGGCATAGCTGGGCACCTCACTCCTCGAGCGGTTCGCAGTGAACGTGGGAACCACCGCGAGGCTCCCGAACATCGGCCTCATCCAGGGGTCGACTGGGCGGGTTGACGCGTCGTCTGTCGATGGCCACGCGGTGGGGCGGAGGGGCCGTAGTAGTCCGAGCGGGGGAAAGCCTCGCACATGGCGAAGGGCCCCAGCGGAATTGATGCAGCAAGTAAGACACGAACGGAGGCGCTGGTGAATACCGGTGAGCTGTCATGGCCCGATCCCGATCGGGCGGCGTGGCGGGTACGACAGATGCAACGCAAGCTGCACCACTGGGCGGTCGACGATCCCGACCGCCTCTTTGATGATGTGTTCAATCTCGTCCACCACCCGGATTTTCTCACCGTCGCGTGGGACCGGGTGCGGGGCAACAAGGGCGCACGGTCGGCCGGTGTCGACCGGCTGGCACCAGCATCCATCACGGGAGACGCCGAGACGGTGGTATTCCTGGGGCAGGTTCGAGACCAGGTGAAGTCTCGGACCTTTGCTCCTCTGCCGGTGGCGGAAAGACTGATTCCGAAGCCGGGGAGCAGCAAACTCAGGCGGCTCGGTATCCCCACCGCGATGGACCGCACCGTGCAAGCGTCGTTGTTGCTGGTGTTGGAGCCGATCTTCGAGGCGGACTTCAAACCGGTCAGTTACGGTTTCCGCCCGAGGCGTCGCGCTCAGGACGCGATCGCCGAGATTCACGCTCTCGGATCCCGGAATCATCACTGGGTATTCGAGGCCGATATCGCGGCGTGTTTCGACGAGCTGGCCCATTCCGCGATCATGGAACGGGTCCGTACGCGGATCGTCGACAAGCGCGTTCTGGCCCTGATCAAGGCGTTTCTGAAGGCGGGCATCATGTCCTCCGACGGAACGGTCAGGAACTCCGAGGCCGGCACGCCCCAGGGCGGCATACTTACGCCCCCAACGCAATGGGCAATGCGACGGATGGTCGCCCTCCGTGTCGGTGTTGCCGGCGTGTTGAGCGTCGTCGGTGGTGCGTTCTCGGATGGGGATGCGGTGCCGGATGGTGATCTTGTCGGGTCCGATGAGGACGTCTTTGACGAGCAGCCGGAGCACGCGTTGGCGTTCGCCGACGGTGGAGATCTCGGCCTTGGTGTGGAGTTGGGTGAGGAAGCCTTCGAGGTCGGAGGCGAGTTTGAGGTAGGCCTCGCGGTCGGCGAGCTGGGTGTCGAGTGCCTCAATTTGGTTGTGCAGGTTGGTTTCCCGGGCACGTAGGTCGGGCATGCGGGCGCGCAGTTCGTCGATGGTGATCAGTTGCTCTCCGAACGCCTCGATCATGCGCGTGATCCCGGTGCTGGCTTTGGCCAGTGCCGTCTCCAGACGTTTTCGCTCCTTTGCGGCCGGGTCGGAGGTGCGCGCGCTGTCGAGCCGTTTGTCGATCTCGGTGCGGATCAGCTGGGGATTGGCGAGCATTCCGGTGATGTGGTCCCAGACGACGGTGTCGAGGTAGTCGGCGCGGACCGGTTTGTTGGTGCAGACCCGGCCGCCCTCGTATCGGTAGTCGTCCGAGCCCAGGCACCGGTAGTAGTAGATCTTCTTGTTCGTGGTGCGGGTCGAGGTGCGGTAGTAGCCGTATCCGCAGCCCGAGCAGGCGGCCAGGCCCTGCAGCAGCGACGGGGTTTTGCTGTTGCGGGAGGCGAATCGCTTGTTGTCGGCAAGGCGCCGGGCGACCCGGTCGAAGGTCTCGTCGGTCACGATCGCCGGGACGGCGATCTCGGTCCACTGATCGCGGGGCCGGTCGACGGTCTTGGACGCGCGGGGCGTGGATCGTCCCTGCAGTCGCGCGACCCGGTTCAGCCCGGGGGATTCGTGCACGACCATGGTCTTGCCGAACACCGCGCGGCCGGCGTAGGCGGGGTTGCGCAGCATGCCCCAGAGCACCGAGCGGTCCCAGCGCTGCTTGCCGGTGCGGGTGGGCACACCCTGCTCGGTGAGCCAGCGGGCCAGCTCGGCGATGGAGGCGCCGTCGTCGGCGTAGCGGCGGAACAGCTCGGTGACCAGCACCGATTCGTGCTCGACGACCTCGTAGGCGGCGCCGGCGTGGTCGCTCTTGCGGACGTAGCGGTAGCCGAACGGGGCGCCGGAGAGCACGTTGATCGACCCGGTCTTGGCGCGGTGGGTCTTGCCGCGGCGGTAACGCTCGAGGATCTGCGCCTTCTCGTACTCGGCGAACATGCCCTGGAACTGCACCAGCAGCTGATCCTCCGGGGAGTCGCCGCGCGGGCCCTGGACGAACTGCACCCGGGTTCCGGCGCGGGTGAACTCCTCGATCAGCAGGGCCTGGTAGGCGAACTTGCGGGCCAACCGGTCCGGGGAGTAGCACAGCACCACGTCCACCCCGACCCCTGCGACCAGGTCCCGCAGCCGTTCCAGGGCCGGGCGGATCAGGGTGGCCCCGGAGTGTCCCTCGTCCTCGAAGACCCATTCGTCGGGGACCTCAAGTCCCAACTGCTCGGCGTGTGCGCGCAGCGCCGCCGTCTGCGAGCGAATCGTCTCGTCCTTCTTCTGCCGGGCCGAGGACACCCGGGCGTAGATCACCGCGCTCGTCATGGGGCGGTCGTCCTTCCTGACCGGCACGTTCGATACGGGCCCGTCGCTGTGGTACCAGAATGGAGTAGGCCACCGACACATCCGTGGCCGCGTGGCGGTCGAAGACGAACTGTGTCTCGACCACCCGGTCGTTCACCTGCGCCGAGGCTTTCTGCGGCCCCGCGCCAAGAACTCGGTCAACGCCTGCGCGACCAGGGCGGAGATCGTGCTCCCCGACTCCCTGGCCTGCTCGCGCACCCGAACCGCCAGCGCCGCAGGTAATTTGACGGTGAACACCGTCGTCTCCTCCGGAACGATGGCCCGTCCGCCCTCAGCGGCGCGGTCGGCGTACCGCCGCGCCTGCCGCACCGAGCAGCCGAACCGCTCCGCCAGGATGGGCGCGGCCTCGGCCACCGGCACCCCCGACTCCAGCAGCTCCGCCGCCGCGTTGACCCGCTGGGCGTACACCGCAGCGCCAGCACGCACACGACCATCAGGCATGACATAATCGTACTACTGAACATGTCACATGCCCTTCGCGACACGCCGTGGACGTTCCAGCCGCCGATAGCTCAGCGTGACATCGAAGCAGAAGTTGCCCATTGCGTTGGGGGCGTACTCTCACCGTTGCTCGCCAACATTGCTCTGTCGGTGTTGGATGCACATTTCTGTGCGAAATGGGATTCCCACGGGAGTGCCTATCGGCGCGAGGTGCACCGCAAACGCGGCGGGGCCACCTACCGAATTGTGCGCTACGCGGACGATTTCGTGATCATGGTGGTCGGGACCAAAGCGCATGCGGACGCACTCTGGGACGAAGTTGCGGACGTGATAGCCCCTCTGGGGCTGCGGTTGTCCGCCGAAAAGTCCCGGGTATGTCACCTGGACGAGGGGTTCGACTTTCTCGGGTTCCGCATCCAGCGGCGCCGCAGGAAGGGCACGAACAAGATGAGCGTCTACACCTATCCGTCGAAGAAAGCGTTGCTTTCGATCATGGCGAAGGTGCGGGCCCTCACGAAGAAGGCACGTCATCATGGACTTGCTGATCTCCTTGGGCGCCTCAATCCGGTGCTCCGAGGATGGTGTGCGTATTTCCGTCACGGTGTGTCGAAAGCAACGTTCGGCTACCTCGATGCCTTCGCCTGGCATCGGGTCACCCAATGGCTGCTCAAACGGCACAAACGGATCACGTGGGCGGATCTCCACCGGCGGTTCCTGACCGGCAGGCCAGGCAATCGTCCGCAAGAGAACGGGGTCATCATGTTCGACACCACCACCGTCCCGATTACTCGGTATCGGTGGCGGGCGAGCAACATCCCCACACCGTGGACCAGCAGAGCAGAGACCTTGGTCCCTGCTTGACAGTGGCAGTCCGTGGAGCGCCGGATGCGATGAGAGTCGCACGTCCGGTGCGGAGGGCGGGCCGGGGAAACGGGCCGGGAGAAATCCCGGCACCGCGCCCCGGTCCGACCCCTACATCATCGGGACCGGCCGGTCCGCAATCGGCACGCTCGTCGAGCGCAGCAGCCGATCCACGATCCTCGTGCACCTGCCTCGGCTGGAGGGCTGGGGCGACAAGCCACCGGTGAAGAACGGTCCTTCCCTCGGCGGCTACGGCGCCGTCGCGATGAACGCCGCGCTGACGACATCGATGACCACGCTCCCCGAGCAGCTCCGCAAGACCCTCACCTGGGACCGCGGGAAGGAACTCTCCGGTCATGCCCAGTTCGCC
>NZ_BCWY01000093.1 GCF_001894825.1 Rhodococcus jostii NBRC 16295 | reverse complement strand
GGTGGTCGAGGCCGCTACCGGAGGGGGCGACACCGTCGCAGGTGACGGTGTCGCGGAATGCTCGTGGTCAGTTCCACATCTCGATTCTCGTCGAGGACACGATCACCGAGCCCCCGTCGATCGATCGGGTGGTCGGGCTCGACGCTGGGATCACGAGCCTGTACACGCTCTCGACGGGGGAGAAGATCACCAACCCGAGACATGAACGAAAGGACCGTGAGCGGCTGGCGAAGGCGCAGCGGGCGCTGGCCAAGAAGCAGAAGGGATCCCGTAACCGGGCCAAGGCCCGACTGAAGGTCGCGAAGATTCATGGCCGGATCGCCGATCGGCGTCGCGATTATCTGCACAAACTCTCCACTCGGCTGGTGCGCGAAAACCAAGTGATCGCCATCGAGGATCTGAGTGTGCGGAACATGGTCAAGAATCGGTCGTTGTCTCGGGCGATCTCGGATGCGAGTTGGTCCGAGTTCCGGTCGATGCTCGAGTACAAGGCCGACTGGTACGGGCGGCGGGTGGTGGCGATCGACCGGTTCTATCCGTCGTCGAAGACCTGCTCGGTGTGTGGGGCGATCGCGTCGACGATGCCGCTGAGCGTGCGGGAGTGGACGTGCCGATGCGGCGCCGTCCATGATCGGGATGTGAACGCGGCGAAGAACATTTTGGCCGTCGGACTGACGGTGGCAGCCTGCGGAGATGGTGTGAGACCGCCCCGCACCTAAAGTGTGGGGAAGGCAACTGTCGGTGAAACAGGAACCTCGGGACGCGAGTCTCGTGGGGAATCTCGGTCGTTCACGGCCGAGAGGACGTCAAACCGGTCACCTTATTGGATGCCGGACGCCGGTGAGACCGATTCGGTTCCAACCCCGGTTTCGCCGAGAATGACTCTCTTGCGAAATCTCGCCCGCCGCCCCTTATTCTTCGAGCATGAACACGCACGTCGTCGACCACCCGCTCGCAGCGGTCCTCCTGACAACGATGCGCGATGCGCGCAGCGACAATGCCACATTTCGCGCCGCCTTGCGACGGCTGACGCACATGTTGGTGTACGAGGCGATGCGTGAGGCTCCGGTCGAGACGTTCGACGTGGTCACGCCCGTCGCGACCGCCGACGGGGTGCGGCTCGCCCATCCGCCGCTGCTCGTCCCCGTCCTGCGCGCGGGACTGGGCATGGTCGAGCAGGCCAGCAGCCTGATTCCGCAGGCGCGGGTCGGTTTCGTCGGCATGGCCCGCGACGAGGAGACGCATCTGCCGGTGCCGTACCTGGAATCGCTGCCCGCGGACCTGTCCGGGATCCCGGTGTACGTCCTCGACCCGATGCTCGCGACCGGTGGTTCGATGGTGCACACAATCGAGTTGCTCGTGGCCCGCGGCGCCACCGACGTCACGGCGGTGTGCGTGGTCGCGGCGCCCGAAGGTGTCGCGGCACTCTCGGCGTCGGGTCATCCCGTGCGACTCGTCACCGCGGCGATCGACGAGGGACTCAACGGGGACGCGTTCATCGTGCCGGGTCTCGGCGACGCAGGGGACCGTCAGTTCGGACCGCGCTGACCGTCCTCGGCTACAGGGCTTCGGCGAACTCGCGCAACAGGTTCAACCGGGTCGCCGCCGCCGCGCGGGCCGCGGGCAGCGCCGAGCGCTCCGGCACCGGGACGACCACCTCCAGGTAGCACTTCAGTTTGGGTTCGGTTCCCGAGGGACGCACGACGATCCGGACGGTCGGCCCGGCGAGGACGACGGCGTCGGTGCGGGACTGTCCGCGCAGTTCCGCCAGGTCGGTGGCCTCGACGGGTTCGCCGGCCAGCTCGGCAGGCAGCCCGGATCGCAGGCGCCGCATCATCGCGGTGATGTCCGCGAGGTCGGTGACGCGCCGCGACACCTGATCTCCGGCGTGCAATCCGAATTCGAGTGCGTAGTCGTCGAGCCGGTCCAGGAGCGTCGATCCGTCCGCCCGCAGAGTTGCGGCGAGGTCGGCGGCCACCACCGCGGCGGAGATACCGTCCTTGTCGCGCACCGACTCCGGGTCGACGCAGTGTCCGATCGCCTCCTCGTACGCGTAGACGAGACCCTCGCCTGCCCGGACGAGCCACTTGAAACCGGTGAGCGTGCGGGCGAAGCGGGCGCCGCGGGCGGAAGCCAGTCTCCCGAGCAGGGCCGACGAGACGATGGTCGTCGCGACGAGCGAATCCGCCGCGGCGGAGGCGAGGACGTGGTCGCCGAGCAGGACTCCCGTCTCGTCTCCGCGGAGCATCCGCCAGCCGTCCGGCCCGCGCACGCCCACCGCGCACCGGTCGGCGTCGGGGTCGAGGGCCAGCGCGACGTCGGCGTCGACCTCCGCGGCGAGCGCCAGGACGGCGTCCGACGCGCCCGGCTCCTCGGGGTTCGGGAACTCGACGGTCGGGAAGTCGGGGTCGGGGTCGAATTGCGCCGCGACGGTGTGGACGTCGGTGAACCCGGCAGATGTCAGTGCGGCGACCGCGGTCTCGCCGCCGACGCCGTGCATCGCGGTGAGCGCGATGCGCAGGGTGCGCGACCGTCCGGTCGGGAGGGACGCGACCCGGGCGAGGTAGAGGTCGACGAGTTCGCCGGACGCCGGTGTGACCGGAACGCGGGGCACCCGATTCGCCGGTCCGACCCGGGTGATCGACGCCTCGATCTCCCGGTCGGACGGCGAGATCAACTGGGCGCCGCCGTCGAGGTACACCTTGTACCCGTTGTCGGCGGCGGGGTTGTGGGAGGCGGTGATCTGGACCCCGGCCGCGGCGCGGAGGTGGCGCACCGCGAACGCGACGACCGGGGTGGGCAGCGGGCGGGGGAGCAGGACGACCGAGAATCCCGCGCCCGCCAGCACTTCCGCGGCGGCGCGTGCGAACGCCTCGGATCCGTGCCGTGCGTCACGCCCGACCACGACGGTGGATCCGCCCAGGCAGCGGTCCTTCAGCCACGTGCTCAGCCCGGCTGTCGTGCGGATCACGACGGCGAGGTTCATGCCGTTCGGGCCTGCCCGCACCGGTCCGCGCAGGCCGGCGGTGCCGAAGGTCAGCGGCGTGGCGAAGCGGTCGGCGAGCTCGTCGGGGGAGAGGGCCGCCAGTTCCGTCCGGGTCCCGGGGTCGGGATCGGCGTCGACCCAGTCCGCGATCGGATCGTTCACAAGCGCTCCACCAGTTCTCGCAGGAGCCCGCCCATCCGGTCGGCCGACGCCCGGCCCGCGGCGAGGACCTCCTCGTGGTTCAGGTGTTCGCCGGTAATGCCGGCGGCGAGGTTCGTCACCATCGAGATCCCGAGGACGCGGGCGTTCAGTGCGCGCGCGGCGATCGTCTCGTGGACGGTGGACATGCCGACGAGATCCGCGCCGATCGTGCGCAGCATGCGGATCTCGGCCGGGGTCTCGTAGTGCGGCCCGGGCAGGCCGGCGTAGACACCCTCGCTCAGCGATCCGTCGATGTCGCGGGCGAGGGCACGCAGTTCGGGGTCGTAGGCGTCGACGAGGTCCACGAATTCCGCGCCCACGAGCGGTGACCGGGCCGTGAGGTTGAGGTGATCGCTGATGAGGACCGGTTGTCCGACGGTGAAGTCCTCGCGAATTCCGCCGGCGGCGTTCGTCAGGATGACGGTCGTCGCTCCGGCGGCGATTGCGGCGCGCACCGGGTGGACGACGGACGAGAGGGGGTGGCCCTCGTAGGCGTGGGTGCGCCCGAGCAGGACGAGGACTCGCTTGCCTCCCACCTCGACGGAGCGGATCGTTCCGGCGTGTCCGGCGGCCGACGGGGGCGTGAACCCCGGTAGATCGGCCATCGGCACCGTGCAGAGTGATTCGCCGAACCGGTCGGCGGCGGCATTCCACCCCGATCCGAGGACGACGGCGATCGAGTGTTCGGCGCAGTTCGTGTGCGCGGCGAGCGCGGCGGCCGCGGCGTCTGGCGTTCCCATGAGGCGATAGTCTTCCACTCATGCCCTATCTCGATCGCGACGGCGACGTATTCATCCTGTGCCTCGGCAACGAGGGCGAGACGGACAACGAGAACCGCTTCCATCCGGAGTGGATCGACGCGACCCACGCCGCGCTGGACGAGGTGGAAGCCCACGAGGGTTCCGCGGCGCTGGTGACGACCGCGACGGGCAAGTACTTCACGAACGGCCTCGACACCACCTGGATCTTCGCGAACACGGACAAGCTGCCGGAATACCTCGACCGCGTGCACACGATCTACAGCCGCCTCCTTGCGTTCCCGATGGCCACCGTCGCCGCGGTGCAGGGGCACGGTTTCGGTGCCGGAGCGATGCTCGCGACCGCGCACGACTTCCGGGTCATGCGCGCCGACCGTGGGTTCTACTGCCTGCCCGAGGTGTCGCTGAACATGCCCTTCACGGTGGGCATGTCGGCGCTCCTCAACACGCGTCTGCCCAAGCAGACCGCGGTCGAGGCGATGACGACGGGCCGCCGCTACGGCGGTTCCGACGCGCTTGCCGCGGGCATCGTCGACGAGATCGCGGAGGGTGACGGCGTCCTCGCGGCGGCCGTGACGCGGGCCGCCGCGCTCACCGCCACCCGCGGCGCCAACCTGGCCGGGATCAAGCGCGGCATCCATCACGACGCCCTCGCCGCGCTCGCCACGGTGACGGACAAGAGCAACTTCAGCTTCGGGTGAGAGAATGAGCACGTGAATGCGGATGTCGAGGCGGCGGTCAGGTCCATCGAGACCGATCTGATCGCGCTGTCCCATTCGATCCACAGCGAACCCGAACTTGCGTTCGAGGAGTTCCGGAGCGTCGCGAAGATCACCGAACTGCTCAAACGCAGCGGGTTCGACGTGCAGTCGGGTGTCGCGGACCTGCCGACGGCGTTCGATGCGTCCTTCGGCAGCGGCGACCTCGTCATCGGCATCTGCGCCGAGTACGACGCGCTCCCGGAGATCGGTCACGCGTGCGGGCACAACATCATCGCGGCGTCCGCGGTCGGTGCCGGCGTCGCGCTCGCCACGGTGGCCGAGCGGCTCGGGATCACGGTGCGGGTCATCGGGACGCCGGCCGAGGAGAGCGGCGGCGGAAAGATCGTCATGCTGGAGCGGGGTGTCTTCGACGGTGTCGCGGCCGCCCTGATGGTGCATCCGGGTCCGATCGATATCACGGGGGCGACGTCGCTCGCGCTGGCCGACATCGCGGTCACGTTCAACGGCCGCGAAGCGCACGCGTCCGCCGCACCCGAGTTCGGTCGCAACGCCGCCGACGCCGCGACCGTCGCGCAGGTCGGCATCGGCCTGTTGCGCCAACACCTCTCACCGGGTCAGCAGATCCACGGGATCGTCTCCGACGGCGGCACCGCACCCAACATCGTTCCTGCGCGCGCCGAGATGCTCTACTACCTGCGCGCCGAGACGGGGTGGGCACTGTCCGAGCTGACGGCACGCGCGGAGGCGTGCTTCGAAGCCGGGGCGCTCGCCACCGGCTGCACACACGAGATCCGCACGGTCTCGCCCACGTATACGGAACTCACGCCGGACCCCTGGCTGGTTGCGACGTACCGGGAGCAGATCATCGACATGGGACGGACGCCGCTGCCGCTCGAGTGGGAGGGCGCCCGTCCGCTGGGCAGTACCGACATGGGCAACGTCACCAATGTCCTGCCCGGAATTCACCCCGTCATCGGCCTCGACTCGGACGGGGCGGTGACGCACCAGCCCCGGTTCGCGGCGGCGTGCATCACGGAGTCCGCCGACCGCGCCGTGGTCGACGGAGCGATTGCACTGGCTCGCACGGCAGTTCGCGCTGCAACGGACGACACACAGCGGGTGCGGCTGTTGGAAGGAGTTGATCGCCGGTGAACGCGGCAGTCGACAAATGGATTCTCGCTCACACCGACGAACTCACCCAGTGGCGTCGACACATCCACGCCAATCCCGAACTGGCGCGGCACGAATACGCGACGACGGAATTCGTGGCGACGCGGCTGGCGGCGGCCGGTCTGTCACCGGAACTGCTTCCCGGCGGAACGGGGCTCACGTGTGATCTCGGACCCTCGGAGGGGCCCCGCATCGCGTTGCGCGCCGACATGGACGCCCTCCCGCTCCAGGAACTGACCGGCGCCACGTACTCGTCGACCGTGCCCGGCGTGTCGCACGCGTGCGGGCACGACGCGCACACCACCATCCTGCTCGGAACGGGGCTGGCCCTCAGTGAGATCCCCGACCTGCCGGTGGGTGTCCGGCTGATCTTCCAGCCCGCCGAGGAAGTCATGCCCGGCGGCGCGCTGGAGGTCGTCGCGGCGGGGCGGCTCGCGGGTGTCTCGCGGATCTTCGCCCTGCACTGCGATCCGCGGCTCGCGGCCGGGCGGGTCGGTGTCCGGCTCGGTGCGATCACGTCCGCGGCCGACACGATCGAGGTCGTCCTCGACTCACCGGGCGGCCACACATCGCGGCCGCATCTGACCACCGACCTCGTGTTCGCGCTGGGAACAGTCGTGACCGGGTTGCCGGGCATGCTCAGCCGCCGCATCGACCCGCGCACCGGCACCGTGATGGTGTGGGGTGCCGTCAGCGCCGGCCGTGCCCCCAACGCCATTCCGCAGACCGGCATGATGACCGGCACGGTGCGGACCGGCGATCACGAGACGTGGGAGATGCTCGAGCCGCTGGTGCGGGAGATCGTCCACGGGCTGCTCGCGCCCACCGGGGTGCGCTACCAGCTCAACTACCGCCGCGGCGTCCCCCCGGTGGTCAACGACGAGGTGTCGACCCGCATGTTCGAGGACGCGATCCGCACGGTCGGGCCGGACGCCCTCGCGGACACGCCGCAGTCCGGCGGCGGCGAGGACTTCTCCTGGTATCTCGAAGAGGTGCCCGGCGCGATGGCCCGGCTGGGCGTCTGGTCGGGGGTCGGCGAGCAACTCGACATCCACCAGCCCACGTTCGACCTGGACGAGCGGGCCCTGGGTGTGGGTGTGCGGGTGCTGTCGAGCCTCGTGCTGGGCTGAGGCCCCGCGTCGGCCCTATTCGGTGCCGGGCCCGACGTTGCGGCTGTTACGGGTGCGCAGGTCGCGCACGTAGTCGGACGGTGCCCCGGCGATCTCCGCGGCCTCGGCCATCACTCCGAGGTAGCGCGCCGACGGCAGGCCGCCCTCGTAGGCGTCGAGCACGTACAGCCAGGCGAGCGCGGGTTCGCCGTCGGTGTCGACGCGGACGCGGATCTTGCGGTGGATGCCGAGCTCGGAGCCCTCCCAGCGGTCGAGGCTGACCTCGTCCTCCTCGGGGACGTCGTAGAGCACGACGAACACCTTGGAATCGGGGTCCTCGACCACGGTGGCGAGTGCGCCCTCCCAGCCGATGTCCCCGCCACTGAAGGTCAGGCGCCAGCCGTGCAGCCAGCCCGTCCCCGCCATCGGCGAGTGGGGGCAGCGCTGCAACATCTGCTCCGGATGCATGTTGGACCCGTAGGCGGCATAGATCGACACGGCGGCAAGCCTAAACGGTGGCTAGTAATCTGTTGCATGCAGTGCACGACACGACGCCCTGCGAACGCTCGAGAAGCCGGCCGGAGACCCCGGTCGACAGTTGAATTGGAGGACAGATGACCCGAATCGTGATCATTGGTGGCGGGCCTGCCGGATACGAGGCAGCGCTGGTGGCCGCACAGCACGGCGCCTCCGTCTCCTTGATCGATTCGGACGGGGTGGGCGGCGCCTGCGTTCTGTTCGACTGCGTGCCGTCCAAGACGTTCATCGCCTCCACCGGCGTGCGCACCGACATGCGGCGCGCCACCGACCTGGGCATTGCGCTCGATCCCGAGCAGGCCACGGTCGCCCTGCCGCAGATTCACGCGCGCGTGAAGAGCCTCGCGCAGGCGCAGTCCTCCGACATCCGCACCCGCCTGCAGACGGTCGGTGTCGAACTGCTGTCGGGTACCGCCGAGATCGCCGACCCGCGCCTGGGCATGGCGTCCCACCAGGTGTGCGCCACCCTCGAGAACGGCGAGAAGAAGACACTCGACGCCGACGTCGTTCTCATCGCGACGGGTGCGAGCCCCCGCGTCATCCCCGGTGCGGAGCCGGACGGCGAGCGCATCCTGACCTGGCGCGACCTGTACGACCTCGACGAGCTGCCCTCGCACCTCGTCGTTATCGGTTCGGGTGTGACGGGTGCGGAGTTCGTGTCGGCCTACACCGAGATGGGTGTCAAGGTCACGCTCGTGTCCAGTCGCGACCGCGTCCTGCCCGGCGAGGATGCGGACGCCGCCCTCGTGCTCGAGGACGTCCTCGCGGAGCGTGGCGTCACCCTGGTCAAGCACGCGAGGGCCGACGCGGTGAAGCGCACCGAGGACGGCATCGTCGTCGTGCTCGCCGACGGCCGGACGGTCGAGGGCAGCCACGCCTTGATGACCGTCGGTTCGGTACCCAACACGCAGGGCCTCGGACTGGAGAAGGTGGGCATCGAGCTCGACAAGGGCGGGTACCTGCGCGTCGACCGCGTGTCGCGGACGCCGGTGTCCGGGATCTACGCCGCGGGCGACTGCACGGGTCTGCTTCCGCTGGCGTCCGTCGCCGCCATGCAGGGCCGCATCGCGATGTACCACGCGCTCGGTGAGGGCGTCAGCCCCATCAAGTTGAAGACCGTGGCGTCGGCGGTGTTCACCCGCCCGGAGATCGCCACGGTGGGCGTCAGCCAGGCCGCGATCGACGACGGCGAGGTGCCGGCCCGCACCGTCATGCTCCCGCTCAACACCAATCCGCGCGCGAAGATGTCGGGACTGCGCCGCGGTTTCGTGAAGATCTTCTGCCGCCCGGCCACCGGTGTGGTGATCGGCGGTGTGGTGGTCGCCCCCAACGGTTCGGAACTGATTCTGCCCATCGCGATCGCCGTGCAGAACAACCTCACCGTCAACGATCTCGCCGCGACGTTCTCGGTGTACCCGTCGCTGACCGGATCGATCACCGAGGCGGCACGTCAGCTGATGCGGCACGACGACCTGGACTGATCCCGAAGTATGGGATTCGTATTTCACATAGTGATGCCTGTGGTGGGATAGTCGAGGCACGGTTCGAAATCATCGACCGTGCCTCGGCGCTCTCCCGCCCCGTAGACCCAGGACGGACAGGGTGTTCCTCACCTGACCTCTGCTTCGACGTGCCTCCTGGGAGTCGTACATGCCGCACTTGCTTGCCCGCCGTATGGAGGGGCTGCACAGCTCCGCCATCCGTGACCTCCTCACCCTCACCGCCCGGCCCGACGTCGTCAGCCTCGCCGGCGGGCTGCCCGACCCCGAATTCATTCCGCGGGAACGCATCCGGAAGGAAGCCGAACTCGCGCTCGCGGACCCGGCGTCCGTCCAGTACGGCGAGACCACGGGGCTGCGCCGGCTCCGCGACGTGCTCGCCGCGCGGGAGGGCGCCAGGATCGGCAGACCGCTGGGTGCCGCCGACGTCGTCGTCACCCACGGTTCGCAGCAGGCCCTGAGCCTCCTGGCGCAGGTGCTCCTCGACCCCGGCGACGTCGTGATCGTCGAGGAACCCGCCTACACCGGCGCACTGCAGGTGTTCCGGGCGGCGGAGGCCGACGTCCGATCCGTCCCGCTCGACGCCGACGGCATGGACACCGCGGTACTGGAGGGTCTGCTCGCGGACGGGCTGCGACCCGCCGTGGTCCACACCGTGAGCAACTTCCACAATCCGCGCGGCGTCGTCCTGGCACGTGGCCGCCGGGAACACCTCGCCGCACTGGCCGACCGGTACGGCTTCTGGGTGATCGAGGATGACCCGTACGGTGAGCTCTTCTTCGACGGTCCGCCGCCGGCGCCCGTGGCGGCGCTGTCGGACCGGGTGATCCGGCTGTCCAGCGCCTCGAAGATCCTGGCGCCCGCCCTCCGGGTCGGGTGGCTGCACGGCGACCGGCGGGTGTGCGAGGCCGTCGAACTGCTCAAGCAGGGCGCCGACCTCTGCGGTTCGTCACTGACGCACCAGATCGCCGCCGGGCTGCTGTCCGACGAACCGTGGCTGGACCTGCATCTCGAGATGCTGCGCGCCCGCTACGGGTCCCGTGCCCGCGCGCTCGCGGACGGGGTCTCCGGGGCGTTCGGCGACCGGGTCGACGTGTCCTCCGCGGTCGGCGGGATGTTCTGCTGGACCGAGTTCGCCGACCCGGGCCTCGACACCGCGGCGCTGCTGCAGACCGCCGTGGACCACGGTGTGGCCTTCGTCCCCGGATCCGCGTTCGGCGTCGCGGCGGGGCACCGCAGCGCTGTGCGGCTGTGCTTTGCGACCTGCTCGGAGGACACGTTGACGGATGCGGCGACGAGACTCGGCGCCGCCTACGCCGATCACGCCCAGTCGTAGGTCCGTTCGACGGCCTTGTTCCACTCGGCGTAGAGCCGGGTGGACTCGGCGTCGTCCATCGCCGGCTCCCAGGTCTTGTCGACGGCCCAGTTCGCGCGGATGTCGTCCTCGCTCTCCCAGAAGCCGACGGCCAGACCGGCGGCATAGGCCGCGCCCAGCGCTGTCGTCTCGTTGACGACGGGGCGGATGACGGGCACCCCGAGGATGTCGGACTGGAATTGCATGAGGGTCTCGTTGACGACCATGCCGCCGTCCACCTTGAGGGACGCGAGTGCGACACCGGAGTCGGCGCGCATCGCCTCGATTACCTCGCGGGTCTGGTACGCGGTGGCCTCGAGCGCCGCCCGGGCGAGGTGGCCCTTGTTCACGAACCGGGTGAGCCCGACGATGGCCCCGCGTGCGTCGGGCCGCCAGCGAGGTGCGAACAACCCGGAGAACGCGGGCACGAAGTAGGCGCCGCCGTTGTCCTCGACCGACTTCGCCAGATCCTCGATGTCCTTGGCCGACTGGATGATTCCCAGATTGTCGCGCAGCCACTGCACCAGCGAGCCGGTGACGGCCACGGACCCCTCCAGCGCGTAGACGGCGGGCGCGTCACCGATCTTGTAGCAGACGGTGGTGAGGAGTCCGTGCTTGCTGTGCACGGGAGTGGTCCCCGTGTTGAGCAGCAGGAAGTTCCCCGTCCCGTACGTGTTCTTCGCTTCGCCTTCCGACAGGCAGGCCTGCCCGAACGTCGCGGCCTGCTGGTCGCCGAGGATTCCCGCCACGGGCACCCCCGGCAGTGTTCCGCGCTCGCGTCCGACGCCGTAGATCTCGGAGGAGCTGCGGATCTCCGGCAGCATCGACATCGGGATGCCGAAATCGGCGCAGATCTCCGGATCCCAGTCGAGCGTCTCGAGATTCATCAGCAGGGTGCGCGAGGCGTTGGTGACATCCGTCACGTGGGTGCCCTCGGTGATGTGCCACAGAATCCAGCTGTCGATCGTGCCGAAGCAGAGTTCCCCCGCGTCCGCCTTCTCGCGTGCCCCGTCGACGTTGTCGAGGATCCAGCGGACCTTCGGTCCCGAGAAATACGTGGACAGTGGCAGACCGGTGCGCTTCTGGTAACGGCCCGGACCCTCGTCGCCGCCGAGTTGCGTGCACAATTCGTCGGTGCGCGTGTCCTGCCAGACGATCGCGTTGTACACGGGTTCTCCGGTGTTCCGGTCCCACACGACCGCCGTCTCGCGCTGATTGGTGATGCCGATCGCCGCGATGTCGCGCTTGGTGAGATCGGCCTTCGCGAGCGCAGACGCCACGACCTCGCGGGTGTTGATCCACAGCTGCTTCGGGTCGTGTTCCACCCAGCCCGCGCGCGGAAAGAACTGGTCGTGTTCCTTCTGGGCGACGCTGACCACGGCTCCGTCGTGATCGAAGATCATGCAGCGGCTGGAGGTGGTGCCCTGGTCTATCGCGGCGATGTACTGAATCACACGCATGAAGCTACTAGCCTGGGCATGAATCCGTCGTCATCTCACAGGAGCCCGAGTTGAGTAGTCAGCCAGGTGTGCAGTTCCTCGGTCCCCGGCAGCGCGATGCCGCATGGGACGAACTGCAGACCGAACAGTTCGACGTGGTCGTGATCGGCGGCGGTGTGGTCGGGGCCGGTGCGGCGCTCGACGCGGCCACCCGCGGGCTGAAGGTGGCGTTGGTGGAGGCGCGCGATTACGCGTCGGGAACGTCGAGTCGCTCGTCGAAGATGTTCCACGGCGGCCTGCGCTATCTCGAACAGCTCGAGTTCGGTTTGGTCCGGGAGGCGCTGCGCGAACGGGAACTGTCGCTGACCACCCTCGCGCCGCACCTGGTGAAGCCGCTCAAGTTCCTGTTCCCGATCACGCACCGGCTGTGGGAGCGCCCTTACATGGCCGCCGGCATCTTCCTCTACGACCGGATGGGCGGCGCCAAATCGGTTCCGCCGCAGAAGCATCTGACCCGCGCGGGTGCGCTGCGGATGGCGCCGGGGCTCAAGCGCAACTCGCTGACCGGCGGCATCCAGTACTACGACACCGTGGTCGACGACGCTCGGCACACCATGACCGTCGCCCGCACCGCCGCCCACTACGGGGCCGTCGTGCGGACGTCGACGCAGGTGGTCGGTTTCCTCCGGGAAGCGGACCGGGTGTCCGGGGTGCGCGTGCGGGACTGTGAGGACGGCCGCACCGCGGACGTGAAGGCGCACGTCGTCATCAACGCGACGGGCGTGTGGACCGACGAGATCCAGGCGCTGTCGCGGCAACGCGGCCGATTCCGCGTCCGCGCGTCCAAGGGCGTCCACATCGTGGTGCCGCGCGACCGGATCGTCAGCGACGCCGCGATCATCCTCCGCACCGAGAAGTCGGTGCTGTTCGTGATCCCGTGGGGCAGTCACTGGATCATCGGCACCACCGACACGGACTGGAACCTCGACCTCGCGCACCCGGCGGCCACCAAGGCCGACATCGACTACATCCTCGGTCACGTCAACAAGGTGCTGGTGACGTCGCTGACCCACGACGACATCGACGGCGTCTACGCGGGCCTGCGTCCGCTGCTCGCGGGGGAGAGCGACGAGACGTCCAAGCTGTCGCGCGAACACGCCGTCGCGCGTGTCGCACCGGGTCTCGTCGCCATCGCCGGCGGCAAGTACACCACCTACCGTGTGATGGCCGAGGACGCCGTGGATCTCGCGGCCGAGGACATCCCGGCGCGGATGGCGCCGTCCATCACCGAGAAGGTGCCGCTCGTGGGGGCGGACGGCTACTTCGCGCTGGTCAACCAGACCGTCCACCTCGGCCAGCTGTATGGGCTGCACCCGTACCGCGTCAAGCATCTGCTGGACCGCTTCGGCTCCCTCATCGGCGAGGTGCTCGACCTGGCGTCCGACAAGCCGGAACTTCTCCAGCCCATCACGGACGCACCCGCCTACCTGCAGGTGGAGGTCGTGTACGCGGCGGCGGCGGAGGGTGCGCTGCATCTCGACGACATCCTCGCCCGGCGCACCCGCATCGCGATCGAATACTCGCATCGGGGTGTGAACTGCGCCGAGCAGGTGGCGCAGCTGGTGGCTCCGGTCCTCGGCTGGGACGCCGACGACGTCGACCGTGAGGTGAAGACCTACCAGGCGCGGGTGGAGGCGGAGGTGCAGTCGCAGGCGCAACCGGACGACCTGTCCGCCGACGCGTTGCGGGCGGCGGCTCCGGAATCGCGGATCGAACTGCTCGAACCACCGGTCAGTGTGTCAGAAATACCTTGATGACCACGATGATCGCCGCGACCACGCCGAGGCCGAACGCCGCCCAGTGGGTGCCGGACGTGACCTTTTCGCGGCGGAGACGGCTGATCACGTAACTGATCGACGCGATCCGGGCGATCATCACCAATTCGGCGATCAACTGCGCGGTCCTGGGCTCCAGCCAGCCGATCAGCGCGGTGCACAGGATGACGCTGGGGAAGACGGCCGACGTGAGGATGGGGAGGCCGTCCCGGAGTTCCCCGGCGCGTTCGCCCCGGGTGAGGGTGCGGTCGAGCCGCAGCGTCTGGCCGACGGACTCGGCGAACACGTGCGCGAGGAACGTCGACAGTGCCGCTCCGACGACGATCGCGATGCCGACCGTTTCCTGCGATTTGGTGACGGGGATCAGCGCGGCGAGGACGAGGATGTTGCCGTAGATGTAGGCGCTGATGCGCCGGGCGGCACGCTCGTTGCCGACCGGGGCGTCGGTCACCTGCGCGGGGCGATTGAAGAGCTTCGGAAGGTCCCACTCCATGCTCCCGAGCATTCCACGCGTGTGCGGTCAGCGAGTGTGGACGAGCGATTTCGGCGCGTGCGCGGCGACGACCCCGGAGACCGCCATGACGAGGAGAGCTGAAACAGCGATGAATTCCATGGGATCGAGGATCGTCCCGGAACCCGTGAGCAGTGTGGGCGTTGGCTGTGAGCTCCCTGGGAAGTCAGACCTTCGGACTGTAGTGCTGGGGGTCGTCGCGCCGTTCGACCGGCGGAAGATTGCGTCGCGGCGTGTGGACGAGCGGCGCCTGCGCCGGGGCGCGTCCGGTCTCACGGTCCCAGCCGGCGCGGGCGCGGGGGTGATAGCGGTACCGCCACGGGACGAGGCGGAAGACGGCGTCGACGGCGCGACCGGCGAGGGTGTGCAGGCGCTCGTCGCGCCTGGTCCAACGAAAGCCGAGGAGGTCGCGGACCGGTTGGTCGTACATGCCGACCGTCAGCCACACGAAACCCTTCGCCACCGGGATGCGGAGGACCGCCCAGATCGGGCCGGGTAGCCAGGTCAGGAACGGGGGCACGCCGAGTCCGGACAGGTCGAGGACGTCCCGGGTGGCCTTGTTGTCCTCGAGGACGTTGCGGCACATGTGTTCCCAGTACTCCTGGAACGCCTCCCAGGTTTCCGGGACGGGCCGCATGCTCATTCCGTAGAGGCGGTACCACTGGATGTGCTCGGTGAACAGCCGGCGCTTCTGGTCTTCGGTGAGGCCACCCATGAAGTTGTCGCCCGTGAGGACGGTACCCATGAAGAACGTGGCGTGCGCCCAGTAGAACGTGTCGGGATCGAGGGCGTGATACCGGCGGCCGTGTTTGTCGATCCCCTTGATGTCGTCGTGGTACCCACGCACCTGCTCGGCGGTCTGCTGGGCGCGGTCGCCGTCGAAGACGACACCGCCGATCGGGTACAGCGACCGGTAGAGCCGTTCCCACCGCTCGTCGAAGAACCGGGAGTGTTCCTCGACGCCCGCGCCGAGTCCGGGATGCATGTTCTGCATCGACCCGGCCCAGACGCCTTGAAGCATTCCGCGCCAGTCGCCGAAGTACTTCCAGGTCAACGAGTCGGGGCCGAGGGGGACGGGGTCGGAGGCCGGGACGGGCGTGCCGTCCGCGTTCAAGTGACTACGCACGTTGTCAGACTAGGATCTGACAACACGCGTAGTCAAGGATGGAGGCGCGAAGAGAGTGACGCTGGAGGACCGGCGGGAAACACGGCGGAATTCGCTGCTGCGTGCGGGCGTCGCGCTGCTCGGTGCGCCGGACGGGCCGGCGGTGAACGTCCGCGCGGTCTGCCGTGCCGCATCGCTCACCGAACGGTACTTCTACGAATCGTTCCGGGATCGGGACGAATTCGTGCGCTCGGTGTACGCGGCAGTGGGCGACGAGGCGCAGGCCGCGCTCGTGCAGGCCGTCGCGTCCACGGAGACCGCCCGGGAACGCGCCGGGGCCGCCGTCGACGCATTCGTGAAACTGATGGTCGACGATCCCGCCATGGGCCGCGTGCTGCTGCTCGCACCGCTGTCCGAACCCGCGCTGAGCAGGCGGGGCATCGACCTGATGCCCGGCTTCGTCGGACTGGTGCACGACCAGCTCTCGGCCGTCGACGACGAGGTGGAGAAGCAACTCGTCGCGATCGGTGTGGTGGGCGCACTCACGACGCTGTTCATCGGATATCTCGACGGAACTGTTGCCGCGTCACGCGAGCAATTCGTCGCTCATTGCGTCACGCTGGTGGTGGAGGCAAACAAGGCCGGCCACGAGTGAGGTGCGCATGCCGTTCCAGGTATCCGCGGACGATCCGACTCGCCCGCAACCCGAGCTGCGGGTGCTCGACCGCAAGTTCTTTCAACTCGTCGGCGAGTTCGTCTACGTCCACGGCGAGACTGTGGTGGCGGTGCCCGGTTGCGCGCCGATGCCGTGCCTGCTGCGCACGGATCTCGCGTCGATCCCCGCTCCGCTGCAGGGACTGCTCACCCCGTACGGCCGTCAGTTGCTGCCCGCGATCATGCACGACGACCTCTGCAAACGTGCAAGCGCACAGGGGCAGGAGGGAAACGCGCTGCGACGCCGCGCGGACGAACTGTTCCGGCTGGCCCTGCTCGACGAGGGGGTCGGGCCGTTCCGCAGTCGCATCTTCTGGGTCGGCGTCGAGGTCGGACGGTTCTGGAGCTTCACCGAGGTCGCCCGGTTCCTGCTGATCGCGCATCAGGTGCTGGGCATGGTGTGCTGGGTGGTGGGAGTGCCGTGGGCGGTGGCGACCTCGCACTTCGGCCTCGCCGCCCTCCTCCTCGTGCTGCCGGTCGCGCTGTCCCTGCTGTGGCGCAGGGACTTTCCCGTCGCGTTGCTCGGGTGCATTCTCCTGCCGGTTATCGCACCCACGTATCTGCTGACCATCGCCACTGCCGCGGTGCTGTGGGTGCCGGACGGTGCCGCCTGGCTCCTCGGCCGCCGACGCACGCGCAGGCCGCCGCCGCTCGGGCCGCCGACCACGGTACTGCGCTAACGCCCGCTGGGTGGTTGGCAGTAGGTGCAGAAGAAGATCTGCTGCTGACCGAGGTCGTGACCCTCGATCACGGTCCCGCAACGGCGGCAACGCTTTCCGGCGCGCCCGTACACCCACGGTCGGTGGCGGATGGAGTTGTTCTTGTCGGCGTGAATCATGCGGTGCGCGAGCGTCACCAGCGCAGGCAGGTCGGCGACCTCACTCGACGGAGTGCAGGGGTGGACGCCGCGGAGGAAGCAGACCTCGTTTCGGTACACGTTGCCGAGACCGGCGAGGTTGCGCTGGTCGACGAGGGCCAGGCCGATGGGCTGCTCGCCGGCCGCCCGCAGATTGCGGATCGCCGCGTCGGCGTCCCAGTCCGGCCCCAGCAGGTCGGGGCCGAGGTGACCGACCGCGCACTCCTCGTCGTCACGCCCCAGGATTTCGGTGATGCCCAGCGAGAATCCGACCGCCACCCGGTCATCGGTGGCCAGCACGATGCGGGCCTGATACGTCGGCCGCCGCCACTTCGAGTCCGGCGCGTAGATGTGCCACGCGCCCTCCATCTTCAGATGGGTGTGGATGGAGTAGTCGCCGACCCGGATCAGGAGGTGCTTTCCCCGGCTGACCACCTCGTCGACGACCTGGCCGGACAGGTCGACGGTGGCGTAGCGTGGCACCCGCACGTCGCACCTGGTCAGCACCTTGCCCTGGAGGGCGTCGCGCAGCGAGTTGGCGGTGCGCCAGACGGTGTCGCCTTCGGGCATCTCAGGCTCGCAACCGGAATCCGCGCGGGGTGGGCGAGAACCCGGCCTCGGTCAGGATCGGCGCGAAGTCGCTGCCGTGGATGGTGTCACCGTCGACCTTCTCGACCACGATCTTGTCGATCCCGCCGCGTTTGACGACTCCGGCGAGGGCGACGGCCGCGGTGCGGAGAACACCGGGGTCGTCGGTGAACGTGAGGACCGTTCGCCCGCCACGTTCGACGAACAGGATCAGTTCGCCTTCGACGAGCACCACCAGGCCGCCGGCCTTGCGTCCCGGCCGGTGCGCGGGCGCGTCGTCGCCGCGTTTCGGCCAGGGGAGGGCCGCGCCGTACGGGTTGGCGGGATCGCTGGCGGCGAGCGTCACGGCGGGCAGCGTGGTGTGCCGGCCCTCGAGCGAGTCGCCGAAACTCCGGAGTCGGTCCACCACCGGTGGAGTGGAGAACTGCGCACCGCCGAGCGTCTCGACGAAATGCCCCCGCCGGCAGCGGCCGTTGTCCTCGAATGTGCCCAGCACCTTGTACATCAGAGCGAACCCGCCGGGAACGTTCTCGGTCATCACCGACCCGCGCGTCACCACCCCGTATCGCTCCAGCAGGAGTTCGGCGGTGGCGCTGGCACGCAGCGTGGCATCGGGCTCGGCGGCGGGCAGGATCGACCATCGTCCCCCGACCGTGGGCGGCGCGGTGCGCTTCGGAACCGCCAGGCTGCGGTAGGCGCGGGCGCGCGGTGGTCGTCGCGGCGAGCGGTGGCTCGTGGTGGTCCTGGACGTGTCCGACAGCAGAGCGCGGACCGGGGCGAGCGTGTCGTTGCCGATGTGTCCGAGCCACACCAGATCCCACAATGCGGTGGCCAGCGCGGTGTCGTCGGACATCTCGAGGGTGTCGGCGAGTTGCCGGAAGAAGTACGCGCCGCCGCCCGACAGCGTGTCGAGGGTCCGGCTCTGCACATCCGACAGTTCCGACTCCGCCGGCGCGGTCAGGGTGAGCGGTGCGGTGTCGGCGGGGTGGAGACACACCCATCCGTCCTTCCCGGAGATGCTGCCTGCGCCCGACCACAACACCTCACCGGTGGAGGTGAGTTCGTCGAGCATGGCGGGGGAGTAGTCGGCCACTCGGGACGGCAGGATCAGCGACTCGAGTGCCGAGGCGGGAACCGGGACGCCCGCAAGCTGTTCCACGACGGTCGCCACTCCGTCGATGCCGCGCAGCGTGCCCCCGACGTGCTGCCAGCTCGGGAGGAACCGGCCGAGCGTCGCGGTGCTGACCGGTTCGACCTCCTGTCGCGCGGCGGCCAGCGAACGCCTGCGGAGCCGGCGGAGAACCTCGGCGTCGCACCATTCACTTCCCGTGGCGCCGGGCCGGAACTCGCCCTCGACCACCCGCTTGCCCTGCGCGAGTCGCTGCAACACGTCGCGGGCCACCGCGGAACCGAGACCGAAACGGGCGGCCGCATCGGTGACAGTGAACGGACCATGGGTGCGGGCGTACCGGCTGATCAGGTCGGCCAGCGGATCGTCGACGGGTTCGATGAAGGCGGCGGGAACCCCGATCGGCAGCGGCACCCCGAGTCCGTCCCGCAGACGCGCGGCATCCTCGATGGCCGTCCACCAGTCGCGGCCGGCGAACGAGACGGAGAGCGCTCGCTTCGCACGGACGAGCTCGTCGAGCCAGGGGGTGGGATCGGTCGTCGACCGTACGGTGACCTCGTCGGAGGTGAGTGGCCCGAGGAGGCGCAGCAGGTCGGCTACGCCCTCGAGGTCCTTCGCCTTGCGGTCGGGGAGCAGGCGCTGCAGTTCGAGTTCGGCGTGGGCGATGACGTCGGCGTCGAGCAGTTCGCGCAGTTCCACTCGCCCGAGCAGCTCCGCGAGCAGCGTCGAGTCCAGGGACAGCGCGGCTGCCCGGCGTTCGGCGAGGGGACTGTCGCCCTCGTACATGAACTCGCCGACGTAGTTGAACAGCAGAGCACCCGCGAACGGCGACGGCGACTGCGTCTCGACCTCGACGATGCGAATCTGGCGACGAGCGAGCCGGCGGAACAGGTCTTTCAGCGCGGGAAGGTCGTACACGTCCTGCAGGCACTCGCGGACGGTCTCGAGGAGGATCGGGAACGTCGGATACCTGCGGGCCACGTCGAGCAGCTGCGCGGACCGCTGCCGCTGCTGCCAGAGCGGGGCGCGTTTGCCCGGCGTGCGCCGCGGCAGCAGCAGCGCCCGGGCCGCACACTCGCGGAACCGCGATGCGAACAGCGCGGAACCACCGACCTGTTCGGTGACGATGTCCTCGATCTCGTCGGTGTCGAACGCGAACAGGTCGGCACCGGGCGGGGTGTCCTCGGTGTCGGGGAGGCGGACGATGATGCCGTCGTCGGAGGCTGTCGCGTTCGAGTCGAGACCGTATCGTTCGCTCAGCCGCGCGCTCACCGCCAACGCCCACGGCGCGTGGACGCGCTGACCGTACGGCGAGTGCAGGATCAGGCGCCAGTCGCCGAGTTCGTCACGGAACCGTTCGACCACCAGGGTGCGGTCGGTGGGGACCTGTCCGGTCGCCGTCTTCTGCTCGGCGACGAGCTGAACGAGATTGTTGGTGGCGTTGTCGTCGAGTCCGCCGGTGCGGCAACGTTCCTGCACCTCCGTCTCGTGCCCGAGTGAGATCTCCCGCAGGAACTGTCCGAGTGCCTCACCCAGCTCCGCCGGACGCCCCAGACCGTCACCGTGCCAGAACGGCAGTCGCCCGGGTTGCCCGTAGGCGGGACTGACCAGCACCCGGTCGAACGTGATCTCCTCGATCCGCCAGCTGGTTGCCCCGAGCGCGAAGACGTCGCCGACCCGCGACTCGTACACCATCTCCTCGTCGAGTTCGCCTACACGGGACGCTTTCTCGCCGACCATGTACACCGTGAACAGACCGCGGTCGGGGATGGCGCCACCCGACGTGACCGCGAGTCGCTGCGCGCCCGGACGGCCCGTAAGGGTGTTGGCCTCGCGGTCCCAGACGAGCCGGGGCCTGAGTTCGGCGAACTCGTCGGACGGGTAGAGGCCCGCGAGGAGGTCGAGGGTGGACTCGTACGCCGAGCGCGGCAACGTCGCGAACGAACCGCTGCGCCGGACCGTCTCGAACCAGTCGTCGACGTCGAGCGGTTCGAGTGCGGTGGCCGCCACCGTGTGCTGGGCGAGGATGTCGAGGGGGTTGGCGGGGACGGCGAGTGCCTCGATCTTGCCGGTGACCATCCGCTCGACGGTGACGGCGCAGTGCACGAGATCGGTGCGGTGCTTGGGGAACACGACGCCGCGGGAGATCTCCCCGACCTGGTGTCCGGCGCGGCCGACTCGCTGCAGGCCGTTCGCCACCGACGGTGGCGCCTCCACCTGGATCACGAGATCGACTGCGCCCATGTCGATTCCGAGTTCGAGGCTGCTCGTCGCGACCACGCACCTCAGCCGTCCCGACTTCAGGTCGTCTTCGATCAGGGCTCTTTGATCCTTGCTGACCGAACCGTGGTGGGCGCGGGCGAGCAGCGGATCCGCGCCGAAATTGACCTCGGACGGCGAGCCGATCTGCGACGCCGGTTTCGGGTTCTTGTCCACGCCGGTCCCGGCGCGTGCGGCGTAGATCTCGTTGAGCCGCGCGGTGAGCCGCTCGGCGAGCCGGCGCGAATTGGCGAACACAATCGATGAGCGGTGAGCCAGCACGAGGTCGACGATCTGTTCTTCGACGTGCGGCCAGATCGACCCGGCCTGGGGGGTCGCCGACGCCGAACCCTCGGCCGGTTCCGCGAGCCCGAGTTCCGTCATGTCCTCGACCGGCACCTGCACGGTGAGGTCGAACGTCTTCGGCGACGGCGGCGCCACGATCCGGATGGGCGCCGAACCGGACAGGAACCGGCCCACCTCCTCGTGTGGCCGCACCGTCGCGGACAGCCCGATGCGCTGCGCCGGGGTGTCGAGGAGCTGGTCGAGGCGCTCGAGGGACAGGGCGAGGTGGGCCCCACGTTTCGTGCCGGCCACGGCGTGCACTTCGTCGACGATGACGGTGTCGACCCGGGTCAGCGTCTCGCGCGCCGCGGACGTGAGCATCAGGAACAGCGACTCGGGCGTGGTGATGAGGATGTCGGGCGGGTTCTTGATCAGCGCGCGCCGGTCGCCCGCCGGTGTGTCGCCGGAGCGGACGCCCACCGAGATCTCCGGCGGCGTGAGTCCGAGCCGCTTGGCCGTCTGCGTGATCCCGACGAGCGGAGCGCGCAGGTTGCGTTCGACGTCCACGCCCAGCGCTTTGAGCGGGGAGATGTAGAGGACCTTGGTCTTGCGGTCCTTCCCGTCGGTGGCGGCCAGTTGATCGAGGGACCACAGGAAGGCGGACAGCGTCTTGCCCGACCCTGTCGGGGCGACGACCAGTGTGTTCGCTTTGCTCGCGATCGACTCCCAGGCACCGAGCTGCGCGGCCGTCGGCGCAGGAAACGCACCGTCGAACCACTCGCGGGTGGCAGCAGAGAACCTGCCCAGGACGTCGGTCACCGTTCCATAGTGCACCGGGGGTACGACACGCAGGGAGAATCGTCGCTCCCCGCGATCAGGTCGGTTCGTACTCGTCGTGGCGGCGCAGCCAACTCATGAAGGGGTCGTCGCCGCGGCGGGGTTCTGGTTCCCAGTCCTCCTGGCGTCCGCGGGCGGTGAGGTCGAGCCAGTGGTAGGTGCCCAGGAGTGGTTCGGTGGCGCGGGCGTAGCCGGAGTAGGTGTGGAAGATGCGCTCACCCTGGCGGAGGAATGCGCTGACACCGTGCTCTTCGCCGGACCAGCCTTCCCAGGCGGGGTCCATACGTTCGAGTTCGGCCTGGTCCTTGTAGTTGTAATCGATCGGTGCGACCGTCGCGTCGAGGGTGACGTGGAAGTCGTAGTTGAAGTCGCTGCCCTGCGAGGAGTACCAGGGGAAGGTCCAGCCCATGCGTTGCCGGTAGTGCTCGAGCTTGTGCAGCGGTGCGCGCGAGACGACCGCGAACGCGGTGTCTCTCGCGTAGAGGTGGTGGAGGTCACCGACGTTGTCCATCGTGAACGAGCAGGAGGGACATCCTTCGTCGGCGTCCGGTTCGAACATGAAGTGGTAGATCAGGAGTTGGCTGCGACCGTCGAACAGATCTCCGAGTCCGGTCCTGCCGCGGGGGCCGTCGAACACGTACTTCTCGGTGATCTCGACCATCGGCAGCGCGCGCCGGGCGGCGTTGACCCGGTCGCGGTGGCGAGTCAGGTCCTTCTCCTGTGCGAGTAGTTCGCGCCGCGCGACGAGCCATTGCTCGCGGGTGGTGACCTGTGGATCGGGCACTGTCATCGTCCGTCTCCTCTCTCGGGCACCTGTGATCCTCGCAGGCGACCCTCGTCTCGAGCCACTACGAATCAGTTCGTGGCCGGTGAACTTGTCGGTGGGGCGCAGTATGACTCGCACATGAGTTCGACCGGGGGGTTGGCGTTGGATCAGGTGGCGGAACATCTGACTGCGTTGGCCGCTGCCGGAACGGGCCTGCTCGATGCAGACCTCAGCGGTGTCCCGGATTCCGATGTGGTGCTGACCATGCAGCAGCTCGAGAAGACCCTCCGCCGTGTCGGTGCGGTGTCGCAACGGCTGATCGTCGAGAGCGTGGAACGCTCGCTCCCCGCGAAACTCGGCTACAACTCACCGAACAAGCTCCTGATCGACGTGCTTCGCGTCTCGGCGGCCGACGCGTCGGCGCGGGTCTCGGCCGCCCGCAACCTCGGAGCTTGGCACACGCTGTCGGGCGAAGACCTGCCCGCCGCTCTGCCGGACACCGCGGCCGCGCAACGCGACGGAGCCATCGGCCCCGACCACGTACGCGCAGTCGCGAGGATCATGCGCAAGATCCCGCACGCCGTGTCGAACTCGGACGCCGCCACAGCCGAATCCATTCTGGCCGAATGTGCCCGTGGCGGTACCCCGGAAGACGTGGACAGTGCCGGTCATCGGCTCCTCGCCTACCTCAACCCGGACGGCAATCTCACGGACGACCGCGACCGTGCGCGCCGACGCGGCATCTCCCTCGGTCGTCAAGACGCCGAACTGATGACGAAGATCTCCGGTGAACTCGACCCCACCGCGCGCGCTCTTCTCGATCCGATCCTCGCGACATGGGCTCGCCCCGGCATGAACAACCCGGACGACCCGGAATCACCGAGCGGCGACGCCGAAAATCCGTCGATCGACCGCGAGGCGTTGGTCGCGGCGGCGGCGAGGGACACGCGCACAGCTGCGCAGCGGAACCACGACGCTCTCGGTGCGTTGTTCCGGGTCATGCTCGAATCCGGCATCCCCGGTCGGCATCGCGGCCTGCCCGTCACGGCGATCATCACCATGACCCTCGACCAGCTCGAGAAAGCGGCCGGAGGTGTGGCCACCACCGCCACCGGCGGTCTCCTCCCCATCGACGACGCAGTGAAACTTGCCGAACACGCCCACCCCGTGCTCGTCCTGTTCGACCATGACGGCCGGCCCCTGCACCTGGGACGGCGCCGACGAGTGGCCAGCGCGGATCAACGTCTCGCACTCATCGCTGCCGAAGGCGGATGCACACGAGCGGGCTGCGCGGCCCCGGCCAGCCAGTGCGCGGTGCACCATGTGCGAGAGTGGCGTAAGGGCGGACACACCGACATCGACTCACTGACACTGGCGTGCGATGCCTGCCACGCCCAAATCCACGACGGACCCGCGGGCTGGGCGACCACCAGCGCACCGGTAGGTGGCCCGTACGCGGGACGCACCGAATGGATTCCACCGCCGCACATCGATCCGGACAGAAAACCGCGCATCAATCACCGACACCACCCCGGTGACCTGATCGGTCGTGCCCGGCGGAAAGCCCGATCACGAGCTCGAGCCGACGGCGGGGTGCCCTAGCCGTGGGCTGCCCGTCACACCGTCGCGAGATGCGACGCCGCCGCAGGTACTGCCGCGGGAACGAACGACGGCGACGGCAACTCGACGGTGGCCGGCTCGTGTCCGGAGACCATCACGTAGGCGGCCGCAGCGAGTAGCGCCAGAGCAACTGCGCCGATCATCCTGAACACGTTGACTCGCTTCGGTCGAAGGGGCGGTGCATCACGGGTCGGGCCGTCAGACCCTAGACGAGGGCACCGACAGCTACGGTGGAGTCATGACTGCTGCAGGGGACAGCCACGAACTCGACCGACTCCGGGAGACCGCACAGGTCCGCCTCGAGAAGGCGGTGGGCGATGGACACCTGACGCTGGAGGAATACTCGGAGCAGGCCGCCATCGTGTGGTCACTCGACGCCGACCTCGAGCGCCTCCGGGAACTCGTGCCCGTCGACACACCGCCGCCCCCGGTGTCGCGACCTCAGTCCACCATCATCGGAATCTTCGGCGACACCCAGCGTTCCGGCCGCTGGTCGCTCGCCGTGAAGACACTGGCCCTACTTCTTTTCGGCGACGTGAAGCTCGACCTCCGGTCGGCGGTGATCGTCGCCCGCACATCGACGATCACTCTCGTCACCGTGTTCGGGGACAGCACGATCACCGTTCCGGAAGGCGTGCATGTCGAGGTGGGCGGATTCGACCTCTTCGGCGACCGCGAACTCGACGCCGGTGCACAGGATCCCGGGCCCGGAGCCCCGACGATCCGCGTCGTGTCGTACTCGCTCTTCGGTGACCTCAGGGTCCGCACCCGCTAGAAAGATCGAGGCTAGTCGCGGCTCAATCGCTCCAGCAGAGCGGACTTGATCGCGGGACGTCCCGCGGCGACGAGCGTGAACGTGGCTTCACGCATCAGACGTTCCGCGGTGTTCCCGGCCAGCAGAGCCGAACTGCCCTTCGCCGTGACGAGGGCGGTGGCGGTACGGATGGCGAGTTCCGATGCGCGAGCCCGCGCGTCAGCGATCTCTGTCCGGCCCTCGAGTGCGGCGTTCAGGTCGAGACGTGCTCTGGCGGCCTGCTCCTCGAACGGGTCCGCGTCGACCCCGAGCGCTTCCAGTTCGCTGATCGCCCGGCGGGTGACGCCCATCGCCATGCATCCGTTGATCCACGACCCGAAGATCTGGCTCTTCGCGAAATCGTCGGGGGAGACGACGGCGCTTACCAGATCCCGTGGGATCGCGAGCCCGTCGAAAGTCAACCGCACGGTGTTGGACCCACGGGCGGCGATCAGCGGCAGTTCCTCGGCGGTGAGGCCTCGGAGCGGTTGCGCCGGAATGATGACGTGCACGATGGAGTCGTCGAATTCGTCGCGCGCCGACACCTGGAGCAGATCGACGATGCCCCAGCCGGTCACGAACGGCGACACCCCGTCGAGCACGTACCCGTCGTCGACGCTGCGTGCCCACAGTGTCGGCGGGACGGGAATCGCTCCGGCGAGGGCGACGCCGGCCCGCACCGTGCCGTCGATGAGCCCGTCGAGGTAGCGATCCTGCAGCGCGGTGTTCGGTGAACCGGCGAGACCGGCGACGACGCCGTGATGCTGCATCCACGTGAACGCCGTCGCGAGGCAGCCGCCGCACAACGTTTCCATCACATCGACCAGCACCGACGGCGTCACACCGTCCTCGCCGGGTGCCGCGAGGCCGTAGAAGCCGTCGGCGGCGAGCGTCTCGAAGTGACTGTCGGGAATCTCGCCGTCGGCGTCGACGCTGTCGGCCACCGGGAACAACACGTTCTCGGAAATCTCACGCGCCATCTCGGTCCAGTTGCTCACGCCCCGAGAGTAGCCGGTCTACTCCATCGATCAGGTGAACTCCACCCCCTGCGCGAGCGGGAGTTGGTCGGAGTAGTTGACGGTGTTGGTCGCGCGGCGCATGTAGGCCTTCCACGCGTCGGATCCGGACTCCCGTCCGCCGCCGGTTTCCTTCTCCCCGCCGAAGGCCCCACCGATCTCCGCCCCGGACGTGCCGATGTTGACGTTCGCGATGCCGCAGTCGGAACCGTCTGCGGCGAGGAACCTCTCGGCCTCACGCTGATCGGTGGTGAAAATCGACGACGAAAGCCCTTGGGGCACTTCGTTGTGCAACGTGATCGCCTGGTCGAACTCGTCGTAGGTGAGCACGTAGAGGATCGGGGCGAAGGTCTCCTCCCGGACCACCGACGTCTGCGCGGGCATACGGACGAGGGCGGGCGAGACGTAGTAGGCGGAGTCGCTGCCGCCGCTCCGGTCACCACCGCAGACGACGGTCCCCCCGTCGGCGCGGGCCTTGTCCAACGCGGTCTGCATGGCGTCGAACGCGGATCGGTTCACGAGCGGACCGACGAGGACGCCGTCGTCGAACGGGTTCCCGACCTTCAGCTGGCCGTACGCCGAGGAGATGCGGTGCACCAGTTCGTCCGCGACGGACGAGTGCACGATCAACCGTCGCAGGGACGTGCAGCGTTGTCCCGCGGTGCCCGCGGCGGAGAACACGATTCCCCGCACCGCCAGATCGAGGTCGGCGGACGGGGCCACGACGGCTGCGTTGTTGCCGCCCAGTTCGAGCAGGCATTTGCCGAAACGTGCGGCGACGCGCGGCCCCACGGCGCGACCCATCCGCACCGACCCGGTGGCGCTGACCAACGCGACGCGTGCGTCGTCGACGAGCCGCTCGCCGACGTCCCCCGCACCCTGGATCAGGGCATGGATTCCTGCGGGTGCGCCGACATCCCGGGCTGCGCGCGCCAGCAGGGCATCACAGGCGATCGCCGTGAGCGGAGTCTGGTCCGACGGCTTCCACACCACCGTGTCGCCGCAGACCAGGGCGACGGCGGTGTTCCACGACCACACGGCCACGGGGAAATTGAACGCCGAGATCACCCCGACCACACCGAGTGGGTGCCACGTCTCCATCAGGCGGTGTCCGGGACGTTCCGACGCCATCGTCCTGCCGTACAACTGGCGGGACAACCCGACCGCGAATTCGCAGATGTCGATCATCTCCTGCACCTCGCCCTGCGCCTCGGACGGAATCTTGCCCGCCTCGAGGGTGACGAGTTCCGCCAGATCCGTCTTGTGTTCTGTCAGAAGCTGACCCAGGCGGCGCACCACGGCGCCTCGCTGCGGGGCGGGCACGGACCGCCACTCCAGGAACGCCTCGTGCGCTTCGGTGATCGCACGGTCCACGTCGTCGGCGCCGCTGGCGGACACCGTGCGCAATTCGGTCCCGGTGATCGGTGTGCGCGCGACGAGTGGTCCATCGGCGTCGGTGATCTCGGCGCCGCACCGGATCAGTGCGTCCTCGGCGCGTCGGCACAACTCCTCGGGGGTGGGAAGGTTCACGGTGCTGTCCTCTCTCGGGTGTCGTCCTGCTGCCGGCGGTAGAGCGCGAACGGGTCGTGCACGGGCCGGCGGAGTGTCTCGGCGAGCCACGGTAGGTCGGGGGCGGCGGCGCTCGACACCGGAAGGTAGTCCTCGTAGACGATCGGCTCCAGCGCTCGCTCACCGCCGATCACCCGGTGCCTGAAGTACGCGAGCCCGCGGGCCTCGAGTTCGTCGTCCGTGCGCGGGAACTCGCGCTCCCAGTCGGTGGCATCGGCGTCTGCCAGGCGGTCGTACAGTTCGCGTCCTTCGGGTGTCAGCGCAATCCCGCGTGACTCTGCCACCACGATCCGGTCGGGGTCGGCGACCGCGCGAAACGACACCTGCCGCACGAGAACGTCCGGGCCACGCCGGGCGGGTGGGCCCGCGGCGCCGTCGACCGTCGTGAGACCGCGCCCCGCCGAACGCCGGCACAGGTCGTCGAGGTCGAACACGCGGGGTGCCAGGTGGACGACGCGAACGCCGGTGCGCCCTCCGATGTCGGCGGCGACGGGGGACACCCGTTCGAGTCGGGAGTGCCAGGACCGGTCGGCTGCGGTATCCGACGGTGCGAAGACCGCGGACGCGAGGGCGACGAACCGCTCCGCCGACGGCGCCGTGAGTCCGCCTTCCTCGGCGGCGAGTGCGGCCAGGTGCAAGAGCTCGGTGGGAAACACTGCGCGCGCGGCGAGCAGGTTCTCGACGCGGCCCTGCACGGCGGAGTCGAAGAACCGGCGGTCGGCGGTGGTGAGCATGGGCGCGAACATGCCGAACGGGTTGCGGGCCAATTCGATCGGCTCGACGGGACGAAATGCCGTCGCCACGACGGGAGCGGGGGTTGCTGCGTCGCGTAGGTCGTAGCAACCGACCGGGTGCATTCCGAAGCCCGCGAACAGGATGGCCGCCTGACGCAGTTCCGCCGGTCCACCGAGCCGGATCGCACCGCGCCGCTCCGCGGTGACCCGGGGGAGGCCGCCGAACCGTTCGGCGTCGCCGGGGTGTCTCGCCGCGAAATCGGCGTTGACCTCACCGGCCACGTCGACCAGCACGTCGTACGCGGGCACCGCCCGGCCGTACGTCGCGGCCAGTGCCCGGGCGAAGCGGGCGCGGAGCTCCCAGGTTTCAACCATGATGCACCTCCGCTGGGCTAGCCTGCGCTGGTGGTGGAATCTTTCCGTAGCGACGCACCCCATACTCCTCTCGACGACATCGATCGGGTACTGATGCAGGAGCTGGTGGCCGACGGCCGGGCGACTCTGGCGACCCTGGCCGAGAAAGCCGGGCTGTCGATCTCCGCGGTGCAGTCCAGGGTGCGCAGACTCGAGGCCCGCAAAGTGATCCGCGGGTACACCGCGAAGATCGATCCGGATGCGCTCGGGCACGGGCTTTCCGCATTCGTCGCGATCACCCCTCTCGATCCGTCGCAGCCCGACGATGCGCCCGCCCGGTTGCGGGGCCTTCCCGCCATCGAAGCCTGCCACTCGGTCGCGGGGGAGGAAAGCTACGTACTGCTGGTGCGCGTCGCATCCCCGCGGGAGCTGGAACACCTTCTGCAGAAGATCCGTGCCACCGCCAACGTACACACACGCAGCACCATCATCTTGCAAACATTTTACGACAAGTGAGTCCTGTGCCGGATATGTTGCCGAAATGTCGCCGATCGACAGGAATTTTGACGTAATCTCTCGGTATGAGCACAGCGATTCGATTCACCGGAACTGGGGGCGAGCTGCCTGCGAGCCGGGTGCACGACGTGCTGCGCGAGCGCATTCTGGTCGACGGTTTCGACCTGGTGCTCGACCTGGAACGCTCCCGCGGGACGCATCTCGTCGACCTGAGGGACGGCACCAGCTACCTGGACATGTTCGGGTTCTTCGCGTCCTCGGCCCTGGGGATGAATCACCCCGAGCTCGCGGACGACGACGCCTTCCGCCGGGAGCTGGCGGCGGCCGCGATCAACAAACCGAGCAATTCCGACATCTACACGGTCCCGATGGCGCGGTTCGTCGAGACGTTCGCCCGCGTACTGGGGGATCCCGCACTGCCGCATCTCTTCTTCATCGACGGTGGCGCACTCGCCGTCGAGAACGCACTCAAGGTGGCGTTCGACTGGAAGAGCAGGCTCAATGAGAGCCGAGGACTCGATCCGGCGCTCGGGACGAAGGTGCTGCATCTGACCGAGGCGTTCCACGGCCGCAGTGGATACACCATGTCGCTCACCAACACCGAGCCCGGCAAGGTGGCGCGGTTCCCCAAGTTCGCGTGGCCCCGCATCGACGCCCCGTACCTCGAGGACGGGCGGGACGTCGAGGAAGCAGAGCGTCACGCATTGGCGCAGGCGCGGCGTGCATTCGCCGAGAACCCCTCGGATGTGGCCTGTTTCATCGCCGAGCCGATCCAGGGCGAGGGTGGCGACCACCACTTCCGCCCGGAATTCTTCCAGGCGATGGAGGCACTCTGCCGTGAGCACGATGCCCTCTTCGTCTTCGACGAGGTGCAGACCGGTTGCGGCCTCACCGGCACCGCCTGGGCCTACCAGCAATTGGGCGTGCGACCGGATGTCGTCGCGTTCGGCAAGAAGACCCAGGTATGCGGAATCATGGCCGGCGGCCGCGTGGACGACGTCCCCGACAACGTCTTCGCCGTCGGCTCGCGTATCAACTCCACCTGGGGCGGCAACCTCACCGACATGGTGCGGTCCCGCCGGATCCTCGAGGTCATCGAGGAAGACCGGCTCGTCGACCGGGCCCGCATGACCGGGGCCCATCTCCTCGAACGGCTGAGGGAACTCGCCCGCACGAACGCCGACGTCACCGAGCCGCGGGGGCGCGGCCTGATGTGCGCGATCACGCTCCCGACCCCGCAGCGACGGGACCGGGTCGTCGCGGGCCTCCGGGACCGCGAGCAGGTGCTGATCCTGCCGACCGGCAAGCGCGGGATCAGGTTCCGTCCGCCCCTGACGGTGACGACCGCGGAACTCGACGCCGCCGTGGATGCACTGGCCCGAGTGCTGGGCGGTACCGTCGACGCATGACGCCGATTCCGCTCACGTCCGTGCCCAATCTGCGAGACGTCGGTGGCTACCGAACCAGAGACGGCGCGAAGGTGCGTACCGGCGTGTACTACCGTTCGACCGATCTCAGCCGGGTCGCGGATACGGACATGCCGCTGCTCGCCGACCTCGGGATTCGGACGGTGTACGACCTGCGCACCGCCGACGAGCGTGACGCGGCACCCGACAATCTCCCGAACGGCGCCCGCGCCGTCGCGTTGGACGTGCTCGCCGACAAGGGGATACGGTCGATTCCCGCCCAGATGCTCCAGGTGATCGCCGACCCGATGATCGCCGAACGCGAACTGGGGGGCGGACGCGCGATCGAGTATTTCGAAGGCAGCTACCGCGACTTCGTCCTGATGCCGAGTGCGGTGTCGTCGTACCGGGAACTGTTCGACGGCCTCGCCTCGGACGGCAACCTGCCTGCCCTCGTGCACTGCACCACGGGCAAGGACCGGACGGGATGGGCCACCGCGGCGCTTCTGCTGCTCGTTGGAGTCAGCGAGGAAGACGTCTTCCACGACTACCTGCTGACCAACGAGTTACTGCTTCCGTCGTTCGCGGGCGTGTTCGAGAGGTTCGTCGACGCCGGAGGCGACCCGGCGTTGCTCGAGCCGGTGCTCGGAGTCCGTGAGCAGTACCTCGAAGTGTCCCTGGCCGCCATGCGCGAGCACTACGGGACCGTCGAACGGTATTTCTCCGACGGGCTCGGCCTCGACACGTCGGTTCAGACCCTGCTGCGGGGGCGCATGATCGCGGACTGAGCGGACAACCCGATCGCCACTCCCACCATGTCGGCGCAGAGATCCCAGATCGAACCGTGCCGGCCGATGGGCAGTACTCCCTGCAGGATCTCGGTCGCCACTGCGAATGCCGCGAGCCACAGCACGGTGATCCGCGGCGTCAGCAGCGCATAGCGCGAGGCGGCGGCCAGCGCCGCGAACAGCAGGGCATGCACCACCTTGTCGGCGTGCTCGGGGCCCGACGGGGTCGCGGACGCTGGGGACAGCAGCATGACCAGGGCCAGCACGGTGAGCGCTGCCACCGGAACGGATCGCATACTCACCGCTGGACCGTGAACCCCAGCGCGCCTTCCGCGAACCGTTGCACCGCATCCGATCCGCCGGCGAGCGCATCCTCATGACCGGTGCGCGCCCACCCGGTGAGGACGGCGGAGTCACCGGACGGAGTGAGCCCCACCTCGGCGAGGAGTTCGCCGGTGTTGGGCTGACAGATCGCCCACGAATAGTGTTCGTCGTTCAGCCACTGCGCCGTGCGGCGGGCGACGTAGTCGGCTTCGGCGACCCCGCCCTCCGCGAGCGCCGGGCGATCGTCGACCCGTTCGTCGGCGCGCAGAGCTCGCAGGTACCAGCCGCCGGCATTGACCTCGACAGGTTCCACGTCAGCGGTCCCGATCCCGGTCGCGGCGGCGATCCAGGTGACGGTCGTCGCGGGTGCCGAACAGGATGGCGCCGGCCGCAGGAATCATCAGGAAGAACAACCAGCTGTTGTCGACCGGGACGACGAAGAACAGCACGAGGGCGACGAGCGGGATCACCGACATCACGATGCGGCGCCAGTTCTGGTCGTTGTCGGGACCGGCCGAATCGACCTTGGCGGGTGTGGCGGCCGTGGTGGCCGGGAGATCGGTGAACACTCGATCGAGCTCGCCGCGCGTCGTGGCATTCGTGACCGCGAGACTGCGCTCGTCGAACTCGACGACCGACAACCGGCCCGCCGCGAAATGTTCGCTCAACAGGTTCAGAGCCTGCTCACGTTCGGCGGTGCCGATACGGATCTCGGGAACATCAGACATGCGTACAGACTACTGTGAGTCCTTCTCGACCCCGGGGGCCGAGAAGGACTCACAGTGTGACGCAGGTGCTTACTTCAGTTCG
>NZ_BCWY01000092.1 GCF_001894825.1 Rhodococcus jostii NBRC 16295 | reverse complement strand
CCGCTGGTCGATCGTGTCGTCCGACCGCGTCTGCAGCGACACCGGCGCCGTCTCGGTCATGCCGTAACAGATCGAGCCTCCGACATGCCCATCTGCTCGATGACCTGCTTCATCACCTCCACCGGGCACGGCGAGCCAGCCATGATCCCCGTCCGCAGGCTGGACAGGTCGAACGATGCGAAGTCGGGGTCGGCGAGTTCGGCGATGAACATCGTCGGCACCCCGTACAGCGACGTGCATTTCTCCGCCTCGACGGCCTGCAGCGTCGCCTTCGGATCGAACGACGGCCCCGGGATCACCATGGTGGCGCCGTGAGTCGTGCACGCGAGGTTGCCCATGACCATCCCGAAGCAGTGGTAGAACGGCACCGGGATGCAGACGCGGTCGTTCTCCGTGTAGTGGCACAACTCGCCGACGAAGTACCCGTTGTTGAGGATGTTGTGGTGGCTGAGCGTCGCGCCCTTGGGGAAACCGGTTGTCCCCGAGGTGTATTGGATATTGATCGGGTCGTCCGCAGACAGCGCGGCCTGCGCGGCGGGCAGCAGGGACGGATCCGCGGCGTGCGCGGCCATCCCGTCCGAGGCCAGGCGGCTCCACTCGGCACTGCCGAGCAGCACCACCATCTCGAGGTCGGGGCACTCCGGCCGGACCTCCTCGATCATCGCCGCGTAGTCGGAGGACTTGAACTGAGGCGCCGACACCAGCAGCCGGATACCGGCCTGATCGAGCACGTACTTCAACTCGTGCGCCCGGTAGGCGGGGTTGATGTTGACGAGGATCGCGCCGATCTTCGCCGTCGCATACTGGATCAGCGTCCACTCCGGGCAGTTCGGCGCCCAGATCCCCACCCGGTCACCCTTCCCGATGCCCCGCGTCAGCAACCCCACCGCCACAGCGTCGACGTCGCGGGCCAGTTCGGCGTACGTCCACCGCCGCCCCGACGGGCGGTCGACGAGGGCGTCACGATCGGCGTGGGCCGCCACGGTCCGATCGAAGTTGTCTCCGATGGTGTCACCCAGCATCGGGGCATCCCACACGCCGTGGGTGTAGCTGAGGTAATCGGGTTTGTCAGAGAGGGTCATGAGTACTCCTACAGATGCACGGCTCTGGATGAGCGATCGACTTCACTGGGCGCAGTCACGCGGCGAGGTTGTGGATGACGAACGCAGTGGACACACCATCCCCGCGACTGAGGATGAGTCACAACGTAGACAGGGAGTGTTGCACACTCACCCAGCGATGCAATAGTCGCAATTGTGGTCATGCGCTGTTCTTAAGCGCATTGGGGGATCTCGTTGCGAATACGCCAACCGGCATTGCCGAGCCCTGGCAGCAGGACGAACAATCACTTGGACAAACCGCCGGCACATCAACCCGGACGCCACCACAAGTGCGACGGGAGGCGCTGAGTGATGGGCGGTGCCGATCACCTTCGCTGCAGTAATCCGGCCACGACGCGACAGCACCCGGTCTCCACCGCACCCACCGTGAGGGGGAGCGGTGCCGACGTGGGCGGCTCGGAATGCGAGTCACCCGAGACGGGCGGCTCGGCCGTGGCACCGGTGTGTTGAGTAATCGAAAGGATCAAGAATGGTTGACAAGTTCGTTGCTCCCCAAACCAACTCGGTCGGGTGGGTTGGGCTGGGCGCGATGGGGCGCCCGATGGCCGATCGCCTAACCACCGCGGGATACCACGTGATCCCGCTCGAGATGAGGGCAGGCCGAGATCCGGACGCGGTTGCCGCAGCACTGGCAGCGACCGATGTGGTCGTGACCTGTCTGCCCGGCCCGGACGAGGTCCGTGACGTGTGGACCGGATCTGGCGGACTCCTCGAGGTCATGCGGACCGGGTCGGTACTCATCGATGCCTCGACGATCGGGCCCGCAACCGCAATGGAACTGGCTGACGCGGCGGCCGAACGCGGCATGGTCGCCCTTGATTGTCCGGTCAGCGGCGGACCACAGGGAGCCGCGGCCGGAACCCTCGCTGTCATGGCTGGCGGCGACGCAGACACCATCGAGCGGGTGCTCCCGATCCTGGAGACATTCGGCACCGTCCACCAATGCGGCAAACCGGGATCGGGGCAGGCCGTCAAGCTGATCAACCAATCCGTACTGGCCGGCATGCTGGGCGGCCTGGGTCTCGGTTATGCCCTGACCGAACGCTGCGGTGTGGGGCCGGAGTTGATGCATCGGGTGCTCTCTGGCGGCGTTGTCCGTGGTTTCCTCACCGAGGCGCTGTGGCCATTGATGGCGAGCGACGACCTCGACGCCGGTTTTGCTGCCAAGCACATGGTGAAGGACATCCGGCTCTGCCGGGAGTACGCCCGCGACGCCGCGGTGCCCGCGGCACTGCTCGATACGGTCGAAGGCTGGTTGGTGGCCGCAATGGAAGTCCGCGGTCACAGCGTCGCCACCCAGGCGATCGGGCAGGGGGTGCTCGCATGACAACGCCACCTTTCGATGCGATCGAACTGGTCGCCTTCATGCCCACCCCGTTCGGCGACGGTGGCATCGATGAGTACGCAGTCGAGCAGCAGATGGAGCACTACCGGGATACGGGTGTCACGGTGGGGCTTCTGGGTGGCTTGGGCGAGTTCTACGCAGTGTCCCATGACGAGGCGACCCAGCTCATGCGAGCGTCGGTGGAAGGGATCGGCGGCGAGGGTAAGGTGCTTGCGGCCGTGGGGTTCGCGACGAGGGAAGCGGTCCGGTTGGCCGAGTCTGCCGCTCGGGTCGGCTGCCGCGGCTTGGTTGTCAACCCACCGTACTACGTTCACCCCTCGCCCCAGGCTTTCGCCGAACATCTCCGGTCCGTCACCGAGGCATCCGGCCTGGACGCAGTCGTGTACAGCAGCACGCACCTTGCCATCGATGATTCCTACCTCGATGCACTCGTTAACGTGGACGGATTCCGCGGGGTCAAGGACGAGCTCTCTTCTCCGGACGAGTTCACACACCGAGTGAAACGGTGGGGCGACCGGGTCGACTTCTGGGCTGTCGGGGAGCACACCGCGGTGCCCTATGTCGCGGCCGGCGCGAAGGCGGTCACCTCGGCACTAGCCAGCGTCTGCCCCGAGGCGAGCCGCGAGCATCTGGCCGGAACAGACCGGACCGGCGAACTTGCCCAACTGGTGCACGACAGCGTTCGCCTGCTGGGTGTCGAACCCGGCACGTCGGCGTCGGTGGCCAAGGAGATGATCGCGGCCGTCCGGCCATGGCCAACCGGGGTTCGCGGCCCACAAACAGCGGCGTCCGATTCGCTCCGCTCAGCAGTGAGGGAACTTGTCGTGACCATGACGGACAGGTACAAGGATGCCGAGCGGTAGGTGACCCCATGACGGATCGAGCCGGACCCGTGGCAGACAGTATTGGGTTGTCGGGGGAGCCACGACCGCAACCCGGGCAGCGCAGCACCGACCTCAGTACGTTACGGCGGGGGCTCGAGATCCTCGATACCCTCCGGCAGTGCACCTGGGCGTGCGATGCTCGCGGCTGGGGAAACAATCGCATTGCCGAACACCTCGGCGCCGACAAATCACAGGTGTCGCGGACACTGAAGGTCCTCGTCGAGGCGGGATTGGTTGTGCGCGACGAGGAGACCCGAACCTATCGACTGGGGTGGGGGGCATACAGCCTCGGTATGCGCGCGACCGACCAGCATCTGATGCGTGTCGGTTCGGTCATCGTCCGCAAGGTCGTCAGCGTGACCGGAAGCCGCGTGTTCCTCGTCGTCCGCGACGGTGCGAGCGCGGTGACCATCTGGTCTGATGCACCGCTGCACGTTCGGCCGATCGTCGACAGCATCGGCATGGTCTATCCGGTCGAATCGACCGAAACCGGAAGGGCACTGCTGTACGGCAGCGACCCCGTGGCCATCCGACAGATTCTCGGTGTCGGCACCGAGGACAACCCGCGCGCAGACGAGTTCATCCGTCGCGTTGCACGCGACCGACAGGTCGGTTTCTCCTATGGCGTGCTCCCGGGAGACAGCGCCGGGGTGGTCGCGGTACCAATTTGGACGACCGGCCGAAAAGTCATCGCGGCCCTCGGTGCCACGAGCAAGGCCCTTGCACACAAGGCGAACGTGACACCCGTGGTTCGGGTGCTCCTCGCCACCGCCACGGAACTCACACAGCACTTGACCGCAGACCTGCGCGCCGAAGTCGCGGTGAGCGCCGTGCCCTATCAGGGCTGGCCGGCCAGACCCGAGCTCACCAGTGCGCGGTGAGCTCGGGTCTGGGAACTCATCCGTACGGCGCCGGATCACCTTAGCGGTGTCCCGGCGCCACAACCGGGCAACCGCCGGACCGCCGCGTCGCAATCCGGCCGCAGATGCGACTAGAAACAAGGACAATCGTGATCATCAATATCAGCAGATCGGGCAGCGTCACCGTCTCGAATCCGGACGACTTCACGGCGTTCGCAATCATTGTCGAGCACGAGACCGATGCCGCCGCCTTCTCGTCGGCAGCCACGAGCATCGGTTCACCGACGCCGGACGGACACCACCTGTACGTTGCACCGGATCGTCTCGAGTCGCTCGTCAACGAGCAGAGAGGACCAGATCCGGCCTGGAAATCAGGGTTTCACAGGATGGTGGCGTACGCAGCGGCACACGGATGGGTCGACCACCGCGGCTGGATTCGCGCTCATATAGAGCCTTCCGCTCTGTAGGCGTGGTTCTGTCACTCGATCTGGGCCATTCAGAACTCGCAAGACGAATGACTGCGTGCGTCGCTTCAGAAGATCTCGCCGAGACCGGGGACGTTGTCGATACAGGGGAGTGAATTGGTGTCAGTGACCGTGACGACCGGGATCCTTGTTGCACGGTCATCGAATAGAGATCTCCTGGGGTTCGCAGGCCACCATATCGGCGAGCTGTTCGCCGCCCCAGTGCGCCGCAGCGGCGCCTCGAGCAGATTCCAGATCCGGTGTGCCGCTCGGCAGCGCTGGTCGCCTCACCCGCCGCCCGTTCGCCGTCGCGGTATACATCGCGGCGATATCGATGGTTCAGCTGCTCAGCGTGTTCGTCGTGCACAGGGCCAGCAGCGACATGTTCATCGACGACGGCACCAATCACCCCGTCACTTCTCAGTAGTCACCAGAAGATAAGAGTTGGAAGTACCTTCGATGATATCCACACATTTCGAGAACATCCGCGTCGGTGATACCACCACCACCGAATCGCGCACCATCACAGACGATTACGTGCGGGAATTCGCCGAACTGACCTGGGACCGGCACCCGCTGCACCTCGACCCCGCGTACGCGCTGCAGACCCGCTTCGGTCGCCGGATCGCACACGGCGCGCTGATGCTGTCCACGCTGCTCGGCTTGGTCGAACTGCATCCGAGCTACCTGCAGTGCTTCTACGGCCTCGACGAGGTCCGTTTCCATGCCCCGACGTTCTTCGGCGACTCCGTCCACGCTATCTCCGAGGTCGTCGCGATCCGGGCCCGACCGGACGGCGAGAGCGCGATCGTGACGTGTAAGGGCTCATTGATCAACCAGGACGGCACCCGCGTCGTGTCCGGGCTCTTCTCCCTGCTCGTGGCGGGGGCGGCGCAGGCAATCGAGTGGGAAGCAGCAGCCCGACGAGCACCCCGGTACAGCGGGAGTGGTAAGACCTCGACGCCGTCCAGTTCATCTGGCACAACTTCGACGAGTTCAACATCACACGCTTGTGGATGCACAGAACCCCTCTAATCCCGCCCTGATCGCCGACGTCGGCCGGTTCTGGCATCAATGCGGCGTGCGCCGCCAAACCCGCTACTGCAGAACGGAGAACACCGTCTGATGGCCATCGGCGCATTCGACCTCTTCTCCATCGGCATCGGCCCGTCCAGCTCGCACACCGTCGGACCGATGCGCGCCGGCGTGATGTTCGTCGACGAGGTCGAGAACCGCCTCGACTTCGGCGCGATCACCCGCCTCGAGGTCGACCTGTACGGGTCGCTGGCGGCGACCGGCCGCGGGCACGGCACGCTCGGTGCCGTTCTTCTGGGCTTGGAAGGCAACGCACCCGAATCGATCGATCCCGCATACGCCCACACTCGCGTAGATCAGATCGACGCCGACCGTCGTCTCGAATTCGGCGCGGCGAAGACTCTCGTCTTCGGCACCGCGGACATCGGGATGCACCCGCTGACCATCAGGGACCGGCACACCAACACGATCCGGTTCGCCGTGCACACCGACCCGGCGGCTGCCGACTACACCGGTAAGGAGCTGGCGGGGTCCGCCCCGGCCCACGAGGCGGTGTACTACTCGATCGGCGGCGGCTTCGTCGAACGCCACGGACAGCCCGTCGACCACTCGGCCACCCCGGTGCCGCTGCCGTTCCGCACCGGAGCCGAACTCCTCGAAATCTGCGAACGGGAAAACCTGTCGATCAGTGACGTGATGTGGCGCAACGAACTCGCATACCGCAGCCCGGAACAGGTGCGAGCCGGGCTGCTCGAGATCTGGCAGGCGATGGCCGCCTCGATCCACAACGGCTTCACCGCCGAGGGGTATCTGCCCGGTTCGCTGCGCGTCAAGCGCCGCGCCCCCGAGTTCTACACCCGCCTCGTCACCCGCGAAACGGGCGGTACCGACCATGCCGATTCGATGGACTGGCTCAACGTCGCCGCGATGGCCGTCAACGAGGAGAACGCCGCCGGCGGCCGCATCGTCACCGCCCCCACCAACGGCGCCGCAGGAATCGTGCCCGCGGTGCTGTTCTGGTCGCTGCGCTACCTTCCCGGACTCGACAACGCGGACGCGAAATACACCGCCGTCATCAAGTACCTGCTCACCGCCGCAGCGATCGCCGTGCTCTACAAGGAACGCGCCTCGATCTCCGGCGCCGAGGTCGGCTGCCAAGGCGAGGTCGGTTCCGCGTGCTCGATGGCCGCCGGCGCCCTCGCCGAACTGCTCGGTGCCACGCCCGCGCAGGTCGAGAACGCCGCCGAAATCGGTATCGAACACAACCTCGGCCTGACCTGCGACCCGATCGGTGGACTGGTGCAAATTCCGTGCATCGAACGCAACGCCATCGCCTCCGTGAAAGCCGTGAATGCCGCGAAGTTAGCCCTGTACGGCGACGGCACCCACCGTGTCTCCCTCGACCAAGCGATCGAGACCATGCGCCAGACCGGCATGGACATGCTCGCCAAGTACAAGGAAACCTCCCAGGGCGGGCTCGCGGTCAACGTTCCCGAGTGCTGACTCGTTCCCGTTGCAACCCGTTCCGACTCCCGTACCGGATCGGAGGGAAGACCGGCGTACTTTCAGCCCGAGGGTGGGAAGGCGACGCCGAGCGCCGTACACCCCCCGCGGAACGAACCGTCCCACCCGCAGGAAACGATGAATTGTCCGGATGTCGGAGCGCATCGCGGGCTGCACTCGCGGTGATCGTTCATTCCCCAGGAACCTGCTCTAGCTTTATGCACTCGATCGGAACCCAGAAGTTCAGTATTTCGTCCGCACAATGACGGATCCCACCGAACGCCGGTCCCGGCACTCTTGAACTCATCGCCAGTGGCATACGTCACTGACCCGCCGATGAAAGGGACCAACCCGATGAGATTCATCATGATGAGCGAGTGCGCCACCAACCCCGGCGAAACCCAGCACCGTCGATACCTGGACATGATCGAGGAAGCGGTATTTGCCGAGGAGATGGGCTTCTACGGGTGGGGCACCTCCGAACATCACTTCTTCAACGACCTGTGTGTCACGTCGGCACCCGAGGTCCTGTTCACGGCGGTCGCGATGCGCACCAACCGGATTCGGCTGCGCTACATGAGCCGGTTGACCTCGGTGATCCACCCGATCCTGGTCGCCGAACAGACCGCGGCCACCGACCTGCTGTCCAACGGGCGCGTCGAGTTGACCACCGCGCGTGGAAATACGCTGCTGCAGCTGGACGCATTCGGCGTCTCGCTCGATGAGACCAAGGGCAAATCCGAGGAAGCCCTCGAGCTCATCATTCGCGCGCTGAGTGACGACACGTTCAGCCACGACGGTCCGCACTGGGGCAAGATCCCGGAGCGACGGTTGAGCCCCAAGCCGTTCCAGGATCCGCATCCGCCGCTGTACAAGATCGTGCAGTCCGTGGAGTCCTCCGCCGACGCTCGCCGCAAGGGCCTGGGCATGATCACCTCCGACGTCTACCTGGGCTGGGAGGTGCTGCAGGCGAACCTCGACGCCTACAACGCGGTGCCGGAGAACGAGGTGTCGCCGGTCGGCCGGTACGCGGTCAAGTCCGCGGCCAGCAGCGTCATGTCGGTGCGCTGCGCGAAGACGACGGATCTGGCGCTCGAGCACGCCGAGGCGGATCTGCTGAAGTTCGCGCAGATGATCATCAACGACGTCTACGTCCAGCTCGCCGAGCGCTCGCCCGAGCAGTACGGCGAATTCTCTCGGATCGGTCAGTTGCGCAAGCACGTCAACGACGCGGAGTGGCTGCGGACCTGCGGCCCGACCGTCCTGGTCGGCGATCCGCAGTACTGCATCGAGCAGGTGCAGAAAACCGCCGACAGCGGCGCGGACGAGATCGTGCTGCGGATCGACGGCGGCACCCACGAGGAGCGGATGGCCACGATCGAGAACTTGGGCCGCTACGTGATCCCGTACTTCCGCAACCCCGGCAGTGTTGTGCGCAGCGGGCCGGTCGGCATGCTCCCCGGCGACCCCCGGCAGCGGCCGAGCTACGAGACCCCCGAAGAACTGGCGGTCTGACCATGGTGGCATTCGCCGAGCATTTGGCCGAGGTCCACCACAGCGTGGTCCGCGCCATCGAGGAGCGGGATCCGGCACTGTTCGCATCGTTGTACACCGACGCCGGGACGTTGCTCACCCCCGACGGACGTGCCGTGCGCGGGCGCGGGGCGATCGCCGAGGAGTTCGGCAACTGGCTGGCAGCGGGGCTCGTCAAGCAGACGCTCGAGGACGTGGACCTGACCGTCGGCGACACCGTCGCCGTCGAGGAAGGAATCGCGATCGGCGAGTTCGCCGAGGGGCCCGAGGTCCGCAGCAACTACATCGTCGTCCACGTCCGCCAGGACGGCGGGTCATGGCTGATGCACCGAGACATGTGGACCCACGTCGGAGCCGACGTGCCAGCGGAGGTGTTGTAAGAAGATGTTTACGATCGAGGAGTACGCGTCCTACGACGCCACTGGTCTGGCCGAACTGGTTCGTTCTCGTGAGGTCAAGCCGTCGGAGGTGCACGAGGCCGGCGTGAATGCCGTGCAGCTGGCCGACGAGCGGTTGCACGCCTGCGCGGAAGGCCCGTGGGAAACGCCATTGGACGCAGCCACGGACGGCTTCTTCACCGGAGTTCCCTTCGTGCTGAAGGATCTGCTGTGCCACGCCGCCGGTGTGCCGCTGCATCTGGGTAGCCGCGCGTTGGCCCGCGGCATCGTGTTCGACCAGGACTCCGAGCTGATGGCCCGATTCCGCCGGGCCGGGCTCGCCGCGGTCGCCAGCACGAAGATTCCGGAGTTCGCGTTGACCGCGACCACCGAGCCGTTGCTCGGTGGTGCCGTCCACAATCCGTGGGATCCGACGAAGAGTCCCGGTGGCTCCAGCGGTGGATCGGCGGCAATGGTGGCGTCGGGCGCGGTCCCGATTGCGCACGCCAACGACGGTGCGGGGTCGATCCGGATTCCGGCCGCCCACACCGGAACCGTCGGCCTCAAGCCGAGCCGTGGTCGCGTCCCGATCGGACCGGAGGTGCAGGAGGCCTTCTACGGCAACGTGATCGACTTCGCCATCACCCGAACCGTGCGCGACGCGGCGGGGCTGCTCGACGCGGTACACGGCAACCTGTCGGGTGAAAAGTACAGCGCACCGACGCCGGCCCGCCCCTACCGGGACGAGCTGAGCGGACCCAGCGCCCCGCTGCGCATTGCGGTGTGCGCGGACTCCTGGAGCGATCGGGTGGTCCACCCGGAGGTCGTGCGCACGATGGCGTCGACCCTCCAGTTGCTCTCCGATCTCGGGCATCACGTGGAAGTAGTTGCACCCCAGATCGATTGGGAAGACTTCCTGTCAGCGCTCACCATCACCTACTGTGCGGGGACCGCCGCGGACGTGGTTCCGCTGGGTGAGGCTCTCGGTGTCGGGCTGAGTCCGGACTACTTCGAGGCGACGACGATCGCCGCTGCCGAGGCCGGGCGCGCGATGACACCGATGGACTTGGCCCGCGCCTTCGCGACGAACAACAAGGTCAGCCGGCAGCTGGCGACGTTCATGGGCGAGTGGGACATTTTCGTCACACCGACCTCGATCACCCCGCCGCTCGACCTCGGAACGTTCGACGCGAACGATCCGTCGTTTACCGCGGAGGATTGGGTACGCCACGTCATCGCCCCGCACCCGACGTGCGCTCTGTACAACGTCTCAGGTGCGCCCGCGATCAGTCTTCCCCTGGGCGCCACGGACGACGGCCTTCCCGTCGGCGTGCAGTTCGGCGCCGACATCTACCGGGAAGACCTGCTGCTAGGACTCGCGGCTCAGCTGGAGCAAGCGCAACCGTGGGCCGACCGTCGGCCGGCTCTGCACGTCACGAATCTGAAGGAGCCGGTGTGATCATCGTCATCACCGAGAGGGAAATTCAGCTCGACGACCCAGGCACGTTCACCGAGCTGGCGGTCGATGCGGTCGGGCGGTCTCGGGAAAAGGCACACGCTGCTGCCGTTTCCGCGGGGGCTGGTGTCGTGGATGGCGATCACCTGTGGATCGACATCGACTTTCTCCGCGGCCTCGGGCCCGGGACCGAGGAGTGGAACGGCAAGTTCGCGGCGATGATCGCCTACGCCGCCGGTAAAGGGTGGACGGACACCGACGACCGGGTCCGGGCCCATATCCGGTGGAGCTGACTGGCTCCGGCGGCATCGGAGGGAGCCCGGGACGCACCCGAGACCACCGCGGTGTGACCACACGCGCCGACGGCGGCGTACCGCCCGAGCAGCACTCGGGCCCGAACGACGATGGGCAGGCCATGCACGACTACGGAGCGTTCACCTTCGCGTCCAAGACCGAGGTGCTCGAGAAGTCCAAGCGCTTCTGGAATCCGGGCAAAACTCAGTTCTGGACGGATTCCGGCGTCGATCTGGTGATCGACCGCCGCGAGGGCTATTTCCTGTGGGATATGAGCGGACGCCGCCTCATCGACGTTCACCTCAACGGCGGAACCTACAACCTCGGACACCGCAACCCGGAGGTCGTCGCCGCGGTGTCGGATGCGTTGAACCGATTCGACGTCGGAAATCACCATTTTCCGTCGGTGGCACGCACCGCGCTCGCCGAGGCGCTGATCGCCACGGCGCCGGAGGGGTTGACGAAGGTCGCCTACGGTTCGGGTGGCGGCGAGGCGATCGACATCGCACTCAAAAGCGCCCGGCATGCGACCGGCAAGCGCAAGATCGTCTCGATCGTCAAGGCCTACCACGGGCATACCGGCTTGGCGCTGGCCACCGGCGACGACCGGTTCGCGAAGATCTTCCTCTCCGACCGCCCCGACGAATTCGTCCAGGTGCCGTTCGGCGACCTGGGCGCGATGGAGCGGGCGCTGACCGGACGCGACGTCGCCGCCGTGATCATGGAGACCATCCCGGCCACATACGGATTCCCGCTGCCGGAGCCGGGATACCTCGAAGCGGTCAAGGCGCTCACCGAAACCTACGACGCGCTCTACATTGCCGACGAGGTGCAGACCGGGCTGATGCGCACCGGCGAGCTGTGGGCGATCACCAAGCACGGAATCCGGCCCGACATCCTGGTCACCGGCAAAGGCCTCTCCGGGGGCATCTACCCGATCACCGCTGCGCTGCTGAGCGATCGCGCGGCGCAATGGCTCGACCAGGATGGCTTCGCGCACATCTCCACTTTCGGTGGCGCCGAGCTCGGCTGCATCGCAGCGTTGAAGACACTGGAGATCAGCACCCGCCCCGAGGTTCGATCGATGGTGCACTACATCGCCGACCTGATGAGCCAAGGTCTGGAACGCATTCGCAGCCAGTACCCGGATTGGTTGGTGGGAATCCGCCAGAACGGCGTCGTGATCGGACTGGAGTTCGATCATCCCGAGGGCGCCAAGTACGTGATGCGGCACCTGTACGAGCTGGGCGTGTGGGCGATCTTCTCCACGCTCGATCCACGCGTACTGCAGTTCAAACCGGGGATCTTGATGCCACGCGAACTCTGTGAGGACGTCCTGGACCGCCTCGAGGTGGCCGTCGTACGGGCCCGAGCCGAGGTCGCCAGCACCGATCGGAGAGCAGGATGATGAACACGGCACACGCCGGACACATGCTCGAACGCGCCCGGTGGGCGGCGGCCACGTATGCGACGTACGACGCCGCAGCAGTCGCGGCCATCGTGCAGGCCGTCGCCGAGGCCGGCTACGAGAACGCGCAGCGGTATGCCGATTGGGCGGTCAGCGAAACCGGGATGGGCGTCGTCGAACACAAGCTCCGCAAGAATCGGGCCTGCTCGCGCGGGCTGGTGGAGCACTACCACGGCGAGGACTTCGTTTCGCCGCGGGTGGATTCGGCAAACAAGGTTGTCGAATTGCCCACGCCCGCAGGGGTAGTGCTCGCACTCACCCCGACCACCAACCCAGTCGCGACGGTGTACTTCAAAACGCTGCTCAGCCTGATGACCCGCAACGCGGTGGTGATCGCGCCACACCCACGGGCCCAGGAATGCTCCGCACACGCCGCGCATACGCTGGCCGCTGCGGCGGTCGCCGCCGGGGCGCCGGACGGCATCGTCCAGGTGGTCACCGAACCGTCACTCCCGCTGGTCGAAGGGTTGATGGCCGATGAGCGGACCGACGTCATCATCGCCACCGGCGGCACCGGTGTGGTGCGGGCGGCGTACTCGTCGGGTAACCCGGCGCTGGGCGTCGGGCCTGGCAACGTCCCGGTGTTCGTGGACGCGACCGGGGATCTGTCGGCGGCCGCCGGACGGATCGTCGACAGCAAGGCATTCGACAATTCCCTGTTGTGCACCAACGAGTCGGTGCTGATCGCCGAGGAAACCATCGCCGACCGGTTGGAGCGGGAACTGACCCACGCCGGTGCCTACGTGCTCGACCAGGAAACAACGAATCGCCTGCGCGACTACATGTTCCCGGACGGGAACTTGAACACCGAGGTGGTCGGCCAGAGCGCAGCCTGGATCGCCGAGCGCGCCGGGTTCCGGGTTACCCCGAAAACCAAGTTGCTGGTGGCACCGTTCGATCTGGTGCTGCCCGACGAGCCGCTCACACACGAAAAGCTCTCACCGGTCATCGGTATGGTCAGAGTCGCCGATGCCCGACGAGGTATCAACGCCGCGCGCGCGGTCGCGCGCATCGCCGGTGCCGGGCATTCCGCCGCAATTCACAGCGAGAACCCGGCCACGATCATGGACTTCGCCGCCCGTGTTCCGGTGCTGCGGGTTTCGGTGAACGTCGGAAACAGCACCGGAAGCGCGGGACTGGACACGAATCTAGCCCCGTCGATGACCATCGGTACCGGATTTGTTGGGCGCAGCTCGGTGGGCGAGAACCTCGAACCCAAGCACCTGCTGAACTGGACACGGATCGCCCACAACGTCGATGCGGCGGTGCCGATGGGAGCGTTCACCGGCCTGAACCCGTGGCGTCACCACGACGGGCCGACGCCGCCGTATCCGGCGCCGTCCAATAATAGAATCGACGTGCAGGTTCCGCCGGTGGAAGCCGTCCCTGGCGCCGCTGGGCAGCGGACCTCCGGCGGCAACAACGACCAAATCAGAGCCGAACTACGGCGCATCGTCGTCGAAGAGCTCTCGCAACTCATCAAGAGGTAACCCGTGGCCGAACTGCGTTCCTTTATCTTCATCGATCGACTGCAGCCCCAGACGATGTCGTATCTGGGCAGCTGGATTCGCGGCGTGCTGCCGCGAGCGAACGTGTCCGCCCAGATCATCGAGGTGGCACCGGGCCTCGACATCGAGGGCGTCACCGACGTCGCACTCAAGAACGCCGAGGTGCAGGCCGGGGTGCTGGTGGTCGAGCGGCAGTTCGGCTATCTCGAGTTCCATGGCGAGACCGGCGCGGTGAAAGCCGCAGCCGACGCGGCCCTCGACGCGCTGGACCATACCGGTGCCGCGGCGATCGCTCCGACGATCCTGGCCTCGAGAATCATCACCAGTGTCGACCATCAACACGCGTTCCTCATCAACCGCAACAAGATTGGATCGATGGTGTTGGCCGGCGAATCGCTGTATGTGCTCGAGGTCCAACCCGCGTCGTACGCGATTTTGGCCACCAACGACGCGGAGAAGGCCGCCGACATCAAGGTGGTCGACTTCCGGATGATCGGCGCCACCGGCCGGGTGTACCTGTCGGGCACCGAGGCCGACGTGCGCCAGGCCGCCGCGGCCGCGCAGGAAGTACTCGGCGGGCGGGCGTTGTGAACGCGGGCATTGCGAGCACTGCGCCGTCACCGGATCTCCGATCCCTGGTGCAGGAGGTGCTCCGGGAGGTCGTCGGTGAGATGAGGGGGACACCGACCCTGCCCACCGCGCACCCCGACGGCAACGACCCGATCCCAGCCGCAGCGGCTACCTTCGCCAAGCAGATTGGTGTCACACCCACCGGACCGCTCGACGGCGCTGGCCGTCAGCGCACGGAAACCGTGCGAATAGGCAACGAGTCGGATCTGCGATCGTTCGTATTCACCCTGCTCGGGCTGTTCGAAAACCCGAAGATCCGGGCCGATCTCCGGGCCGGACGGCTGAAGTTCGCCCTGACCGGCGGCGCGGCGGCGCACCCAACCGCCGAAGCGGTGCACCGAGTGGATCGCGGTGCGGTGACCGAACGCCAGATCGCGGCCATCGCCGAGGCGGGCGGGCGGTTGGTTCTGGGGCCGGCCGCCGTCCTGACTCCCCTGGCACGCGAGAAGGCACGAACCCTCGGAGTTCCATTCGAAAAGGAGCGCAGATGATTACGGCAACAGTGACCGGCAGCGTCTGGTCGACCCGGCGGATCGAGGGAATACCGGCCGGCGCACTACTCGAGGTCGAGGTCGATGAATCCGGCGCCCGGCTCGTCGCATTCGACGTCCTCGGCACCGGCCTCGGCGAACGGGTGATCGTCGCGCAGGGCTCGATGGCCTCGAACTGGTTCACCGGACCGCCGCCGCCGGTCGACGCACTGATCATCGGATCGATCGATGCCGATCGGGCGTCGTCGCAGACACTCACCACCACCACAACCAGCTGACAACCCGTCAGTCGGCAGCACTAGAAGGAGTACACATGTCCAGCACCGCCATCGGCATGATCGAGACCAAGGGATTCGTCGCCGCGCTCGCGGCCGCCGACGCGATGGTAAAGGCCGCCAACGTCGTCATCACCGACCGGCAGGAGGTCGGTGACGGCCTGGTGTCGGTGATCGTCACCGGGGAGGTCGGCGCGGTCAAGGCCGCCACCGAAGCCGGCGCGGAAACTGCGACCCAGGTCGGCGAGTTGGTCAGCGTGCACGTCATCCCGCGCCCGCACGCCGAACTCGGCGGCCATTTCTCGGTGGCGTCGAAGTAGTCCCGCCGACTCGGCGGACAAGCAGAAGGAACAACAGTGGGCGAAGCACACACTGACACCGACATCCGGGTCTATCTCATGGTCAATGACCTGCAACGGCAGTTCGCCGCCTACATGGGAACACCGACCCGAGCCCGCGGGTACCCCCCGTACGAGGGTGACCACGCGTTGATCGTCGAGGTCTCCCCGGCGCTGGCGATTGAGCGGGTGATCGATCTCGCGTTGCGAGCCGTGCCGGCTGTACAGCCCGGAATCCTCTACGTGGAACGGCAATTCGGCGTCCTCGAAATCCATTCCCAAGATCTCGACGACGTCGTCCGCGCCGGTGAGGCAATCCTCGCCGGCACCGGCAACAAGGCCAACGACCAGCTGCGCCCGCGCGTGCTGTACCACGACGTCATCGAAAACATCACCGACCAGCACACCGTGATCCTCAACCGAAATCGGCAGGCATCGATGGTGATGCCGGGTGAATCGCTGCTCGTCTACGAGATGACTCCGGCGCTGTTCGCCGCGGTCGCGGCCAACGAGGCGGAGCGGGTCTCTCCCGGTATCACGCTGGTCGACGTGCAGATGATCGGCGCGGCCGGACGTCTCTACATCAGCGGGACCACCGAGGACGTGACCCTTGCCCGCGACCGGATAACGAAGGTCCTGGACGGCATCGAGGGTCGCGAACACGGCTGAGGCGTTGGCAACGAAGTGAGGTGATGTGATGTGATGTCAACAAGAGAAACCGGTGCCCGCGATGACGAAGTCGCGACGCGAGCGCTGGGGAAGTACGAGTTCTCCGCGGACGCGGCGTGCCGGATGATCAACCTCTCCGAGAACGCCACCTATCTGATCGACGACGCCCCGACCGGCCGCGGCGGCATCCTGCGGGTGCACCGGGAGGACTATCACAGCCGGGGCGCGATCGAATCGGAGCTGGACTGGCTGGCCGCATTGCGGGCCGGGGCGGGCGTGCGCGCGCCGCGCGTGATTCGCGCTCGCGACGGCCGGCGTGTCGTCACGACGCGGGTCGACGGCCGCGTTCGTCACGCCGTGTTGTTCGAAACCATGGGTGGGCTCGAACCGGACGAGACCCATGTCGGTCCCGACGACTTCCGGACACTGGGGGCGATCACCGCGCGGCTGCACCGGCACGCCAAGAGCTGGACGCAACCCCCTGGCTTCACCCGCTTCGCCTGGGACTGGGAACACAGTCTCGGTGACACCCCGCGGTGGGGCCGATGGCAGGACGGCGGTGGGATCGGGCCGGCCGAGATCGCGCAGCTGACCCCGGCCGTGGAACTGATGCGGCACCGGCTCGAGACCTATGGCCGCGGACCGGAGCGGTTCGGACTGATCCACGCCGATCTGCGGTTGGCCAACCTGCTCATCGAGCCGCCCCGGGTCAACGTCATCGACTTCGACGACTGCGGATACGGCTGGTATCTCTACGACTTCGGCACAGCGGTGTCGTTCATCGAGGACGATCCCGCGCTCGGCGAATGGCAGGCAGCCTGGATCGACGGCTACCGCGGGTATGCGGAACTGACAGACGCCGACGAGCAGATGTTGGCCACCTTCGTGCTGTTGCGCCGGATGATGCTCGTCGCGTGGATGGGATCGCACGCGCATTCACGCGAATCACAGACAAAAAGCGCGAGTTTCGCCGCCGGAACCTGCGAGATCGCGCAACGCTATCTCGACTCCGGCGGCCGCACCATCTGTTAGTTAAACGTTTGTTCAACCAGGCGAGGAAGCCATGTTTACATCGATCGAGGGTCGCTCCGTTATCGTCACCGGCGGCAGCAAGGGAATCGGGCGAGGCATCGCGCGGGTGTTCGCCTCCGCCGGTGCCAACGTCTTGATCACCGCCCGTGACGACGACGCATTATCCACCGCCGCGGTCGAGTTGAGTGGCCTGCGCGGAAAGGTGACCACCCTGTCGGTCGATGTCGCCGATCCCGCGGCGTGCCGGGAGATGGTGAACGCCGCAGTCGAGCGGCACGGTGGACTCGATGTGATGTGCGCAAACGCTGGGGTGTTTCCCTCCTGCCGGCTCGAAGACCTCGGCCCGGCCGACCTCGACGGCGTGTTGGACGTCAACTTCAAGGGGACCGTCTACTCGGTGCAGGCGGCCCTTCCTGCGCTGACCGCCTCCGGCCGCGGGCGCATCGTCATCACCTCCTCGATCACCGGGCCCATCACCGGCTACCCCGGCTGGTCGCACTACGGCGCGAGCAAGGCAGCCCAGCTCGGCTTCGTCCGCACGGCGGCGATGGAACTGGCCAAACGCAAGATCACCATCAACGCCGTGCTGCCGGGCAACATCAAGACCGAGGGTCTCGACGGCATGGGCCAGCAGTATCTCGACCGGATGGCCGCCGCGGTGCCACAAGGCAGGCTCGGCGCGGTCGCGGATATCGGTAACGCCGCATTGTTCCTCGCCACCGACGAGGCCGGCTATATCACCGGGCAGACACTGGTGGTCGACGGCGGTCAGGTGCTGCCCGAATCCGCCGACGCGTTGGACGAGATCTGACTACGAATCGTCCGAACTCGTGGCAATCAATGAGGCGAGCTCCGAGCGCCGCCGCAGGCCACATTTCGCCAGGACGTGCGCGACGTGGGTATCCACGGTGCGCTTGCCGATGATCAGTTCTGCCGCAATTTCCTTGTTCGTCATGCCCTGCGTCACCAGCCGGGCGATTTCCCATTCCCGTGGGGTGAGGCTCTCCAGGGCCGCCGAGGGCTTCGGTGCGGTGGAAACCCGGCCGCGGTCGGGAATGCTCCGGTGCTCGATGGGCACTCGGCCACTCTCCGGGACACCAACGCGGGCCGCAGGCAGCGCCAAGGTCGCGATCCCGTCGAAACCGAGGCGCGCACCCTTCTCGGTGGAGCGCTTGAAATCACGATCCGTCATATTGGCCTCGATCGTTGCCAGGCACGACCCGCGGTACTCCATCAGCCGATGCAGGCCCATCACCGACGAACCGCTCGCAGACCAATAGGCGCCCGTCGCCCCCAGCAGCGCCGCCGCCTCCGAGTACTTGCCGTTCTCTGCGGCGATCCACGCGAAGAGTTCGCCGACCAGCGCGATACCGAGCTGATCCTCGATGGTCGTCATCCCGGTCAGCGCCGTTGCGGCAATCGCTGCAGCACGTTCGGTGGATTTCTGCATGAAAGCGCACAGTGCCTGTACCCAACGGGCCAACGAATTGCACCATTGATCGCCATAACGGTCGCAGATGGCGATACTTTCCCGACAACACTCCTCGGCGAGATCGAACTCTCGGTAGAGGCAATATACCTCGCCGAGGTGAAACAGAAACAGGGCGGTGGCCAGCTGATCGCCGCGCTGCTTTGCTTCCGCGATCGCCGTTGTATAGAGCTCGACGCCAGCCGCGTAGTCGTCCTGGAAGCACCGCACCGCGCCCAACAGTGCTCGCCCAAACGATGCCGCTCGAGCATCACCTTGTCGTGCGGCTTCCGAGAGGCACTCCTGTAGCCGAACTTCGGCGCCGGTGACCTCACCGGTGATCAACAGATTCCACCCGAGGACCCAGAGCGCACGCGCCGAATACGGTATGCCGAAGTTGTGCACGCGATTCCACGCGTGTTCGGACCACAGCCGGCCTTCCTTCAGGTGCCCGCAACCGAGCCAATAGAACCAGAGGTCGGCCACCATGGTGGTGGCCGTCCCGGAGCGTTCGGGAGTTTCGAGCGCCCAGTCGAATGCGGCGCGCATGTTCGAAATCTCGCTCGCCACAATCGACCTCGACCGAAACTGATTCGGACCGAACCAGTCACCCTCCGCCTGCGCGGCCAGCGCGGCATAGTAATGCAGGTGGCGATCACGCAGATCTGCCGGCGAAGCGGAAAGTTCGAAGGAGCCGGCGTCGCGTTCGAGCATCAACTGGCCGAACTCGCGAATGGTGTCCAGCATTTGAAATCGAATCGTATCTCTCGATCGCCGACGCGTCAGGATCGAATGCTGAACGAGACCCTCCACGACCTCTCCGACATCCGCCGTCGGTCCTAGTGCGCAGATATGTCGGACGGCATCCAGCCCGGCGGATCCGACAAATACCGAGAACTGCGCCCACAGTGACTTCTCCGCGACGCTGCACTGATCCCAGGTCCACTCCAGCAGTGTCCACAGGCTGCGATGCCTGGGATGCATATCGCGGGGTCCACCTTTGAGCAGCCCGAAGCGATCGGTCAGCCGCTGGCTGATCTCCTGAATTGGCATCGTCCGGGTTCGCAACGCGGCCAACTCGATTGCCAATGGCAACCCGTCAAGTCGGATGCACAATTGAACGACATCGTTTTCCGCCCGGGAGTCGTACTCCCAGCCGCCAACTGCCTGTGCCCGATCGCGAAAGAGGGTCACCGCGTCGTTGAGCACCTCCGATTGCGCACCCTGATCGGTATCGGGGATGAACGGGTGAACGTTCAGCACATATTCCGCGCTGATGTCGAGCGGTGTGCGTGATGTCGCGAGTATCTTCACCTCCGGACACTGCGCCAAGAGATGTGCTGCAGTATCGGCGATTTCTTCGGTGAGTTTGTCGCAGTTGTCGAGTATCAGCATCAGATTCTTGTCCCGGAGTTGCTCGACCAACGAGAGCACAGTTGCCGGACCCGGCGTGGAGTCCTGGATCGCCTGCTGGATGAACTTGCCGTCCTGAACGAAATTGAAATCGGTCAGCCACACGCCATCCCGGAAAGCGCGCTGGATTGCCAGCCCGGCCGATCTGGCAAGGCGGGACTTTCCCACCCCACCGATGCCGGTCAGCGTCAGCAGCCGCGTCTTGCGCAGCAGGGTCCTGATCTCCCGAGTTTCTTGACCGCGTCCGACGAAGCTCGTGACGTCGGCCGAAATGTTGTGCCGGGCGGTTCTGGGGATCGCGGCCGCGCCCGATCCGGTTGCTCCGAGTTTTCGGGACTGCTCGGTGGCGAGTGCGGTGGGCATCGCCATTTCGTTGACCGCCAACCCCTTGCGACGTTGCACGGCGCGCAGCTCCTCGCCGTATTCGGTGGTACTTGTCGGGCGGTCCTTGGGGTCCTGCGCCATTGCCCGTTCGATGACCGCGGCAATGTCGGAGGGGAGGTCGTAGTCGTGCAGGGACGGAATCGGTTCGTTTGTGATGCGAAGGAATTGCGCAACAACATCTTCGCCGCTGCGCCGTTCGAACGCGGCGTGGCCGGTGACCGCGCAGAACAGGGTGGCGCCGAGTCCGTAGAGGTCGGAAGCGACGCTTGCCGGTTCGCCGCGGAGCACTTCGGGTGCGGTGAATGCCGGGGAGCCGAGGATGATCCCGGCGGCGGTTTGCACTCCGCCGGTGATTCGCGCTATGCCGAAGTCGGTCAGTTCGGGTTCGCCGTATTCGGTGAGTAGGATGTTGCCGGGTTTGACATCGCGATGCAGGATGTCGATGCGGTGTGCGGCGGCGAGCGCACCAGCAATCTTTACACCCAGCCGCAGCGCGTCGGCCCAGCCGATCGGGCCATGCTCGCGAATGTGCGTTTCGAGCGATTCTTGGCGATGGTAGGGCATCACGATGTAGGGCCGTCCGCTCCCGGTCGCGCCGGTGTGCAGGATTGTGACGATATTGGGGTGCCCGGAGAGTCGGCCCATCGCGTGCTGTTCTTCGATGAACCGTTGAAAGTTCTCTTCGTCGAGGTCCGCGGTCAGTACCTTGACCGCTACCGTGCGTTCGAGTGCGGGTTGCTCGCAGCGGTAGACGACACCGAACCCGCCATGCGCAATCTCGTGTGCATCCTGGAATCCTTCGGCAGCCAACTCGGCGGCAATATCTACCGCGGGCGCGCGCTGGGTGGCCAGCGGGTCGACTTCAGCCATTGGCCGTCCCAAGCTCGGCGAACACGTGCATCGATGGACGAATCCTGTCACTCAAGTCTATCTCGGGACGGGGCGATACCGTGGCGCCGAATCGCCAGCGCGCCGGCCGGCGGCCGTGTGTCAGCCTGCTGAGCGGAGGCTGTCCTCGTCCTCGAGCACCCAGCCCGGGATGTAGAACGAAACCGTGAAGCCTGCCTGGTCGAGGTGAGCAGCGACCTCTGTGCGGAGTTGATGTGGAATCGGTGGGTTGTCGGCCATGCGGATCACCGCGCCGTCGGCGACGCCCGTCGTCACGGCATCGGCGATCAGCCCTGCCAACAACCGCGGCGACGCAGGGAAGGGGATCGCCGACTGATTCGCGGACTCGGGCTTTCCGGTCGTATCGATCCGAAGCAGGGTCAGCGGAAAGCTTGTGTCGGGTTCCTGGCTCAGCCTGCTGGTCAGTACCGCCGCTTCCCGCAAATTATCGGCGTCCAACAGGTGCGGCTTCAGCTCGCCAGCCGCGGCGGTCGGTGTGAACATCGGCTGGGCACCGCGGCGCGTCACGAACAGGGTCACCCGCTTGGCTGCGGTCGACGGATTAGGCATGGCGAACTCCGGCGAACTTGCTTCGGAAGAACAGCAGCGGTGCACGGTCGGTGTCGCTTGAGATCGATTGCAGCGCCAGCAGCACCAGGAAGTGATCACCGGCTTGTATGGGCTCGCTGGGTGTGGCCTCAAACCAGGCCGCGGCTTCATCGATGACGACCGCACCGGAGTCGGCAACCGAATAGTTGATGTCGTCGAATCGGCTGTCTGCTTCGCCCATCGACAGCTGTTTTCCGCAGGCTGCCTGTGGTTCGGCCAGAATGCTTGCCCCGATCACCGCTGCCTTACTGAGTACCGGCCACGTGCTGGATTCGCTGCGAATCGACACGACCACCAGCGGTGGATCCAACGACACGTTGGTGAACGAGCTCACCGCCATGCCGATGGGTGCCCCGTCGACCATGGCGGCGAGAGCGAGTACACCGCTGGGCATCCCGCCGTAGAACGACCGCAATGCACGCTGGTCAAAGGCGGTGGTCGGAGAGGTCAGTGTTTCGGTGGTCGTCATTTCGCTGCGCTTTCGTCGAGGGCAGGGACACTTCGTTGCTGGTGAAACGAGTCTGTGACATAGGCAATAGCAGGTAATCGGTCGGAATACCGATCTCGATACGGATTCGCCCTCAAACTCGGTATGCGCTCCGCAATATGACCGATCCGCCGGAGCATCCAGCATCGACATGCTTGAACGCCATGACGACGATCTTCGTCGCCACCACATTGGTCACCACCCCAAAGGATGGCGTAACGCATGAGTCCAATCGATACCGCAGTTCACACCCCGGCCAGGTCCGGCGTCATCACCCGTGTCGCCGCCGGCATGCTCCCGATTGCGGGCGCCGCGGCGGTCTGGGGCGCCTTGCTCGGCCCGGCATGGACGTATGTCCCGGCGCAGCCACAAGCCAACGTCCCCGCCGCGGAGCTGTCGTTTGCCGCGCTCGCCGCCGCCACCGCCGAAAGCACCTCCTCGGTGCAGGTGGCCTATTTCAGCTGGCTTGCGTGGGCGTTCGCGGTGGTCACGACGGCGTTGATGATCCTGCTCGCGATAACCCGAAACCTCCTGATCGCCGCGCTGTCCGTGGTTGCCGGTGCGTTCCAGTTGGTGGTGACAGTATTGGCGGTCAAGGGTCCGCTGCCTTGGTCGGTGTTTTTCGAGGGGCTGCCCAACATTCGCATCGGCGCGGTGCTTGCGTTGTCAGCAATTGCCCTGCTGATCGCGGGCGGCGTGTTTGTCCTGACCGCGACCAAACCCAGCCGCAGTCCGATTGGGAAGTAAGGGCTCGTCGTGAATCAAGTCAGTGGGGTAGTCGGCAGTGGGGAGTGACGGTCAGCCTGGAGGTCGTCGTGGTGGCGCCGATGAGGGTGATCATCGTCTCGCGGCTGTCCAGGCGAGTACTGCCGCACCGTCTCCTCGAACGTCGCGGTGTCGGGGATGACATTGTGCGCGTCGCCGCTTTGACCACACCGACCGTGATCACAGCTCCGAGTGACATGGTCTGCAACGAAGCGATCATTTCCGCGTCGGCGACCACCGGATCCTTCGCCGTGTGCGGCATGGAACCGTGCCCGCCGGCGCCCCGCATGGTGACGGACAGAACGGGAGGCCGAGAGCACTGGGCCGGGCCTATGCAGAACAGCCCAGTGGGCAATTTGCTTGAGAACACGTCCATGCCGTGGGCGAAGTCGGCGCGGCGACCGCTCGCGTCGAGAACACCTTCGGTGATCATCGCTGCGGTGCCGTCCCAAGCCCTCCTCGCCTGTGGCTGGAAGACCACCTGACCCGCGACCCGATCCCGGTGTTGCGATAGCAGGTGCGCGGCACCAATCAACGCGGCGGTGTGCAGGTCATGGCCGCATGCATGGTTGGCACCGTTGCTCGATGCGAACTCCTTGTTCGCCTGCTCTTCGATCGGCAAGGCGTCCATGTCGGCACGCGACATCACCGTGGCAGGCTCGGTTGGGTTCCGGCGGTCGCGCGTACCACAGCAGTCACCGAAGACAGCGACTCGCCGATCGAGATCTAGAGTGGCGCACCCTGGACACGGGGCTGGGTGCGCTGCAGGTTGAGTGCCACCTCCGGCTCGCGGTGCAGCCTGCGGCGCAGGTCTCGACCAGAACATCCTGCATCGCGTCGGCGTCGGCCTTGACACTCGTGTGGCCATCTGTGTCTTGGGTTGGTAGGCGCCGTCCCAAGCCATTGCGCCCAGGGAATGCGCTCGGCAAGTGCTCGCGCGGTCAAACTCCGGAGCCTGCGTCTGATGGATCAGCCAAATACCATGGTTCAAGGTTGTGGCTTACATGACCCGTTCGACACCGCAAAGGCTGTCCGAACCGCCCGAGAATGCGTGCACCGGTCTTGGCTGAGCCCTTCCCGCGATTCGGTATGTACTCCGCACAATGACGGATTCGCGAGCGCTCAGTCGTCGTCATGCTTAAACCCGAGAAGCAATTCAGCGGTCGGGCTCGGCTAACGATTTCGAAGCGAAAGAGAAACCCATGACTCGAGAACTGTCGGATACGACACGAGCGGTTGCGGCGGACCGGAAAGCAGTGTTCGCCGCTGTGGATGCGTTGCGCGACGACATGACCTCGGTGCTGTCCGACGTCATCTCGATTCCCAGCGTGAACCCGAAGTATCCCGGTCAGTCCTACGACGACGTCGTCGGCTCCGAGGGCCGGGTCAGCGACCTGCTCGGGGAGATCTATCAGGATGCCGGGGCAGAGGTCGAGAAATGGGCCGTTGAACCCGGGCGGACAAACGCGGTCGGAACCATCTCCGGCACCGGCGGTGGCAAGTCGCTGATCTTCAACGGCCACGTCGATGTTGTGCCGCCGGGCAACGCCGACCGCTGGACCTCCGGCGATCCGTTCTCCGGCCGCATCGACGACGACCGGGTCTGGGGTCGTGGCGCGAGCGACATGAAGGCCGGACTGGTGGCGCAGGCGTTCGCGGTCAAAGCCCTTGCCCGCGCCGGAGTTCGGCTGCAGGGGGATCTGATCATCGAGGCCGTCGTGGGCGAGGAAGTGATGGACCACGAGTGCGGAGTCTCGTCCACCCTGGAGCGTGGCTACCGCGCCGATGCCGCGGTGGTAGCCGAGCCCAGTGGCCCAACCACTCTCGGGGTCATTCCGGTCACCCCCGGGCTGTTGTGGTTCTCGGTCACCATCGGCGGCAAGACCACACATTCCTCGATGCGCGGTCAGACGATCCGCGCCGGCGGCGGCGGGTCCAGTGTCGGCGTCAACGCCATCGACAAGGGCATGCTCGTCTTCCAGGCACTGCAGCGACTGGAAGAGGAGTGGGCGTTCACCAAGACCCACCCGCTGTTCGCGCCCGGACACTTCACCATTCACCCCGGCGTGGTCACCGGCGGACCACACGGGGTTCTGGTGCCGTTCTTCCTTTCCGAGTACATGACGATCGAGTACTGCGTGTGGTACCCGCCGCAGGACGACCCAGAGAACGTGAAACGCGAGATCGAAGCACAAATCGACGCGATAGCACGGACAGATGGTTGGCTCCGCGAGCATCCACCCGTGGTCGAATGGAAACTCAACTGGCCCGCCAACAACCCCGGTGAGGCGGCGGCCGACATCACCGCCGCCGTGTCAGCAGCCCACGTCGCGGCCGCCGGCAACACCCCGTATGCGGGCCCGGCAACCGTCGCCGGGTTCTGCGCCGTCGAGGACTGCTCGTTCCTCACCAACGCCGGAGTCCCCGCAATCAGCTACGGACCCGGTGACCTGCGCGTTTCGCACGCCGACGACGAGTATTGCCTGATCGACGAAGTGCACACCGCTGCCAAGACTTACGCCGCCCTCGCCCTCGACTGGTGCTCGCCGAGCACCGTCTGAACCGGGAGTAATCCACGATGTACCTGACCCAATCACTGCACCGGGAGCTGCAACAGAACCCGTCCAAGGTGGCAACGATATTCGGCGACCGCGTGCGCACTGTCGCCGAATCGGTAGACCGCATCGCGCGACTCGGCGGAGCGCTGCGCGCACTGGGCGTGCAGCCGGGTGACCGCGTCGCATATCTCGGCCTGAATTCGGATCGCTATTACGAGTACCTGTTCGCGGTGCCGTGGATCGGCGCGGTGGTGAACCCAGTCAACATCCGGTGGAGCCCTGCCGAGATCGGCTACTCGCTGCTCGATTCCGGCACCCGCGTGTTGCTGGTCGACGACGCGTTCGCGAAACTTCTGCCGGCGCTGCAGGATCAGTTCGACGGCCTGCACACGGTGATCTTCACCGGTGAGGGTGAGACCCCGCCGGGCACCCTGCGGTACGAAAACCTGGTCGCGGCACACGAACCGGTCGAGGACACCCACACCGGTGGCGACGCGCTGTTCGGCATCTTCTACACCGGCGGCACCACCGGACATCCGAAGGGTGTCATGATCAGCCACAACAACCTGGTCACCTCGGGTTTAGGGTCGTTGGCCACCGGATATGTCGTTTCTCCCGGCGGCCGGGTCTTGCATGCTGCGCCCATGTTCCACATGGCCGACATCGCGATCTGGACGATGGGCAACCTCGCCTGCTCCACCCACGTGATAATCCCAGCGTTCAGCACCACCGCCACACTGCACGCGATCGCCGATCACCGCGTGACCGACATGCTGTTGGTGCCGACCATGATCCAGATGCTCGTCGACGACCCGGCAGCCCGCGATTTCGACCTGACCAGCGTCGAACACTTCCTCTACGGCGCATCGCCGATTTCGGAGTCCTTGCTCGAACACGGCCGAAAGATCTTCCCGACGGCTGGATTCACCCAGGTGTACGGCATGACCGAACTGTCGCCGGTCACCACCCTGCTGTCCCCGGCCGACCACGACAACCCGGCGCTGAGGCGGTCAGCCGGACGTGCCGTCCCACACGCCGAGGTCCGTATCATCGACGAAAACGACAACGAGGTGCCCCGCGGCACCGTCGGCGAGATCGTCGCGCGCGGCGACCACGTGATGCTCGGCTACTGGAACAAGCCGGAGGCAACCGCGGAAGCGGTGCGCGGCGGCTGGATGCACACCGGCGACGGCGGATACATGAACGACGACGGCTACGTGTTCATCGTCGACCGGATCAAGGACATGATCGTCACCGGCGGCGAGAACGTCTACTCCGCCGAAGTCGAGAACGCGCTGGCCAAACACCCGGCGGTATCCGCGTGTGCGGTGATCGGCGTGCCCGACGAACGGTGGGGTGAACGCGTGCACGCTGTGATGGTGATCAAACCTGGCCAGCACGCCTCCGAAGACGACCTGCGGGAGCACTGCCGGACGCTGATCGCCGGCTATAAGGTGCCCCGCAGTGTTGAGTTCGTCGATGCGCTGCCGATGTCCGGCGCCGGAAAGATTCTCAAAAGAGAACTGCGGCAACCGCACTGGGAAGGTAGGGTGGCTGCAGTGTCCTGAGCCCGGCGTGCGTCGATTCAGCGAGCCGGGTCGAGAACGACCCTGAGGTCGTCGTCCGTGCGAGCGGCGCTCCGCCGCAAGACAAGCAGGTCGCACGCGCAACCTCGACGAGTTCATTGCCCACTACAAACGCGGAGCGATGGCCGGGCTTCGTCCGGATCGCATTCAGCTACTCGAGGCGTTCCAGCCCTTTGCCGATGATCTGGCCGTCCCGGAAGCGAACTGACTCTTGACGACCTGCGTGAATTCGCACGCCAACGACCCGCCGGCAACAAGCTACCCATTCGCCTCGAGATCGCGCTGCAACTGCCGCGAACTCAATCAGGAAAAGTACTCAAATACCAACTGCGCGAGACCTATAGGGGGATGGCATGGCGATCACACAAGAACTACTCGCTGACCTCCGAGCGGAAACCGCCGAACTCGAATCGATGATCGGGGGCATCGACAATGCGGCATGGTCGACGCTGACACCAGCCGCTGGGTGGACGGTTCAAGATCAACTCAACCACCTCGCCTACTTCGACGACGCAACCACCCTCGCAATACGGGACCCCGCCGAGTTCTCACAACTCGCTGACAACCTGATCCACAGTGCGCAGGATTTCGCGGGCGAAATCGCTGAGCAGCAGAGCAACTTGTCCGTCGAGACGACGGGCAACTGGCTCCGCCGCGCGCGACACGACCTCCTCGTCGCGTTCCACGCCACTGAAAACACTCGACGAGTACCGTGGTTCGGCGTCTCCATGAGCCTCGCATCGTCCATGACGGCACGGCTCATGGAAACCTGGGCACATGGGCAGGACATCGCCGACGCGCTGGCAATCGAACGACAGCCAACCACAAGAATTCGACACATTTGCCATCTCGGCGTGCAGACGAGAGCTTTCAGCTATGCGCTGCGCGGCATGGAGGCGCCTACCGAGCCGGTCGAGATTGTGTTGACCGCACCCGACGGAAGCGAATGGCACTGGGGAGAACGGGGCGGCCCAAATAGTGTGTCCGGTTCGGCGTGGGACTTCAGTCTTGTTGTCACCCAGCGTCGCAATATCGCGGACACAGGCTTGATTGTCACCGGTCGTGTTGCAGGTGAGTGGATGTCCATTGCGCAGGCATTCGCCGGCGCTCCGGGGGCGGGGCGAGCGCCGATGGAGGAGCGTTGAAGACAGGCACCACGATTGGAGGTGCAGTATCGAACTAGTGCTCCGGCTATCGGAGACCTCCGTCGTCTACGACCCAATGGCGCGACGGCCGGACTCCACCGAGGGATACTGGCCGCGATCAGACGATCGGGGGTCGTGTCATCATCCCTGGTGAAAACCACATTCCATCGTGGTCGGTGCGGCGGTCAGGAAGGGGCGCACCTCGAGCCACTCGTGGATCGGTTTCCCATCCGCCCCCGTAGCTGCGGACAACTCGCCGGCCAGCTCGAGCGCGCCGAGGGCGGCGGCGAGGGACTGCACCGCGGTGAAGGCGGTGTTGACCGGGCCCATGAACAACAGCATGAACAGGATGAACGTGACCAGCTCGGCGACCGTCAGATGCCCGGTGGCCACCCGGTAACCACCGACGCCGAGGACGACGAGCAGCGAGGCGTGGCCGGTGGTCTGCCGAAGCGGCTCGATCGCGGCACCGGACCGAGCCGCGCGGATGCCGGCGTCGAACGCTGATCGGACCCGGTCGCCGAGCCGCGCCTGTACGCGGTCGGTGGCCCCGTTGACGCGGATGACGCTGATCGCCGACAGGGTTTGGTTCAGATAGCGCGTCAGGTCCCCGAGCCGGGACTGGGTCTCGAACGTCAACGCTCTCAGCCGCCGGGTGATATGAAATGACGCTGCGACCACGATCGCGACGACGAGGAGGGTGACCCCGGCCAGGACGGGGTCGAGCAGCATCATCGCGGTCAGCGCCCCGACCAGGTCGAGGATCCCACCGAGGGGTTCGACGACACCGTCGGTGAGCGCGGCACGCAGCAGGGTGGTGTCCGAGGCGACCCGGGAGACCAGGTCCCCGACGTGGCGGCTGCGGTACTCGCTCATCGGCAACCGCACCAGGTGCCCGATCAGCTCGGTGCGGGCGGTGAGCACCACACTCTCTGCGGTCCGTTGCAGCAGGTAGTACTGGATCGTGGCGAGGACCGCGCCGGCGGCGAGGAGCCCGACCAGCGCCCACACCAGGCCGCTGAGCGGGGCACCGTCGCCGACGGCGGTGATGATCCGGCCCACCAGCAGCGGTTGCACCAGGCTCAGTCCGGCTGCGGCGATGGAGAACACTGCTGCCGCCCCGAGCAGCTTGCGATGCTCACGCACATACGGCCACAACGCACGCACACCTCCCCGTCCGGCAGTGCCTGCGTTTGTTCCCTGCGGCTCCATCCGTCCCCCCCAACCCCGAGAAGCAAGTTCCGCCATCATATTTGGCTCGGACCCGAATCTCTGGTTGATCCACCGATGACCGATCTCCCCAGAATGCGGGTAGCCGTGTCGGGATCTGACTGGCGATCCATCCGCTTCCGAGCTCTTGAGCTCCCTGTTCTGCGTGTCGCGCACGTGCCGGCCAGGGGTTTGGCTGCGATGATCACTTGATGTGTTGCACTCGGATATTGCCCGTTCTCGTCGCCGCATCCGTTGCTCTGACGGGGTGCGCAGAGGACTCGCCACCGGCGCCGGCCCCGGTGATCGTGTCCTTCGACGACGGGTGGGGTCAGATCTTCGTGGCCAACGTAGACGGCAGCGGCCTGCGGCAGATCACCCCGACCGTGGCTGACGACATGTCCGACGGCCGGTACGGAAACTACGCCGCCCTGTCACCGGACGGCGCGCAGTTGGCCTACACCCGCGGAGGCAGGTTCATCGACGTCGTGGATCTCGAATCGGGTGAGGTGAGGACTGTTCACGAGGGCGGCTCTCAGCCTGTCTTCTCGCCGGACGGGTCCACGATCGCGTTCACGAGCGGCGACAGAATCAGCCTTATGAACGCCGACGGTTCCGACGCGCACGTCGTCGCTCCGGAGGGATCCGGGGTGAGGTTCTCGCCGGACGGGTCACGGATTATCTTCAACGTCAACGGATACATTGTCGAGATGCCGGCGACGGGCGGAGAATCGAAGGTGCTTCTGCGGGACCAGTTCTGGAACTCGGACCCTGCGTACTCACCCGACGGTTCCACGCTGGTCTTCTCGAGCAACCGCGGCGGCAACAACGGCTCCGAGATCTACTCGATGCCCGCCGGCGGTGGAGAGATCATCCGGCTGACCGACACGTACGCGGTGCATCCGCAGTTCACCCCCGACGGCTCCCGCATCCTCTACACCAGAGCAACGACGCTGTCGGGTGAGCCGGTTGTCGACATATCCACCCCGAACCGTGCGGAGCTCGCCTCGATGAATCCCGACGGCTCCGACCAGAAGCGGTTCACGCCTCGTTCGATTACCGCCCAGTATCCGAGCGTCGGAGGGGGCAGTGATATCAGTGAGTAATTGTGAAGGTGATCGCGCGGTTGTCGAGAAACGTTCCGACCGTCACCTCGGGTGTGCTGCTCCGGGTTCCGACGAATGAGTGCGTCACAGTGTCGCTGCTCGGGTAGCTCAGGACCTGGACCACTGCTGATGCGTCGTCGTCGGGTGTGAGGCGCATGGGTTGTCCAGGGCTCGCTCCGTGAGTCGAGTCAACGGAGGTCAAGTCGATCTGCAGAATGCGCGTCCCCGAAATCGGTACGGTGCCGTTCGTGCCTCGAAGGAAGGGCATCTGGATGAAGCGGGCGGACCAGCCCATCGATCCGTTGCTACCGAGGCCGAAAGTGACAGTGGTGGCCGGTGGGGATCGGTTTGAGGTCGACTGAATCCAGAGTTGGTTGAGCAGGAGCGGGGAGATGTTCGCCAGGCTGCATGGGCACCAATCCGGTAGGCGCAGGCGGGGGATTGCCGACGCGAAGTTGCCCGGAGAACGACTCGAACTGTTGACACTGAGCATCCCGTGTCGTCTCAACCGTGCCGGTGCTCGGATGGTTCTCGTCCGGTACCTCGCACGCGATCGACAGATCAGAACCGAAAGGGAAGCATGAGGGCACTCACACTCGTCTTGTTTCGCCGGATCATCGATCCGCTACTGACGATATCTTCTGTGCCACAGACGTTATAGTCCGCCGCCGACTCCGCCGCCGCTGCTGTTGAAGGGAAAGATCGCGGTATGGGACCCGTCCATGCGTCGAGGTGAGACCGACGAATAGGGGCTCGGGTTCTGGTCATGGAGAAGTCCTCGGAGTCCACGGAGGGGGTCTCGTAACGTCATCCTCTGGAACCAGTGTCTCAGGTCGGGCGCGGGCTCAGACTCGTACGGGATCGGTTCCTTGCGCACGTAGTGCTCCATAACCCCAGGTTAGTCGGCGAAACGGCCGCCAGGTGTCAACGTCGTCACCCAATCCGATCATCGCATTTAGCCGAAGATCGGGCCGAAGATCGTTATCAGTGGGTACACCGTGTACCAGTAATGGTCACCGAGCCAGTACCACATCGGGGAAGGGGACATCGGGGATCCTCTCGTCGATCGCACGACAAGTGCTCGCGGCTACCCCGACCTACGTCAACGTTCGCCCAGTTGGCCAGGCTCTGTCAACCGAGCCCCGCACGTCAAGGACGCCAGGAACTCTGAAGGATCGACGACCGGTCAACGATCTCCGCTAACGACCATTTCTGGGGCACCTCCGATCCGAGCACCGGCTCTCCCTCTCGCTGCGACCGCGCGGAGTAGAACGGGAAGATGGGGAAGGCAGGCAGCGGTTGTGCTCTACGTGCTCGCGCTGGTAGCCGTCGTGGTCGGCGTGGACGTGCTGTTCTTCAGGCACCACTTCTGGGAGCGGCTGCTGGTGAACGTCGGCATCGTCCTGGTGTTCGCGGCGTTCTATTTGAGGTTCCTGAGGGTTCATGAGCGCAGCCGCTGCAATTTCAACCCGAAGTAGCGCGCACCTATCCAGGGCAGATAGACCGGTGCACCGTTAGCCCCCATTGGGCCAGGCCGCACGAGGCTATAGCCCCGGCTCTCTCATCGTCACGCTCGCCGTCGCGGCGATCTGGTCGGTCTTCCAATGACGCGTGACGTCCTCGACGAGGGATCGCGAACGCGAGCGGTTCGCC
>NZ_BCWY01000091.1 GCF_001894825.1 Rhodococcus jostii NBRC 16295 | reverse complement strand
TCACCTGCGCACGTGAGTGGGAATGCGTGCCGGGGCACACATTGCCACTCACGTCAGGAGAGGTGCTTGGGCTGGGGAGTTGTCTTGTGGGCCCAGTCCGCGCCGACCTCGTCCTGGCTCGCCCCCGGCGGACATTCGGCGCTGTACCGGCCGGCGTGTTCCAGGGAGACAACAACGGACTTCGACGTGGGACAGTTGCTGCCGGCCGCCGTGGAGTCGAGGGGGACGAGCGGATTGGTTTCCGGATAGTAGGCGGCGGCCGACCCGCGGGGGGTGTCGTATTCGACGATCCGGAAGTCGTGGGCGCAGCGGACCCGGTCGTCCTCGGCCCAGTGGGTGAAGAGGTCGACCATGTCGCCGTCGTCGAATCCGAGGGCCGCGATGTCGTCGTGGTGCAGGAAGATCACGCGGCGGCCGCCCTCGATTCCGCGGTAGCGGTCGCTGAGTCCGTAGATCGTGGTGTTGAACTGATCGTGGCTGCGGATCGTCTGTAGGATCACGTGCTTCGGGGGCACCTGCAACACCTCGATCGGGGACACCGCGAATTCGGCGCGGCCGGAGTGGGTGGGGAACGTCCGGGAGTCGCGCGGCGGATGCGGCAGCACGAAACCGCCGGGCCGCCGGACGTTCACCTCGTACCCTTCGCAGCCGGGGACCACCCGCGAGATGTGCAGGCGGATGTTCGCGTAGTCGTCCCGCATCTTCTTCCACTCGAGACCGTAGCGGTCCCCGATCGTGGCCTCGGCGATGCGCGTGACGATACCGACCTCCGAATCGAGGTGCGGGCTGGCCGGTTTCAGCGGTCCCCGGGACGCGTGGACCGAACACGTGGAGTCTTCGACGGAGATGAACTGGGGTCCACCGGCCTGGACGTCCTGCTCGGTGCGCCCCCGCGTCGGCAGGATGAGGGCGGTGTCGCCGCAGACGAGGTGCGAGCGGTTGATCTTCGTGGAGATGTGGACGGTCATCCGGGTCTTGCGCAGCGCGGCGGCGGTGACGTCGGTGTCCGGGGCCGCCTGGACGAAGTTTCCGCCGAGCCCGAGGAAGAAGTGCGCCTTGCCGTCGCGCATGGCCCGGATGGAATCGACGGTGTCGTAACCGTTCTCGCGGGGCGGGTCGAAGTCGAACTCCTTCGCGAGGGCGTCCAGGAAATGCCGTGGCGGACGCTCCCAGATCCCCATCGTGCGGTCGCCCTGCACATTCGAGTGGCCGCGCACCGGGAACAGCCCGGCGCCGGGTTTGCCGATGTTTCCCTGGGCGAGTGCGATATTGGTGACTTCCTTGATGATTGCCACCGAGTTGTGATGCTGGGTGAGTCCCATCGCCCAGCAGAACACGGTGGAGTCGGAATCACGCAGCAGCCTGGCCGCCTCGGTGATCTGCTCCCGCGACAGTCCGGTCGTCCGGGTGACCACGTCCCAGTCGATGTCGGTGACGTGCTGCTTCCACAACTCGAACCCGATGGTGTGGTGGTCGATGAACTCGTGGTCGAGGGCGTCCCATTCGACGAGCAGGGAACCGAAGGCCTGCAGCAGCGCGAGGTCGCCGTTGAGCGCGATGGGCAGATGCAGGTCGGACAGGTCGGTACCGGGGCCCACCATCCCGCGGGGCGTCTGCGGATTCTTGAAGTTGACCAGACCCGCCTCGCGCAACGGATTGATCGAGAGGATCTTGGCACCGTTCTGCTTGGCCTTCTCCAGCGCCGACAGCATCCGCGGATGGTTGGTCCCCGGATTCTGCCCCTGCAGCACAATGAGTTTCGCCTGATAGACGTCCTCCATCGTGACGCTGGCCTTGCCGATTCCGATCGACTCCTGCAGCGCGATGCTGGTCGACTCGTGGCACATGTTGGAACAGTCGGGCAGGTTGTTCGTCCCGAACGCGCGGACGAACAGCTGGTAGGCGAACGCCGCCTCGTTGGACGCCCGGCCGGACGTGTAGAAGATCGCCTCGTCGGGACTGTCCAGGGCGTTGAGTTGGTTTCCGATCAGCGCGAAGGCCTCGTCCCAGTCGATGGGCTCGTAGTGGGTTCCGCCGGGCCGCTTCACCATCGGATGCGTGATCCGGCCCTGCTGCCCGAGCCAGTGCTCGCTGTGGCAGTCGAGGTCGGCGATGCTGTGCCGGGCGAAGAATTCGGGTGTCGCCCGGTCACGGGTCGCTTCCTCCGCGACCGCCTTGGCGCCGTTCTCGCAGAACTCCGCGGCGTGCCGGTGGCCCGGGTCGGGGTCGGGCCACGCGCAGCTCATGCAGTCGAACCCCTCGGCCTGGTTGAGCCGGAGCAGTGTCTCGGCCGTCCGGACCACACCCATGTGCTCGAGCGCCCGCTTCATCGACACGGCGACCGCGGTCGCCCCGGCCGCGTGGTCCTTCGGCGGGTCGACGTGGAGATCGGCCTCGTCGTAGTCGCGTTCCTCGTCCTTGTGCCGCATCGTTCAGCCTTTCGTCACGACGATCTCCCCACCAGACGACCGAGATAGTCGAGGACGTCGTCGGTGGCGGTGGCCGCGGCGGTAAGTGCCACGTAACCGTCGGGGCGTACCACCACCAGCGTGCCACCATGTGCCCCGTAGGCGCTGCGCGCCAACCCGCGGTCGTCGACGACGTCGACGCCGGGACCGCGGGAATCGCCCACCACCACGTACTTCACGTCGTCGGGTGCGTCTTCGGCGAGAGCCTGCAGGGCGTGCCGGGGCCCGCCGTCGAACCCGAGGATGGTGAAGTGGGTCCCGCGGAAGACGTCGAACAGTCGCATCGGAGTGCCATCGGAGCTCAGGCACGGTGCGTCGGGTGCGCGGTCTCCCGCGCGCACGGCCGTCGTCACGCCCCCGTCCCGCGACAGCGAACTCCACGGGTAGCCGAAGCCGAGTTGCTGACCGTCCTCGGTGACCGCGCCCGCGAGGCCCTTCGAGTCCTCGCTCCCGAGCGTCGCGGCCACCTTCTGCAGCCCCTCGCTGCTCACTCCGAGCGTCCAGCGCGCGAGCGGAAGGCGCTCCTCCTGGTACGTGTCGAGGAGCGACGGGTCCGCGGAGCCGGCCAGGACCAGGGCAAGCTTCCACCCCAGGTTGTAGGCGTCCTGAATTCCGGTGTTCATTCCGAGCCCACCGGCCGGCGGGTGGATGTGGGCCGCATCCCCGGCCAGGAACACGCGGCCGTCGCGGAAGCGGTCGACCATGCGCACGTTCACCCGCCACGTCGACAGCCACGTCGGTTCGGACAGTCGGACGCCGGGATCGCACGCGACGTCGTCGAGCACCCGCTGGAAGTAGTCGAGCGACGGTTCGGGCAGGTTTCCGTCCTCGTCGAAACCCGCGAACGGCACGCCCTGGAACTGCCAGGAGTTCACCCCCCGGAACGGGCACAGCGCGACGAAACCCTTCTCCGGGTGCGACCACTGGTACCAGCGGTCGGGGGTGAGGCCGTCGACGGCGACGTCCCCGAGGAGCATTCCCTCGATGCCGCCCGAGCCCTCGAACGACGCCCCGAGCGCCTTGCGCACCGCGCTGCGCCCGCCGTCGCAGCCGACGAGGTAGCGCGCCATGATCGTCCCGCCCCCGGCGAGCCGGACGGTCACCTTGTCGGTGTTCTGGTCGAATCCGACCACCTCGACGCCCCTCTCGACGTCGATGCCGAACGCCGAGAGCCGATCTCGCAGGATCTGCTCGGTCCGCCACTGCGGAATCATCAGCCCGCTGTCGTAGGGCCGGTCGGGAGTGGGGCTCAGGTCGGCGTGCGGGTCGCTGTCGCTGATCACCCGGCCGCGGACCGCGACCCGGTTGGGGAGGTGCCGGAACCCGGCTTCGACGACCTCGTCGACGATGCCGAGATCGTCGAATATCTCCTGACTGCGCGCGGTCAACCCTTTTCCGCGCGAACCGGCGAACGGCTGGAGCGACTTGTCGAGGATCCGCACCTCGACGCCGCGGCGCGCCAGTTCCAATGCGAGTGTGAGACCGGTCGGCCCGGCCCCGGCCACCACTGCCTCGGTAGGGCTCATGGCGTCATCGTATTCGCGACGGCGCCGATCCGGCGGGAAAGTCGCCGCACAGCATCGTCAAGGAAGCCTTGACGATGGACCATCGTCAATCTAGCGTTGACGCATGACGAAACTTCGGCTCGACGACCTCATCGACGGCATCCGGTCCGGCTACCCCGACCAACCACTCGAACAGCTCACGGCGGCCGTACTCACCGCCGAACACGTCAACGAGATCTCCGACCACCTGATCGGACACTTCGTGGACCAGGCGCGCCGCAGCGGCGCGTCCTGGACGGAGATCGGCGACTGCATCGGAGTCACCAAACAGGCCGCGCACCAACGCTTCACCCCCAAGGAGAGCGCGAACATGTTCGCGCGCTTCACCGAGAAGGCCCGGCAGGCGGTGGTCCAGTCGCACGAAGAGGCGCGGGCCGGCCGTCAGTCCGAGATCCGGTCGGAGCACCTACTCCTCGGCATGCTCAGTGCTCCGGACAGTCTCGCGATGCGCGCGCTGGCAGACCAGGACATCACGCCCCTCGCGATCCGCGAAACCGCCGAGGCCACGGTGCCCGAGGCTCCGGCCGACGCCGTAACTCCCGGTTTGATTCCGTACTCGGCACCGGCGAAGAAGGTTCTCGAACTCACGATCCGTGAGGCGTTGCGTCTCGGCCACAACTACGTCGGCACCGAGCACCTGCTGCTCGCGCTGCTCGCCGGCGAGGCCGACGCTCCCGGCCCGCTCACCACACTCGGTGTGGACGCCGACGCCGCCGAGACGTATCTGCTGACGGCGATCGGCGTTCCACCGAGCACGGAGTGATCTTCTCGCTCAGAAGTTTCCGCGGGCGGCTTGTTCGCGTTCGATGGCTTCGAAGAGGGCTTTGAAGTTGCCGATGCCGAAGCCGAGGGAGCCGTGGCGTTCGATGAGTTCGAAGAACACGGTGGGGCGGTCGACGAGGGGTTTGGTGAAGATCTGCAGCAGGTAGCCGTCTTCGTCGCGGTCGACGAGGATGCCGCGTTTCTGCAGTTCGGCGATCGGGGCGCGGACGTTGCCGATCCGCGCCCGCAGTTCGGGGTCCTCGTAGTAGGAGTCGGGGGTGGCCAGGAATTCGACGCCCTCGGCGGTGAGCTGATCGACCGCGGTGAGGATGTCATTGGTGGCCAGGGCCAGGTGCTGGGCGCCGGGACCGCGGTAGAAGTCGAGGTATTCGTCGATCTGGGAGCGCTTCTTGGCGATGGCGGGTTCGTTGAGGGGGAACTTGACCCGGTGGTTGCCGTTGGAGACGACCTTGCTCATCAGCGCGGAGTAGTCGGTGGCGATGTCCTCGCCGACGAACTCGGCCATGTTCGTGAACCCCATGACCCGGTTGTAGAAGTCGACCCAGTGGTCCATCTTGCCGAGTTCGACGTTGCCGACGACGTGGTCGAGGGCCTGGAAGATGCGTTTGGGGGCGCCGTCCCGCTTGGTGTGCGAGGAGGTGCGGGCGACGTGGCCGGGCAGGTACGGGCCGGTGTAGTGGGTGCGGTCGACGAGGGTGTGCCGGGTGTCGCCGTAGGTGGCGATCGCGGCGAGCCGGACGGTGCCGTGCTCGTCGGACACGTCGTGGGGCTCGTCCAGGACGGTGGCGCCCTGGGCGCGGGCGTGGGCGATGCACTTGTCGACGTCGGGGACGGCGAGGGCGATGTCGACGACGCCGTCGCCGTGGGTGCGGTGGTGCTCGACCAGCGGGCTGTTCGGGTCGACGGCGCCCTGGATGACGAAGCGGACGGCGCCGGATTCGAGGACGAAGCTGTGGTGGTCGCGGTTGCCGGTGGTCGGGCCGGAGTAGGCGACGAGGGTCATCCCGAAGGCGGATTGGAAGTAGTGGGAGGTCTGGGTGGCGTTGCCGACCACCCAGACGACGGCGTCCCAGCCGCTGACCGGGAACGGGTCGCGGGTGCCGTCGTATTCCACCAGCCCGACCAGCTGTTCGAGCTGGCCGAGGTCGAGACCCGCCAGGCGTTCCTTGTCGGTGAGAGTCTGTTCGATCGTCATCGCTGTCTTCCTGGTTCGAGGGACGGAGGGCTTGGCCTGTTGCCTGGGTCACTACGAAAACCCACACCGCCCACATAGGCAACCGAGCCAGCAGAAGCTAGCCGGAGTGCCACCTTCGACGGCCCCGGGACCACATTTCTTATACAGTCGGACTAGTTGACTCGCTTCGGAGAGGGCTGGCCATGAAGGACGCTGTGCAGTTGGACGAACTCGATTTCGCCCTCCTCGACGCCATGCACGACGACCCGAAGGCCGGCGTACTCGAGCTGTCGCGGCGGATCAAGGTCGCGCGGGCCACCGTCCAGGCGCGGGTGCGCAAACTCGAGGAGTCGGGGGTGATCGCCGGATACGAGCCGCGCCTCGACATCGCCGCCGCCGGGTTCGACGTGCAGGCCTTCGTCACGCTGGAGACGGCGCAGGGTGCGCTGGACTCCGTGACGTCGGAACTCGAATCGATTCCCGGTGTGCTCGAGGCCTTCGCGACCACCGGTTCGGGCGACATCCTGTGCCGCGTCGCCGCCGGCTCGCACCTCGGACTGCAGCAGACGCTGATCGATCTGAACAAATCGAGCGTCGTCGCCCGATCCACGAGCGTGATGGTGCTGTCGGTGATCGTCCCCTACCGGTCGATGCCCCTCCTGCGAACCCTCGACCGACCGCGGTCGGCGAAGGCCCCGGCCTATCGCACAGCGTCCTCGGAACCGGATTAGCAACACGATCATCGGATCTGCTGCACAAACTGGATAGAAAAACGTCGAACTTCTTTCTCGGTGATGCTCATCGCGGCTACCTGCTGCGCGCCCGGTTGCGGCGCACGAGTGGCGCCCACCACAGTGATCGCCGTAACAGCGCGGGCACCGGTCGGGCACACCGACCGCGAAGCCCGGTCCCGGCAGTCGAGAAACCGAGAGAAGCGATGAAGAATCTGCTCACCCGATTCGAAGAGAAGGCCCCCGAGATCGTCTTCGAGTGGCACGACACGGAGACCTCCGCACGCGGATGGACGGTGATCAACTCGCTGCGCGGCGGCGCTGCCGGCGGCGGAACCCGGATGCGTCGCGGTCTCGATCGCCGCGAGGTGGAGTCGCTGGCGAAGACCATGGAAGTGAAGTTCACCGTCTCGGGTCCGGCCATCGGCGGCGCGAAGTCGGGCATCGACTTCGACCCGACGGACCCGCGCAAGGACGAGGTGCTGCGGCGCTGGTTCAAGGCGGTGACCCCGCTGCTCAAGTCGTACTACGGCACCGGCGGCGACCTGAACGTCGACGAGATGGCCGAGGTCGTGCCGATCACCGAGAGCTACGGTCTGTGGCATCCGCAGGAAGGTGTCGTCAACGGGCACTTTGCGGCCAGCGACCGTGAGCGGGTGCAGCGCGTCGGCCAGCTGCGGCTGGGGGTCGCGAAGGTCGTCGAGGATGCGCGGTTCACTCCCGATCCGCAGGCGAAGTACACGGTGTCCGACCTGATCACCGGGTGGGGTGTCGCCGAATCGGTGCGGCACTACTACCGGGTCTACGGCGGCGAGCTGGCCGGCAAGCGGGTGATCATGCAGGGCTGGGGCAACGTCGGCGCAACCGCCGCGTACTACCTGGCCCAGTCCGGTGCCCGGATCGTCGGCATCCTCGACCGCAACGGTGGACTGTCGAACACCGACGGCTACGACTTCGAGCAGATCCGCGCCCTGTTCCTGGCGAAGAAGGGGAACGAACTGCGCGCTGCCGGCATGGTGCCGTTCGAGGAGATCAACGAGACGATCTGGAGTTCGGGCGCCGAGATCTTCCTGCCCTGCGCCGCATCCCGTCTGGTGACCCGCGAGCAGGTCGACGGGTTGATCGCAGGCGGCCTCGAGGTGGTGGCGAGCGGCGCCAACGTGCCGTTCGCGGACGACGAGATCTTCTACGGCCCCACCTACGAGTACGCGGACAAGAGCGTCGCCGTCGTCCCCGACTTCATCGCCAACTGCGGTATGGCGCGGGCCTTCGCACTGCTGATGGAGGGTGACATCGAGGTGTCGGACGAGGCGATCTTCGGTGACGTCTCCGGCACCATCGCGACGGCACTCGAGCGCTGCTTCGCGCGGTCCCCGCAACCGACCGGAATCGCCGGTACCGCCTTCGAGATCGCACTCGATCAGCTCGTCTGACGGCCGGGAGCCCCCATGAACACCGTGCACGACCCACCGAAATCCACTGGCCTGCAGCAGGCGATGAAACCGCGGCAGCTGGTGATGATGAGCCTGGGCGGCGCGATCGGCGCCGGACTGTTCGTCGGCTCCGGCGCGGGCATCGCCGTCGCCGGGCCCGCCGTGCTCGTCTCCTTCCTCATCGCCGGGTTCCTCGTGGTCTTGGTGATGCGGATGATGGGCGAGATGGTGGCGGCCGACCCCGACAGCGGCGCATTCTCCGTCCACGCCGAAAACGCGATGGGCCCGATCGCCGGCCGGACCATCGGCTGGCTCTACTGGGTGCAGGTCGTCATCGTGGTCGCCGCGGAAGCGACCGCGGCTGCGGCGATCACCGCCGCCTCCATACCCGCGGTGCCACAATGGGTGGCGGCCCTGGCGTACATGAGTGTGCTGACCGCCGTGAACCTGGCGGGTGTGTCTCGTTTCGGTGAGTTCGAATTCTGGTTCGCCGCACTGAAGATCGTGGCGATCGTCGCGTTCCTGGCGGTCGGTTCCGCGATGATCGTCGGCTGGATCCCGAGCTTCGACGCACCGGGCCTGTCGAACCTCACCGGCCACGGCGGGTTCGCCCCCAACGGCGTCACCGGCATCGCGGCCGGCCTGCTGATCGTGGTGTTCGCGTTCGGCGGCACCGAGGTGATGGCCATTGCCGCCGCGGAGACGTCGGAACCCAAGCGCAACGTGAGCCGGGCCGTGCGGTCCATCGTCTGGCGGATCCTGGTGTTCTACATCGGTTCCGTGCTGATCATGGTGACGGTGCTGCCGTGGACCGCGGACGAACTCGCGACGGGTCCGTTCGTCGCCGTCCTGAACGCCGCGCATGTGCCCGGCGCGGGCGCCGTCATGACCGTCGTCGTGGTCATCGCACTGCTGTCGTCGCTGAACGCCATGCTGTTCAGCGGTTCCCGGATGATCTACTCGCTGTCCGAACGCGGCGCGGCGGCGAAGGTGTTCGGCCGGGTGTCGGGCAACGGCGTTCCCCGGGTGGCGGTGCTGGCGTCGGTGACGTTCGGCTTCGTCACAGTCGTCCTCAACTACCTGGCCCCGGATCGTGTTCTCCCGCTGCTGCTCAATGCGGTCGGTTCGACGATCCTGGTGCTGTGGACGTTCGTCACCGTCTCGCAGATCGTGTTGCGGCGGCGCGCCGAGAAATTGGGGCGGACGGATCTTCCGCTGAAGATGTGGGGATTCCCGTATCTGTCGTATGTCGCTCTCGCGCTGCTGGCCGCGGTCGCGGTGCTGGCATTGTTCGACGACGCGGCACGCAACCAGTTGTTCGCGACACTCACGTTCACGTGTGCGATCACGCTGGCCTGTTGGGCGCTCGGCCGCAGGCAACAGAGCGCGGCCGCCGACAGCACGCCAGAGAAGACGCCCGAAACCGTCGGCTGACCGGACGCCGCCGCGGTCTCACGGATGTCGAGGGGTCATCCGTGGGCCGCGGCGGTCTCCCGCTCAGCGGACACATCCGGGTCACCGCACCGCCCCCTGACCTAGCGTCGAGCGCACACGACGAAGGGCCGGGAATGACCACACCACCAGACGTTTTCGCTCCTGCCACCCTGGGCCCCCTCACGTTACGCAACCGGATCATCAAGTCGGCCACGTTCGAGGGCCGCACACCCGACGCGCTGGTCACCGACGAACTGATCGAGTTCCACCGCCGACCCGCGGCGGGTGGGGTCGGGATGTCGACGGTGGCCTACTGCGCTGTGGCACCGGAGGGTCGAACCGAACGCGGTCAATTGTGGATGCGCCCGGACGCCGTCCCTGGGCTGCGCAGACTCACCGACGCCATCCACGCCGAGGGCGCCGCCGCCTCCGCCCAACTCGGGCACGCTGGACCCGTCGCCAACGAGAAGTCCACCGGACTGCCTGCACTCGCACCCTCGCGGTCGCTCAATCCGCTGAGCATGCGGATGATCCGCAGTGCCACCACCTCCGACATCGCCAAGATCACCGCCGCCCACGGAACCGCCGCCGGCCTCGCCGTCGAATCCGGCTTCGACGCCGTCGAGATCCACTTCGGCCACAACTACTTCGCCAGTGCGTTTCTCAGCCCGAAGCTGAACCGTCGCAAAGATTCCTACGGCGGATCACTCGCGAACCGGGCCCGGGTGGTGCGGGACGTGGCGCGGACCGTCCGCGACGCCGTCGGCAGCAGGGTCGCGATTCTCGCCAAACTCAACATGGACGACGGCGTCCCCGGCGGGTTCTGGCTCGACGAGGCCATCCAGGTGGCCCGCTGGCTGGAACACGACGGCAGCGTCGACGCCCTCGAACTCACCATGGGCAGTTCACTTCTCAATCCCATGTACTTGTTCAAGGGTGACGCGCCGGTCCGCGAGTTCGCCGCCGCGATGCCGCAACCGATCCGTCTCGGCGTGCAACTGGTGGGGAAGTCGATGATCCGCGCCTATCCCTACCGCGACCTGTTCATGCTCGAGCACGCACGCCAGATCCGTGCCGCGGTGGCGTTGCCGCTCGTCCTGCTCGGCGGCGTCACCGACCGGGCGGGCATGGACACCGCGATGGCGGAGGGTTTCGAATTCGTCGCCATGGCCCGGGCACTGCTGCGCGAACCCGACCTGGTGAACCGGATCCGGTCCGAGGCCGGTGCCCAGTCGCTGTGCATCCACTGCAACAAATGCATGCCCACGATCTTCAGCGGAGCACGCTGCGTGCTCGTCGAGTGAGGCGCTGCACGGTCGGTGTGCTCACACGTGGAGGGCGAGGAGGGATCCGATGCCGACGACGGCACCGAAGATCAGGGGGATGCAGATGATGTCGATGAAGATGCCCGTGCAGATCATCTTGATCATCGGCACGTACCCCGACCCGTAGACGATGGCGTTCGGTGGTGTCGAGACTGGCAGCATGGCTCCGGCGTTTGCGCCGAACACGCCGGCCATGGCCGGGATGATCGGGTCGACGCCTATGGCGAGGGCGATCGGGATGATGATCGGGACGACGATGCCGACGCTGGCGGTGTTGCTGGTGGTTTCGGAGATGATCAGACCCATGACGATCGCGATCAGGGCGAGAACCCAGGAACTGTGCACACCCGTGGCCCGGGCGATGGTGGTGCCGAGGGTTTCCGCGAGCCCGGTGGCGTTCATCATGGTGCCGATGGTCAGACCGGCGCCGACGAGGAGGACAGTGCCCCAGTCGATCTTGGCGGCCTCGGTCCACGTGAGGGTGGATTCGCCGCTCCCGTTTCCGCGGGGCAGGAAGAACAGCAGGCCGGCGGTGAGGACGACGACGGATCCCTCGTTGAGGTGGTCGGTGAAGGCGGTGACGATCGGGCTGGTGATGCCGAAAGTGGTGACCAGGGAGGGCAGCACCCAGAGGACGACCGTGACCAGGAAGATCACCAGAACGTTGCGTTCGCCGCGGTTCATCGGGCCGAGGTCTGCGTAGTGCGCGCGGAAGTAGTCTTGCCCACCGCGGATGTGCTTCACCTCGGGCCGGTTGACGAGGATCAGTGCCACCCACATGACCGCGCCCATCACGAGGAGGTACGGCGCCGACATGGAGATCCAGTCGAAAAGTTCGACCTTGTAACCGGTCATCCGTTCGATCGTGCCGCGGCCGATGACGTTGGCGATGCCGGTGATCGGGGTGAGGACCGACCCGATGCTCGCCCCGTAGGCGATGGACAGCATGAGCAGGCAGGAGAACTTGGTGCGGTTGGTCTTGATGCCCGGGTTCTGCTCCTGAATCAGGTCACCGATGGTCTTGACGACTCCGATGCCGATGGGAAGGAGCATCGCGGCGGTGGCGGACGACGAGACGAACATCGAGAGGATGCAGGCGACGATACCGAACGCCGCCGCGGTGCGGTAGGTGCTGTTGCCGATACCCGGGAACGAGAGCACCTCGAGGGCGAACCGTCGGTCCAGGCCGTGCACGGTCATGGCGCGGGCCAGGATGAAGGCGCCGATCACCAGGAACACCGTCGCGGAGCCGAAGGAACCGTACACCTCCTGTGGTGTGCCGACGCCGAGGACGACGAGTAGCGCGATGCCGATCAGCGCGGTCACCGGGATGGGGACGGGTTCCGTGATCCACAGTAGGACCACGACGGTCAGGACCGCGAGCATGGCCTGCTGGGGGTTCGGCATGTCGATCGGCAGGACGAGGATGCCGATGAGCAGGGGCAGCGCGGCAATCAGGCCGAAACGCCCGCGTATGTAGTCGAAGCGTTCCTCGCCCGCGAGTTTCGGTGGCTGCTCCGTCACCGTGGTCACTGTGCTCATGTCAGGTCCTTGCAAGCCGAGGAATGGAGGGCAGGTCTTCGCCGCCGACGGCGTGGTCGTGCCATCCGCGGACAGCACTCGCGGCGATGTCCTTCGCCTCGCCGAGGTAGTCGTCGGCGGTGACCAGTTGTGCGGGCAGCAGTTCGGCGACACCGGCCTCCGCCGCGGCCTCGCGGAGGGTCTCGGCGAGAACACGATGCGTGGCTCGAGCGCGCGTGGCGGCCGTGTAGAGCAGGTCGTGGGCGCGTTCGCGGCCCATGGCTTCGGCGAGCTGGATCATCTGTGCCTCGGCCATGACCAACCCGCCGTCGAGGTCGAGGTTCGCGCGCATCCTGTCGGCGTCGACCCGCATTCCCTTGACGATGACCAGAGCTTCGGACAGGGCGCTCCCGGCGAGGACCCCGAGCTGTGGAATCACCTGCCATTCGATCTGCCACTCACCGGCACTGCGTTCGTGGCCTGCTTCCTGGATGCGGCTCAGTGACGACAGCAGTGCTCCGGCGGTCTGGGACAGTCCGATGATGGCCTCGGAGGAGATCGGGTTGACCTTCTGCGGCATCGTCGACGACGCACCGCGGTGGCTGCTGTAGGGCTCGAAGACTTCGCCGATCTCCGTGCGGGAGAGGTCGACGATGTTGCGGGCGAGCTTCGCGCACGCCGCCGCGACAGTTGCACAGAGCCAGCCGTATTCGGCGATACCGTCACGGTCGACGTGCCACGGGATGTCGGTGTCGTGCAGGCCGAGCAGATCGGCGACGCGGGTCCGGACGTCCGCGGACTTCGCTCCGAGCGCTGCGGACGTGCCGCCCGCCCCGAACAGGGAGATCACGGCGATACGCGGCACTGCTTGCCGGAGACGGTCGCGGTGGCGGGTGAACTGACCCAGCAACGTCGCGAGCGTGGCGCCGAAGGTGGTCGGCACCGCCTGCTGGGCGTGGGTGCGGCCGGGCATCACGGTGCCGGCGTGGGCCTCGACCTGGACAGCGAGCGCATCGCCGAGTTCGCCGAGCTGCCGGTCGAGTGCGGCCAGCGACCGCGCGAGCTGCAGAGCGAGCCCGGTATCCATGATGTCCTGCGTGGTCGCACCGTAGTGGACGCGACCGTTCGGTCCCTCCGGAAGCGTCCCGGAGATCTGCCGCACCAGCCCGAGGATGGGGTAGCCGACATTCTTCGACGTCTCCCACAGGGCATCGCGGTCGATGGTGTCGATCCGCGACGCTGCGGCGATCGCCGCAGCGTCGTCTGCCGAGATGACCCCGTGCTCACCCTGCGCGACGGCGAGGGCCCGCTCGGTGGCCAACCAGCTCTCGATGCAGCTGTCGGCGGAGAAGATGTCGAGTTGCGTCTCGTCGCCTGCCAGATGCGTGAGAAGGGAGAACGGGTTCTTTGACTGAATGGACACGTAGGACCTTTCGCTGACGTAGTGGATCTCCGACATCCGAGGTTGTGACTCAGACCATGTGGAATCGGTTCCACATCACTGTGGCGCAAGCCACTCGTTCTGTCAAGAGAGGTGAATTCACCAGCGTCCACCGCCGCCCTCGGTGGCTTTACCTGCGGATATGTTGGGTATGGTGGATTTGTGCCCAAACTTCAGGATGTCGCCGCGCTGGCCAAGGTGGGGGTGGGTACCGCCTCACGCGCGATGAGCGGGCGCGGCTACGTGGACCCCGACACGCGCAAGAGAATCCTCGAGGCCGCCGACGCGTTGGGCTATCGGCCGAACAAGGTGGCCCAGGCGCTGCGGGAGAACAAGACGCGCGTCGTCGGACTGCTGCTACCCGACATCTCGAACGAGTTCTACACCGACAGCGCCGCCGTACTGCAGTCCGTACTTTTCGAGGCCGGTTTCCAACTCGTGGTCAGCGCCAGCGGCAACGATCCCGAATCCGAGGAACGCGGACTGCGCTCACTGCTCGATCACCGCGTCGACGGAATCATCCACGTCCCGGTCGACGCTCGGCGCGCACTGCCGACCGGCGTGCCGATCGTGCAACTCAACCGCCACTCGGTCCCACTACAGACCGATGCCGTCGTCAGCGACGACGAATACGGTGTCGAAGCGATCACCGATCTGGCCCTGCAGTCCGGTCATACCGATCTCGCACTCGTCATCGGCGGGGCCGATCACAGCACCACCGCCGACCGCATGCGCGGCTTCCGCAACGCCGTCGATCGAGCAGGAATACCGGAGGCGTCCAAGGGAACTGCGGGCCGCCGCTTCCGTATCCTCGAGGGCGATTTCACCTCTGGATGGGGGCGGAATGCGATGCACGCGATCGCCGGCGATCTGCCCGGCGTCGTCATCGCCGCCAGTAGCCGAATTACGCTGGGCGTCCTGCACGCCTGCTCCGACCTCGGCCTGTCGGTGCCCGGCCAGCTGTCTGTCGCCGCACACGGCAATCCCGAATGGTACGAGGTGTTTCCACCCGGAATCACGTCCTACGCCCCTCCCCTGGCCGAGATGGGACAGGAGGCCGCGGTGAAGATTCTCGCCAAGATCGAGTCCGAAGCCGGGGACGGCGCGCCGACCGTGACGAGAATGAGGGGGGAAGTCCACCAACGTCATTCGATCGGTGGCAGCACCCCCGCCCCCTACGCCTGACGGGCTTCGATCACCAGCTCGTCTGCGCCAGAACCGCATCCAGCGCCGCGTAGCTCTCGTTCATGCCGCCTTCCATGCCGGACTGCAGCATGCCGTCGCGCTCCTCTGGAGTGTGGAACTGACTGACGACCGACAGCTTGGTGCGTCCGTCACCGAGGTCGGTGTAGGTGTTGTTCTCGATGATGACGTGGCCGGGCATGCCGTCCCACTCGAACGTGTACACGAGACGCTCTTCGGGGGTGATCTCCCGGAACCTGCCCTCGAAGCCGTGGGTATCGCCGTCCGAGTGCTCGACGACGCGCCAGTGGCCGCCGCGCTCGAACTCCCAGCGCTCGACATCGAGTTCGTTTCCGCGGCCCCACCACTGGGCGAGCAGTTCCGGTCTCGTAAATGCGGCCCACACGCGCTCGCGCGGGGCGTTGAAGATGCGTTCGACGTGGATCTCACGGTCCGTCGGCGTCGAGAGGGTGGCGGTCGCGGGGGTCTGCGAGGTGCTCATGACGTGCCTTCCGTTCGATTGAGGAAATCGTCCAGACGGTTCAGCCGGCCTTCGAGCGACAGCCGGTAGTCGCGAATCCAGGCCACCTCACGGTCGAGTGAGTTGGTCCCCAACATGCAGTACCGCACCCGGCCACGTTTCTCGGTCACGACCATTCCTGCCTCTTCGAGCAGTCGCACGTGCTTCTTGATGCCGGTCAGGGTCATCTCGAAGAGTTCGGCCAGGTCGCTGATCGTGCACGCGCCTTCGCCGAGCCGGTCGAGAATCCCACGTCGCGTCGGATCTGCCAGCGCCGCGAACGTGGCGTCGAGTGCGGAATACTGAACCATCGAGTTCAGTGTTGCACCGCCACCACACTCCGTCAAGATCGAGTGCGGAACACGCTCGGATAAGCTTGGGCCGTGGTCCACCGATGACGGCGTCGCCCGACGAACACGAAGAGGCGATCAGCGATCGCCCGCGCAGTCGCGTCTCACCCGTGAGAGCGCGCCGCAATCCGGCATTGGTCCAGGCGGACATCCTGGAAGTCGCGACCGCAGAGTTCGCCGAGAAGGGCCTGTCCGGCGCCAGCGTCAACGAGATCGCCGAGAAGACCCAGACCACCAAGCGCATGATCTACTACTACTTCGGCGGCAAGGAAGGCCTGTACACCGCAGTACTCGAGCGCAACTACAAGCTCATGCGGGAACTCGAACACGAGGTGGATCTCGAGCACGCCGAACCCGTCGACGCACTGAGGTTGATCGCGCAGTTGACCTTCGACCACCACGACACGCATCGCGCCTACGTCCGCCTCGTCAGCGGAGAAAACATGATGAAAGGCAAGTACATTCGGCAGTCCGACGAGGTAGCCGGACTCGGAATGCCGGTGCTGGCGGTCCTCGAGGATGTGCTGCGCCGCGGCCAGGCCGCCGGCGTGTTCCGTCAGGACATCGAGGCCATCGACGTCCACATGCTCATCAACAGTATGTCGCTGTTCCGCATCTCCAACCAGTACACGTTCGACGCGCTGTTCCAGCGCGACCTCGCCGCGGACGACCTGCGGGCGCATCTGCGCACCGTCATCGGTGACGTCGCGGTCCGGTACGTCTGCATCTGACCTCGCTCACGCGAGCCCCGTCACCCACCTCCCACGCCTGGTGAGGGAGCTTTGCCATGCTCTTTGTACCTACTGGACACTTTTTGGTCCGTGAGGTACAAAGTTATTGCGCCTGTCACATTCCGTGCGCTACATTCAGGATCTGCGCAGGACGAACTTCCGTTCGCCATACGAACGCCAGTGGAGCGGTGCCATGCACGCACAGAGGAGAAACCGAATGACGACGACTATCGATGCCACGGGCACCGGTCCTCGGACAGACCTTCGCAAGGTCAAACGAGCTGCCACCGCCGCGTTTCTCGGCAGCATGCTCGAGTACTACGAGTTCTACATCTACGCGTCCGCGGCGGCCCTGGTCTTCGGCAAGGTGTTCTTCCCCTCGTCGAGTGCGGCGACCGGAACCCTGTTGTCGCTGGCAACTTTCGGTGTCGCGTACATCGCCCGGCCCATCGGAGCGGTCCTGCTGGGACATCTCGGAGACCGCGTCGGACGTAAGAAGATCATGCTGTTCACCCTCGGATTGATGGGCACGGCAACGTTCCTCATCGGATGTCTGCCCGAGTACAAGCACATCGGAATCTGGGCGCCGATCCTCCTCGTCTGCCTCCGTGTCTGTCAGGGCATCTCGGCGGCCGGCGAACAGTCCGGAGCCAATTCGCTGACCCTCGAGCACTCACCGGAACACCGCCGGGCCTTCTTCACCAGCTGGACCCTCACCGGCACGCAGGCCGGCTTCATCCTCGCCACGCTGGTATTCCTTTCGGTCGCCACCCTGCCGGAAGACCAGCTTCTCAGTTGGGGATGGCGCATCCCGTTCCTCGCCAGCGCCGTCGTCGTCTTCGCCGCATACATCGCGCGGCGCAAGCTGGAGGAGCCGGAGGTCTTCACGGAGAACCGGGAGAACGGCGAACTCGAACGCTTCCCCGTCGCGACGCTTCTGCGCACCCACTCGACCGACGTACTGCGGGTGATCCTGTGTGCGTTCCAGTCGGTCGGCGGCACGATCTTCGCCGTCTTCGGACTCGCGTTCGCAACCAGTTCCGAGGTCGGTATCAGCCGTCCGACCATGCTCTGGGCGGCCGTCGTCGCCAACGTCGTCGCGTTGGTCATGCAACCCTCGCTGGCCGTCCTCGCCGATCGCATCGGCCGCAAGCCGGTGTTCATCAGCGGCGTCGTCGGTCTCGCGGTGTCAATCTTCTTCTACTTCTGGGCGATCTCCACCGCCAACGTGGCGCTCATCTACGTCGGCGCGATCGTCTTCACCGGAATCTGTTACAGCGCACCGAATGCCGTCTTCCCCTCATTCTATGCGGAGATGTTCAACACGAAGGTCCGGTTCTCCGGCATGGCACTCGGAACCCAGATCGGTTTCGCCTTCGCCGGTTTCGCGCCCACCATCGCGTGGACCATCGTCGGGGACAGCCGCACGAACTGGATCCCCGTCGCCGTCCTGGTGGCCGCGGCGTGCCTGATCTCGGCAGCGGCGGCGTCCACCGCTCGAGAGACGTACACGACGCCGCTCGTGCAGCTCGGCAAGCCCGTCGCATAACACCTCACCCCACCCCTGTAGACGTTCTCCAACAGAAGGAACAACCATGACCACCGCACGCCTGAAAGTCGGAATCGTCGGTTGCGGCAAGATCGCGATCAATCACGCCAAGGCCCTGCACGCCATGCCCGAGGTCGAACTGGTCGCCTGCAGTGACACCAGCCAGGAGAGGGCCGACTCCTTCGCTGCCGCACACGGAATCACCCACACGTACGACGACCTCGAGGCACTGCTCGGCAGCGCGCTGGACGCCGTCACCATCTGCACACCGCACCCGACCCACGAGGCGATCGTCATCGCAGCCGCCGAACACGGCCTGCACGTTCTGTGTGAGAAGCCGATCGCCATCACCCTCGACGAGGCCGACCGCATGGTCGAGGCGACAGCGGCCGCAGGGGTCAAGTTCGGTGTGCTGTTCCAGCGCCGGTTCTGGCCTGCCGCTCAGCGCATCCGCACTGCCATCGATGCCGGCGACCTCGGTGGTGCACCCATCGTCGCCACCTGCACCGTCCGGCTCGGCCGCGACCGCGAGTACTTCACGTCCGATCCGTGGCGCGGCCGCTGGGACACCGACGGTGGTGGCGTCCTCATGACTCAGGCCATCCACTACATCGACCTGCTGCAGTGGTTCATGGGCGACGCCGTCGAAGTGACCGGCCACGTGGACACCCTGGTGCACGGCGATTACATCGAGGTCGAGGACACGGTCGCGGCCACCGTGAAATTCTCGTCCGGCGGACTCGCCACCATCACCGCCAGTACGACTTTCGCTCCCGGTCTCGGCACTCAGATCGTGGTCGGCGGGCGCAACGGGCACACGGTGAGCCTGACGGAGTTCCCGGAGGGCACACCTGCGGTCAACGACATCTGGACCGTCGCCGGCGAGGAGGAGTACCGGCAGATGCACTCGACGGCCATCGAATCGGACCCGCCGCTCTCGCAGATCCACGTCGGTCTGGTGCCGTTCCATCAGATGCAGATCGAGGACTTCGTCCACGCGATCGTCGAGGACCGCGCACCGGCGGTCTCCGGACGCGACGCTCGTCGCGCGCTCGAGATCGTCCTCGCCATCTACGAATCCTCCCGGACCGGGCAACCCGTCGCCCTCACCTCGGGCGCTCTCGCCGGCTTGCAATAACTGCGCCGCAACTCTTTTCACAGACACACGAGGAAAGCGCGATGACTGCACCCACCGTCCTGGTCCTCAACGGACCGAACCTCGACATGCTCGGCACGCGGCAACCCGAGCACTACGGTCACCAGACCCTCGACGACGTCCGCGCATTGTGCGAGCGGATCGCCGCGTCCCTGGATGTCGAGCTGGACTTCTTCCAATCGAATCACGAGGGCGGGATGCTCGAACGCATCCACCGGGCACGCGGATCCGCGGACGCCATCGTGATCAATGCCGGCGGGTGGACCCACACTTCCGTGGCCCTGCGCGACGCCCTGGTCGTCCCGGAGATCCCGATCGTCGAGGTCCACATCAGCAACATCCATGCGCGCGAGGAGTTCCGCCACCATTCCTTCATCTCGCCGATCGCACATGCCGTGATCGCCGGTGCCGGAATCACCGGATACAAGTTCGCGATCGAACATCTCGCGGCCGTGCTCGTCCCGTCGGAAGGGAACGCGGCCCGGTCATGACCGACAGACCACTGTTGTCACTCTCCCCCCTCACCGCCGTCGACACCTCACCACCCGATCTGGTGACGGCCGCCGCCGGCGCCGGCTTCGACTACGTGGGGATCCGGGCGAAAGCCGCAGCGACCGACACCCAATGGCCCATGCTCGACGACGGTCCCATGGTGTGGGAGACTCGCCGCCGCGCCGACGACCTCGGTATCGACATCCTGGACGTCGAAGTGCTGCGGATCACCGGCACGGACGACGCGGAGGTCGCTCTGCGGATCCTCGACGTGGCGTCGGTCCTGCGTGCGAAGTACGTACTGGTGAACGGGAACGATCCGGAGCCCACACGACAAGCCGACACCTTCGCGCGCCTGTGCCGTGAAGCCGAGCAACGAGGTGTCGCCCTCGCCCTGGAGTTCATGGCGTTCAGTCGGATACCGACCCTCGGCGACGCCACCGCGGTGCTGACCCACGCTGCCAGTCCCGCCGCGGTGCTGGTGGTGGACGCACTGCACCTGGCCCGGACCGGCAGCACCGCCGATGTCCGGGCCGTTCCCGACCACTGGCTCTCGTACGCTCAATTGTGTGACGCCCCGAAGGAGTCACCACCCGATCACGCCGGTCTGATCACCGAAGCGCGCACGGATCGACTCCTCCCCGGCGACGGCGACCTCCCGTTGAGCGAGTTGGTCGGCGCACTTCCTGCCGGCACCGTCTACTCGGTGGAAGCCCCCGTTCTCGCTCACACCGGGTGGGCCGCCGAGGTGCGGGCCGAATACGCCTACCGAGCCCTCCGGGACACGGTGTCGCCCCGTGAGAGCCCATCCGGGCGGGCCGGCCGAATCCCGCTGCATCTCGAGGCCGGTACGGATCGGTAACGACCACTCCGCCAAGTCGATTCGACGAGGCCTGATCCACATCAGTGGCAACATCATTCGGTCTGTTTGGGATGCCCTGTGCCCGCGTACTTCAGCCACAAGGTGCGGTGCTCGATGTCCAACATGTACCAAACCCGGCCGCCGGCAGTGACCTCGAACTGCCACTGTTCCACCTCGACCCCGTTGTGCACCCCCGTCGCGAGTCGGCCCTTCAACCGGTGATGACGCGTCGTCGACTCCCCGGCGACCGCGCGGCGACGCAACTCCTCATACGCCACCAACGTGTTCGCCGGCGCCTGCCGACACAAGTCGTCCCATCCCTTCGCCGCATCACTGGTCGCGAACCTCAGCTCCCACAGCTCCCCCGTGGCCGGCGGCGCGACCCGCTCGCCTCGCTTCGGGCTCACAGCTCCGGCACCGACACGGCCCCTAAGTCACCCTCGGACGGCGTCGACAGGATCCGGGCAAGCTCTGGATCGGCATACACCTCCGCCGTATGGCGCCACGTCTCGATCGTGCGGGCAGGCGGAGCCGGATTGTCGAGCGACGACCCTGCCCGAAGCGATGCGATCAGCTCGTCGACGAAGTCGGCGACCTCCTCGACCGACAGGTAGCTCACCCACGGGAACGCCGCCTCGACGACCTTGCGGACCAGATCGCCGTCATCCGAGTGCAGGAGGGCGTCGACCATAGCCGTCGCAGCTGCGAGCACCTCCCGCTCCTGATCTGCCCGCGCCGCCGTCATCAACACGAGGTCCTCGTCGTCGCGTCGCGTCACCCGCAGCGGCCTCGCCCCCGACCGCTGCCATGCCGACAACGTCGCCTTCCCCTTGTTCTGAATATCCGAGAACGGCACTTCACCCACAGACATACTTTCAATGTACTTTTAAAGTGCGGGGCCGGCAAGGCACGTGACGGCCCGCCCTTTTCGTACCCTTCGCGCACCGCCAGGAATACCCTGGCAAGTGCACGACCCTGCACCTGCCGGTATCTGCACCGTCCGGAATCGAAGTGCCATGAACGATCGCCCGCCGAGTGATTCGACGGTCGCGTCTGGGCCGCCCACCGAACTGGGTCAGGACACCCAACTGCCACCGTCGACGACGACGTCGGGCGCCGAACCGGTGTTCGTCGTGGAGAGCGGCGTCGAACGCCTCGTCGCGGACTGGGAATCCTCCGGTTCACCGGCCGAGCTCACGGACTATCTGCCCGACACCGCCGCGATCCGGCGCGCCGCGCTGATCGAGTTGATCAAGGTGGACCTCGAGTACCGATGGTTGCGTTCGGGCCGCCCGAAGCGCATCGCCGACTACTGCCTCGAATTCCCGGAGCTGCTCGCCGACGCACTGCCACCGGAACTCGTCTATCTGGAATACCGGGTTCGCCGTCTGAGCGGCGCCGACGTCGAGCCCGACGAGTACCTCACCGAATACCCGCAGCAGGCGGCCCGCTTCGAGAGCCTCCTCGAACACGACCGGCGCACCCTGGACCGTCGGACGGCGGCCGCGGAACTCGGGCCGCGGGACGACCTCGACGTCGGGAAGCGGCTCGACGATTTCGATCTCATGATCGAGCTGGGCCGCGGCGCGTTCGCACGGGTCTTCCTCGCCCGGCAGCGTTCGATGCAGCGGTGGGTGGCGTTGAAGATCTCCCGCAACATCGGCAACGAGCCGCAGATGCTGGCCCAGCTCGACCACCCCTACATCGTCCGCGTCTTCGACCAACGCCTGCTGGAGGACCGTCAGCTGCGGGTGCTGTTCATGGAATACGTTCCCGGCGGCACCCTCCTCGACGTGGTGCGGCTGGTCCGCAAGACCCCACCCGAGCAGCGGTCCGGGAAGCTGCTCCTCGATTCGATCGACCGCACCCTCGAGGCGAGAGGGGAGATCCGGCCCGAGTACTCGAGCGTGCGGGACGAGATCGCCGCCCTGTCGTGGCCGGAGACGGTCGCGTGGATCGGGCTCCGGCTGGCGGACGCGCTCGACTACGCACGCGAACACGGCGTCCTGCACCGCGACATCAAACCGGCGAACGTGCTGCTCGGCCTCGAAGGCATCCCCAAGCTCGCCGATTTCAACGTCAGTTCGAGCGACAGCGTCGAGACGCCCGGCGCTGGGGGATTCATCGGCGGCTCCGTCGCCTACATGTCGCCCGAACAACTGGAAGCGGTCGACCCGAACTCCCCGCGGACCGCCTCGGACCTCGACACCCGCAGCGACATCTTCGCGCTGGGAGTCATGTTGTGGGAGCTCCTGACCGGGTCGCGGCCGTTCCCCGACGACGGAACCGCGTCGCCGCAGACACTGCGCGAGTCGCGATGCCGGGGCGTGGACCCGGAGCGGTCCTCGTTGCCCGAAGACTGCCCGGCCGCGCTGCGACGCATCCTCGTGAAGTCCCTCGCCCCGGACCGCAACGACCGGTGGTCGAGTGGCCGGAAGCTGACACGCCAGTTCGCGCTCTGCCTCGACCCGCACGCCCGCGATCTCGTCGATCCTCCGCCCGGAAGCCTGCGGTCCACGATGTGGCGGTGGGCGCTGCCGATCGTCCTCGCCGCGGTCGGCATCCCGAACCTGCTGGCAGCCGGTTACAACTACTACTACAACAAGGTGCTGATCATCGCCACGCTGCCGGTCGAGGCGCAGCAGGATCTCGAATTCGTCCACCTGGTCATCGGCGGGGTCGCGTTTCCGCTGGGCGCGGTGCTGATCGTCTACTGGTGTCGCCTCGCGCTCACGGTTCCTCGCGGTCTCCGCGATGGCCGCACCTACAGTCCCGAGGTGCTGGGGAAGGCGCGGGCCGCGACGCTCGGCCTCGGCGACCGCGCGGTCGTGGTCAGCTTCGGGCTGTGGGTCGTCGCCGGCGTCGCCTACCCGATCGCCCTGCAGTTCACCGCCGGCGGGATTCCGCTGCGCGCGTACACGCAACTCCTCGCGTCCCTCGCCGTGTGCGGAGCGGTCGCCCTCGCCTACCCGTTCTTCATCCTCACCTTCTACGCCGTGCGGTGCCTGTGCCCGATCCTGTTGTCACACGGAGAGTTGCGTAAGAGCGACGGGTACCGAATTCGTGCCCTCGGCCGGAGTCTCCCCCGATATCTCGCCGTCGCCGCGTCCGTCCCGTTGATCGGCGTCGCCGGGCTCAGCTTCGTCGGCGGGAACACGGGCGACGCCGTGAACGCGACGGTGCGCGTGCTGTGCCTGGGAGGCATCGTCGCCTTCATCGGCGTGTACCAGTTGTTCCGGCGGATCGAGAGCGACCTCCGCGCACTCGAAAGGGTCGTGTGGCTGGAAGTGCCGGGATCCCCGTCGCGGCGGCGACGGTAGGACCGGGCAGAAAAGAAAAAGGGCCCTGGCGCTGCCGGGTCGGGGTCCGACAGCGCCATGGGCTCACCCTGTATTTCTCTCGAGAGCCCCTCCGCGTTACACCCCGCGTGTCGCGCCTCCGGCGAGGCCGCCCATCGTCATGTCGTAGAGGACGGTGGCCAGCTCGTTTCGCCGGTCGCGGAGGTCCCGGCGGAGGTACTCCAAACTCACCTCGCGGTAGCTGACGGTGAGGACCAGAAGCAGCGCGTCGAGGTCGACACCCTGGCCGATCGCGGACGGATTCAACGTCACATACGTACGTAAGAGGTCGCGGCACCGCTCCTCGATCCGGACGGAACGGTGCGCCGACAGGGTCAGGTGCGGGGCGTCGTTGAGCAGCGACCCGAGGATGTCGCGGTACCTGTCGAGGACGGCGAGAAGCTGGGTCTGCAGGGCGGCGTCCTTCAGGAATGTTCCCTTCGCGACGGCCTGCTCGAGATTCGCCCCGAAGGTGGCGGTGGCGTCCTCCATGATCTTGTCGATCAGGACCTCGATGATCTCGTCCTTGTTCGCGAAATACTGATACACCGAGCCCTTCGAGATGCCCGCGGCTTCCGCGATCGCGTTCGTGCTGCAGCCGGTGTACCCCTTGGTCCGCAAAACCTGACCCGTTGCCGACAGGATGCGGGCAACCGTCTCCTGCGAACGCTGCTGGGAGGGGTCTTTCCGCTGGCCAGTGCCCATTCGCGCAGCCCTCCCGATCTGTCACACAATGCGACTTGTACCCGTCCGATTAGGTGGGGTGAACTGTAACTCACAGCCCCGGAGCAGGGCGGCGACACCGCGCCGCGCCTGTCTCGACGAGCGAATCGAGTGCATCGGACATGACAGAAATTCAGTCCCGGGAATCCGCGCCCGGACTCTCCGGCTTCACACCCCCGCGGCGGTTCGACATGGACTCGGAGTGGGGCCGTCGGTCGATGCGGACGCTGTCGCGTTTCGTCCACGGCGACCCGACGCCCACCGCGTCGGAGCGGGAACTCCATGCCCGGGCGGTCGCGAGTCAGGACGAGGTCGGCGCCGCGCTGGCGCGGGCGATTCTCGTCGACAAGACCGTGACGATGGCCCAGTTCTCGCAGGCCCTGTCCGCCGGTATCGGCAGTGTGCCCAACGCCACGCCCCCACTGACCGCGTTCTTCGACGCCGTGGATCACCGGCCGTCGTGGGTGGACGACCGCCGCCTCGAGCACGGTGCCGCCGTGTGCCTGCGCAGCGGAATGACCGGTCTCGACCTGCTGGCGACCGGTTCGCTGATGAACGGGTACCGCAGCGCAGCCACCTCCCGCCAACTCGTGGCCACCGGCAGACTCGTCGGTGAGGGCGCCGGTCAGCGGGTCACCGAGACCGTGCGGTGGTGGTACGAGTGCGTGCTACCCGACGGCATGGACCGCGACCGTCGGGGCTGGCAGTTGTCCGTCCACGTCCGGCTGATGCACGCGTTCGTCAATCTCACCCTGCTGCAGGACGAGGACTGGGACGTGTCCGACTGGGGCATGCCGATCAACCAGTCCGACCAGGCCGGCACGCTCGCGCTCTTCTCGACGACGTTCCTCGTCGGACTCCGGTCGCTGGGCGTGTGGGTTTCGGCCGACGAGGGCCGCGACGCGATGCACCTGTGGCGGTACATCGGCTGGCTGATGGGCATCGACGACCACTGGCTGGTCGACGACGAGAACACCGGCCGCCGCAACATGTGCCAGATCGGGATGTTCGCACCCGGCCCCGACGAGAACTCCCGGGTGCTGGCCGACTCACTGCAGAAATCGTGGGCCACGTTCCACTACCCGTTTGCGGAACCCCTGCGGCGCCGGCTCAACCGCCAGCGCCTGCTCAGCATTCAGCGACTGTTCTCCGGTAAAAGCGGCATGCGCGAACTCGGTTTGCCGATCGTGCCCGCCTGGTTCGTCCCGCTGGCGTTGGCCGGCAACGGGACGATGCACGGTGCGGCGCGGGTGAGTCCGGCGGTGCGGGAACGGGTCGGCCGCCGGTCCCGGCGACGGGTGGAGGCGTGGCTCGCCGCCAACGAGCAGTAGTCGCGGCTCAGCGGCGCTCGTAGAGGCCGCGGACGTACGCCGCCTGCCCCGCGTGCTGGAGGTCGTCGGAGACGACGCTGATCAACCGGACACCGAGAGTCACCGGCGGATCCCAGTGCTCGTCGACGATGCGGTCGAGGTCGTCCGCACCGATCGACTGGACGAAATCGACGGTGCGGTCGTGCACGGCATCGTGATACTCCCGGAGGAGATCGGCCCCGGTCTGCACCCTGGCCACCTCGTCCGCGGAGTGTCCGTAACCGATGTCGGCAACCCGGAACGGCAGGTCGAAACGCTCGACCCACCCGCCCGACGTCCACACCTGCTCGCTCCCCGCCACCCCGGCGACGTGGTCGTCCTGCACTCTGGTGAGATGCCAGACCAGCCAGGCGATGGTGTTCGCCTTCGCGTCCACCCGGAACGTGAGGGCGTCGGCGGGCAGATCGGCCAGCGCGGAATGCACGGTCTCCTGAATGCGATCGAAAGCGTCGGTCAACAGCGCGCTCTGGTCCACGATCTTCCTTTCGTCGTGTTCACATCACGTTCCACTATGACGCCACTCGGGCTCACACAGACCGGCATCTCCGAACCTTCCGGAAAGGGGTTCGCTATACGCGGAGCGGAGTCGCTGTCTCGATCCGGCGGCGAGCCAGAATTCGCGCGGCACGATCAGTGTCGATGTCCTCGCTCTCGGCGAGAGAGTAGACCTCGGCAAGTGTTTCTCCGATGCGTCGGGTGCGCGCTCCGACCGTCTCCTCGCTCCAGCCGAGGACCTCTCGGCCGACCAAGTGAAGTGCGCCACCGGCGTTGGTAACGAAGTCGGGCGCGTACAGGACATCGCGCTTGTGGAGGATTTCTCCCGCCTCGTCGTCGGCAAGGACGTTGTTCGCGGCGCCGACCACTGCGGACGCGGGCAGTTCACAGGCGACCGCGCTGTCGAGTACGCCGCCCATCGCGCAGGGCGCGAAGATGTCACAGGGCGTGGTCAGGACGTCATCGATCCCGACAACGGCATGACCGAGTTGCCGAGCCCAGGCCAACCGCTCGGAGTCGGTATCCGAGACGAGGAGGCGCGCCCCGGCCTGCGACGCGAGGACGGCCACCCCGCTGCCGACCGCGCCGAGGCCCTGAACGAGCACGGTGAGACCGTCGAGCGTCCCGAGTCCTCGGTGCATGGCAGTCGCCTTCATGGCCTCGAAGACACCCAACGACGTGTTGAGTGCACTGGAACCGGCTCCGCCACGCGCGGCGGAACGGCCGAAGACGAACTCGGTTGTGTCGTTGAGAATGTCCATGTCCGACGAGTTGGTATTGACGTCGGGGCCTGTCCAGTAGTTGCCGGCGAGTTTGTCGATGTTCTCGGCGTGCAGGGTCAGGATTCGTTCCCATGTGCCCTGGTCGATCTCATTGCGTGGAGCAGGGAGAGCAATGACCGACTTGCCACCGCCCATCGGGAGGTTGCTGACGGCCATTTTCAACGTCATCGCACCCGCGAGTCTGCCGGCATCTTCGAGCGCCTCACCGAAGGATGCGTACTGTGCCGCGCGGGTGCCACCCGCGGCAGGTCCGAGTCGGGTCGAGTCCAAGCGGATGATGAAGGACACTCCGGTTTCCCGGTCGTGCCGCGTCACCGTCAGTTCGCCGTCCCAGCACAATGTCTTGTCGAGTCTCATAGTGTCATGCCTTTCGAAAAATGGTGCTTCGCCTGAAGTGCACAGTCACGAGACCGGTCGTCCTGACCGAACGTTCTCCGATCGCCACTGGCTTCACTCATTCAGTGAGGATTCGCCGGATGCTGTTCCGCGAAATCCACTGCAGTCCACGCCATTGCGATAGCACCCCCGAGAACGGCTCTGTCGGCTGCCGGGCCGATGCAGGCGTCGGCGAATTCAGGTTGGTGGTTGACCGCGGGATAACAGTCCAGGCCGAGCATGGGGTGAATAGTGGGCACGACGTGAGAGATGTTGCCCATGTCGGTCGCTGCACCCACCATTCCGTCCGGCAGATCAGGAAAGCTGCGACCGAGGGCTTCTGCATTCGCGCGGTATCGAGCGAGCAGCGTGGCGTCCGGACGCAAGTCCGCGTAGTCGGGTCCGCTGGGCGTGATCGACATGGCACATCCGGTGGCCAGCGCCCCAGCCTCGAAGCAGAGTTTCACGCGCGTAGTGAGCGTGGCGAGTGCCTCCGCGGTATCGGAGCGGACGATCCAGCGTCCGGCCGCAGTATCGGGGATCACGTTGGCGGCGGTGCCGGCATCGGTGACGATGCCCTGAATTCGGTCGATTCCGCGAGTTTGTTGTCGCAGTTGGCCTATCGCTACCTGCGCGATGAGCATCGCGTCCGCAGCGTTGACTCCGAGTTCGGGATGGGCCCCGGCGTGGGCGGGCTTGCCTTTGTACGCTACTTCGAACTGGGAAACAGCCGTGCCGGGCATCGCCGCCATCTCGACGGCGGCGGGGTGAACCATCATCGCGGCGTGGAGCCCGTCGAAGGCACCGCGTTCGAGCAGGAGGATCTTCCCGCCACCGCCCTCTTCGGCAGGGGTGCCGAGGAGTGTGACGGTCAACCCCAGGTCGTCGACGAGGTCGGCCAGGCCCAGGGCGGCACCGACGCCGGCTGCGGCGATGATGTTGTGGCCGCATGCGTGCCCGATCTCGGGGAGGGCGTCGTACTCGGCGCAGATTCCGACGTGCACGGGGCCCGATCCGATCGTGGCGCGCACTGCAGTGGGTAGGTCGTAGCAGCCGTGCTGCACCTCGAATCCCCCGCCGCGGAGTTCGTCGGCGACCCACTCGCTGGCTCGGTATTCTTCGAATCCCAGCTCAGGGTTCGCGTGGATACGGTGAGACAACTCCAGGAGCGTCCGTTCGTACCGTCGAATCCTCTGCTCGACAGCAGCTTTCGCTCCGACGGCAGCCGGTGTCATGAGAGCGTGGCCGCGGTTGCGGGGGCGGTGTGAATCGTTGCGGGCCGGGTCGCGGCGTCATACGCGGCTCGCGCGCCTGTTGCGCCCATGCCGCTGTCGCCTGCGGGCTCGTAGAGCCTCTCCGGGCCACCGCCCTGCCACTGATTGATCCAGGTCACCCCGGCAGGGATGCCGGCGGCCGCGGCGGCGTGGTCGGGGTCGTGCGTGTAGACGGTAGCCCCGAGCGCAAAGCGTGACGAACTCGCGCGCTCGAGCGCCTCCTCGAACGAGGAGACGACAACGACCGGGGCGATGGGGCCGAACGTTTCCTCGGTCATCACCAGCATGGAGTCGTCGACGTCGGTGAGCACAGTGGCCGGGTAGAAGAACCCCTTCCGCGTCGGGATCACGCCGCCGATGTGGACGCGAGCGCCGCGCTCGACGGCATCGGTAACGTGCCGATGGACGATATCGCGTTGGCGTGCATCGACCAACGGCCCGAGCACGGTATCGGCGGCGTGGCCGTCACCGAGGGCATAGGTGGATGCAGCGGCGACCAGGGCCTCGACGAACTCCTCGGCGATGTCCTGGTGGACATAGATGCGTTCCATGGATGTGCAGATCTGACCGGTGTTGACGAACGCACCGAAGGCGATCGCGGCGGCGGTCGCGACAGGATCGACCCCGGAGTCGACGACGACCGGGTCCTTGCCGCCGAGTTCGAGGATCGACCGGCACAATCGCCCACCGGTTCCAGCGCCGATCCGTCGGCCGGCCTCGACGGAACCCGTGAAGTGGACCAGCCGGATCTGCTCATGCTCGACCAGCGGTGCCCCCGCCCGGGCGTCGCCGAGGACGAGGTTGACCACGCCTGGAGGCAACGTCGACAACTCGAACAGCCGGGCGGTGGAGAGTGGTGAACGTTCGGACGGCTTGACCACGACGGTGTTGCCTGAGGCGAGCAGCGGCCCGAGAGCACCCAGCACCATCGGCACGGGGAAGTTCCACGGGGTGATGACGGCGGTGGCGCCGAGCGGGTGACGCAGGATTGTCGTTCCGCCGCCGCCCGCGCCGGGGAGGGTTTCGACGAAGGGATAGGTCAGTGCCTCTTCGACCGCGGTCCGAAATCCCTGGACGCCGCCGTCGATGAAGGATCTACCGAGGGCGACCGGCTTCCCCATCTCCTGACATTCGAGCTCCGCGAGTTCCTCGGCATGCTCGGCGATCGCCGTGGCCCACCGGGTCAGATGTTCGACGCGTTCGGCGACCGGCAGCTCCGCCCACCCAGGCTGCGCCTTCACTGCCGCATCGACGGCGCGGTCGACATCGTCAGGCGATCCGCCGGGGTAGCGTGCGATCACGTCTTCGGTGGCGGGGTTCACCAGATCATGCAGCGTCGAACTCTGGGAATCCACCCATCTTCCACCGATTAAGTTCTGTAAGGTCTTCATACGAAAAGTGTTGCCTTCCCTGTGATGTGGAGTTCAGCGGATACGGTCGGCCATGAGCTCGCCGACCATGATCGCCGTCAGGTTGGTGTTGGCCCGCGGGACGGACGGGAATATCGATGCGTCGACCACCCGCAGCCTGTCGGCTCCGAGGACCCGACACGACGGGTCGACCACGGTGTCCGCGTTCCCGGTTGCACCCATCCGGCACGTACTGGTGGCGTGCTGAACATCGCTGACGGTTGCGAGCAAGTGGTCGTCGAGCTCGCTGTCACTGTCGAGTACCGAGAACAGGGCCCTGTTCTCGGTCTCGAGCGGCCCATGCGTGATGGCGGCGACCGCCGGGTCTCGAGCGAGTTCGACCAGGTCGCGTATCCCGTCGCGCAAACGGGACAGGTCCCGCTCGTCGGAGAGCATCCGGGAGTGAATCTGAGGTTGATCCGCCGGGTCGGCCGAGGTCAGCGTCAACACGCCGCGGGAGTACGCCTGATTCACCCAGACGCCGAACGCACCTGCCAACGCGCGCATATCAGGATTGGCCATGGCAACGACATTCTGATTTTGTGACACGAACATCATGTCGCCGGCGGGGGCGCCGGGCTCGCTGGTGTAGCGGACGCAGACGTTGGTGTGCCGGTCGTCCGGGCTCTGGATCCCGGCGTCGTCGATCAGAGGAATCGACACCACCGCCATCGGATGGTCTTGCAGACCTCGCCCGACCGGAAGGTCCTGGCGCACTTCGATCCCCAACGAGCGCAGATGTCCGGACGGACCGATTCCGGACCGCATGAGAATCGCCGGAGAGTGGACCGCGCCGGCGCTCAGTATCACCTCGTCGGCGTGCTCGGTCACGACGGTGCCGTCGACGATGATCCGGACGCCGACCGCGCGGTCTCCGGAGAAGATCACCTGGTCGACCAGGGTGTCGCCACGGATCGTCAGGGTCGAGGATTCGCGAGCGGCCTCGAGGTAGGCGTCGTTGACCGACACACGCCGCCCGGACCGTGAGTTGATCGGGTACGGCGAGACACCCATGGCGTGGGGTGCATTGACGTCCGCGGCCCAAGCATGACCGGCCGACAGGGCAGCCCTGCACAGCGCGGTATCAACGGATCCCCAGTTCTCTTGGGACATGCGGTAAATCGGGGTCGGTCCACCTCGGCCGTGATAGGCCTCGTCGCCGTACTCCTCGTCGTCCTCGAGCTTGGCGAAGTACGGCAGGACGTCGTCGGGCCCCCAACCCACGCAACCCCAGCTGACCCAATCGTCGAAGTCCTCCATCGGGGGACGGATCGCGATCTGTCCATTGATCGATGAGCTGCCGCCGACCCCTCTACCTCGCCAGTAGGGCGCAGGCGCTTGCTTCTCGGTCCGTGCCGCATCGAGCCCCATCCACACCAGATTTTCGGTCGCCGTCGGGTCGAGCAATGCCCTGATCGGGTTGGGTGACCGCCACGCCTGGTGCATGTGCGCCGAGCGATAGTCCGGTCCGGCCTCGAGGAGCAGGACCCGCTTGCCTTTCTCTGCGGAGCGGACCGCCAGCGCGGCCCCCGCCGAACCCGCACCCACCACGATGACGTCCCAGCCTGTCTCGGTCACAACAAACCTCCGTAACGAGTTGCGCGCATGAGGTCTCGGGAAGCACCCGGGTCCTGCCGAGTATGATTCTGTAGACGGAGAGTTCAGTCAATAGTGAATATTCATTTTTTTCTGACCGAATGGAGGTGGCGGTGTCCGTCGACGGCAGCGACAGCGTGGAGAAGGCTTCCCTCATCGAGGACTTCGGTGTGCATATCGGCGGTGCGATGGGCTGGCCCCCCATGGCGGGTCGAGCCGCAGGCGTGCTGATGCTCAGCGCGGCTCCGATGACGATGGCGCAACTGCAGGATGCGCTCGATGCGAGCAAGGGATCGGTATCCGAGACAACCCGGTTGCTCATCACCACCGGCACCGTGGAACGATTCAAAGAGCCGGGAAGTCGCCAGTTCGTCTACCGATGGCGCGACGACGCCTGGATCGGATGCCTACAGCACCAGCTCGAGCAGACGACCGAACTGCTGGCGCTGGCGGAGAGTGCCCAAACCCGCGGAAAGAACCTCCCACCCGAACAGCGCGCCCGCTTCCAGGCAATGCATGAGTACTACAGCTTTATGGTCAGCCGACTCGAGTCGCTCCTTGCGGAGTACACGGCACGGTTCGACGCTGCGCGACCATGAGCGAACAGGCAGGCGTCGCGATTCAGCAGCCGAGTTGCGCGGCGAGGTCCACGAAGTCCGCGGATCCGGCTTGAACGCCCCTGCCATCTCCGCGGCGAAGAGTGCATCCCAGGGCAGGTGGCCGTGCCTGCTGATGTTGACGACGGCACACACTTCGAGCGCTCGACGGTAGATCGAGTCGACCGTCGCGTCCCCGACGCTAACGTTGACTCGAAATACATTCCGCGCCAGCAGTTCACGAGCCCTGGCCAGTCGATGTCCGGATATCGGTCACCGAGAATCCGCTGCGCCTGCACCGCCGAACAGGTACCCAACCTCCCCACCTGGGGCGATCAACGAGCCATGATGATCGGTGACGCCGCCCACGGCGTGTCACCAGCAGCAGGCCAAGGCACCTCCCTCGCCATCGCCCGGGGCCACAGACCTTCCACTGGGGGCGTGCGCTCACCGAAGCACGCGGACCCCTCGGGCACAG
>NZ_BCWY01000090.1 GCF_001894825.1 Rhodococcus jostii NBRC 16295 | reverse complement strand
TCACGTGCGGTTCACCCGGCACGTGCGAGGCGCAGGCGGCGTCCCGACCCTACGGTTCGGACATGGGCTCAGTCATCGGAGATCTGTTACCGCTCGCCGTGGGTGTCGCGATCTCGCCGATACCGATCATCGCCGTCATCCTGATGTTGCTGTCGAAACGCGCGGGCGGTGCGAGCGCGGGCTTCGGTGTCGGCTGGATCGTCGGCATCCTCGTCGCGACGGGCATCTTTCTGCTCCTGGCCGGTGGCATCGACACCTCCGATTCCGACGACCCGTCCGCGACGGTCTCGTGGGTGAAGGTGGTTGTCGGTGTGCTGCTGCTCCTGCTCGCGGCGAGGCAGTGGAGAAGCCGCAACGCGAACGCGGAACCGCCGAAGTGGATGCATGCCATCGACGATCTGAATTTCGTGAAGTCGACGGGACTCGGATTCGCACTGGCCGCGATCAATCCGAAGAATCTGCTGCTCTGCGTGTCGGCGGGCGTCGCGATCGGCACGGCGGACGTCAACGGCGGCGAGCAGGTGGTGGCCCTCGTCGTGTACACGGTGCTGGCCGGATCGACGGTGCTGGTCCCGGTCATCGCCTACGCCGTCGCCGCCGACAAGATGCGCGGAACCCTCGACAGCCTCAAGGTGTGGCTGCAGGCGAACAACGCCGCGGTGATGAGCGTGCTGCTACTCGTGATGGGGGCCGTCGTCCTGGGCAAGGGATTCGGCGGCCTGTTCTGACGCGTCGGCGTCCGGTCCGCGGAGGTAGCGTCCGACGTAGCCCTCGTCGAGTGCGATGGCCTTGACGATCACCGCGGACCCCACGATCACGACGGACAGGACGAACAGCCAGCTGATCGCGGTGAACACCAGGCCGAGCGACCCGAACTGGTGTTGCGCGGCGGCGGTGATCCGGGGCAGGACGAGACGTCCGCCGGCGTGGAGGGCGGTGAGCGCGGCGGCGGTCAGCGCCCCCGTCGCCCACAGCACGCGGCCCTTGAGGGTACCCATCGTCAACAGATACGGGCTGAGAGTCCACACGGTCATCCACACCGCGAACTCCCCGGCGAGTGCGAGAGGTGGCCCGATGAACCGGACGCTCGTGAGCTCGCTGGCCAGGCCGATCGCCGTCCCCGACATCGCGACGGCGAACAGGACCACCAGCCACCGCCAGGCGTCCCGGAGGTTGATCGACGGGACGTTCCAGATCTTTCCGTAGATGCGGGCGAGGGCCCGGGCGAACGACGTACCGCTGATCGCGATCATCAGCAGGCCCACCACACCGAACGCCGCGAAGGAGGGGTCGGTGGTGTCCACGGCGCCGGACGTGGACGACAACTCCGTGGGGTCGAAGCCGAACTGGGTCTTGATGGTGCGGGCGGTCACGTTCCAACTGCTCAGCGTCGAGGCCGCAATCATCACGGGCAGCACCGACGTGAAGATCCTCGCGGCGAGCGTCATCGACCGGTCGACGAGCTCGATCTCGATCAGCCCGTCGATGACGCGTCGAACCGTGCGGCCCGGAGGTGTGCCCTGCAACCAGCCGTTGGCCGTTTCGGTCCGCGCGATCAGCGCTTCCCGGGCCAGCGCCACAGACAATTTGGTGGACCGCACACCACCGACTCAACCGCAGCGGACGCGGCGCGTCTTCATCCCCGTGAGGTGAGAAAGACCGTCACGGGCGGATGATGCACCGGAACCCGATGTGGCACGTCGACGTCTCCTCGGTGTCGCCCTGCCGGGCCGAGGGTCGGTAGCGGAGGCAGTAGTTGGGCGCGCAGAGGTGTGAGCCGCCCTTGATCACCCGGCGCGCATACGGTTCGTCCGGGTTCTCGACGCGTGCGGTGTCGACGCGCGGGTTGGTCGGAATGCAGCAGGAACCGGCAGGCGCGACGTTCTTCCCGCTCTCCGAGTGATCCGTGGTGAAGAAATCGGTGGTCCATTCCCACACGTTGCCGGCCATGTCGCTGAGTTCGTAACCGTTGGGACGGAAGTGGCCGACCGGCGACGTCCCCGCGAAGCCGTCCTCGAGGAGGTTCTCCCACGGAAACTGGCCCTGCCAGACGTTGCCGCCGGGTCGGCCGCCCGGTTCGTGTTCGTCGCCCCACACGAACGGTTTCCGGTCCAGCCCGCCCCGCGCGGCGAACTCCCACTCCGCTTCGGTGGGGAGATCCTTGCCCGCCCACTCCGCGTACGCCCGCGCGTCGAACCACGAGACGTGCGTGACGGGATGGCGTTCACGTCCGCCGACGTTGCTGCCCGGACCTTCCGGGCGCCGCCAGTCGGCGCCCGGTGTGAACGACCACCAGCGGGTGAAGTCGTCGAGCGGCACCGGGCCGGGGGTCGGGGTGAAGACCAGCGAACCGGGCACGAGCAGCGCCGGATCGGCGCCCGGGTACTGGGCGGGGTCGGGGGCGGTCTCGGCGGTGGTGACGTGACCGGTGGCCTTCACGAATCGGCGGAATTCGGCGACGGTGACTTGGTGCGAGTCCATCCAGAATCCGTCGACCGTCACCTGGTGGACGGGGCGTTCCTCGGGATAGAAGTCTTCCGAACCCATCCAGAAGGTGCCCCCGGGGATCCATGCCATGTTCTTCGGAACTGCACGAGTCATGAGGCCAGACTGGCACGACGACGGCGGCGGCGAGAAGGGGAGCCCCCGTAAACCCGGTGCGAGCGGCAACGGTTGGGGTACCGTCGGCTACTCGATTCGCAATGCTGTTTCTCACCGTGCAGGGGGGCTCCGCCGAATGGATGGACGGATTCCGCGTAGGTCGTTCGTTCGTGGACTGGCGCTGACGACCGGGCTCGGCGCCGTCGGGGTGGGGTCGGCGAGCGCCTACCCGTTCGGGATTGATCCGCTGCGGCCGTTCGTCTTCTCCTCGCCGCCGCTGCAGCCGTTCCGGGAACAGTTGCCGCCGTTGCCGGTGCTGGGCGGGAGCGCCGTCGAGGTGCACGCGAGCAGCACCACGCACGTGTTCCACCCCGACCTGCCGGCGTCCCCGGCCCTCGGTTACGGCGGCATGGACTACCTGGGCCCGACGATCGAGGCCCACGTCGGCGAACGGACGTCGCTCACCTACCGCAACGACATCGCGAGCAACCCCCTGGCCGCCGACGTCGACACGAGGATCCACGGCGTCACCGAACAGGACCGCACCCAGGTGCCGACGTCGCTTCATCTGCACGGTGGTCGGACGCCCCCGGAGTTCGACGGGCATCCCGAGGACATCATGCGGCCGGGGCAGGGGATGGTGCACGAGTTCCCGAACCGGCAGGAAGCCTGTGCGCTCTGGTATCACGACCACGCCATGGGCGTCACCCGGCTCAACATCTACGCCGGGCTGGCGGGCATGTACCTGCTGCGCGACGAGTACGACACCGGTCAGGGCGACAACCCGCTCGGCCTGCCATCGGGCGAGTTCGAGCTTCCTCTGGTGTTGCAGGACAAGAACTTCACCGACGACGGGCGGCAGAGCGTCCGCTCCAATCCGCTGAACCCGCAGGGCAGCTGGGAAGCCGCCACCCCCGGCGACGTCGGCGTGGTGAACGGCAAGGTGTGGCCGGAGATGTCCGTGGCGCGGGGCCTGTACCGGCTGCGGATGGTGAACGCCGCGTCGTTCAGCGTGTGGAACCTGTTCTTCGAGAACCGGATGAGGTTCTGGGTGATAGGCGCCGAGGGCGGGCTGCTCGACGCGCCGGTCGCCACCGACCACGTCCGGCTCGGACCGGGGGAGCGTGTCGACCTCCTCGTCGATTTCGGCGCCCTCGCGCCCGGGACGACGGTGGAACTGCGCAACGACGAACCGATTCCGGCGCAGGTGGCGCAGCGCGGCGTGCAGATCATGCCGCGGTTCTGCCGGTTCCGGATCGGAACGGCCGCCGGGTTCACGGGTGGTGTGCCGGAGACCCTGCGGGGCGGGAGCCGTGGTCTCGCCGTCCTCCCGCCCATCGCGCAACCGTCGGTCGTGCGCACCGTGTCGGTGCTGCAACTCGCGCAGGGCCTCGGCCAGCCGTCCCCGCTGATGTCGCTGAACAACCTCCGCTACACGAGCGACGACATCGAGATGCCCCGGCAGGGCACCGTCGAGCAGTGGAACATCGTCAACGTCACGCCCGAACCGCACCCGATCCACCTGCACCTGGTGGCGTTCCGGGTGATCGGACGGCAGGCCATCGACACGAACGCGTTGATGCAGGCCGTCCCCGTCCCCGCGGTCGGGATGCGGTGGACACCGTCGGCGGATCCGTTCGCCGTCGGGCCGATCCAGGCGCCGCAGGTGTGGGAGTCGGGGTTCAAGGACACCGTGATCGCGGACGCGAACTCGATCACCCGGATCATCGTCCGGTTCCCGACCGCGGACGAACTCGGCTTCGACCCCGACGCGACGTTCGGGATGTCGGGGGGCGCGATGGATCACTCCGGCGGCGGCCATATGGAGCACGAGTCCCATCCCCTCCAGGGTTACGTGTGGCACTGCCACATGCTCGACCACGAGGACCACGACATGATGCTGCGGTATCGCCTCGTGCCGTAGGCCCGTGAGTACTTATTAACGTTCCGCGGTTGATAAGCACTCACAGGCGCAGCACTTAAAAGCAGTCTGGACTGTTTTCTTTTTTCCGCCTACAGTGCTGGGTGTGACACCTGACACAGCAGTAGTCAAGCCGACCCGCACGCAGGCGGAGCGAACCGCGGCGATGCGTACGAAGCTGCTCGACGCGGCGGTCGATTCCCTGGTCGAGCTCGGGTACGCACGCACCACCACGCAGGGCATCGCCCGGCGGGCGGGGGTGTCGCGCGGCGCCCAGCTGCACCATTTCCCCACCAAGGAGTCGTTGGTGGTGGCCGCCGTGGAACATCTGGTGGACAAGCGGATGGAGGAGATCCTCGCCGCCGAGGTGGACGCCGGTCGCGGGGTCGAGGTGCTCGCCGACGCCTTCTCGGGTCCGCTGTTCTATGCGGCGCTCGAGCTGTGGGTGGCCGCCCGGACCGATCCGGCGCTGTACGAGGCGACGGTTCCGCTCGAGCGGAAGGTCACCGAAGCGTTGCGTCACGGGTCGGCGGAGGTGTTCGGTGATCGGTTCGACTCCGACGCCATCGAGCTCAGTATCGAATTGGTTCGCGGTCTCGCGGTGTCGGCACTGTTCCGCACCGCCGAGGCCGAACAGTCACTCCGCGCGCGGCTGTTGCCCGTGTGGGAATCGAAGATGGAGAAGTCGTGAACCTTCCGCAGCACGTACACACCCTGATCGTCGGCGCGGGTTTCGCCGGTATGGGACTGGCCGCGCGCATTCTGCAGACGCAGCCGGACGCCGACGTCCTGATCATCGAGCGCGGGGCGGACGTCGGCGGGACATGGCGCGACAACACCTACCCGGGTTGCGCCTGCGACGTCCCGACGTCGCTGTATTCGTTCTCGTTCGCGCCCAGCGCCGACTGGAGTCATACGTTCGCCCGCCAGCCCGAGATCTACCGCTACCTGAAGAAGGTTGCGGTCGACACCGGGGTCATGAACTGCGTGGTGACCGATTGCGAACTGCAGGAAGCGCAATGGGACGACGCCCAGGCCCTCTGGACCGTCCGGACCAGTCGCGGAACGGTGACGGCCGACGTCGTGGTCGCCGCGACCGGTGCGCTCTCGACGCCCAGCGTCCCGGACATGCCCGGGCTCGAGTCGTTCGGCGGCACCACGTTCCACTCGGCGACGTGGAACCACGACCACGACCTCACCGGGGAGCAGGTGGCCGTGATCGGTACCGGCGCGTCCGCGGTGCAGTTCGTCCCCGAGATCGCAGCCGCGACCGAGCATCTCACCGTGTTCCAGCGCACCCCCGCCTGGGTGATCCCCCGTCTCGACCGCGAACTGTCGGGCACGGAGAAGGATCTCTACCGGCGACTGCCGTTGGTGCAGAAGGCTGTCCGGGCGTCCGTCTACAGCTTCCGTGAAGCCCTGGGCGGGGTGCTCGCGCACGCCACCGGGCTGCTGCCGGCGTTCGAGTTGGTGGCCAGGGTGCACCTGCGGCGCCAGGTGCGTGATCCCGAACTCCGCAGCAAGCTCACCCCGAACTTCACCATCGGCTGCAAGCGGATGCTGCTGTCGAACGACTGGCTCCGGACCCTCGACCGCCCCGACGTCACGCTCGTCGACGCGGGACTCACCGGGGTCACGCAGGACGGCGTCGTCGACGCGGTGGGTAATGAGCACAAGGTCGACACCATCATCTTCGCGACTGGTTTCACGCCCACGGAACCGCCTGTGGCGCATGCGTTGCTCGGGTCGCACGGCCGCACCCTCGCCGAGCACTGGGGCGGCAGCCCGAGCGCGTACAAGGGGACCACGGTCGCCGGTTTCCCCAACCTGTTCCTGATGTACGGGCCCAACACCAACCTCGGTCACAGCTCCATCGTCTACATGCTCGAGTCGCAGTCCGCGTACATCGCCGACGCGCTGAAGGTGATGCATCACAGCGGAATCACCGCTTTCGAGGTCACCGAGGAGGCGCAGCGCCGGTACAACACCCGAATCCAGTCCGATCTGCAGACCACCGTCTGGAACCAGGGCGGCTGCTCGAGCTGGTACTACGACTCCGAGGGGCGGAATTCGGTGCAGTGGCCGACGTTCACCTGGAAGTTCCGCTCCCAGCTGCAGCGATTCGACCAGGAGAACTACATGTCTCGACGCACGTCCGCGAAGGAGAGCGTCGCATGACGCATTACGACGTGATCGTGGTCGGATCCGGTTTCGGCGGTAGCGTCGCGGCGCTGCGCCTGACCGAGAAGGGTTATAGCGTAGGCGTTCTCGAGGCGGGTCGCCGCTTCGCCGACGACGAGCTGCCCGAGACGAGCTGGCGGGTGCGGCGCTACCTCTGGGCGCCGTGGCTGGGTTGTTACGGCGTGCAGCGGATTCACCTGCTGCCCGACGTCCTGGTCATGGCCGGGGCCGGGGTCGGCGGTGGTTCGCTGAACTACGCCAATACGCTGTACCAGCCGCCGCGCCACTTCTTCGAGGACAAGCAGTGGGCGCACATCACCGACTGGCAGTCGGAGTTGGCCCCGTACTACGAGCAGGCGAAGCAGATGCTGGGTGTGACGACCAACCCGTCGTTCACCCCCGCCGACGCCGTCTTGCGTGAGGTGGCCGAGGAGATGGGCGCCGGCGCGACGTTCACGTCCACGCCGGTGGGCGTGTTCTTCGGCGAGCCGGGATCGACGGTTGCAGACCCGTTCTTCGGGGGCGAGGGACCCGACCGCACGGGATGCACCGAGTGCGGGAGCTGCATGACGGGCTGCCGTGTCGGTGCAAAGAACACGCTGGTGAAGAACTACCTCCACCTCGCCGAGAAGGCAGGCGCGCAGGTCCATGCGCTGACGACGGTGAAGGAACTGCGACCCCGGGTGGGCGGCGGCTACGAGCTGCGGACCCGCCGCACCGACGGGATGCGCAAGCGGGAGCGCACGTTCACCGCCGACCAGGTGGTGGTCGCCGCCGGCACGTACGGCACCGCGCGGCTGTTGCTGGCGATGAAGGAATCGGGTGCGCTGCCGCGGTTGTCGCCGCGGTTGGGATCGGTGGTGCGCACCAATTCCGAGGCCGTCCTCGCGGCCACCGCCAGACGCCGTGACACGGACTTCACGAAGGGAGTGGCCATCACGTCCTCGTTCCACCCCGACGACCACACCCACATCGAACCGGTGCGATACGGCAAGGGCAGCAACGCCATCGGGCTGTTGCAGACCGTTCTCAGCGACGGCGGCGGACGGGCGCCGCGGCTGCTGAAGACGGTGGGTGTGGCGCTGCGTCGTCCCGGGGCGTTCCTGCGGAGCCTGTCGGTGCGGCACTGGTCGGAGCGCACCGTCATCGCACTCGTGATGCAGACCGACGACAACTCGCTCGAACTCGCGAAGGGGAAGGGGCGTCTCGGTCGCGCGGTCACCAGCCGTCCCGGGCCGGGAGATCCGCCACCGGAATGGATCCCACAGGGTCACACCGCGATCCGCAAGGTCGCCGAGCGGATCGGGGGAGACCCCGGCGGTTCGCTCGCCGACGTCGTGAACATCCCGATGACCGCGCATTTCCTCGGCGGCTGCGCGATCGGCGATACGCCGGATACGGGTGTCGTCGACCCCTATCTGCGGGCCTACGGCCACGACGGTCTGCACGTGGCCGACGGGTCGGTGGTGAGCGCGAACCTCGGCGTCAACCCGTCGCTGACCATCACCGCCCAGGCCGAGCGCGCATTCGCGCTGTGGCCCAACAGGGGTGAGGTCGATGCCCGACCCGAACCGGGCAAGCCATACGTACGTATCGAACCGTCTCCGCCGCGAACGCCGGTGGTGCCCGTGGACGCGCCGGGCGCACTGCGGCTTCCGCTGACGGTGATCACGCGAAGGGAGACAGTCGATGTGGAGCGTGCCTGAATCGCACACCGACCGCGCGGACTGGCCCGCGAGCACTCCGCCCCCGTGGCCGGCGGGGGTGCGCGCGACGCTCTGGTGGCATCGCAGCACCGAGGCCGCCCGCGTACTCGGGCCCGACGGTGCGACCGTGCCCCTGACCCTGGCCATGATGGTCGACTACCTGGACTCGCCCGTCGGGCCCTACCGCGAAATCCTGGCCAGCCCGGTGCTGCGGGCGCCGGGTCGTCGCACCGGCCTGCTGCCGCGCATGGCGGTGCCGTTCATCGCGGTGGACTCGGAACCGTCCGTGCACGGCGGACGCGTCCACTGGAGTCTGCCGAAGGTCCCTGCCGAGTTCGACGGCGACGTGCACGGAACCTTCGAGGCGTCGACCGATGCGTGGCGCGTCTCCACCCGGACTCGGCCGCGCGGACCGCGACTACCCATCGCCGGGGCGCTGGGGTTCGCGCAACCCGGTGAAGACGGTCACGGGCTCGTGACGGCATCGGCGCGGCTGCGCGGACACCTCCGGTACGCCCGCGTCGACGTGCGAGCCGAAGGCCCCACCCTGACCGCGTGGCTGGCACCCGGCGCCCATCACGGCATCGTGATCACCGACGGGCAGATGACCACCGGTCCCGCGCGGCTGCGCTGACCGGCGGAGACAGCGAAGGCCCCCGGCGGTGAGCCGGGGCGGCCTTCGGGTCGACGTCCCACAGGCGCCTCTCGGCGAGTGGTCGCTCGTAGCGACGAATGGGGTGAGGCCCGGGGCATGTCCGGACGCCGACAGGGGGTTCAGCGGATTGGTCCGCCGAATTGTTCCCGGGTTCGTTATTCGACGTCCGCGGCGACGCCGGCGAGGCGCGGCAGCACGGTGTCGCGCCAGCCCGGACCCATCCGCTCGAACGCGTCGCGGCTCCGCTTGTCGTCGAGGTCGAAGCCGGAATGTTCGAGGAACAGGCGGGTGCCGGTGCCCTCGGGAACCACGTTCCAGGTCAGTGTCCAGTTCTCGGTGAAGGTGTAGACGAGTCGCCGTTCGGGCTCGACCTCGACCACCTCGCAGGGCACGGAACCCCAGCCGGGCATGTTCAGGTGGAACCGATGCCCGACCGTGGCGGCGATGTCGCCCGCCGCCCACCAGCGGGCCAGGAGTTCCGGCTCGGTGAGGGCCCGCCACACCTTGGCCGGTGGTGCGGCGATGAACTGGTCGACGGAGATCATGGTGGTGGTGCGGTCGGTCACGAGTCCTCCTCGAGGATGTCGGCGAGTGTGCGCAAGCGGCCGCGCCAGAACCGCTCGAACGGGTGCAGCCAGTCGCCCACGTCGGCGAGTGGCTCTGCGGTCAGGTGATAGTGACGTTGCCGCCCGGACGGTTCGTCGCGGACGAGTCCTGCCTTGCGCAGCACCTGCAGGTGTTCGGCGACGGCGGGTCGGCTGAGGTCGAAACGGCCGGCGAGGTCACCCGCGGTCCGGGGGCCGTCCGCCAGGATTTCCAGCAGCCGGCGGCGCACGGGGTTCGCGAGGGCGAGGAAGACGTCGTCGTCGGGCACGACCCGACCATATGTCGGAGATTTCCGGCATGTCAAGAATTTCCGACACATCCTTTTCTTGACTAATTCCAAAAAAGGCCGATACTTGAACACATGCGACACGACACCGATCCCCGAGCGCAACTGCGCGGCGTGGGCCTCCGTGTCACAGCCCCGCGAGTCGCAGTCTTGAATGCGGTTGCCGTACGGCCACATTCCGACGTCGACGACATCGCGGCCGTCGTTCGTGACGAGCTGGGTTCGGTCTCCACCCAGGCGGTGTACGACGTCCTCAAGGCATGCACCGCCGCCGGCCTACTCCGCCGCATCGAGCCCGCGGGTTCGCCCGCACGGTTCGAAACCCGTACCGGAGACAACCACCACCACCTCGTGTGCCGCAGCTGCGGGACCGTCGTGGACGTGGACTGCGCAGTCGGCGAGGCACCGTGCCTCGACCCCTCGCAGGCCCACGGTTTCGAGATCGACGAGGCCGAGGTCGTCTTCTGGGGACTCTGCTCGCAGTGCCAAATCGACGCGCAGAGCGGAACCGGGTCGACAGCAGCCCTGTCCTGACCCGTCCGTCCCCACCGCTACACCCTCACCCGATGCAACCTGGAGGCTTTGCCATGCCTGAAACACAGCGCGCGACCACCACCAATGCCGGAATTCCCGTCGTCAGCGACAACGAATCGCTCACCGCCGGTCCCCAGGGGCCCATCCTCCTGCACGACCACTACCTGGTCGAGAAGCTCGCCCAGTTCAACCGTGAGCGTGTCCCGGAGCGCGTCGTCCACGCCAAGGGCGGCGGCGCATTCGGCGAACTGGTCGTCACCCACGACGTGAGCCGCTACACCAAGGCCACGCTGTTCCAGCCCGGCGCGAAAACCGAGTCGCTGGTGCGGTTCTCCACCGTCGCCGGCGAGCAGGGCAGCCCCGACACCTGGCGCGACCCGCGTGGCTTCGCCGTGAAGTTCTACACCGAGGACGGCAACTACGACCTCGTCGGCAACAACACGCCGGTGTTCTTCATCAAGGACCCGATCAAGTTCCCCGACTTCATCCACTCGCAGAAGCGTCTGCCCGGATCCGGCCTGCGCGACCACGACATGCAGTGGGACTTCTGGACGCTGCGGCCCGAGTCTGCCCATCAGGTGACCTGGCTGATGGGTGACCGCGGAATCCCGAAGACGTGGCGTCACATGGACGGATTCGGCTCGCACACCTACCAGTGGGTCAACGCCGAGGGCGAGCGCTTCTGGGTGAAGTACCACTTCAAGACCAACCAGGGCATCGAGTTTCTCACCCAGGACGAGGCCGACTCCCTCGCCGGCAACGACCCCGACCATCACCGCGCCGACCTGTACGACACGATCGCCCGCGGCGAGTTCCCCAGCTGGACGCTGAAGGTCCAGGTCATGCCCGTCGACGAGGCCGAGGGCTACCGGTTCAATCCGTTCGACCTCACCAAGGTGTGGTCGCAGAAGGACTACCCGCTGATCGAGGTCGGCAAGTGGACCCTCAACCGCAACCCCGACAACTTCTTCGCCCAGATCGAACAGGCGTCGTTCGAACCGTCGAATGTCGTTCCGGGAATCGGCTTCTCACCCGACAAGATGCTGCTGGGCCGCGTCTTCTCGTACGCGGACGCTCACCGGTACCGCATCGGCGCCAACTACGCGCAGCTGCCCGTCAACGCACCGAAGAATCAGGTGAACTCGTACTCGCAGGACGGCGCGATGCGGTACGCCACCAATTCGCCCGAGACCCCGGTGTACGCGCCGAACTCGTACGGAGGCCCGCACGCCGACGCCTCCCTCGCCGGCGACGAAGGCCTCTGGGCGTTCGACGGTGAGTCGGTGCGCGCCGGCTACATCGAGCACGCCGAGGACGGCGACTTCACGCAGGCGGGCACGCTCGTCCGGGAGGTCCTGGACGACGACGAACGCGAACGCCTGGTGATCAACATCGTCGGTCACGCACTCGGCGGTGTCAGCGAGCCGGTCCTGCTCCGCGTCTTCGAATACTGGAAGAACGTCGATCCCGACCTCGGCAAGCGAGTGGAAATCGGTGTCCGGGAAGGGCAGAGCCAGAACTGACGTTCGTTGGTGGGGCAGGCTCAGAGCAGGCCCCACCAGTAGATCAGGCAGGCGAGAACGAATACCACCACAGTTTCCACTTTCGACCCTCCTTCGCCCGACTGGGCGTAACGCACAACTCCATCATCCACCCTCGGCGCCCCCCGTGAGTACTTGTTAACCGCCCGCGGTTGAGAAGTACTCACAGGGGTGTGACGGATGTGTCGGATGTTGTTGCTAGGTTGGGCGGTGTCAGGACACCGGCTCGTATGACCGTGTCCCGAGTCGGGGTCGAAAGGTGCTGTCTTCCATGGTGATGGGTCCAACCCATGCAATGTCCGGTGCTGCCGTAGGTCTGGCGGTCGCAGATCTGCTGCCCCTCGACTGGGGTGGGCCCACCTCGACGGCCGAGACCTTCACGTTCGCGGCGGTGTGCGCCGGGGCGGCGCTGCTCCCGGACCTCGACACGAGCCAGTCCACCGTCTCGCGCTCGTTCGGTCCGGTCAGCAACGTCGTCGCGAAGGGTGTCGACGCGGTGTCGCTGGGTTTCTACACTGTCACAAAGGGCAAACGGGACGGCAAGCGGCGCGGCGGACACCGCACGCTCACCCACACCGCGCTGTTCGCGGCGGGTATCGGAGCGGGCGTGTCGGCGCTGGTCGTCCAGTTCGGCAAACCGGCCATCATCGCCACGCTCTTCATCTGCCTCGGCCTGGCCCTTAGAGGGTTGGCCGGTGAGCTGGCCAAAGAAAAAGGCTGGCTGGCAGTTTCGGCGGTCGCCGCCGTGCTGTCCGCCCTCACGTGGCAGTCGTATCCGACGGAGGCCGGCTCCACCGGACTCGGTGTCGCGGTGGCGCTCGGCTGCGTCACCCACTGTCTCGGGGACGCCATCACCAAGGAAGGCGTCCCCTTCCTCGCCCCGTTCCTCACACTCGGCAAGGAACGGTGGTGGGAGTTCCGGCTTCCGTCGTTCCTGTCCATCCGGGCGGGCGGGCCCTTCGAGAAGGTCGTGCTCGGGCCCGCCCTCACCGTGGCCGTCGGACTCATGGTCATCTGGGCAATCGACGGTGCGCCGCAGGCAATCTACGACGCGTTCATGCCTGTGCCTCAGTAACTCGGTGACTCAGGCTGCGAGCATGTTCTCGAGGTCGTCGAGGACGAGCATCGCGCCGGTGGGGCCGAGGGCGAGGAACCACGTCTCGTCGCTGACGTGCACGGACTTGCCGTCCTTCACCGCCTGCATCTGATTCCACAGCGGGCCGCCGACCACGGTCGACTCGTCGGTGGTGTCGGGTGCGCCGTAGCTGGAGTAGAAGATCCGGTCGGCGTCGGCCTCGCCGATCGTCTCCTGGCTCACCTCGACGGCGAGTTCGTCCACGTCCTGGATCGTGGGGCGGGGGAGCCCGACATCCTTCAGGATGACGCCGATGAACGACAGGTTGCCGTACAGGCGGGTCTTGCCGGACATGAACCGCACCAGCGAGATCGTCGGCTCACCTGTGATCGACTCCCGGACCTCGTCGGCGCGGGTCTGGTAGGTGTTGAGAACGTCCTCCGCCTTGGTCTCCTCACCGAGGGCGTCGGCGACAAGCAGGAAGTTCTCCTTCCACGGGAAGCCGGGGCGGATGCCGAACACGGTCGGTGCGATCGACGACAGCTGCGGGTACAGCTTGTCGGCGCGCAGTTTGCTGCCCAGGATCAGATCGGGCTGCAGCGCGGAGATCGCCTCGAGGTTCAGGTTGTTGGTGGTGCCGACGTCCGGCACTCCGGCGAGCTTGTCGGCGAGGTAGGACGGCTGACCTGCGGCGCTCTCCGGGCTGGCCAGTCCGACGGGCGTGATTCCGAGGGAGAGCACGTCGTCCAGCTCACCACCGTCGAGGACGATCACCCGTTCGGGCTTCTTCTCGATGACGGTCTCGCCGAGCGCGTGGGTGATGGTCCGGGGGAAGACGCCCGGATCGGCGTCGGTGCCGAGTTTGGCGGTCTCGGCGTCCGCCGTGGCGAACAGTCGACCGCCGGTCGCGACATCGGTGTTGCCGGCGGACGATCCGCTGTCGGTGGTGCCGCAGGCGGCGAGAAAGACGGTGGCCAGGGCGACCAGCCCGGCGCGTACGTAGAGCCTCGATGACATGAGGTGAGGCTAGCCTGAGGTTTTGGGCGGGAGTGCGTGGGGTCCGTGCAACCGGAAAACGCCCCCACCATGCAGAAGAGGCTCCGACCGGCGAACCGGTCGGAGCCTCTTCTCGGTGTCTCACACTGTCGGGGTGGCGGGATTTGAACCCACGACCTCTTCGTCCCGAACGAAGCGCGCTACCAAGCTGCGCCACACCCCGTGTTGAACCTCGGCTAGCTTACATTACACAGTCAGTGACCATTAAATCCCCTGGTCAATTGCGTATAACGGTGCTCTCCGACGACTCCGTGCGACTCCGCGCGGCGTCGGCATCCGAGCCGCCGCGCTGAGCCGGAACCAACGTCAGGAGCGTCGCCTCGGGGCGGCAGCAGAAGCGGGCCGGCGCCCACGGGGACGTCCCGACCCCGGCGGACACGTGCAGCTGGGTGTGCGCGCCCCACTTCGACGGACCCTTCACCCGCGAGCGATCGATGTCGCAGTTGGTGACCAGCGCGCCGTAGAACGGCAGGCACAGCTGACCGCCGTGCGTGTGGCCCGCCAGCACGAGGTCGTATCCGTCGTCCGCGAACCGGTCGAGCACACGCGGTTCGGGCGAGTGGGTGATGCCCAGGCGGAGATCGGCCAGCGGATTGGGCGGGCCGGCGATGGTGTCGTACCGATCGCGCTTGAGGTGCGGATCGTCGACGCCCGCCGACGCGATCCGAACCCCCGACACCTCGAGGTCGCGGCGCACGTGGGTGACGTCGAACCAGCCGCGCTCGGTGAACGCGGCCCGCAAGTCGCCCCACGGCAGCGGCTCGCCGAGGACCCGCTTGTGTTCCCTGCGGAAGTACTTGAGCGGGTTCTTCGGCTTGGGCGCGAAGTAGTCGTTGCTGCCGAAGACGAACAGTCCCGGGCGGGCCAGCAGATTCCCCATCGCCTGGACCACCGCGGGCACCGCCCGCTGGTGCGAAAGGTTGTCGCCGGTGTTGACGACGAGGTCGGGGTCGAGGTTGTCCAGCTCGCGCAGCCAGTTCTGTTTCAGCCGCTGTCCGGGCATCATGTGCAGGTCGCTGATGTGCAGCACCCGCAGCGTCGACGACCCGGGTTCGAGGACCGGCATCGTGACTTCACGCAGCACGAACGCGTTGCGTTCGATGAGCGAGGCGTAGCCGATGCCGAGGGCGGCGGCACCCGCCGTACCCAGGGCGGCGCGGGTCAGGTTGGCACGGAACTCGTCAGACACTCTTCCAGGATACTGATGAGCGCAATCGCGGTGCAGTGTCAGAATCGGGGCGCGTAGCGTTTCGCCCATGCCAGATTCACTGAAAGCAAGACTGCGCTCCGACATGACGGCCGCGATGAAGGCCAAGGATTCGCTGCGCACCGCCACTATCCGCATGTTGATGGCCGCCGTGCAGACCGAAGAGGTCTCCGGCAAGGAAGCTCGTGAACTCACCGACGACGAGGTGCTCAAGGTCCTCGCGAAGGAGTCGAAGAAGCGCGGCGAGTCCGCCGAGATCTACACCGAGAACGGTCGAGGTGAGCTGGCGGCGCAGGAGCGGGCCGAGGCTCAGATCATCGACGAATACCTCCCGACCCCGCTGACCGACGCGGAACTCGTCGACGTCGTGGACACCGCCATCGCTCAGGTGGCCGAGGAGATCGGTGAGCGTCCCGGTATGCGTCAGATGGGTCAGGTCATGAAGGCCGCCGGCGCACTCGCGGGCGGCAAGGCTGACGGTTCGCGGCTCTCGCACGCGGTGAAGTCCCGCCTCTGACCCGCACGTGAGTGGGAAAGTGCGCCCCCGCACACCTTCCCACTCACGTGGGGGTTACCGCGGTATGGGCGGCAGCTGGATCGGCGGCAGGCCGGGCAGCTGGATGGGCGGAACGGGGATGCCCTGAGCCGGCGCTTGAGGGGGAGCGGCCTTCACCGATCCGTCGCTGACGTAGATCGTGATGGTCGACCCCGGAATGGCCGAACCGGACGGCGACACGCTCGTGACCGTCCCCTTGGTCGCCTGCGATTCGGTGGTGACCGAGTTGACGGTGAACCCCGCTCCCTGCAGACGGGACGTCGCGGCCGACTGGCTCAGCCCGGTGACGTCCGGAACCTGACCGTTCTGCGAACCCCGCACATACTTCTGATCGACCGGCGGCAACGACGTCGGCCCGAAGTTGTTGGCGATGGGGTTCATCGCCGCATACCAGGTCCGGGCGGGTTCGTTTCCACCGAAGAGGTTTCCGTCACCACACGGACGCAGCGGGGCCGAGCAGATCTCCCCGGGCGTCGGCGAGTCACCGAACACGTAGACGGCGGCGGCGAAGTTGTTGGTGAACCCGAGGAAGCCCGAGGACATGTGGGATTCCGTGGTACCCGTCTTACCGGCCATCGGGAGCGTCCAGCCGACGCTGCCCGCCGCCCCGGCGGACGTACCGCCCGGCTTGTCGTCCTTGCTCATGGCGTTGGTGAGGGTGTCGGCGAGTCCGGGTTCGACCACCTGCTCGCACGCCTGCTGGGTGACCGAGACGGGCTTGCCCTCACGGTCGAAGACCGAATCGATGGGGGTGGGTGGGCACCACTTGCCGTGCGACGCGAGCGTTGCCGCGACGTTCGACAGTTCCAGGGGATTGATCCATGTGGGCCCGAGGGTGAACGAACCCAGGTTCTGATCCTTCTGGAAGTCCGCCATGCTGCGATCGTCGAATCCGGAGGTGCCGGGGTCGGCGTACGAGCGCAGACCCAGCCGCACCGCCATGTCGACGGTGGGGGCGACCCCGGTGGCCTGGATGAGCTTGACGAACGCGGTGTTGGGCGACTGTGCGAGCGCGTCCGTCACCGACAGTGCCGCCGGGTATTTGCCGGCGTTCTCGACGCAGTACGTGGACGCGGGACAGCCTCGCGCACCACCGCTACCCATGCCTTTGGCCTCGAACCGCCCGGGGACGTCCAGGATGGCGTTGGTGCCGAGGCCTTTCTCCATCGCGGCTGCCGTGGTGAAGATCTTGAAGATCGACCCGGCGCCGTGCCCGGCCAGTGAGTACGGCTGGGCCTGCACGGTTTCGTTGGCGTTCGCGTCGAGGCCGTAGGTGCGGCTACTGCCCATCGCGAGAATCTTGTGCGAATCCTGGCCGGGCTGGACCACGTTCATGACGTTTGCGATGCCGTCGAGCTCCGGGCTGGCGTTCGCACTGAGCGCCGCCTTCGTCGATGCCTGGACCGCGGGGTCGAGCGTCGTCTTGATCAGGTAGCCGCCCTTGTCGATCTGCTCGCGGCTGATGCCGGCGTTGGCCAGGTACTGGAGGGCGTAGTCGCAGAAGAACCCGCGGTCGCCGGCGGCGATGCACCCGCGGGGAAGCCGGTTGGGCTCGGGCAGCACACCGAGGGGTGTCTCCTTGAGCTGCCGCAGCTCGGCGGCCCGCTCGGGGATGTTCGAGATCATCGTGTCGAGAACGACGTTGCGGCGCTCGAGCACGCCTTCGGGATTCGTGTACGGGTTCAGCGCCGAGCTCGACTGCACCATGCCCGCGAGCATCGCGGACTGCTGGGTGTTCAGTTCGGCGGCGTCGATGCCGAAGTAGGTCTGGGCGGCGTCCTGGATGCCGAACGAGGCGTTGCCGAACGGCACCAGGTTGAGATAGCGGGTGAGGATCTCGTCCTTGGTGAGTTCCTTGTCGAGCGTCAGCGCCATCCGGATCTCGCGGATCTTGCGGGCGGGCGTCGTCTCGATCGCCGCTCGGCGTTCGGCGTCGGTCTTGGCGACGACGAGCAGCTGGTAGTTCTTCACATACTGCTGGTCGAGCGTGGACGCGCCCTGCTGGACTTCACCGCTCGTGGTGTTGGTCAGGAAGGCACGCATCGTGCCCTGCCAGTCGACACCCTTGTGCTCGGGGAACCGGCGGTCCTCGACGGAGACGATGGCGAGCTTCATCTCGTTCGAGATCTTGTCGCTCGGGACTTCGAACCGCCGCTGGTCGTACAGCCACGCGATGGGATTGCCCGCCGAGTCGACCATCGTCGAGACCGCGGGAACCGTTCCTTCGACCAGTTCGGCCGAGACGTTGTCGACGGTGTCAGCCGCCCTGTTGGACGCGTAACCGAACCCGCCGGCGAGCGGAAACATCACGCCGGCGAGGAGCACTCCTGCCAAGGCGGAGGATCCCGCGAGCTTCCCCACTGTTTTTGCAATCGACACGATCTACAGACTACGTGGGGTCTGAGGGTGCGCTGGTTGGGCGCGGAATTCGGCCAGGAAAAAGCCCTGAGCACGGGGTATGGACGGGCGTACCAAAAAAGCGTGTTCTTCGTCTTGCGCGTTGCGGTTTCTTTACCTAAATTGTTGGAACAGTGTGATGGAGATAACACCCCATCGCTTATGTGGTGCAGCCTCGGCGTGATAAGTGCTGGGCTGCGCAGACTCGAAGAGGGGAAACGAATGCACATGACCACCCCAACCAGCCGTCTGGACGTCGAGCAAGCAGAAGCGCGAATCGCCTGGGTCACCCAGGCTCGTTGCCGGGAAGTCGATCCCGATCAACTCTTTGTACGCGGCGCAGCACAGCGCAAGGCCGCAACCATTTGCCGGCATTGCCCGGTACTGATGCAGTGCGGAGCCGATGCTCTCGACAACCGTGTCGAGTTCGGCGTGTGGGGTGGCATGACGGAACGTCAGCGCCGGGCGTTGCTCAAGCAGCACCCAGAGGTGGAATCATGGTCCGATTTCTTCGAGGCTCAGCGGCAGCACCAGTCCGCCGTCTGACGTTCGGAAACTGATTCGCAGGCAGGTAAGCAACAGACGGGTGACCGGTTCTCCGGCAGGAGCTGATCAGCTCGTGCGGGTGAGCTGGTCGCCCACCGCCCTCAAGGCCTCGAGGTCCGAGACCTCGAACGGCAGCGAGGGCACACCGACGATCGGCACCCGAGGGTGGGCGGCCGTGAACCGGCTCAGTAGTTGAACCTCACGCTTGGCGATCACCGCCCGATGGGCGTGGATCCGCAGTACGGCGGCGGTGAGGGGGTCTTGGTCCCCGAGTTGGTCGGCGGCAGTGACCGCGTGATCGGCCGACAGGGAACTGAGAGTGGGGTGCGTCCGATTCAGGACGAGGCCCGCGAGCGGCATCTCGTCGCCTGCGAGCCGGTCGACGAAGAACGCCGCCTCCCGCAGTGCATCCGGTTCGGCTGCCGCGATCACCAGAAACTTGGTGCCCGGCTGTCGAAGTAATTCGTAAGTGCGCGTGGCCCTTTCGCGGAATCCGCCGAACATCGAGTCGAGTGACTGCACGAAATTCGAGGCGTCCGACAGCATCTGACTACCCACGATGGTGGAAACGCCGCGCAGTGCGAGCCCCATCGCGCCGGTGACGAGCCGGGTGAGACCGCGGCCGGGTGCGGTGAGCAACCGGATCATGCGACCGTCGAGGAACGCGCCCAGACGCTGGGGTGCGTCGAGGAAGTCCAGTGCGTTTCGGGACGGCGGCGTGTCGACGATCACCAGATCCCATTCGTCGCTGGAGGCGAGCTGCCCCAGCTTCTCCATCGCCATGTACTCCTGCGTTCCCGAGAACGAGGTGGCGACGGTCTGGTAGAAGGGATTCGCGAGAATCTGCTCCGCCTTCTCCGGCGTGGAGTGCTCGATCACCATTTCGTCGAACGTGCGGCGCATGTTCAGCATCATGGCGTGCAGTTCGCCGGTGGCGTCCGGTCCGAGCTGCACGGGTTGAGGCGAGTTGTCGAGTTCCGCGACGCCGAGGGCCTGCGCGAGTCGACGCGCCGGGTCGATGGTCAGCACGACCACCTTCCGTCCCTGTTCCGCGGCGCGCAGTGCGAGCGACGCGGCCGTGGTGGTCTTGCCGACCCCACCCGCGCCGCAGCACACGACGATCCGGGTGGCCCGGTTCTCCAGCATCCCCGCGACATCCAGAGCGGAGGCGGTGCGGCGGCGCTCGTGTTCCACTGTCTGCGTCATCGGACACCCTGTTCCGTCAGATACTCCGCGAGCTCGTACAGCCCGCCCAGGTCCACACCGTCGGCGAGCGACGGCAGATGCAGTCGTGCCCCGTCCACTTCGGCGAGCTGTCCGGCACTCTCCTCCTGCGCTTCGAGTACGGACGCGTGCTCGATCGTCTCGGTGAGCAACCCCGCGAAATCTTCGTCGTCGAGGGTGATCCCGCTCTTCCGCAGTCCGGCGCGGATGGCCTCGGCGTCGATGCGTCCCTTCGCGGCGTCCGTGAGGGTCTCGCCAGGCAGGAACTGCGGGCTGGTGCGGTTGACGACGATGGTGCCGAGCCGCAGATCGGCGCGGGCCAGTTCCTCTGCCGCGTCGGTGGTCTCCTGCACCGGCAGCGCCTCGAGCAGCGTCACGAGGTGGATGACGGTCTCGTCGGAATGCAGCAGACGCACCACGCCCTCACTCTGCGACCGCACCGGACCGCCCTTCGCGAGGTCGGCCATCGCCTTCGTCACGTCGAGGAAGTTGCCGATCCGCCCGGTCGGCGGCGCGTCGACGACGACAGCGTCGTACGCCCGCTTGCCGGACTTGTCGGTGCGCACCACACACTCCTTGATCTTGCCGGTCAACAGCACGTCCCGAAGGCCGGGCGCAATCGTGGTGGCGAACTCGATGGCACCGAACCTGCGCATCGCGCGGCCCGCGAAACCGAGGTTGTAGAACATCTCGAGGTACTCGAGGAAGGCGGTCTCGATGTCGATGGCCAGCGCCATCACCTCCCCGCCACCCTCGGCGGCCGCGACCTTCGTCTCCTGCGGCGGGAGCGGGGGCACGTCGAAAAGCTGGGCGATTCCCTGCCGGCCCTCCACCTCCACCAGCAGCACACGACGCCCACCCTCGGCCAGGGCGAGCGCCAACGCGGCGGCCACCGTGGACTTTCCGGTGCCGCCCTTTCCGGAGACGAAATGCAGCCGGGCCCGCGCGGCCTTCTCGGGCCACGTCGGGGTGAGCTGGTCTGGGGATGCAACCACGGGGTCGAGCCTATAAGTCTGGGAGGCGGGATGTGCGGGGGATAGGCTCACCGGCATGAGTGAATTGACTTCCTGGGAGTACGCCACCGTTCCGCTGCTCACACATGCGACCAAGCAGATCCTCGATCAGTGGGGCACCGACGGCTGGGAACTGGTGACGGTTCTTCCCGGACCCACCGGTGAGCAGCACGTTGCGTACCTGAAGCGTCCGAAGGGCTGAGGGCCGTGGCAGAGACACAGAACTGGACCGCCCGCCTGACCGAGCTCGGCATCACGCTGCCGTCCGTCGTCCCGCCGGTGGCCGCCTACGTGCCCGCCGTGCGCACCGGCAACTACGTCTACACGTCCGGGCAGCTGCCGATCGTCGAGGGCAAGCTCACGCACGTCGGCAAGCTCGGCGCCGAGGTGTCGGCCGACGACGCGAAGGCCGCCGCCCGCACCTGCGCGCTCAATGCGCTGGCCGCGGTCGACGCCCTCGTGGGCATCGACTCGGTGGTGCGGATCGTCAAGGTCGTCGGATTCGTCGCCTCCGCCGAGGGATTCACCGGTCAGCCCGGCGTCGTGAACGGTGCGTCCGAATTCCTCGGTGAGGTGTTCGGGGATGCCGGCGCCCACGCACGCTCGGCCGTCGGTGTCGCGGAGTTGCCGCTCGGCGCCCCCGTCGAGGTGGAGCTGATCGCCGAAGTGCAGCCGGAGTCGTAGTGCCATGACGCTTGCCCATCCGGCCTACGCCCAGGTGCGGGAGGTCACCCCGATCGTCTCGGTGATGCTCGAGAACAATCCCGGCATGATGACGCTCGACGGAACCAACACGTGGATTCTGCGTGCGCCGGGCCGGGCCGAGTGTGTGGTGGTCGACCCGGGTGACGCCGACGAGGAGCACCTCGTGCGTGTCGCGGCACTCGGTCCGGTCGCGTTGACGCTGATCACACACCGTCATTTCGATCACACCGGCGGAGTGCAGAGGTTCTTCGAACTCACCGGCGCACCCGTGCGTTCGGTGGATCCCGAATTCCTCCGCGGCGGCGGCGAAGCCCTCGTCGACGGTGAGACCATCGACGTCGCGGGACTCACGCTCACGGTGATCGCCACACCCGGGCACACGAAGGATTCGGTGTCCTTCATCGTGGAGGGTGAGGGCACCGTCCTCACCGGCGACACGATCCTCGGCCGCGGCACCACGGTGCTCGACGACACGGACGGCGACCTCGGCGACTACCTGTCGTCGCTGCGCCGACTGCTGGACCTCGGAGCCGGCCGCCAAGTGATGCCCGGTCACGGACCCGAACTGCCCGACCTGAACGTGATCGCGCAGCAGTATCTCGATCATCGGGAGGAGCGGCTCGACCAGGTGCGGGCCGCGCTCGGCGCACTGGGTGGCAGCCCGACCGTCCGAGAGGTGGTCGAGCACGTCTATTCCGACGTCGACCCGAAGTTGTGGCCGGTGGCCGAGAAATCGGTCAACGTGCAGCTTGCCTACCTGCGCAGCCACGACTAGCAACCGAACGAATTCAGCCACCCCCTCCGTGCGAGGGGGTGGCCGAATTCGTTGGTGCGAGAACTACCGTGCGCGGCGTGCCAGGCGCTCGGAGTCGGAGATCAGCACGCTCTTGCCTTCGAGGCGCAGCCATCCGCGGTGCGCGAAATCGGCGAGTGCCTTGTTGACGGTCTCGCGGGAAGCGCCGACGAGCTGGGCGATCTCTTCCTGCGTGAGGTCGTGCGTGACCCGCAGCGAACCCGCCTCCTGGGTGCCGAACCGCTGCGCGAGCTGCAGCAGCGCCTTGGCGACACGACCGGGAACGTCCGTGAAGATCAGGTCGGCCAGGTTGTTGTTGGTGCGGCGCAGACGGCGCGCGAGCACCCGCAGGAGCTGTTCGGCGATCTCGGGGCGGTGGTCGATCCACGCCTTGAGCGCTTCGCGGTCCATGCTGACCGCGCGGACCTCGGTGACCGTCGTGGCGGTGGACGTACGCGGGCCGGGGTCGAAGATGGACAGTTCACCGAACATGTCGGACGGGCCCATGATCGTCAGCAGGTTCTCCCGGCCGTCCGGCGAGCGGCGACCGATCTTCACCTTGCCGGACACGATGATGTACAGGCGGTCACCGGGCTCACCTTCGTTGAAGATGACATGTCCGCGGGGGAAGTCGACAGGCTGCAGCTGCTTGGTCAGCGCCGCTACCGCTGAGGGCTCGACTCCTTGGAAGATGCCGGCTCTTGCCAGGACGTCGTCCACGTGCGCTCCTTGGGAATATTGTTCGTCTGTATGCATATTGTGCGCGATTTGCTGCATGTCGACGATGCCCCGGTGATCCGCGGCGTGTCGCTGTGCAACAGGTACGGCTCTGAAGTCTACGTTGAGACGGCTCGGTCTGAGTGACCGATACCACGGAAGTCGCAAAAGTTAACCGGAGGATGCGTCCTAGGGTGCGCTGATTCGGGAACTTCGCGGGGGTCAGCTGGCGCGCCGCGAGCCCACTTCGGTCACCGCGACGTCGTCGGTTTCGAAGCTCGAACGACCCTTGCGACGGCGATGGAAGCGTGCCAATGCGTGGGGGAATCCTTCGTGGGCCAGGGTGGCCACTTCGTCGTGACTTGCCTGGTCGAGGAACTCTTCCACCTCTTGCTGACGAACCGTGAGCCGGCGGAGTCTGAACTCCACCCGCTCCATGGCCAGCGCAAACAGCATCAGCAGCACTGGGAAGAGGACCACAGCGAGACCTTGCATACGGGGAAGTAAACACTGCAAATGTCTCAGAAGCGACACAGCGGCGATTCGGATCGGTCGGGTATCCGTAGAGTTGATCCCGTGCATGCGACCCCCAGCGACAGCTCCGAAGTGCGTGGACGCACCCGCTCGCGGGCCGCGAAGCAGGAAGAAACCCGGCTGGGACTCGTCCGGCGCGCCCGCAGAATGAACCGCAAGCTCGCGGAGGCCTTCCCCCACGTCTACTGCGAGCTCGACTTCACCACACCACTCGACCTCGCCGTCGCGACCATCCTCTCCGCGCAGTGCACGGACGTGCGGGTGAACATGGTGACGCCGGCGCTGTTCGCCCGCTACCCCGACGCCACGGCGTACGCGGAGGCCGAACGCACCGAGCTCGAGGAGTACATCCGGTCCACGGGCTTCTACCGCAACAAGACCAACTCGCTGATCGGGCTCGGGCAGGCGTTGCTCGAACGCTTCGACGGCGAGGTCCCGAACACTCTGAAGGACCTCGTGACACTGCCGGGGATCGGCCGGAAGACGGCCAACGTGATCCTCGGCAACGCGTTCGACGTGCCCGGCATCACGGTCGACACCCACTTCGGGAGGCTCGTCCGGCGCTGGAAGTGGACGGAGGAGGAAGACCCGGTCAAGGTCGAGCACGCGATCGGCGCCCTCATCGAGCGCAAGGAGTGGACGCTGCTCTCGCATCGGGTGATCTTCCACGGCAGGCGCGTCTGCCATGCCCGCAAGCCCGCGTGCGGGGTGTGCGTGCTCGCCAAGGACTGTCCGTCGTACGGGCTGGGCCCCGTCGACCCCGACGTCGCCGCCGAACTGGTTCGCGGACCGGAGACGGAGCATCTGCTGCGTCTGGCCGGCAGGTGAGGGTAGATACGAGTGTCTAGCGCAGCGCGGTGGAGTCTGGCCGCTCTCGTCGTCGTGGTGGCTCTGGTCGTCGCGATCTGGCCCCGGGGTGACGATGCCGAAACGCCGTCGTACGAGGACCGGTTCGGTGCGGGGAGCCGCACCCCCACGTCGGTGGACGCCGACCCGGACGCGCTCGCAGCGCTGAGGACGCAGGCGGGCCTGGCTCCGTGTCCCGCTCCGGCGGCCACCTCGGAGCCGTCGGCGGGTGCGGTCCTGACCGGCATCACGCTGGAGTGCGTCGGCGACGGCAGTCAGGTCGATCTCGCGGCCGCGCTCGGAGGCCGACCGGCGCTGCTGAACCTGTGGGCGTACTGGTGCGGCCCCTGCGCCGAGGAGCTGCCCTATATGCAGCAGTTTTCGGATCGTGCGGGGGACGCGGTTACCGTCCTTACGGTGCACACCGATCCCAACGAGTCCAGCGCGCTGTCCCGACTGGTCGACTACTCCGTCACCCTGCCCGGTGTGCAGGATGGCGACGGGCGTGTCCGCGCCGCGGTCGGAGCACCTCCCGTCCTGCCCGTCTCGGTGCTGATCCGGCCCGACGGCACGGTCGCGAAGGTCCTGCCTCAGCCGTTTCGCAGCGTCGACGAGATCGCGGCTGCCGTCGAACAGAACCTGGGGGTCGCGGCATGACGGTGTCCGTGGACGGCGTCGCCGTCCCGTCCTGGTTGCGGCGGGTCGTGCAGCGGACGCCGGCCGACCCGCACAAGATCAATCCCGTCCTCGACCGGCGTGCGCCGAAGGGGATGACCACCCGTGAGGCGGCGGTGCTCGTGCTGTTCGGTGGTCCCTCCGAGGCGGACCCCCTGATGTCGGGGGGACTGCCCGCCGGCGCCGACGTCCTGCTGACTCAGCGTGCGTCGACGATGCGTCAGCACAGCGGCCAGGTGGCGTTCCCCGGCGGCGCCAGCGATCCCGGCGACGAGGGGCCCATCGCCACCGCGCTGCGGGAGGCCCAGGAGGAGACGGGACTCGACCCGTCCGGTGTCCGCCCGCTCGCCGTGCTCGAGGAGATTTTCATCCCACCGTCCGGATTCGACGTCACCCCCGTCCTCGCGTACTGGGAGAAGCCCAGCGCGGTCGGTGTGGTCGACCCGGCGGAGGCGGAGCGCGTCGCCCGGGTGCCCGTGCACACCCTGATCGATCCGCGGAACCGGTTCCAGGTCCGGCACCCCGCCGGGTACCAGGGCCCGGCGTTCGCTGCCGACGGCATGCTCGTGTGGGGGTTCACGGCAGGCATCCTGGCCGCGCTGTTCGCGATCTCCGGTTGGGAACAGGCGTGGGACCGCCGCGACATCCGCGACCTCGACACGGTCCTCGCGGAACTCGACAACGACCTCGACGACGACCACCTGACGCACGGTCACGGCCGCCCGGCGGTCGAGCGATGACCGGGTCGCGCTGGATCGACCTCGCGATCGTCCTGATCGCCTTCGTCGCCGCGACCTCCGGTTGGCGACAGGGCGCCGTGGCGTCGGTGCTCGCGTTCATCGGGGTGGTGCTCGGTGCGGTGGCGGGCATCCTGATCGCCCCGCACGTGCTCGTGCACGTCGACGAGGGCCGCGGCCGCGTGCTGGTCGGCATCGCCCTGATCGTCGTCCTGGTGATCATCGGCGAAGTGGCGGGCATGGTGCTGGGCCGGGCCGCGCGGGGAAGCATGCACAGTCCGGTCGCCCGCTCCGTGGACAGCGTGATCGGGGCCTGCGTGCAGGCCGTCGCGGTGTTCATCGCGGCCTGGCTGCTGGCGATCCCGCTCACGTCGTCGTCCCAGCCCCAGCTGGCTGCCGCTGTGCGCGGGTCGAGCGTGCTCGAAACGGTCGACAACATCGCGCCCGCCTGGATGCGGCAACTGCCCACCGAATTCACGGCACTGCTCGACACGTCCGGGCTTCCCGACGTCATCGGGCCGTTCGGGCGCACCCCCATCACGACCGTCGACCCCCCGGACGCCAGCGTGCTGCAGAGCCCCGTCGCGTCCTCGCTGCAGTCGAGCGTGCTGCGGATTCGGGGCGTGGCCCCGAGTTGCCAGCGGGCACTGGAGGGATCCGGTTTCGTCGTCGCGCCCGACCGGGTGATGACCAACGCGCACGTGGTCGCGGGCACGGCGGGAATCGTCGTCGATACCGCGAACGGGCCGATGGACGCCGAGGTGGTGTTGTTCGACCCGTCCGCCGACGTCGCGATCCTCGAGGTGCCCGGACTGGACGCCCCCGTGTTGAACTTCGCGCCCGAGCCGGCGCAGACCGGCGACAACGCGCTCGTGCTCGGGTACCCGGGCGGCGGACCGTACACGGCCAGCGCCGCGCGGGTCCGAGAGATCCTGGACCTCAGCGGCCCCGACATCTACCGCGCGGGCACGGTCCAGCGTGAGGTGTACACGGTCCGCGGTTCGATCCGGCAGGGCAACTCGGGCGGACCACTCGTCGACAGCGACGGGCAGGTGCTCGGGGTGGTGTTCGGCGCCGCCGTCGACAACAGTGACACCGGGTTCGTGCTCACCGCCGCGGAGGTGTCGCGTCAGCTGCAGGCCGCGGGCGGGGCGTCCGTCGCCGTGGACACCGGGGCATGCATCCTCTGAGCGTCAGACCGTGCGGGGCGCGACGAGGTCGAACAGGGCGGCGTTCACCCGTTCCGGGGCCTCCCAGTGCGCGTAGTGGCCGACACCGGTGACGGTGTGCATCTGCTGGGTGGGTGCGAAGCGGTGGCTGCGACGCACCGTGTCCGCGAGCACGTACGGGTCGAGGTCGCCGTGGAGGTGCAGGACGGGGATCCGCAGCGTCTGATCCATCGACGCCATGAACCGGCTGCCGTCCGGCCGGAACTGACTGCGGAACGCCCACCGCTGGTACTCCAGGGTGCAGTGCGCGGTGCCGGGAATCTGGATCGCGGACCGCATCCGCGACATCACGACGTCGAACTCGGGGTTCTCCGTCCACGCGGGGCCCGAGCGTGCACGGATCAACCGCTCGACCTCCGACCCGTTGTCCCGGGTGAGGCGACGTTCGGGTCGCCACGGCACCTGGCAGGACACGAACGAGGGCAGCAGGGCCTTGCGCTGGTACCGGTCGTGGAGGACGGCCTGCTTCAGTGCGAGGGGATGCGGTGAGCTGACCAGCGCGATCGACCGGACGAGCCGGGCGTGGAGGACAGCCGTGGCCCAGCAGACCAGGCCGCCGTCGGCGTGCCCGACGAGGGTCGCCTCGCCGTAGCCCATGGCCCGGATCAGGCCGGCGATGTCACCGGCAAGCGTCCACCCGTCGTAGCCGCGCGGCGGTTTGTCGGAATCGCCGTAGCCGCGGAGGTCGACGGCGACGGCCCGATACCCCTGGGCCGACAGCGCCGTCAGCTGATGGCGCCACGACCACCAGAAGTCTGCGAAACCGTGCAGCAGGACGACCAGCGGCGCATCCGGTGCGGATGCGCCGACCTCGACGGTGTGGAATCGGATTCCGTTGGCATGGATGTCGCGATGAATCCAGGGGCCGTCGAAACGGACGGTTGACGGATCGGGTGGTGCCACCGGAGCGAATTACCGCGCGTGACGTCCGCTGGACGATGCGAGATGGGCTTCCGCATCCGAGTACGACGTCGGAAGGACCGTCTTGGCCTGCTTCAGGGAGTCGATGGTCTTCTCGGGCGCCCGTAGCTTGCGCACCCGCATGTAGCCGAGCAGGGCGAGTATCGCCGTCACCACGACCATGATCAGGAAGACGATCAGGAACGCCAGCCAGCGGGCGATCCACACGTCGAGGAGTTCGGCGAGGAAGAAGAAGAAGAAGAACGAGCTGAACAGCAGCACGGTGAACGCGAGGATGAAGAACAGGCTGCCCTGCAGACCCTTCTTGACCTCACCGGTGACCTCGGCCTTGGCGAGCTCGACCTCGGCGCGAACCAGGGTGGACACCTGCGCGGTCGCATGCTTGACCAGCGTGCCGAGGCTCGCCTCGCCGGATGTCCGAGCGTCCACGTCCGTCAGCGGGATCGACGACACCGTGTTCGGCACCCCGTCTCCCGTGTAACGCGGGCTGTCTCCCTTGCCGTGAGTGATGCTCACTTGTCGACCCCTCCAGGTAGCTCTTGCACTTCCGAGTCATCATTCCGGGCCGCATGGACCCGACCGCGTCGCCACAGTAACGCTGATCCGATCAGCGACGCTGTCAACGATGTCACGAGCACCGCGACCTTAGCTATTTCGGCCTCGCTGCCGTCACCGATCCCCGCAAGCGCGAGATCCGCTACGAGAAGGCTAACGGTGAACCCGATCGCGCCGAGCACTGAGAGGGCAAACATGTCGCGGAACCCCAGTGCACGCGGTTTCTTCGCGATGCCCAGGCGGATCGCGAGCCAGGAGATGCCGAAGATGCCGACGGTCTTGCCGACGAGGAGTCCCGCGATGACGGACTGCGAGATGGGGTTGGTGAAGAGCTGCCCGAGGAGTTCGCTGCTCAGCGCCACGCCGGACGCGAAGAGGGCGAACAGGGGAACGCAGACGCCGGCCGACAGCGGTTGGATGCGGTGCTCGAGGCGTGCGCCGGGGGCCTCGCGCTCCCCGGGGTCGCGCCGCACGCGGGTGAGGAGGCCGAGGGCGACACCGGCCAGCGTCGCGTGGATTCCGGCGTCGTGCATGCAGTACCAGGTGAGCAGCGCGAGCGGAACATAGAGCAGCGGCGTGGTGATGCGCCGGTGCTGAGCGAACGCGTAGACGGCCAGGCAGAGGGCGGCGCCGAGCAGCCACAGCAGGGCGATCGAGCTGGTGAACAGCACCGCGATGAGCACGATCGCGAGGAGGTCGTCGACGACGGCCAGGCTGAGGAGGAACACGCGGGCGCTCGCCGGGATACGAGATCCGGTCAGCGCGAGCACTCCCAGTGCGAACGCGATGTCGGTGGCGACGGGGATGGCCCATCCCCGGTCCATGCCGGGTGTTCCGGCGCCGATCGACGCCGCGATGATCGCCGGCACCACCACGCCGCCGCAGGCCGCGATGATCGGGAGCAGGGCGCGCTTGCGGTCGGCGAGTTCGCCCACCACCAGTTCCCGCTTCAGTTCCAGGCCGGCGACGAAGAAGAAGATCGCGAGCAGCCCGTCCTGCGCCCACGTCCCGACCGTCAGATTCAGGTGGAGTGCCGCCGGCCCGATCTCCCAGTCGCGGAGTGCGAAGTAGGAGTCCGAGACGGGGGAGTTCGCCCAGACCAGGGCCACGGCGGCGGCGACGAGCAGGATCGAACCGCCGACGGTCTCGGTGCGGAGGTAGCGGGAGAGTTCGGAGCGGAGGGGCTGGGTCACGAGGGTCGCTCGCTTTCGATTTGTCGTCCGGGTACGGCAATTGCTCTGCCGACCAGACTTCCCGGCGCACCGAGAAGAGCTTATCCAATTTGCCAAGCGAAAGACACGAGGTGTTCAATTCCTAAGGAATGGACTCTCGTCCCAATAGTTGAAATAGCATCGTGCAGGAGTAAGTCGAGTGAGCAGTGCCGTCGATACGTCGAAGCCAGAACCGGACGACGGGGTCACCGTCGCCGGCGTACCCAGAAGCCGGATCGTCGTCGCGAGCATGGTGGGGACGTCCATCGAGTTCTACGACTTCTACATCTATGCCACCGCGGCCGTGTCCGTGTTCCCACACCTGTTCTTCCCCAAGGGAAACGGCACCACCGCCCTGCTGGCGTCCCTCGCCACGTTCGGTCTCGCCTTCGTCGCCCGGCCCCTGGGCTCGATCCTGTTCGGTCACTTCGGCGACCGCATCGGACGTAAGACGACGCTCGTCGGCTCGCTCCTCACGATGGGCATCGCCACGTTCGTGATCGGCCTGCTGCCGACGTACCACCAGATCGGCATCGTCGCGCCCGCGCTGCTGGCGTTGATGCGGTTCTGCCAGGGCCTCGGGCTGGGTGGGGAGTGGAGCGGCGCGGCGTTGCTCGCGACCGAGACCGCGCAGAAGGGCAAGCGGGCCTGGGCGGCGATGTGGCCGCAGCTCGGCGCGCCGATCGGATTCTTCCTGGCCAACGGGCTGTTCCTGATCATCACGCTGTTCCTGGACCACGACAACGGCAGCCCCGACCTGGACGGCGCGTTCCTCAGCTGGGGTTGGCGTATCCCGTTCCTGCTCAGCGCGATCATGGTGATGATCGGTCTGTACGTGCGGCTGAAGCTCGAGGAGACGCCCGTCTTCGCCCGCGCCGTGGAGCGGGGCGAGAAGGTGAAGACCCCGCTGGCCGAGGTGTTGAAGACCAGCTGGCGTCACCTGATCATCGGCACGTTCGTCATGCTCGCCACCTACACGCTGTTCTACATCATGACCACCTGGGTGCTCAGCTACGGCACCGGCAAGACCCCGGCTCAGGGCGGCACCGGCGCCGGCTTCCAATACGCCGACTTCCTGGTCCTCCAGCTGATCGCGGTCCTGTTCTTCGCGGCCGCCGTCCCCGTGTCGGGGTGGCTGGCCGACCGCTATGGTCGCCGCATCACGCTGCTGACCATCACCGCACTGATCATGGTGTTCGGCCTCACGTTCGGCGTGATGCTGAACCAGGAAGGCATGGGCAACGCCCGGATGCTCGCGTTTCTCGCCATCGGAATGTTGTTGATGGGCATGACCTTCGGTCCGATGAGCGCCGTTCTGCCCGAGCTGTTCCCGACCAACGTGCGGTACACCGGTTCGGGGATCGCGTACAACACCGCGAGCATCCTGGGTGCCGCCGTGGCCCCGTTCATCGCCACCTGGCTCGCCACCACCTACGGCGTCGGCTGGGTGGGTATCTACCTGCTGATCGCCGCCGCGCTCACGTTCGTCGCGTTGCTCGTCATGCGCGAGACGCGCGACCAATCGCTCGACGACGTAGGGGCGTAGCCCCCGTGAGTGGTTGACGAGTCTCTGCACTCGTCAACCACTCACGAGCCGCGCAGCGGCCTATAGTTTCATGCATGGCGAAAGCCGTGCTGTTGTCCCGGAAGACCCGGATCCGGCTGCCGAAGCAGGATCTGTGGTCGTTTCTCGCCGACACCGATCGGCTCAACCGCAACATCGATCTGTCGCCTGTGCATTTCGCACCGACATTGGATCGACGCCGCAAGGGACACTATTCGGCGGAAACCCGGTCGTACGGGCGGCGGGTGCGATACGAGGAGTTCCCGTTCGAGTGGATCGAGGGCCGCTTCTACCAGGTCCTCCGCCGCTTCTCGGGCGGACCGTTGACGGAGATCTCGACGGGTGTCCGCCTTCATCCGGCCGCCGGCGACACCGAAGTCGAGGTGTTCGCGCGAATCGTCCCACGGACCTGGTTCGGGGCGATTGCGGCGAGAACCGTGTTGGCACGCACGGGTATCCGGAAAACGGTGGCGCTCGCGCACGCGCTGGAACAACACAACCGCGATCCGCAGGCGCACTCCGTTCCCGCCCTGCCGCCGCCGGAGCGGCTGGATCCGGGCCGGCTGGAACTCCGGACGGCGCAGCTGTCCCGTTCGCACGATTCTCCGAATCTGATCGGGCGCTTGGAATCCCATCTGCGGACCGGATCCGATCTCGAGGTGACCGGCATGCGGCCGTTCGAACTGGCGGACCGCTGGGGAGCCGATCGCATGCAGCTGCTGTACGTGTTTCTCCACGCCGCCGACTGCGGTCTGCTGGACCTGACCTGGAGCGTGCTGTGCCCGGTGTGCCGGACCGTCCGTGAAGACTCCGGCCGCCTGCGACAGTTGCCGAGCCGGGTGCACTGCGATACGTGCGATATCGCGTTCGACACGGACCTGGCGCGGTCGGTGGAGATCCGCTTCGACGTCAACCCGGCTGTCCGTCGGGCGGAGCGGGCCCGCTACTGCATCGGTGGTCCCGCGAATTCACCGTCGGTGGTCGCACAGTTGCGGCTCGAGCCGGGGGAGCAGCGGTCCGAGCGGCTCGACCTCGACGCCGGGTGGCTGCGGCTGCGCTGCTATCAGGTGGGTAGCCCGGTGTCCTGCGACGTCGGCTCCGCCGGTGCGGCGCTGACGGTGGAGTGCGGGCCCGGGGAACTCCGGGTGCACAGTGCACCCGTCACCGACGGGTCGATCCACCTCGACGTCGCGAACCGGCTTCCCGGCGAAGCCCTGATAGTGGTCGAGCGGGAGCGGTGGAAGGACGCCGCCGCGACCGGTGCTCTCGTGATGTCGCTCGAGGGTTTCACGGATCTGTTCCCGGATCAGGGGGTGGCGCCCGGCGACGAGATCGGGATCGCGAACCTGGCGGTGCTGTTCACGGATCTGAGTGGTTCGACCGCCCTGTACGAGCGTATCGGCGACGTCCGGGCGTTCGCGTTCGTGCAGAGCCATTTCCGGTATCTGCGTGACGCGGTGGTGCGGGAGAACGGCGGCGTCGTGAAGCAGATGGGTGACGCGGTCATGGCGACGTTCGCCGGCGCGAGGGAGGCCTGGGCGGCGGCCGAGTCGATGCAGTCAGGGTGGAACGACTTCCGACGCAAGCATTTGGGTGCGGACGACTCGGTGTCGCTGAAGGTCGGGCTGCACCAGGGGCCCGCGGTGATGATCGACAACGACGGCAGCGTCGACTATTTCGGCGCGACCGTCAATCTGGCAGCGCGGGTGCAGGGCTGCGCGAACGGCGGCGACATCGTCCTGTCACGGGCCGTGCACGAGGACCCGGAGGTGGGCGCCCTGCTCGCGCTGTCGGAGTACCGGTGCGACGTCTTCACTGCCGGCCTGAAGGGGATCGGCGAGGAGCAGACGCTGTGGCGGCTTCGCCGCCCGTGAGTGGTTGACGGGTGCAGGGACTCGTCAACCACTCACGAGGCGCGGAGCGCCCTATTTGCCGCGGATCGCGTCGAAGACCTTGGGGTCGACGAGCGTCGAGGTGTCGCCGAGGTCGCGGCCCTCGGCGATGTCCTTGAGCAGACGTCGCATGATCTTGCCCGACCTCGTCTTGGGGAGTTCGGGGACGATCGTGATCTGGCGGGGCTTGGCGATCGGGCTGATCTCCCGGGACACTTCGGCCTTGAGTTCGGCGATGAGGGTGTCGCCGGTGTTTTCGACACCTTCGCGGAGGATGACGAACGCGACGATGCCCTGTCCGGTGGTTTCGTCGGCGGCGCCGACGACGGCGGCTTCGGCGACGCCGTGGTGGCCGACGAGGGCGGATTCGACCTCGGAGGTGGAGATGCGGTGCCCGGAGACGTTCATGACGTCGTCGACGCGGCCGAGGACCCACAGGGCGCCGTCGTCGTCGTACTTGGCGCCGTCGCCGGCGAAGTACCAGCCCTGCTCGGGGTAGCGGGACCAGTAGGTTTCGCGGTAGCGGTCCATGTCGCCCCAGATGCCGCGGAGCATCGCCGGCCACGGCTTGTCGAGCACCAGGTAGCCGGAGCCGCCGGCGCCGAGTTCGTTGGCGTCGTCGTCGACGATCTTCGCGGAGATGCCGGGCAGCGGCGCCATCGCCGAGCCGGGCTTGGTGGTGGTGATCCC
>NZ_BCWY01000089.1 GCF_001894825.1 Rhodococcus jostii NBRC 16295 | reverse complement strand
GGGCCGGTGGGCCGGCCGCGCTGACCCGGTGCCCGCGCGTGGACCGCGGCACCCGCACCCTGCCCACCGAGTGCGTCGAGCTGATCGAGGGGCTGGCACTACGCCGGCCGCCGCCGTCGACCGCGCACATCCACCGCACGGTCACCGCGATCGCGGCCCAGCGGGGCTGGCCCGGGTGAGCTGTGGTTGCGGGGCGGGCACCGTTGTCGCGGTGTCGGTGAAGATGCGTTCGCAGCCGGCCGCGGTGAGCGCGTCGTGTTGGCTCAAAGCCACAGGGCTCGAACAGCTTCGGGACTTCTTTGACCGCCACCACCTGGGCCTGATCCTGATCGGCAGCCCGGCCTGGAACGCCGGCTCGCACGCTACCCCCAGCTCTACAGCCGCATCGGCTTCGCCCACCAATACCGGCCGCTGAGCGATGACGAACTCGCGTTCGCGCTCGAGCTGCACTGGAACCGGCTCGGCCTGGCGCTCAACGCCGACGACTTCACCGACGCCGAGGCGATCGCCGCGATCGCCCGGATCACCGGCGGCAACTTCCGGCTTATGGCCCTCGCCGCGCTCGAACCGAAAGACCTGCTCGCTGTGTGGTCCCTCGACCGGCTCGCCCACTCGCTGGCGCACCTGCTGGACACCGTCGACCGGATTCGGGACAAGGGTGCCGGCCTGTGGTCGATCAGCGAGGACATCGACACCGCCGACCCGGACACCGGCCCACCGATCCTCGAGATCTTCGCCGCCCTGAAAGACTGCCAGCGCGCCATCCGACGCGAAGACGCGCTGATCGGCCTCGCCGCTGCCCGGAGACGCGGCCGCGTCGGAGGCCGACCGCCTGCCCTGACCGACACCGCCGTCGCGCAGGCCCGCACCATGAAGGCCCACGGTGCCACCGTCACAGAGATCGCCGGGGTGCTTGGCGTCGCACGCTCGACCGTGCACCGCTGCCTCGCCTGATCGACACCGTGCCAAATAGCGTCGGCAAAAACGTGCCAGATAGCGCTGGGAGTCACAAGTGCCAGCACAGAGCGTCGAAAACCCGTGTCGAAAAACTATGTCGACAAATGAGTGGGAGATGGCTTGCTACTTGGCGGCCGAAGCGGCGAGAGGGTCGTAGTCGGGCGCGCTGAGCAGGGTGTGGAGCTGACGCCGGCGCACACCCATGTTCCCGCCGTCGAAGATGGGCAGCACCACCGCATCCTGCAGCAGGCGTGCGAGCGGTAGATCGTGGTTGTAGCTGTCGATACCGACAATCCGCATCAGGTCGGTGATGACCTTCACCGCGGTTTCGGAGCCGTAGATCTTCGCCTGCACGGCCAGTTCGAGGGCGCTGGGCAACTGGAGGTCGAGGGCCTGGCAGGCCTTCCAGCTCAGGTAGCGTGCCGCTTCGATGGCGATCTTGGCGTCGGCGAGGGCGTAGCCGACAGCCTGGTGCTCGATGATCGGGACCAATCCGGCGCGGCGCTCGGTCTTCGCGAAGTGCAGTGCGAAGTCGAAGGCTGCGCGCATCAGCCCGACCCCGAAAACCCCGACCAGGGCGGCTGTTCCGGCGAAGCTGGCCTCCACTAGTTCGTTGCCCGACCCGACCTCGCCGAGGATGTTCTCGCGCGGGACTCGGACGTTGTCGAAGTGGAAGCGCGGGGTGAGGTGGCCGCGGTGGCCGAGGGTGTCGAAGTCCTCGTCGGTGACAAGACCGTGCCCGGGTTTCGGTACGAGCAGTACCGAGGTGGCCCGCTCGGTCGGCCCATTCCCGTCGACGTCGGTCCGGCAGACGACGGTGAGGAAGTCCACTCCGCCGCCGTCCCATCCGGTGGCGTTGCTGATCCACTGCTTGGAGCCGTTGATCACCCATTCGTCACCGTCGAGTACCGCGGTGGTGCGGGTCCCTTCGGCCGGGGCGGGATCGGCGAAGTTGGCGATCCCGCCGGGTTCGCTGTGGCAGAACGCCGCCAATGGGGCACCGGTTCCGGAGAGGAAGGGTGCGAGGGTCTGCTGGATCTGTTCCGGGCTGCCGCCGTTGAGCACGGGCAGTAGTCCGAGCAGGGAGGCGAACGTGGTGAGTGAAACGTTCGCGTCGACCGTGTAGAACTCTTCGGCGATCAACGCCATGTCGACCAGGCCGTTGCCTTCACCGCCGGCGGGTGCCGGGATGATCTTGCGGAGCCAGCCCTGGGTGACGACCTCCTCGTATGCAGGCCGCGTCGCGGCGAACCGTTCCCGAGCCGTGGGCAGGTGTCGGATCGTCTCGGCGATGTCGCCGAACGTCTTCTCCGCGAATGCCCGGGCGGACAACTGCAGTTCGCGCTGCTCGGCGGTCAAGGTGAAATCGATGGCCATGCTGATCGTCTCCTGCTGGTGGTGGGTGCCGGCATCGAGCCGCACCGTCGGTGTCCCCCGGGACCGGGAGGTGCTGGCCGCACGGGACACCGGAATGTGAACGACATCACCATCCTGCGCTCTCCGTCGGGCACTGTCTTGGCGCCTGGCGCAGAGAAACTGGGACAGGGGCGAACTGGCCGACTGCGTTACCGGAGCGGGTGGGCCGCCTCGCCTGCGGTCATCGTTGCCCGGTACTCGCGGGGCGACTGGCCGAACGTCGACCGGAACAGCTTCGAGAAATACGAGGAATCGATCAGCCCCCAACGGCCGGCGAGCGTCCCGATCGGGACCGAACTCATTCTCGGGTCCCGAAGGTCCCGGCTCACCCGTTCGAGGCGTCGCCGTCGAATGCAGGACGTGACCGTGATCCCCTCCCCCTCGAACAGCATCTGCAGGTAGCGAATCGAAATGTTATGGGCGCCGGCGATGGTCGGGCTGCTCAGTTCGGGGTCATCGAGTCGTGCATCGATGAAGGCCTTGATCTTCAGCAGCAGTGCGTGTTGGTGGGTCTCCGGCGGAACGTTCGATTCCGAGCCCAGTTGTTCGGCGAATGCCGCGGCGAGCAGGTTCAGCACGGCGTCGCCGAGATCAAAACTGGAGGCGAGCTGCCCGGTCTCCATCTGCTCGGCGAACGTCATCAAGAACGGCGACACCAGAGCGCCGATGCCCCGGCGCCCGGAGATGCGGCGGGCCGTTACCACCTCGGAATCGCCGGACCGCAGCCGCAACAGCTCACGCGGGAACATCAGCACGAGCTGTCGAAAATCGTCCTCGAACGCCAGGCCGTATGGTCGGCGGGTGTCGTAAACGGCGAAGTCGCCGGGGGTCAGCGCCGCTTCCCGGCCATCCTGCGTGACCAGGCAGTACCCCCGCAGCTGCATGCCCAGTTTCAAGTAGCCCGGATCTGAACGCCGAATCGTCGCCGCAGTCCGCTCGACCTCGACAGGGCCGCCGCTGACATCACTGACCTGCACGGTTCCTACCGACTGCGCCCGGAGGCCTCCGCGGAACCCGCCGTCCCGGCGGACCCGCGCCTCGAGGGGAACGAAGGTGCTCGCCACCGCATCACACCAGGCGTCGAAACGTTCGGCAGGTGACAACACGTCTGTGTGCACGATCTCCGTCATGGTCGGACCACCCACTTCGCCTCACCCGGCGACCTTCGGGACGAAATGCCACGACGGGCCGAACCGGAGCACTAGACTGCACATAATACCGAATGATCGTTCGGCTGGCTAGGCCGTCCGACCATACCCTGGTATGCGGGATACCGAGTGCGTCCACGTCACACAGGCTCTGCGCTGCGTTACAAGACACCGTGTTCGACCCGGCGCACGATGGGGCTGGAGGCCTCGAGGGCGGCTAGGCACGGTTCGCCAGTCGGCCTACAAGGCCGCAAAAACACCCGCCCCAAGGAGACCTAGCGTGACCATGTCAGCCGACCATTCGGTCGATACTCAGTTCGCCACCGAGCTTTTCATCGGAGGCCGGTGGCGTCCGAGCAGCGCCGGCACCTTCGTCAACCTCAATCCGGCCACCGAGGAACCCCTGGCGGATATCGCCGACGGCACCGCCGCGGACGTGGACGACGCGGTGCGTGCTGCCCGCGGCCAACTCGACGGTGAATGGGGTTCGTGGAGCGGGATCGACCGCGGCAAGGTCCTGAACCGGATCGCCGACCTGATCGAGCGTGACGGCGATCTCCTCGCCCGGCTCGAGGCACTCGACATCGGCAAGCCGGTCGGACAGCCGACAATGCTCGATATCCCCAACGCGGCCGCCACCTTTCGTCACTTCGCCGGCTGGGCCGACAAGATCACCGGTCAGGCAATTCCCACCGCTGGCTACTTCGGCAAGCCCACCCACTCGTACAGCGTGCGCGAGCCGGTCGGCGTCATCGGGGCGATCATCCCCTGGAACACGCCACTGATGATCACCGGCTGGAAGCTCGCCCCCGCCCTGGCCGCAGGGAACACCGTGGTGATCAAGCCGCCCGAGGCGGCGCCGCTGTCGATCCTGCACCTCGGTCGCCTGCTCGCGGAGGCCGGCCTCCCGCCTGGAACGGTGAACATCGTGCCCGGGGACGGGGCGGTGGCCGGGAACGCGCTCGTCGAACACCCCGACGTCGACAAGATCAGCTTCACCGGCAGCCCCGCCGTCGGTCGCCTCATCCAGGAGCGCGCGGCGAAGACCGTCAAGCGCGTCACGCTGGAGCTGGGCGGCAAGTCCCCGCAGATCATCCTCGACGACGCCGATCTCGAAGCGGCGATCAATGGCACTGCAATGGGCTTGTTCTTCAACCAGGGCGAGACGTGCGCTGCCGGCACCCGCGTCCTGGTGCACCGATCGTTGTACGGTGCGGTCGTCGACGGTCTTGCGGCGGCGGCCGACGCGCAGGTGCTCGGCGACCCGTTCGACCCGGCCACGACGATGGGGGCCCTGGTGAACGCCAAGCAGCGGGACACCGTCCTGCGCTACGTCACCATCGGTACTGACGAGGGTGCACGGCTGGCCGCCGGCGGCGCCCGCCATCAAGGTCCGGGTTACTTCGTGCGGCCCACGATCTTCGCCGACGCGACCAACGACATGACCATCGCCCGCGAGGAGATCTTCGGCCCCGTCGGCACCGTGATCCCCTTCGACGATCCGGCCGAGGCGATCCGCCTGGCGAACCAGACCCAGTACGGGCTCGCCGCGAGCATCTGGACCCGAGACGTCTCCCGCGCCCATATCCTCGCCGGCCGGGTCCGCGCCGGGGCGGTGTGGGTGAACGGGTGGGCAGCATTGGATCCCGCCCTCCCCTGGGGCGGCATGAAGACCAGCGGCGTCGGACGCGAGCTGGGCTGGAGCGGCATCCTCGCCAACACGGAAGAGAAGGCCGTCACGATCGTGTTGTAGCGATCGCGACGATGGGACCGACGCGTGGTCCGGCCATCCATAGCGTGAGCCCGGGCGACCACCGCCGCGGACGTAGCCGCCCGCAGTGGTCGCCCAGGTGTCGGCCATCCTCAACTCGGGACCTCGCCGAAAACCTGGAAGGTTCGATAAATGCCCGCACTCATCTTTCATGCTGCGATCGCAATCGCCAGACTGCTGACACCCCGCGGTGTCATAGAGACGATCCAGCGCATGCTTACAGATATCGCTATCGCGCGAGCCACTACGAGATGGCTAATCATGGCAGCCGAACAGCAAGGGGACTTCAGTTCTCGTCCGTTGAGAGATGGACAGGCCGAGTCGAGCGCCGCGTCCCAGTAAGCCGACCACTGCGCGCATGGGGCAAGACCTGGAATGACGACCCGAAACCATTCGTCCGGCCCAAGACCAGAGACATTCGATCCCCTCGCAAAACATATCTCACGAATCTTTTGACGCGACCTGTGAGTAGAGAGAAGCGTCAACCTTCTGCGCGTAGGCCGCCCCACGCGCGCCGGTTCGCCCCGGTCCAACTTTTGTTCGTCTGGGAACAAGATGTGGCGTCACAACCCAGAAACAATCGGTGATGCCAGTCACGCAATCGCGGACAGCGACAAACCGGTTCCGGTCTGAGCCCAAATACGAAGAACTAATCCATCACTACACCCAGAGATCGGTTGAAATAGATGTTGAACAACAACCTGTCCGGCAGCACCGTTGTCATCACCGGAGCGGCCGCAGGAATCGGCCTGGCCACTGCTGAGCTCGCAGCCCAACGCGGCGCCACGGTCGTGCTGACCGACCGTTCCGAGGACACCCTCAAGGCAGCAGTGGAGAAGATCGGCCCCAACGCGGACTATCGGGTCCTCGATGTCACCGATACCACCGCAGTTGAGGAGGTCATGGCATCGGTGGGCACCATCGACCACCTCTTCACCTGCGCGTCAGGGATCACAATCGCCCCGTTTACCGAAATCACCGAGGAACAGATGCGGGACTTCTTCGAGGTCAAGTGGTGGGGTCAGTACCGCAGCGTCAAAGCCGCGCTGCCACACATCCCAAAGGAGACCGGTTCGATCACGCTGGTTTCCGGGTACCTCTACCGCAAGGTCGACCCAGGCTATTCCGCGTTCGCAGCCGTCAATGGTGCGGTCGAGGCCACGGTCAAGTCCCTAGCGATCGAGCTTGCGCCGCTACGTGTCAACGCCCTTGCACCGGGGCCTGTTGACACCCACAAGCGCCGAATGAGCGACGCCGAGCACAGCTCCTATCGCGAGCAGGTCGCAGCATCACTTCCGATCGGCCGTCCTGGTGAGGTAGAGGAGCTTGCGGGTGCCGCACTGTTCCTAATGGAGAACACTTTCACCACCGGCATCACGCTCGATGTCGACGGCGGCAAGCGGTGAGTGACGCCGACACAATCTTCACTGAGGTGCTGGCCGCCTGGGGGCGACGTTTCAATGGGGGCGACGCCCGCGGGGTCTCCGACATGTTCACCGCCAACGCGATCTTTCAAGGACTACGCCCCGAGCCGCTGTTCGGCAAGGGCGAGATCATGGCGTACTACGACAAGGTCCCAGCCAGCACAACAGTTCTCGCCCAGCCCATCTCGGTGTATCGAATCGGTGGGGACTTCATCGGTGGAATCGCCGAAATCGTCTTCACCGAGCCCGACGGACGCCAAAGGCCGGTCCACCTGTCGATGCTTCTCTGCGCGGACCGCGGGGCATGGCGGATCTGTCACTACCACGTTTCGGATTGTCAGCCAGCAGATTGATCCAGTGCAATATTCGCGAGGACGAGTCGATTTAGTCGTCAGGCAGCACCCGCGCCGCCCGAACTCGACTTGGCTGAACCCGTCGGACCGCGAGTCATACGCGCCATGGCCAGGAACTGTGTCCGGCGGCGGTTACCACAGGGGGAGGAGAAGTCCGGGTGCTTCGGCACACCAGATCAGTTCCTCGATGCTGTCCGAATCCACCCGCAGGCGAATCCGGACGGAAGGCGGCGACGATGGCGCGGGTGCGGCCGGCCGGGTTGCGAACGTCGGAACGTGGGTGACCCGACCACGGATCCGGCCTGTCGAGGCGTACGCGAGGTCACCGATCAGACGCCCAGTGACTTCGACCTGACCGAGCACCGGACGGCGGGCCACCCAGCACCGCGCAACAGCACGGTCCAGTCCCACCAATGATCACCGGTGCCAGGTCGCTGAAGTGTGGGTTTGTTCGAGTGCAGAGGCTCGACCAAGGGAGCCGCGGCCGGCGCCCTTCTGATTCGATCGGCCCCGTACCTGCGAGCAGCGGCAGCCGACCACAAGCCGCACAAGATGCTGAAAAAACTCGTCGCCCTCGATCAGGAAGAGCAACGACGGCGACGGGGACGGGGCACCCGCAAGACCGGCCAGAGCGACCGCAGAAAGCCCGGATCTCCCGTACTTCACGCCGCACCGTGACTGACACCCGAATCAAAAAGGCCCGCCCCATTCGTGGCGGGCCTCCCAGTAACATTCGAATCCGTTGCCGCCGAGGCTCGGGTCTCACGATCATGGCTCTATACCCAACCCGATCTGCGGGACGAGATCATCCGGCTCCGCTCCGCAGGCCGGCCGGATCGGCCACCAGCCCGAACCCGGGATCGCGCGACCACCGATTCCTTGCACACTCGGCTGGCTGTCGCACACAACCGCATACGGGCACTTACCGAGGAGAACGCGAGTCTGAGACACCAGCTCGCGCTCGCCCTCGGACACGCACGAGCGAGCCGCACAAATCCGCGAACAACTCCAACGTGACTGCATCAACTCGATAACAACAGCCAGGCGAAGGGAGCCGCCCTGTTCCGGCGGTTGCCTTCGTTATAGACAACGTCCACATCGCAAGACCCCAGTTCAGCAGACCACAACCGCAGCGGGCTAAAGATATCGATCGATTTTCGACAACTGTGGGGATGAAGCGGAGTAGGGAACTGCCCGACGATCGCCCTCCCCGTGTCGTTCTCGTCAGGCGAGGGCGGCCGCTGAGCGGCCGTCGAGGGCGGATTGCACCAGGTTGCTCTTGGGCAGCGTCGAGTCCGACCTCAATGCCTCGATCCATTGCACGGTCGTCGACACCGCAGCAAAGTTCGACTGCAGCAGCACCATCAGTGCAGTGTGCAGGGACTCAGCGGAGATCATCCCGGCCTCATTGGCGAGATCGATGGCACCCGTGGCGTCGGACAGGATTTCGGTGGCGAACCCGAGCCCTTCGGCTTCCACTGCCGTGGCGAGGTCGCAATTGTTGGTCATGTAGCCGACGATCGTGATGGTGTCGACGTTGTGCGCGTGAAGCCATTGCGCCACATCCGTTCCGGCGAACACACTCCCGTACTGCTTGTGCACCCGCTTGGATGCCGGATCGATGCGCTGTTCGATCTCCGGATGCAGCGACCATCCCGCGGTGCCCTCGGCGAAAACGGGAGCGCCCTGCGGCATGTGATGCTGGACCACGAGAACCGGGATGTCACGCGCGGTGGCAGTCTCCACAGCGTTGACGATGTTGGCGAGGGACTCCGCGCGCGGTGGGTACTGGATTTCGAGTGGTCCCTCGAAGTACTCCTGCTGGACGTCGACGATGACAAGGGCGCGGCGGGGTGCGGTCATCAGTTCTCTCCTTCAGCTGTGGTGATGGCGCCGCGCCACCGTGCGGACGCGGGCCGGTCCCAGTGTTCGGCACATCGGCTTCGTCCACGAGTGGCATGGATGCATACTTTCGATGGAATCAGGCCAACCTCGGAGGCATCATGCGTATCGCGGTCTACGCGTTCGACGACATCACCATGTTTCACCTGGCGGCACCGTTGATGGTGTTCGGCGAGGTGGGCCGGCTCGGGCTTGCCCCCGACTGGCAGACGCGGTTGTGGTCCGATCGGGAAGGCACCATCCGCACGATCGAGGGATACCCGATCGGCGAGGTGGCAGGGCCGGCGACCGTCGAGTGGGCCGACATCATCGTCTTCCCCTCGTGGCCTCAGTCCCTGCTACCTGTCAACGATGTGTTGAAGACTGCGATCACGTCCGCGCATGCCCGCGGTGCTGCCATTGCGGGTCTGTGCCTGGGTGCCTTTGCTCTCGCTGACACCGGCCTGCTCGCAGGCCGCTCCGCGGTCACGCACTGGGAGGTGATGCCCTTACTTGCTGAACGCAGCATCGGCAGTGAAGTCGACTCCTCGGTGCTTTACATCGATCACGGTGATGTCCTTACCTCGGCGGGGACGGCCTCGGCGATCGACGCCTGCCTACATCTGGTTCGCAAGCACCTCGGGGCTGCCGTCGCGACCCGGATCGCCCGTAGCCTGGTCGTTGCCCCTCACCGGGAGGGAGGGCAGGCACAGTACATCGACCGCCCCCTGGCTCAGCCGATATCCGACACGACGATGGCCGAAGTACAGGAATGGGCACTCACTCATCTCGACGAGCCGCTCACCGTGGACCGACTCGCCGATCAGGCACAAATGAGCAGACGCAGCTTCGTACGCCACTTTCACCAATCCACCGGAACGACCCCGGCACGCTGGATCCTCGAACACCGCCTGCAAGAAGCTCGGGCCCTCCTCGAAACAACCGACTGGGGAATCGACACCATCGCCGCGAAATGCGGCTTCGGGAGCAGCGTTACCTTCAGGCAGAGGTTTGCCGCAGCATTCGCAACCTCCCCCTCCGCGTATCGGCGGCAATTCGCCGACAAACGCGTCAACATCCCCACCACGCGAACACTTAATTAATTAGCGCCCCGTTGTGGAAATCGTCAACGGAAACCGTTGCGAGCCGTTGCAGGTCAGCGAGCTTCAGTCATGGGCGGCAATCGGAATGCGCCTGTGATGGTTCGGTACATGGGCGCCGTGGCATCTGTCGCGCTTAGACATCTCGGGAGGCGCCGCGGTAGCTCCGCTCATAAAATAGGACAATGTCCTAATATGGAGCGAGTAGTCAGGACGCGCTACGGTGCCGTGGGTTCGGTTGCCCACCGCTTCGGTGTCGACCTGTCGAGAGGATCGGAGACCATGAGCGCCACGAAGAACGTGATGGGAGCGCCGGGTGACGTCGGTGCGACGGCCGATCGTGGTCGTGCTCAGGGAGCGGGCAATGACCGGATCGTGGCGACGCTCAACGAATTGGCGTGCCGACCGGACGGTGCACCGTGGGGTGTACGTGAACTTGCCGAAACGTTGGGCGGCAGCCGAAGTACGGTCAACCGCATCCTGCAGGGACTGACCGAGCAGGGGCTTGCTGCGCGGGATGCCAACGCGAACTACACCGCCGGGCCGCGGTTACGCGTTCTCGCCAATCGCCTGCTCGACCGGCACCCTTTGCTCGGGAGTGCGCGATCGATCATCGACACCCTGGCGCGATCGTGTGATGCGACCGCGTTGTTGGCGGTGTACGACCCCTCTGCCGGTCGGTGTTTCGTCGCGATGGTGACGGTGGCACCGGGTCCGGTGCGCTACAACCTCGGTCCGGGAACGGTGATACCGCTGCATGCCGGGGCCGCCGGGCGCGCCATCCTGGCCGAGCTCGGTGTCGATGCGGTGGATGAGGCCGCGCTGACCGCGTTCACGGAGGACACGGTGACCGACCGGGCCGGTCTCGAACGGCTTCTCGCCGAGGACCGCGCGGCCGGCTACGCGATCAGTGTCGGGCAGCACTTCGCGCTTGCGGCCGGGGTGGCGGCTCCGTTCCGGTTCGGGGGGCTGTTGGGTGCGGTCTCGGTGACCCGGCCGCGGTACGACACCACCGACGCTGACTTGCTCCGCTTCGCACCTCAGGTCCAGGACGCCGCCCGCCGGCTCTCCGCGCTCCCGTTGGCACCGGAACCGGTGGATTCTTCCGTACTGGTGCGGGAATCGAATCCGGCGCCGGTGGCGTCTGCTGGCGGGAGTGCGACGACTGCGGGGTCCGAGGGTGGGTCGGCGGTCGCGCGGTTCGAGCGCCTGCTCGCCGCGCTGGTCGCCGAACCGGCCGGACTCGAGACGACGGGGCGGCCGTTGGCGCGTCGGATCGGGGCCAATCCGGCCACTGCGGCCAAGCTGCTGGGGACGGCGCTCGAGTGTGGCCTGGCGCTGCGGCGCGGGGAGCGGGCGGTGGCGGGTCCGCGGCTGCTGTATTGGGCCGCGGCCCTCGGTGCCACAGCGGGTGTCGTTTCGGTGACCGCGGGCATCGTGGCATCCTTAGCGGCCGAGACCGGTGAGACGATCGGGGTGGCGGAGTTCGATTCCCGCTCCCGTCATGCTCAGCTGACCACGGTGGTGCCGGGGAGTCGGCCGCTGCACTACGGGTTGGCGACCGGGGTCGATATTCCGTTGCACGCCGGGGCGGCCGGCAAGGCGATCCTTGCGGAGCTTCCCGGCGAGGTCCTCGACGGTTTGGCGTTGACGCAGTACACCGAGCGGACCGTGCGCGGCCGGGCGGAACTCGAGGACGAGCTGGACGGTGTCCGTGCCCGGGGGTGGGCGGCCGGTGACGGTGAGCGGATCCCCGATGCCTTCGGTATCGCCGCCGCCTACTTCGTCGATGGCGTCGTTGCCGGATCGGTGACGGCCACGATCCCGCGGTTTCGGGTACCGGAGGTCGACATCGACGTGGTGGCGGAGAAGGTCGTGGACGCCGCCCGCGAGGTCACGGCGTTGTTGACGGTATCCGTGAGTGTCTGACCAAGGCCTCGTGCGGAAGGAATCATTGCCACATCGCCTGCCGCGAAGACCCGGGCGCCCCGGCCGCAATTGATGGGGTGCGGCCGGGGCGGATCGTGAATTACCGGAGGGCGCTGCGGATGTCGGCTCGCATCTTCTGCTCGGTTTCTTCCTGGGTGCGGGTCCTGTGGAGGGCGGCGGAGAGGTCGGCGCGGGGGATGATCACGATGCCGTCGGTGTCGCCGATGATGGCATCGCCCGGGTTGCAGACCACGTGGCCGCAGGCGATCGGGGAACCGATCTTGCCGGGCCCGTTCTTCCATGGTCCGGCGGCGGTGATGCCGCGGGCGAAGACGGGCAGTTTCATCGCGGTCAGCTCGTCCACGTCGCGGGTGGCACCGTCGATGACGACACCGGCGATGCCCTTGGCGACGCAGATTTCGCCGAGGATGTCACCGAAGACGGCGCGGTTGGTTTCGCCGTTGCCGTTGACGACCAGGACGTCGCCGGGTTGTGCGTCGTCGAGTGCGCGGTGGATGGCGAGGTTGTCGCCTTCGCGGGCTTGGATGGGCAGGACCGTGCCGGCCAGGCGGAGGCGGGGGGTGACCAACCCGATGTCGGCGGTCATCAGGCCCATTCGGGCCTGGGCGTCCCCGATCAGGGCCACCGGGTATTCGGCGAGGGCGGTGATCTCGGGCAGCGGCGCGCGTTCCCAGGACGGGGCGATCTGGATGTTGTCGGTGGTCGCGTTGATGAACATTGTCTGTCTCTTTCTCATCGAGCCGGGCCAGCGGCTCCGCGGAGGGTGTGGGGTTGGTTTGGGTCAGCTGACCGGCACGGGCTCGAGCGCCGGGGTGATCGAGTTGACGGCGTTGTCGGGGCCCTCGCCGGCGAGTGCCTGCCGGATGCACTGCACCGCACCGGCGCCGGCGTTGCGGAGCGATTCGGTGGTCTGGCCGCCGACGTGCGGGGTGACGATCAGGTTGTCGTGCGCGGCAAGGTGCTCGGCGATCCGGGGACTGTGCGCGAGCGGGTCCTTCGGGTCCGCCGCTTCGCCGTCGAGCACGTCGAGCGCGGCGCCGCCGAGCCGACCGTCGTCGAGGGCGTCGAGGAGGGCCTGCTCGTCGATGAGCCCACCGCGGGCGGTGTTGAGCAGGATGGCGCCGGGTCGCATCCGCGCGATGGTGGATGCGTCGAACAGGTTTCGGGTGCCGTCGGTGAGGGGCAGATGCAGGCTGAGGATGTCGGCGTCGGTGATGAGCTGATCGAGGGTGACCGGAACGCATCCGCGGGCTTCGATGTCGGTGTCGGCGACGTACGGGTCGGCGACGAGGACCCGCATCCCGAACCCGCGGGCGATCTCGGACACGGTGACGGCGATGTTGCCGAAGCCGAGCAGGCCCAGCACGCGGCCGCCGAGTTCGAACCCGGTCAACGTGGGTTTGAGTGCCGCCCACCCGCCGGCGGCCGTGCCGTGAGCGGCGGTGGGTGTCTTGCGGGCAAGGGAGAGCAGCAGCGCGAAGACGTGCTCGGCGACGGCGCGGCTGTTGCTGCCGGGGGTGGTGGTCACCCACACCGAGGCGGCGGTGGCGGCCGCGATGTCGACGTTGTTTGTGCCGACGCCGTGGCGGGCGATGATCGTCAGGTTCGGGGAGTTACTGATCTTGTCCGCGTCGAATATCTCCGCTCGGAGCAGGACCGCGTCGACGGTGTCCGCGATGTCGGTGTAGGCGACCGCGTCATCGCCGTATCCGAGGTGGACCTGCCCCATCCGGGACAGCTCCGCAACGGCGTCGGGATGGATCTGTTCGGAGACGTAGAACGTATGCACGGGTGGCTTCCCATCTTTCACGATCAGCTGTAGAGGTGGGTGTCGGTGGTGTTGTGGCGGACCAGGCCCACCACGACGGCCAGGCCCATGAGTCCGGAACCGACCAGGATGAAGGCGGGCACCAGGTTGTTGCCGGTGACATCGATCAGCCAGGTCGCCAGGAACGGGCTCAGGCCACCGCCGATGACGGCGCCGACACTGTGCCCGAACGCAACCCCGGTGTGCCGGACCTGGACGGGGAAGAACTCGGTGATCGAGGCGTAGGTCCCCGCCTGGCACAGCGCGTAGGGCACCATCCCGATCAGCAGACCGACCACCGCGAGCGGCACCGAGTGCTGCCCCATCAGCAGGAACGACGGGACGGTGACCACGACGTAGGCGGTGTAGGAGAAGATCAGGACCTTTTTCGCGCCGACGCGGCTTCCGAACAGGCCGGCCAGCGGAATGAACACCGCGGCACAGAGGACGGCGAGCAGAACGATCGTCGAGGCCTGCGCCTTGGTGAACCCGAGGACGTTGCTGAAATACACGGCCACGAACACGGTGCCGAGGTAGGTGCCGATGTTCTGCACGGTGGAGATGGCCACCACCTTCGCCAACGGGGCGCGGTGAGTCGCGAGCAACGTGCTGAACGGCTTGGTGGTCGTGGTGTGCTCGGCGCGGGAGGCCGCGAACTCGGGGCTGTCCTCGATGCTCAAACGCATGTAGAGGCAGAGGATTCCGAGTGGGACCGCGAGCAGGAACGGGATGCGCCAGCCCCACGCTTCCATCGACTCGGCGGGCAGCAGTGACGCCGCCAGTGCGGCCATGCCGGCCGCGGCGCCCTTGCCGAGCTGCGCGACCCCGGGGATGAAGGAGACGTAGAACGAGCGGCGGTTCGGTGCCGCCCATTCCCTGATGTAGCTGGCCGCACCGCCGATCTCACCGCCGGTCGAAAAGCCCTGCAGCATCCGGAACAGCACCAGCAGAATCGGTGCCATCACCCCGATCTGCGCGTAACCCGGGAGGATCCCGGTCAGCGCGGCCGCGGCGCTCATCAGGCCGATGCTCGCGATCAGGCTGGTGCGGCGGCCGACCCGGTCGCCGAGGCGGCCGAAGAAGATCGCACCCAGCGGGCGGACGACGAACGCGGAACCGAACACCAGCAGCGTGTTCAGCAGTCCCATCATCGGGTCGTCGCCGGGGAAGAACACCACCGACAAGGTGGCGGCGACATAGCCGTAGACGCTGAAGTCGTAGTACTCGATGAACGTGCCGAACGCGGCGACTCCGGTGGCCTTCTTCGCCTTCTTCTGGTGTTCGCCCGCGGTCATCGTGGTGACCGGTTCGGTCGTCGGTGAGGCCACAGCACCCTCCTCCATAGTGTGTAAAAACTGGGACAGTGTCCTAAACTGCATCCAGTGTGGCCCGCGACACGTTGCGCTGTCAACACGCCGTTCGCGCTGGCCACCACGGCGCTGCGGCCGGGGAGGTGGATCGAGGGGGGCGCGCTGGCGGCTTGCGCCGCCGGGTTTGACATCGAGTTGCCGCACGCGCCACACTGCGTTAAATAGGACAGTGTCCTATTTTCTATGCACTGTGTGTGCCGTATTGCCATGGCCGAACCACCCGATCTGTCGGAGGAAGGACACGATGTCGTCGCTCACCTTGTCGATCAGACATCTTCAGCCTCGTGCCGAGTACTGGGACTGGCAATTGCGGGCGCTGTGCCGGGGCCTCGACCCCGACGTCTTCTTCTCACCCGAAGGTGAGGGGCGAGGTGCTCGGGCACGGCGCGAGCGCGCCGCCAAGGGCATCTGCGACCAGTGCCCGGTGCAGCGCGCCTGCCGCAACCACGCCCTCTCGCTGGGCGAGCGGTACGGCATATGGGGAGGAACCTCCGAGGCCGACAGGCGCTATCTCGATACTCCGGAACCGTCTGTGCGGCAGGCAGTCCCGAAACGGCAAGTACAGATCGCGCAGAGGTACCGACACTCGATCAGTCGCTGACGCCGGTCCACGGCCCATCGGCATCGGCAATCGTGGGGGTGCGGTCACTAGAGGATAAGGGGAAGCCCGGCCGCTTCGGCACACCGGATCCGTTCCTCGATGCTGTCGAGATCGTCGCCGCGCGCGGGCCCGGTGCGGATGACGGCGTTGGTCCCCAACCGCATGTGTGCGGGGTTGGTGCAGCCGGCGAAGTCGCACTGGTGACACAGCACCGTAGCGTCGGCGCCGGACCACCCGAGCCGGGAATGACGCCCTATTCGAGCTGGTAGGCGAACAGGTGCGCGGGAACTATGCCGCGGCGGGACGGTCCAGGCAGGCAGGCCGCCCTACATGCTGGTGGGAGTGCGCTATTCGAATACTTCCGGATTCGTGTCGTGGCCTGTCTGCGATCATCCGCGAGCCCGGGCGGCGCTGACGATGAGGCAAGTCAGGTCGCATCTATCGCGCCGATGATGGTGTCGGCGACCGCGGCGACCACGGTGCGCACGACGGGTTGGCGGACGATCCAGGTTTGCATCGTCAGCGGTGGATCGATCAGGCGTCGCCACGTCCATTCCGGGAGCAGTCGCGCAGCGCTGGTGCCGACCAGGATCGCCGCGGTCGATCCGGTCGCCCTCAGGCACGCGTGGGCGTTCTCGGTGTAGTTGGCGAAATGCCACCGCGGGGTCGCGCCCGCGTGATGGGCGGCCGCGACGAGTTGGTCGTGCCCGATGGGGACCTGTTCGCGGGAATGAACCAGGACGTCGAGTCCGTCCAAGGCTTCGAGCGGCCAGGTGTCGTCGTGGTCGCCGGGGACGTCGACACTCGGGTCGATCGCCACCCCGAACGATTCCTCGAGGACCCGGTGCTGGAACAGATCCGCCGGGGGCGGCTCATGCAGGAATGCGATATCCAGGCGTCCTTCGCGCAGGCGCTGCAGGTGGGTGTTGCTGCTCCCGTCGGACAGTGACAGGTAGGCCTGGGGCAGGGAGTCACGGACGGCGTCGATCCACCGGTCCAGCCAGGGTGAGGGCAATCCCGGGACGAGTCCGACCTCCACGGTTTCGCGGACCGGGCCGGCGTCCCGTGCGGCATCGCGGGCGGTGTCCGCGTACCGGAGCATCGTCACTACGTGCTGGTAAAGGGCTTTTCCTGAGGCGGTGGGGAGAACTCCGGAGGGTACGCGATCGAACAGCGGAACCCCGCACTCGCGTTCGAGGATCTGGATCTGACGGGTCAGCGCGGGCTGGGACACCAGCAGCGATTTCGCGGCCGCGGACAGCGAACCGCGATCGCACGCCTCGACGAAGTAGCGCAGTTGCCGTAACTCCACGGTTCTCCCCGACTCGGACGACACCCGAGCAGGGTGCCATAACTTTTGATCATACCGGGACCAGAGAAACGGCATTGGATCCCCGCGACCGACTGGGCTTTCATGGTGGTGGGCACCACAACCGCCGACGAGCGTGATGTGGGTTTCCCGTTCACGCTTCGAAAGGACATCTACATGGCCGCGATATCCACCGCCGCGTCCGGCACCAGGTACCGCTGGGTTGTACTCGCGCTCTGCTGGGCAGCTTTCACCATGACCTCGGTCGATCGCGCGACCTGGGGTCCGGCCGCGGGGTCGGTCGGCGACGATCTCGGCGTCGCGATTGCCGGTCTCGGGCTCTTCGCCACGACGTATTACATCGGCTATGTCCTCTCCAACGTCGTCGGCGGCTTCGTCGCGGATTGGGTCGGTAGCCGGGTGACCGTGGGGTTGAGCATTCTGCTGTCCGGCGGGTTCATGCTCGCGTTCGGAGAGGCGGACACCCGCACCATGGGGTTGCTGTTCCAGGCCTGCATCGGACTCTGTGCCGGCGCCGAGCTCGGCGCCGGGGTCAAGTTGATCACCGGCTGGTTCGTCCCCGAGCGCCGCGGCTTCGCGATGGGCGTGTTCATGACCGCGACCTCGCTGGGCCTCGTCGTTGCCAATGCCGTGGTTCCCACGCTGATCGAGTCGCACAGCTGGCGCACCTCGTATCACCTGTTCGGCATCGCCTCCATGATTCTCGGGGTGGTGTGCCTGATCCTGCTACGACCGGGCCCGCTGGTTGTTCGGGAGAAAGGGTCGGGCCGCCCGGACCTGCGGCCGCTGCTGCACAACCGCAGCCTGCTGCTGCTGGGCGTGGCGGGTTTCTGCGCCCTGTGGGGCACCTACGGTTTCGTCACCTGGTCGAACCTGCTGATGGTCAAGGGCATCGGGATCGACCCGGTCGAAGCCGGCACCGTCGTGGTCATCTTCGGCGCCGTCGCCGTGGCGTCCAAACCGGTGATCGGATTCATCGGTGATGTACTCGGATTGAGCCGCAAGAACCTGACCATCGCCATCCTTGCTACCTTCGCCGTCTGCCTGATCGCCTTCAGCTTCGCGAACACGGTGACCCAATTCCTCTGGATCGCGCCCGTGCTCGGAATCGCCGCCTACGTCTACAGCCCGGTGATGCTCGCGATGATCCCCACACTGTCCGGCGGTCAGCTGGCCGGCTCCGCCGCCGGGGGTGTCAACGCGTTCTGGCAACTCGGCAGCACCCTCGTGCCCACCGTGGTCGGCCTGGTGTACGGCGCGGCCGGCTCGTTCCAGGTCGTGTTCCTGGTGCTGGCCGCCGGCCCACTGCTGGGCATCGTTCCCATGCTCGGGCTGCGGACAGCCGACATCCACGAACACCTTCCGCCCACGGCCTCGATCCACTCAGAGCCCACCGGTCAGCCGCTGCTGGCTACCAATGGAAAGGACTGACCTACCCCATGACCTCGACCACTGAACCGGCGAACAACCACTACGACGTGATCGTCGCCGGCGGCGGATCCGGAGGCGTGGCCGCCGCCGTCGCGGCCGCCCGGGCCGGTGCGCGTACCCTCCTGATCGAGCGTGGACCCTGCCTCGGCGGCGCCGCCACGTTGCGCAACGTCGTCACCTACTGCGGCCTCTACACCCGCGACGACCTCGAGCAGGTCGTCTTCGGTATCGCCGACGAAGTGCTCGAGGCGCTCCGGTCTCGGGGCGCGGTCAGTGAGCCGCGCAAATACAACGCCGTCACCGTCGTCTTCGACCCGGAGAACGCCAAGGTCGTCCTCGACCAGCTCTGCCACGACGCCGGCGTCCAGGCCCGCCTGCACAGTCTCCTGATCGGAGCGCACACCGCCGGTGACCGCATCACCTCCGTCGAGGTCGCCGACCACGAAGGGGTGCACCGGTTCACCGCAGACGCCTTCGTCGACGCCACCGGCGACGCAGACCTCGCCCATCACGCCGCCGCAGACGTCCGATACGGCACCGACGGGTGGGTCCAGAACGGCAGCCTCGGTGTCCGCTTCGGTGGCATCGATCCCGGCGCCGAGGTCACCGTCGCCACCCTCGGCGAGGCGGTCCGCGCCGCGAAGGCCGGAGGCGTGGAGAACCTGCTCGCCGAATCCGGTCTGGTTGCGCAGATGCCGGTCTCCGGGGACGTCATCGCCTACATGATCGACGAAGGGTACGACGCCCGCTCGGCCGCCGATACCAGCCGCGCCGAAAGTCACGCCCGCCTCCAAGCACATGCCTACCTCGACGCCGTCCGCACCATTCCCGGCGCCCAGGGTGCCTACATCGTCACCACCGGGCCGGAACTCGGAACCCGCGAGTCCCGCCACATCATCGCCCGACACCGGCTGCGCGAGGACGACATCCTGCATCCGGCCACCCCCGAGGACGCCGTCGCCATCGGCGCCTGGCCCATGGAATACCACCCCGGCGCGGGAATTCCCTCGACCTGGAAGTTCATCGGAGATCCCGGCTACTACCCCATCCCCTTGGGCTGCCTGCAGAGTGCCAACCGGTCCAACCTCTACGCCGCCGGCCGCACCCTCGACGGCGACCGGCAAGCCGGAGCCTCCCTGCGCGTGATGGGCACAGCCTTCGCCACCGGACAAGCCTCCGGAATCGCCGCAGCCCAGCAAGCCCTGACCGGCGACGTCACCACCACCACGGTCCGCCAGGAACTGCAGCGCCAAGGCGCGCGGCTGCCCGAACCCGTCCACGCCTGAACACGAGATCGCGCAATTCTCGGTCGCCCTACCCACGCATCACCAGGAGTTCACATGGTCCACAAGATCGCCCTCGAAGAACACTTCGGGGCCACCGACCCCAACATCGTCGAGCAGTCCGCCACGCACTTCACCTCAGACGCCTGGCCCGCACACCGGGACATGCTGCTGGATATCCACGACTCCCGCCTGCAGCTGATGGACGAGTGTGGCATCGACAAGGCCGTTCTCTCCCTCCTCTCGCCGGGCATCCAGTCCCTGCACGATTCCGCCCAGGCCGTCGACTGGGCTCAGCGACTCAACGACTACGCCGCCAAACAGGTGGCCCACCGCCCGGACCGGTTCGCCTCGTTCGCCGCACTGCCCCTGCAGGATCCCACCGCGGCCACCGCCGAAATACGCCGCGCCGTCACCGAACTCGGCCTCGTCGGCGCCCTCGTCAACGGGTTCTCCCAGATCGGTGACGAGAACACCGTCGTCTACCTCGACGACCCCCGCTACGCCGAATTCTGGTCCACCGTCGCCGAACTCGACGTCCCCGTCTACCTGCACCCGCGTGACCCCCTCGAGTCCACCACGCCGCAGTACCACGGCCACCCCTGGCTCTACGGATCCGCGTGGGCGTTCTCCGTCGAAACCGGAACCCACGCACTCCGCCTGATGGGCAGCGGCCTGTTCGACCGGCACCCCAACCTGAACATCATCCTCGGCCACCTCGGCGAGCTCCTGCCGTTCAACATTTGGCGCACCGACCACCGCATCGCAGTGGCACCGCGCGGCATCGACATCCAGCACTCGTTCGGCCATTACCTCCGCAACAACTTCTACCTCACCACCAGCGGAAACTTCCGCACCCCGGCCCTTCTGAACACCATCCAGGAAGTCGGCGCCGACCGGTTGCTGTTCTCCGCCGACTACCCGTTCGAGGACATGCGCGAAGCAGCCGACTGGTTCGACCGCCTCGAGATCAACGACAACGACCACATCAAGATCGCCCGCACCAACGCACAAGCACTACTGAAAATTTGAGACGCACCAGGAACGCACCTCGATTCAGCGGCCGAGTTGAACGCTTCTGACAAAACTGCATAGCTGCCCGCACCCGAGTGCGGGCGGCTACACGTGAGCGGGGGCATGCCGTCCGTGCCGAGATCGGCCGTCTGCTACCAGAGCGGGGAAGTCCGGCCGCTGCTTCGGCACATCGGATCCGTTTTTCGATGCTGTCGAGATCGTCGCCGCGCGCGAGTCCGGTGCGGTTGACGGCGTTGGTCCCTAACCGCATGTGTGCGGGGTTGGTGCAGCCGGCGAAGTCGCATTGGTGGCAGAGCACCGCATCGTCCGCGCCGGACCACCCCAGCCGCGAATTCACACCGTACTCGAGTTGGTACGCGAACAGGTGCGCCGCGACGGTGCCGCGGCGGGACGGCCCGGGCAGACTCGCGGCCCGGAAAGCTGGTGGAGATGCACTATTCGAATCGTGCCGTGCGCACCCGTCAGCGCGGCGATAGCGTTCTGGGTCGAACCGGACGATCACGGGTCCGGCGAGCTCGGTTCATGCACGAGGGGGCCATCCGGCGGAGTAGTCCGTCGCGCAGGACCATCGTGTGGAAGAGGACGGCGCACATGTGTGCGGTGAAGGTGAAGAACAGCAGATAGCCGAGCATCGTGTGGGACTGCCGCAGGAGGGCGTAGACCGAGGGATCGGGGGCGAGAAGCGGGGGAAGGTGCAGGTGCCGGAAGAGGGTGATCGGGTAGCCGCCCGCCGAGAGCATCGCCCAACCGGTGAGCGGCTGGATCACGAGCAGCCCGTAGAGCAGGTACTCCGATGCGGTCGCGGCCCGGCGCTCGACCGGTCTCATGGTGGCGGGTGGGGCCGGCGTGCGGCACACCACCCGATTGCCGATCCGCACTACCACCAGGGCGAGGATCGCGACGCCCAACGGGACGTGCACCGCGCGCAGCAGGTGGTAGTGGTCGAGTGTCGTCACCATGAGGGCGCCGATCACCAGTTGGGCGATCACCATGACCGCCATCGCCCAGTGCAGCAACCGGACGGTCGCCGCGAACCGGGGCGGACGGTCGACCTGAACAGCGGTCATCGTGCACTCCCGTCCGCGTCGACGGCGCTCGGTGATGTGGGTTCGCCGGACCGGCGGGTGAACGATTCGGTGTAGACGGCGGACCGGGCGCTGAGCAGGGGATCGTCCGAGGGCGCGATACCGGTGGGGAGGACGAGTGGGTCGAAGTTGACGTCCCGTGCATTGTGCGGCGCTTCGGTCCGGACCTCCTCGAGGGTCACGGTGCCGACGTCGACGACCTGCCGGGTCGGCGGCCACGGCCGGGTGGCGTCGTCGGTCCGATCGCCGGGTCGGCCGATCGTGACCAGCATCCGCCACCGCAACGGCCCGCGCCGCAGCGCCGCGGTGAGTGCGTCGAAGAGGTAGTCGCGTCCCTTCGGCGGCAGGCCAGCGGAGCCGGCCGGTTGCTCGGGGACCAGCGACCACCGCACCGGAACCGTGACGCCGGAGTCGTTGGTGCACTGAAAGGCGTTGAGGCCGTAGAAGGTGCTGTTGTCGAACCCGGAGGTCGGTGGGTGCCGGCGGATGAGGTTCATCGCCGCCGCGGTCTCGGGGCGGCGGGAGAGAAACGCCGCCATCCGATCCGGGTCGGGTTTGCCGGTGGCCGGGTCCTTCTTCGACGCGAGCAACCGTTCGTAGAAGCCGTCCGGCGTCCGGTCCGGGAACACCGGGGTGTTGATCATCGCGGTGCGCCACTGCTCGCCGTCGGGGAGGTCGAACGCCAATCCCAGCCCGCGGACGGTGTCGTCGGCGTCCGGGGCGAACGGATTCCCGCCCGACAGTGAGAACCGGCCGGTCACCGGGATCCGGCCGACCCGGAAGACGCTGGCCGTGGACACGGCGGACCCGGCACCGGTGGCGGTGAAGTATCCGGTCGCGCTGACTCCCTTGGCGTGATTGCGCCGGAATCCGTCGTGGTGTCCGGCGACCTCCTCGAACCGGTCGGTCAGCCGCGCCGGGGTCAGGGTGTCGGCGTCCAGTGCCCCAGCCGCGCACAGGAACCCGCCGACGTCCACTGCCGCGATCGCACCGACCGCGGCCAGCCCGAACAGGGCACTGCGCCGGCTGACCGGCGGGCGGCTCGCCTGAACGGGGGGAATGGTGGCGTCATCCATGGGCGGAGTCGACCGTCACCACGTGCCAGGTTCCTTTGACGCCGTCGCCGCTGGTCTGCCCGGGCGCGGTGTCCTTCGCGAACCGGTAGAGCGGGTGGCCGTCGTAGGTGGTCTGCTCGGTTCCGTCCGGCCGCGTCGTGACATCCGCGCGGGCGGCGAGGGTGGCCTCGGGGTCGGGTGCGCCGAGCGAGGGCGGCCAGATCTGGGCGCAGGGACCGGTGCACCGGATGGTGTCGGCGGTGTCCTCGTCGAACCGGTAGAGCGTGAAACCGTCGCCGTCGGTCAGCACCCGGCCGAGCGCCGTGTCCCGGGCGCCGAGCTCCACCTGCCCGCCGGCCGCCGGGGTCGCCGGCGGCTGAGTCCGGGCGTCGTCGGTGGCGGTGCCGCACGCCGACATCAGCACGATGGCGCTGCCGGCGCAGGCAGCCGCAAGAATCGATTTCTTCACCATGTTCGTGGGTCTCCGTTCGTTGTTGCCCAGTGGGCGGGTGACGAAGGGGAGTACGGATGGTCGGCGGGCTGCGTTCACCGGCCCCCGAAGCGTCCGCGTATCCGGGTGACAGAATTCGAAGTGAACGCCGCGCCGCCCGCGCCCGTATACCTCGGTGGGCGTCGGGCGGGCCGACGCCAGATCCGGTGTTTCGGGAGGTGAGTGGTGCGGCTACGTATCGTGCGCACACGCGGGGACCGCTCCGGCGGCGGGCTGGACGACGACACGGTGTTGCGAGCCGCCTACGACGAGCACGGGAGGGAACTGTTCGCCCTCGCCTACCGCTCCCTCGGCGACCGGGGTCGCGCAGAGGAAGCGGTGCAGGAGACGTTCCTGCGGGCGTGGCGCGGGGCGGACCGGTACGACCCGCAGCGTTCGACGCTGCGGACCTGGCTGTACGCGATCTGCCGCAACGTGGTGATCGACGCGACCCGGGCTCGTGCCGCCCGGCCCACGCTCGCCGACGCTGCGCCGCCCGACCTGCCCGCACCCGAGCGTCCCCTCGAACAACTGCTGGTCGGGCTCGAGGTGGAGGAGGCGCTGCGGCGACTGTCGGATCAGCACCGCCTCGTCCTGGTCGAGATTCATCTCCGTGACCGGCCCGCCGCCGAGGTGGCCGAACAACTCGGCATTCCCGTGGGCACCGTCCGCAGTCGTGTGTACTACGCGCTGAAGGCGCTCCGACTCGTACTCGAAGAAATGGGGTGGCACGGTGACCACTGACCGCTGCCGGCAGATGCACACCATGCTGGGGATGTACGCGCTCGGACGCCTCGACGACCGCGAGACCATCACGCTTCGCGCCCACCTGGACGGCTGCCCGCAGTGCCGCGCCGAGTTGCGTGGACTGGGTCCGGTGGCGGAGGCCCTCTCGGCGGCCGACCCGGACCGGCTCACCGACCCGTCACCCCGGCCGTCGTCGACACTGCCCGACGCGATCTTCGGCGCCGTCGACCGCGAACGCGGACGGCAGCGGTACCGGCGGATCGCCGTCGCGGCTGCGGCCGCCGTGATCGCTGTGGGCCTGGTGACCGGCGGGTTCGTTCTGCGCTCGGTCACCTCGACTACCCCGCCCGGGCAGTCGGTGGCGTTCACGGTGCTGTCCGCGGGTGTGGAGGCGTCCGCTCGGGTGGAGAACCGGGCCTGGGGAACCGGCATCAGTCTCGACGTCGCCGGCCTCCCTCAGGGTCGCACCTACAACGTCTGGCTCCAGCGGGCGGACGGAAGTCGCATGAATGCCGGCAGTTTCATCGCCGGTGGCGACAAGACGATGTCGATGGAGTTGGCGGTGGGGCTACCGATGTCGGATGCGACGACGCTCGGAGTGAGCGCTCCGGGCGACGACCGGACGCTTCTGCAAGCGCCCCTGCACTCCTGAGCCGGCGCCGCTGCCTCCGCCTCGCGGAGTCGCGGGGTGCGGGGTGTCGCGGTGGTCACACCACCCGTGCGGAGACGGCATCGGGCGGAGTAGGTGGAGTGTGGCACTGACCTGCGATTGCTGCGGATTCGGCACGCATTGATAGCCCCACTCAATCTATCGAATAGGTCTCATAGATTGGACCTATTCCAATCTGCTGGATAGCGTTCTCGTTGTCGGCTTCCCGTCTCCACCGAATAGAGGTTTCAATGGCCCTGATCAACACGCAGATCAAGCCCTTCGCCGCGAACGCTTTCAAGGACGGCGCGTTCATCACCGTGTCCGCGGACGACATCAAGGACAAGTGGGCGGTCTTCTACTTCTACCCGGCCGACTTCACCTTCGTCTGCCCGACGGAACTCGGCGACCTCGCCGACCACCACGAGGAACTGCAGCGCCTCGGCGTCGAGGTCTTCTCGGTGTCCACCGACACGCACTTCACGCACAAGGCATGGCACGGATCGTCCGACACCATCGGCAAGATCAAGTACGCCATGATCGGTGACCCGACCCAGGAGATCAGCAAGAACTTCGAGGTCCTCCGCGAGAACGAGGGATTGGCCGATCGCGGCACCTTCCTCGTCGACCCCGACGGCGTCATCCAGTTCACCGAGGTCACCGCAGAAGGCATCGGGCGCAACGCCGCCGAGCTGGTTCGCAAGGTCAAGGCCGCCCAGTACGTCCGGTCGCACCCCGGAGAGGTCTGCCCGGCCAAGTGGGAAGAGGGCGAAGAGACCCTCGCTCCGTCGCTGGACCTCGTCGGCAAGATCTGACGCAGCCCAGTCGCACCGTAGGCACGGGCTCAGGTTTCCTGAGCCCGTGCGCTCGGTTCCCGGTGCTCAGCTCCCGTGGGGGCAATCGGTGTCGCACCAACACTTTCCGGACCACCTGCACCAGGTCGTTCGGTTCCCGATCCCATGTCCTCCCGATCGATGGAGTAGATCCGCATGCTCGAAGCCTCGCTCGCCGGCCAACTGAAGTCCCTGCTCGACAGGCTGACCCTGCCTATCGAGCTCGTGTCCTCGCTCGATGACGGACCCAAGTCGGCCGAACTCGCCGACCTGCTCACCGAGATCGCGGCGATGTCGGAGAAGATCACCTACGAACGCCGCGACGACGACACGCGACGCCCGTCGTTCGCTGTCCGCCGCAGTGGCACCGACATCGCGGTCCGCTTCGCGGGCATCCCCCTCGGACACGAGTTCACCTCGCTCGCACTCGCTTTGCTCCAGGTCGGCGGCCACCCGTCGAAGGAGGCGCCCGAACTGCTCGAGCAGGTCCGCGACCTCGACGGGGACTTCCACTTCGAGACCTACTACTCGTTGTCCTGCCAGAACTGCCCGGACGTCGTGCAGGCCCTGAACCTGATGTGCGTGCTCAATCCGCGCATCAGCCACGTCGCGATCGACGGCGCCTTGTTCCAGGACGAGGTCGAAGGCCGTCAGGTCATGGCGGTGCCGACGGTGTTCCTCAACGGTGAACTCTTCGGCTCGGGCCGGACGAGCCTGGAGGAGATCATCGGCAAGCTCGACGTCGGCGCCGCCGACCGTGCCGCCGCCGCGATCGCGGAGAAGGATCCCTTCGATGTCCTCGTCGTCGGCGGTGGCCCGGCCGGCGCCGCTGCCGCGGTCTACGCCGCGCGCAAGGGAATTCGCACGGGTGTCGCTGCCGAACGTTTCGGCGGTCAGGTACTCGACACCATGGCGATCGAGAACTACATCTCCGTTCCCCACACCGAGGGCCCTCAGCTCGGGGCAGCGCTCGAGAACCACGTCCGTCAGTACGACGTCGACATCATGAACACGCAGCGGGCAGCGAAGCTCGTTCCGGCGGTCACCGACAGCGGTCTCGTCGAGATCGAATTGGACAGCGGCGCTTCCCTGCTCGCCCGCACGGTGGTTCTGTCCACGGGTGCGCGGTGGCGCTCGATGAACGTGCCCGGCGAGGACACCTACCGGAACAAGGGTGTGACCTACTGCCCGCACTGCGACGGACCGCTCTTCAAGGGCAAGCGCGTCGCCGTGATCGGTGGTGGCAACTCCGGCGTCGAGGCGGCAATCGACCTCGCAGGTCTCGTCGAGCACGTCACTCTCATCGAGTTCGACTCGGTGCTCCGCGCCGACGAGGTGTTGCAGCGCAAGCTGCGCAGCCTCCCCAACGCGGACATCCTCCTGAGCACGCTCACGACGGAGGTCCTCGGGGACGGCAACAAGGTCACCGGTCTGGCCTACCAGGACCGCACGACCGAAACATCTCACACGCTCGACATCGAGGGTGTCTTCGTCCAGATCGGTCTGCTGCCCAACACGGAGTGGCTGGCCGGGAGCGTCGAGTTGTCCGATCGCGGCGAGATCGTCATCGACGACCGGGGTCAGACCTCGGTACCCGGCGTCTTCGCTGCCGGCGACTGCACCACCGTGCCGTACAAGCAGATCGTCATCGCCGCGGGTGCCGGAGCAACCGCCGCGCTGAGCGCATTCGATCGGCTCATCCGAACGGGCGTTCCGGCCGAGGATGCCGCAGCCGCAACCGTCGGATAGTCCGGTCGTTGTCGGCATCGTCTGCCGCGATTCCGGAGTCGCCGGAAGTTCGTGACTGGCGGTGCCCGAGGTCGGCGATTGCCGTGTCTGCCTGGCGGGCACGGCAATCGCCGTCAGATCGGCCCGGATGCGTAGCCGGTATGTGCTTCGGCAGGGGACTCCGTCTGTGAGGCGATAGCGGAACGGGTGACGGGGCCTCAATCGATGGCGCGGAACACCGCATTCACTGTCGGCGGCGTTTGGCGCGGACGGCGAACTCGTCCAGCACGCGGACCACGTCCTTCGCTTGCCAGATCCCGTTCTGTCGTCCGTCGGTGATCTGGGTGAGTATTCCGGCGTCGACCAGGCGGTCGATCGCGATCTGCGCGTTCGCGCCGGTCACCCCGACAGTGGACGCGACGAGCTTGCCCTCCACCGCCGGTTGGTGCAGAAGGAAGTCCACGTGGCGGTGTACCGCCGCGCCGCACCGTCACACGGCTGCGCCAGTCGGCGCGAACAGATTCCAGGTCCTGCACGAGGGTGCGGCCGTTGGCGACCGCACCGAACGATGCGTCCGCAGGATCGCCCTCGACGTCGATGGCGTCGGACAGTTCCAAGCTGCTTGCATGGCCCGGACATTTCCGACGATCAGGCGGGCGTTGCGAGAGGCGTGCTCGCCGAGTTCGGCCAGCGCAATGTGCCGCGCCCCGCTGGTGAGGTTCTCGATCGCCGACCTCGACGCACTCTCGGTGCGCAGCAGAATGGAGGCGAACGGGGCGGTGATGTGGCCGATCTCGACGTCGAAACGGGTGAGTTCGGTCGCCGCTTCCTCCGTCAATGCCTGCAGTTCGCTGCTCAGTGAGATGGTTCGGTCCCAATAATCGATGCCACCCAGCATGCATGCCATTGCTTAGCTCATTATCCAATGGCATGGAAGAAAGCGGGGCGTGAGGTGACCGACCGTACTCGCCACACGCCTGTCTATTCGACCTCGCTGACCGCGTGGGTGAGCCCTTCGGCGGAGCCGTAGCATCGTCCGATCAGGTCGGAATATGTTCCCGTGACACTGGTCCCGAGTTGTGCGGCGATCATCCGGCCGGTGTCGACCGCGCCCGACAACGGGGAGCGGACTCTCGGATCCGCGGGACGGCGGCGACGGTTCGCGTGTGCAGGGATTCGAGCGGTTGACGCTCACCGCGGCGTCGTCGGCGGCTGTGTTTTCGTCGGTCCCCTTCCGTCATGCCACCCCAAACACCGTAGGTTTCACCCACCACGAGCGCGTGATTGCGGCACTGCACGAGCACGGGGCAGGGCCTGCAAATCTGCCGAGCCTGCGTTTCGCGCCGGTCGCGGGCGCGGCCGCGTTCATCGTCAGGCGAAAAGAACACTGCCAGTTCGGTATCGCGGCACGCAGCGAGCGCCCACCAGTCACCGGAGCCGAGAGTGACGTCGACCCTGTGCGCGGGAGAGTCCTTGGCCGCGGTCAGGATGTCGCGGAAGTCGTCGTCCGGATGGGTGCACGGATCACTGCTCACGGTGGTGGTCACGTTTGTCTCCTGAAAATCGAACCGATCGTCAGCTCGCGCGCCGGCGAGCCTCGGCACGCCAAGTGCGGCGTGTGGTGCTTCCAGGATCGGTCAGCTACCCGTTGTCGCGGTGTTCCAAAGCGGAACACAAGTGGGTTGGAACATGCTCTTACGTTTGACCCACACGCCGTGGCGGCCATCACAATGTCGCCCCGCCGATGCAGAGGGTCACAACACTCTCTGGCCCCGTCCGCCTGCTCCAGGAGAAACACATGACAAGTACGACTTCGTCGCCATCCGCGATGACTCCCCGTCGCGCGGCGACAGCCGCACTCCTCGGCAGCGCATTGGAGTACTACGACTTCTTCGTGTACGGCGCGGCAGCCGCTCTCGTCTTCAACGTGCTGTTCTTCCCCTCCGGCAACCCTGCCGTCGCGCTCATCGCATCATTCGCCACCTTCGCGGTGGGGTACGTGGCACGCCCTGTCGGCGCGGTGGTGATGGGACATTTCGGCGACCGACTCGGCCGCAAACGCGTCATGCTGGCCACGGTCGTGATGATGGGTGTCGCATCCTTTGCCATCGGGTGTCTTCCCACATACGCACAGGTGGGTCTGTTGGCCCCGGTACTGCTGGTCGCCCTCCGCGTCGTTCAAGGATTCTCCGCGGGAGCCGAATCGGCGGGAGCGTCGACGTTGACGGTGGAACATTCCCCGGTCGGGCGCAGGGGATTTTTCACCAGTTTCGTGATGGTCGGCTACGCGGTCGGCTGCTCACTGGCCACCGTCGTGTTTCTCCCGGTCGCGATGTTGCCCCACGACCTGCTGTACACCTGGGGCTGGCGAATTCCATTCTGGCTCAGCGCCGTAGTCGTCGTCATCACCTACTACGTGCGCAGCCATCTGGACGAAACTCCGGCGTTCACCGAAGCGAAAGAGGGAAGTGCAGTCCGGAAGCGACCGCTGAACGACGTGATCAAGTATCACTGGCGCGACGTGATCCGTGTTGCCGGAGCATCACTGATGGCGTCGATGCAAACCTTGTTCGCCGTGTTCAGCCTGTCGTATGCCACCTCCGTCGGGGTGGATCGGAGTGCGATGCTCGCAGTCATCTCCGGGGCGATAGCGCTGTCGATCTTCGGCATCCCCGCAGCCGGTTACCTCTCCGACGTCATCGGCCGGAAGCGAACGATGCTGATCGGCGCCGTCGGCGGTGCGCTCTCCATCTTCGCGTACCTGTGGGCGATCTCGACAACGAATATCCTGATGATCGCGATCTTCGCGTTCATCAACATGTCCCTGTTCTTCAGCTGCTACAACGGCGTCTGGACGTCGTTCTTCGCCGAGCAATTCCCCGCACCCGTCCGATTCACGGGAATGGCCGTCAGCAACCAGATCGGTAACCTCCTTGCAGGATTCGCCCCGCTGATCGCAGCCCTGCTCCTCAGCGCGGGTCCGTCGGGCTGGCTTCCGGTTGCATTCTTCGGCTCGATCGCCACCGGAATCGGTGCGATCGCCGTTATCGGAATGCGCGAGACGTCGAGGACCCCGGCGGAATTGCTCGGCGGTCCGAGGTCCGCAGATCTGATCGGTCGACTGCGTTCGGCCGAACACTCTGGTCCTGCCCAACGCCCCGCAGACGCAACGATGAGTTGACCCACCGAGAAAGCCTCCAAGGAACAGATCCTCGACGGTTCACTGTCGGGGATCTGTTCATTCGGCATGGTGTCCTTCACAATTGATGGTCAGCGCATTCCGAGGAGTCGGCGGACGGGACCGCGTTTGCGCTTCTTCTCGATCGTCGTCGCCAGGCCGATTCGGCGGCCGGTAAGTGGATCGGTGGCGGGGGCACCGCCGAACCCGGCTTCGGACGCGGTCTCGGGCGCTGCGTCGCGGGTGTCCGTGAGGTACTTGTCGGGAAGCGAGAGCTTCGCGATGGTGCGCCAGGACTTCCAGTACTGCACCGCGAGCGGGCCGGTCGTGTACGGCAGGTCGTACTTCGCGCACAGCTGCTTCACGCGGATGGAGATCTCGTGGTAGCGGTTGGATGGCAGGTCCGGGAAGATGTGGTGCTCGATCTGATAGCTCAGGTTACCGGTCATGAAGTCCATGACGGGGCCGCCCGAGATGTTCGCGGATCCGAGCATTTGCCGCAGGTACCACTGAGCGTGCGTCTCGTTGTCGACGTCCGTCTTGGTGAACTTCTCGGCGCCGTCCGGGAAGTGACCGCAGAAGATCACGGCGTTGGTCCAGAGATTGCGGACGAGGTTGGCGGCCGCGTTGGCCTTGACCGTGGACTTCCATGCCTTGCCGGTCAGTGCCGGGTACACGACGTAGTCCTTGAGGGTCTGCCTGCCGAGCTTGGCGATCACTTCCTTGCCGCGCGCCTTGGTGAGTTCGCGGTCGTCCCGGCCCCGGGTCACTTTGCCCAGCTCGAGCAATTGGATCGCGAGTCCGTACTGGAACAGCGCCGCCAGGATCGCGTTGTAGGCGATGTTGCCGAGGTAGAACGGCTTCCAGCGCTGGTCACGGGTGACGCGGAGCAGGCCGAATCCCACATCGTCGTCCATGCCGAGGACGTTGGTGTATTTGTGGTGCGCGTAGTTGTGGGTGATCTTCCAGTGTGCCGACGGATCGGCGTTGTCCCATTCCCAGTTCACGGAGTGCACTTCGGGGTCGTTCATCCAGTCCCACTGCCCGTGCATCACGTTGTGCCCGAGCTCCATGTTCTCGATGATCTTCGACAAGGAGAGCATCCCGGTGCCCAGCACCCACAGCGCACGCTTGCGGGAGCCGAAGAGCACCGCCCGGCCGCCGAGTTCGAGGCCGCGTTGCAGCCGGATGGTGTTGCGGAGGTACCGGGCGTCGCGTTCACCACGGGATTCCTCGATGTCCCGCCGGATCGCATCGAGGTCGCGGCCGATGGCCTCGACGTCGGCATCCGTCAGGTGCGCATATTCCTTGATGTCCGATATCGCCATGCGCCTACGGTACCGTAAGTTACGGTTCCGTAGGTTACGGGCGAGTAGCTTATGACGCGAATCACTTCGACTGGTACGCAGCAATTTACGATGCGCTCTGCCAGAACCCCGGTTTGCTCTCGCACGAACGGGACGCTCGTTCGATCTGACGCAACGAGCGTCCCGTTCGTCCCGTCAATCCGAGGTCACCGACCGGGTGCGATCATCCGTTCGTCGGCATTGATTTTCAGGGCCCGCATCTTGCGGTACAGGGTGGTCCGGCCGATGCCCAGAATCTTGGCGGCGCGCGCCTTGTTGCCGTCTGCTTCGCGCAGGGCGCCCTCGATCGTCTCGCGCTCCGCCTGCTCGTAGCGGCTCAGCGAGGACCAGGCAGTCTGTCGCATGGGTGCGGGCAGGTCCTTGGTCTGAATCAGGCCGCTGCGAACCGGATACGGCAGGGCGGTGAGGAGCCTGGTCAACTCGGCGACGTTGCCGGGCCAACGCCAGGCCAACAGGCACTGGAGCGCAGCGGGGGAGAACCGCAGGGCCGGCGCGCCCGGGAAGAGCTCGGCAGCGACCGCACGCACGATGTCGGGCAGCTCGTCGCGCAGTTCCGTGAGGGAGGGAACGCGTACCGCTGCCGGAACGGCGTCTGCACCGTCCTGGTCTGCATCGTCGGTGCGTTCGGTGAGGATGATCCGGGCGCCCGGGGGTACTCCGGGGCGCGGGAGCACGGCGAAGTCCCCGAGACGCGCGCGCAGGTCGTCGGAGAGATCGTCTCCTCCCACCACAATGATCCCGCGGCCTTCGCGCAACGTGGCTTCCCCTCTGGCCCAGTCCGCGTCATCCGCAGCGAGGTCGCGGGCGGTGACGACCTCCGGCTCCTGGCCGGTCTGTTGGCGCAGCCATCTCGAGGCCTGGTGGCGTTTCCCGGTGCCGGGGCCTCCCACGACGTGAATGAGCCCGTCGACGTCTCCGGAAGTGGTGAGCTGCCGTTGCACGTCGCTGTACGGGGTCGGCCGAGCCCGATGGGACGCCGCGCCGTCGGCCGCAACGCCGCCGGCAGGTGTGGCCGCACTGTCCGGGTCGGGCGCGACGGTCACCTGTCCGGATGCTGCCGCTGCGGCCTGCTCGGTGAACTCCAGCGCGAAGATCGAGTCTTGACCGGCGCGGCCGAGGCGCCGAACCATGGCCTCGGTGCCGAGCGTGGGCAACTCGAGTTGCAGTTCGTCCTGATCCCAGCGGTGTCGGCGTAGCTTTTCCCACAAGTCGGCGTGGGACTCCGCGTCGAAGTGGGCGAGGGCGGGCAGGTCCGTCATGACCGTTTCCGAGTTCATGACCAGGACCGGGTGCCGCGAGGACCGGAAGAGGCGGTAGGTGCGCGCCAGCTCGAGGTCCCTGGAGTCGGCCATCAGCTCGAGCGCTTCGGCGATCTGATATCCGGCCTGCCGCACCATCGCGACCATCAATGGGCTGGCAACGTCGATGTGCGAAGCGATGGACAGTGAGCCCACGATCCGCCCGGTGATGGGGTGCTTGATGGGAGCGCCCGCACAGGCCAGTTGGGCGAGCGCATCGTTGAAATGCTCGGTGCCGCGGACGAATACGATCCCCCGCGACTCGATGGGGGTGCCGAGCCCGTTGGTGCCCAAGGACTGTTCGGAGAAGTCGAAACCTTCCACTGCGTTGGCCTGGTCCAGTGCCCGCTCGTCCTGGGTGTCGACAATGCGGCGGGACACGATGCGTCCGTCCTCGTCGGCCAGGAAGAGGGTCATCCGCGAGTCGGTGAGGTTGGTCTGCCACTGGTCCAGGATCCGGCCTGCGGCACGCAGGATGGCGCTGTCCGGGTCGATCTCCCCCAGAATGTGGGGTCCGGCCCCGGGATCGACGCGGTGCGAGACCGAACGACGCCAGCTTTGCTCGATCTCCTCGGCGACGAGGGACGCGGGAACGGAAGCCCGGACCAGCCCCTGCGTGATCAGCAGTTCGCGGGCACTCCGGACCTCGTCCTCGCGGCGTGACTTTTCCATCACCATCCCAGTGTCAAGCAGTCAAGACGATGCGTCCAGCAACGCCTCCGGCGGTGAGGTCGTCCAGGGCGCGGGACACCTCCGTGGCGGACAGTGCCCGTTCGACCACGGGGATGTTCGGCAGCTTTCCGCTCTGCGCGATCCGTACCAGGTCCTGCAGCTGCGAGAGCGTCCCCACGAAGCTGCCCTCGATGTGGATCATGCGCAGGGCCAGCAGTGCGGTCGGGATGGTGACTTCGCCGCCGAAGAGTCCGACCTGGACCATGTGCCCCGCCTTGGTCAGGACCTCGAAAGCCGACGTGGCGGTGACTCCGTTGTTGACGAAGTCGACGACGGCGCTCGCAGGTCCGCCGATCGCTTGTCGGATGTCTTTGGCCCCGCTGCCGGGCCCGGACAATACTGCGCTCGACGCGCCCATGTTCCGGGCCAGGGAGAGATTCCCCTCGGCGACATCGACCGCGCAGATGTTGCGGTGGCCCCGGGCACGGAGTAACGCGACGGCGGTGAGACCGAGGCCTCCCGCGCCGAAGAGGACGACGGGCTCATCCGGTTCGAGGGGAAGTATCCTGTCCACGGCGCTGTAGGCGGTGAGACCCGAACAGGCCAGGGTTGCAGCCCAACTCGGGTCGATGCCCTCGATGTCCACGAGGTACTTCTCGTCGGGCACCAGAATGTACTCGGCGTAGCCGCCGTGGCGGGCCACGCCCAGGTTTCTTCCTGCAGCACAACGGTTGTCGTTACCGCCGCGGCAGTGGCGGCATTCGCCGCAGCCGATCCACGGGTAGATCAGCCGCACATCGCCCGGGCGAACGGATTCCACGTCGTCGCCGACCTGTTCGACGATGCCGACCACCTCGTGGCCGAGCACCATCGGGTACTCGATGCCGCGGTCCTTCATGCTCATCAGCCCGCGGCTGCCCAGATCGTATCCACCCGCGCGCAGGTGGGTATCGGTGTGGCAGACGCCGGCCCGCGTCACTTTCAAGAGGACCTTCCGGCCTTCGGGGCTCGGGGTCGGGATATCCAGGTCGTGGATCGTGCTGTCGTCGGGAAGGACGGCGAATGCATGCATCGGGGGACTACCTCGTTCAGGGTGGGCTGTCAGGTGTCCCCTCATCATGTGCACAAGTTCGGGGTCCAATGTGTTTCACATCGGAACACAGGTGAGTTGCCAGGTCCTCCTACGTTTGA